>JBBKVP010000017.1:0-7230 GCA_037968495.1 Pontixanthobacter sp. | reverse complement strand
TCGCTCGGCAACGCGCCGTTCGATGAAGGCGAAGCGCAGACGCTGGTTGAAATCAGGCTAGACGGTCTGCTCGGCTAAGCGCGCTTCTCGCTGCGTCCACGACAGGACCGGCAGCCCGGCCAGCAGCAGCACGAAGCTCAGCAAGCTTACTTCGATCCCAGCACCCCATAGCGCCCATAGCGAATAGAGTGCGCCCGGCACTGCCCAAACCCGCGCGATCCGCAATTTTCACGCTGCCAAAGCGACGGCAAGATAACCCAAGAGTGCTGCAGACGTGGCCAGCAAGAGCAAGTATTCGAATAGCCCCTGCGTGCTGCGGCTGGAATTGAGCAGCAACACGGCGCTGCCAATGATGGAAGAAACCACCAGCGCACTTCTTGGCGTGCCGTGAGCATCCGTCGCGGCAAACCACCTGGGAAACTCGCCTTTGATGGCCATGCAGCGTGGCAGATCGCCTTGCACCAATACCCAGCCGTTGAGGGCACCGATGCAGCTGACGATTGCAAAGAAACCGATCAGCGCTGCCGGTCCGGCGCTCCAGTATCGTTCCACAAAGGTTGCGAATGGAGCTGGCGAAGTGCTGGTGATTTCCTGCGGCAGCATCATTGCAATGGCTGTGCACACGATCATGTAGATCAGACCAGTTAGCACTGTCCCCCACATCGTTGCCTTAGGCACGTTGATCTGCGGGTTGTGGACCTTCTTGGCCGCCACGCTCGCCGTTTCGAAATCCAGCAAGGCCCAAAAGGTCAGCGCCGCGGCCCCTGATAGCCCGGATACGCTGATGTCCTCAGGTTCGAACGGGGCAATCTCTCCGCTACCTGTCGCGAGCACTCCGCCTGCAATCACTATCACTACCAGCAATGGCACCAGCTTGATCACCAAGGTCACGATCTGAAAATTACCGGCCGTTTGGACGCTGCGTAAATTCACTAGTGCTGCCGCCCACAGCAGCGCAATCGCGCCCAAGGCCGGGTACGCTCCAATCGCTGGATACATTGCAGAAAGATAGATTATCGCGGCGACTGCAATGGTCGGTTTGCCGACCCACATGGTTACGAGGCCATGATCCCCACACCCTTGGCAAAGGCGCTCGTGATGAAGCCAATCATATCGTCTGCATCAGACACTTGCCGAGTCAGGCAGGAAAGCAGCCACGCGAGCACCAGCGCCCCGGCGATGGTCACAATCCATCCGCCGACAGTGTTCCAGCCGAATGGTGCAAGGCTGGCAGGCAGCATGAACACGCCCGAGCTGATCATACTGCCCATGACCAAGGCGATGGCGCAATAAGGCCAAGCTTGCGGCCCGGCCTTATTGCTTTGTTGGTGCTGCCAGTCACAGACTAAAAATCGAGGCCGACCTTCAGCCCTATTGTTCGCGGCTTGATTGGGTAATCGTACAAGACCGGGCCCGTATTGCTTGCACCACCCGGATCGCCGCAGGTGGTCTCGAGGCACTGAACTGTAGTGTCGAGTACACCATTGCTATCGAACAAATTGGTAGCGAACAGTTCAACCCGATAGTTGCCATTCTTCGCCCCGATACTGGCGTCGAAAGTGGTGAAAGCACCAAACGTACCCTTGATCCCGTTTTCGAGCGTCCTGACGTCGCTGCGCCGTTTGCCAATGTGGGCCAGCGCGCCTTGGACATGCGCATCCCATCCCGCAAGCGGGAACTCGTAACGTGAAATGGCATTGCCCTTGAATTTGGCAGTGATCGGCAGGCGCGCACCCGATGGCGCCAGCAGCGCATTAACCTCGTTACCATTATCGATGCTACCGCTGCCATCAAGATCGACATCGACCGAGCAGTCGAAATTGGGCACGGCTATCGCGCAGAAATCGCGCGTGATCTTGGCATCGTTATAGCTCCCCGACAGGTTGAATGTGAAGCCGCCTTCACGATAGCCAAAATCGGCCTCGATCCCGCGGATGCGCGCAATGCCCGCGTTTCGCACCTCCGACAAACCGTTGAGGCCGAGGAACGAGAGCTGGATATCGTTCCAGTCTTCCTGATATATCGCGCCGTTGAAGCGGACAGGACCGAACTCGGTTTTCCAGCCAATCTCGTAATTGTCCAGCGTATCAGGCCGATATGGCGGCAAGGTGCCGCGCCGGTTGACGCCGCCAGGCCTGAAGCCCTGCGACCAAGTCGCATATACCAGAACGTCGTCATTGACCTTGTAGGTGGCATTGAGCTTGTAAATCGCATCGGTGTCCGAAGTGGTCTTGTCAACATTGGTGCAAGGCGATCCCGAAACGATCGGCCCGGCAAAACACTGCCTTTCCCCGGTCCCTCCGAAATTGGAATTGAAACCGAAGAATCCGACCAACGAATTCTTGTAATTGTAGAGCCGTGCGCCGCCGGTCAGGGTCAGCTGGTCGGTCACATCGAAGCTCACTTCACCGAAGGCAGCATAGTCACGGTCAACGCGCTTCTGCTTAGTCAGCCAGATGTTGCTGTCGGTGCCGGTAACCGTGATGTCATCGCTGATACCGTCGACGATATAGTTTTGTTCGATGCCGTGCGATTGGCGCTGGGCAAACAGGCCGGCCAACAAACGCACACGGTTGTCCTGCGGCGAGCTGATGCGAATTTCACCGAAGTCGCGGCGGTATTTGTCCTCCGCTACGATATATTGGTTCGGGCTAACCAGATCGCCATTATTGTCATAGAAATAGGCGCCGTAGCCAGAAATCGCGTCGTAGAAATAGGCGTAGTCCGAATAATCGAATTCCACCTCATTCTTGCGCCGCAATTGGCCGGCGGTAGCCACAAGATCCCAATTGCCGATCTTGCCTTCAATGGTCAGTGCCGCTTGGATCCATTTGTCGTCGCGCCGCTCGGGATTGTACTGCACCGTTTGCAGCTTCCCGGTCACAGCGGTGCTGCGCTCCTGCTGGCCATTGCCGTTAGCCGTCTGCACCTGGCCGATAATGGTCGGGCGCAGCGTCCAGTTGTCATCGAGATCAATCCCGAGTGCGAGACGCGCTCCATAGGTATCGACGTCGTTGTAATCGTCATCGACCAAGGCCGCATTATTCTGCGTTGCTGCGGCCGTGCCCTGTTCGGCTTCGAGAGAGGGATAGACCCTGCTGCCCGGAATATTGTCGATATAGCCAGCTTCACGACGATACCAGCCGACTAGACGCAACGCGGCATTGTCGGACAGCGCGAGGTTGACGAAACCTTCCGCGACGCCGCCCATGCCGCCATGAGCGATGCTGTTAAGCTCGAGATCGGCCGCCCCATAGGTTGAGCCGACGTCAGGCTGGTTGGTTACCAACTTGACCGTACCCGCCATTGAGCTTGCTCCGTAGAGCGTACCCTGCGGGCCTGCGAGCGCCTCTACGCGGGCAAGGTCATAGGCGTGAATATCAAGTGCGCCCTGGATCGTCGTGATCGGCATTTCGTCAAGATAAATGCCGACAGTCGGCTGGGACGTCGAATGGTTGGCGTTTTCACCTGAAGCGACACCGCGGAAATAGACTTGTGTAACCCCTTCCTTGCTCTTCTGGATGGTTACCGAAGGAAGGAATTTGACTGCATCTTGAAGTTCATTGACCTGCAGCTGGTCCAGCTCTTCATTCCCGATTGCGGTGATTGCCACCGGCACATCCTGCAAATCTTGCTCACGCTTGTTGGCGGTAACAATAATCACATTGCGGTCAACGGAAGCCCCAGCCACCCCCTGCGCTGCGGCGCTGTTGAGACTGACCAGTGACGCACCACCTAAAAGTGCAGCAGCAAAAGCCCGACGGTAATTAGATTGCGAATTTTCCACCCAATTCCTCCCTCAATTTAGGTCCCTGTCTGACTATGCGCCACATTCATTGGCAAATGACAATAGCGCAGCGATGCGCGCAACGCTGATCAGTTGGCGCTATGGCTTTTTTGCAACCTTTTTTCAGATGACGAAGTCCCACCGAAACTAGCGGTCCGCGTAGGTTTCCGGCAAATCTCCCAACGCCTTTTCAAGCGGCCCAAGCCATTGGCGGTAAGGTTCCCATTGCCCCACCCCGTCGCGGTTTATCGGGCGGCGCACCTGCTCTGAAGACGCTGTCCGGACAGCGCGTGTATTCTGGTGAAAGGCGAGGCAGGGTTCTTCGAATGGCAGTTTGAGATATTCAAGCAGACAGCGCACTTCTGTCTCCGGATCGTCGAGTAGCTTTTCGTGGATCACCCTGTGAATTCGGCCCGGCAAGACCGCGTCATAGTGATCCATTGCCCGCACATAATCAGCATAATAGCGCCCGATATCGCCAAGGCCATAGCTAAACGGCTGCCCCTTTGCGAAATGCTGCCGAAAATTGGAGAAACAGCAATCAAGCGGATGGCGGCGAGCGTCCACAATCTTCGCATTGGGCAAGATAAGGTGGATGAAACCGGCATAGACCCAATTGTTTGGCAATTTGTCGATATAAAAGGGTTTCTTCGTTTTGCGCTGGATCCGCGTTCGTTCGAGAAATTCAGCGCCCAATGCCGCAAGATCGCCGCGGCTCATGGTAGCTGCCGCATCTGGCCACGCCAGCCTATCGCCCGTGACCTTCTTTGCCTCACGCAGAGCAATTGCCGGGATGTCGGGCAACTCCATCGTCCCTTCGACCTGCGAGTGGCTCGCAAGAATTTGTTCCAGTAGCGTTGATCCGGCGCGCGGCAGGCCAAGGATGAAGATCGGATCGGGCGAAGGATCGCCGCTACCGGATCGCTCTGCCAAAAATTCGGGCGTGAGCACTGCAATCGATCGGTCGACCTGTTCGCTGGTAACTTCGGGGTCGTATCTCATCTCGTCGCTGCGCAGCGCGTTACCTTTGGAATAGTGATCGAAGCTTCTGGCTGCATTGCCGCGTTCACCCCATGCTTTGCCCAGTGCAAAATGCAGATGCATCGCATCGTCAAGATTTGGCTCCCCCGTCAGCGCTGCTTCCATAGCCGCGACATCTGCATCGCTGAATTTCACAGTCTTGAGGTTGGCCAGGCTCCACCAAACCTCACCCAGCCCTGGCTGGACGGCAAGCGCGCTATGGTAGGCGGCAACCCCCTCTTCCAGTCGCCCAACGGTCTTGAGGATATGGCCGTAGCTCATCCATAATTTCGCGTGTTCCGGAAATATTTCGACCAGTTCGGCATAGAGTTTGAGCGCCTCATCGTAATCTCCGATCCGGCCAAGCGTTGCTGCCTTCAGGTTGCGGTTGCCAAGGTTGTTCGGATCGCGGGCCAGCACATCATCCAGCACGGCAGAGGCTTCTGTATAACGGCTTTGCTTGTAGAGCACAGTTGCCAGATTGGCGCGGGCCGCAGTGAAGCCTGGGGCCAATTCCAAAGCCCGTTTGAGTAATACCTCGGCATCGCTGAGTCGCCCGATCCGCGCGGCAAGTTCAGCCATCATTCGAATGGCTGCTACGTCTGTTGGCATCGTCGCCAACCGCTGCCGCAACAAGGCTTCGGCATTTGACAGATCACCGTCCAACAATGCCTGAGCTATGGCAATCAGCGCCGGATCGCGGGTTCCGGCCCTGATGGCAGCAACTTCGGCCGCCTCCGCCTCATCATCGCGCCCTACTGACCTGAGTGCCTTTCCCAGCAGACGAAAGGCACCCGCGTCGCTATCGTTCCTGCGGATTGCAGCCTCCAGGATCGGCAGTGCCTGCGCCGGATCTTGCTCGGCAAGATGGGCGACATTAACGCTTCCTGTGTCCAGGTCCATGCCAGCTCCCGAGCATTGAAGTTACCTTCTCCGTATGCAGTTTTTCGGGCCTAAGCAAGCTAGCTGGGGCAAACGCATCATAGCCGATGAGGTGGCGGTCTAACGCTAACTCGTCTCCACTTGGCGGAGTTCGCCCCTACCCCACTTCCGGTCAGGCTATGAGATCTTGCCACTCAACCAACGAGGCTGAGCGGTTGGCTTTGTAGGTTTGTCTGTCGGTGAGGTGGCGATCTGAGTTGAAGTGGTTGTGGACGTTGGCATGGACTGAGGCGAACTTTTGTAACGACTTTATCTGCCGAAATCGTAGCATTGCTCGCTCCCTTCGTCGGAACGGGAGATGTGAGTTCTCCGATCGATTGTTGAGCCATCGGCCCATTTCACGCCTGTCGAGATTTCCTAGCTCTCGCATGGCTGCCGGATAGGAGCGGAGGCCCTCCGTTACGATCTTCTCCGTCCGACCATTCCGCTTGGGCGCCTTCTTCAAGAACCGCAAGGCAGCCCTTTTGTCATGCTTTTTCGTGACATAGCTCCCGAGGATCTCGCCTTCTTGATCCACCGCACGCCAAAGGTAATGGGTCTCCCCATTGATCTTTACGAACACCTCATCAAGGTGCCACTGCCAGTGACGAAAGCCTTTCATCCGGCTTACTCGTGGCCTCCGGATATTGGCGGCAAACATGGGACCGAACCGGTTCCACCACAGCCTCATGACAAAGGTCAATCCCGCGCTCGAACAGCAGATCTTCGACGTTCCGCAAACTCAGCGGGAAACGCACATACATCATGACGACCAGGCGGATGATCTCCGGCGATGAGTTGAAATACCGGAACGGACTGGCTGGCTTTTTGAGTCTGGGCATCGCCTTGCCCTAGCCAAATAGCCTGAATTTTCAATCAGGTACAGTTAGTCTGACAAGGCCTGACAACACCTCTGACAGTGCCGAAACTAAAAATTAACCACAACTCGGCTATTTTTGAAGAATGGGTTTGAACTATTACAACTCGCCACCGAAACATGTGCGATCATGGGCTTATAGCCTGCCGATCCTAGTGCTTGTCGCCGCGATGTATGGCATACTCGCTCATGCTTCAATCTGGCTCACCATAGATACCGGTCGTATAGCGGCCTTCTCGATTGGCAACGCTCTCGTCATTGGTTTGCTGGTTGGTCAAAAACGCGATTACCAGATAACGGCGCTGAGCCTCTGCTATCTGGCTAGCTTCGCGGCGAATATTGCGGTGGGCGATCCAGTGCCACTGGCGTTCGGCCTCGCAACAGCCAATGCAATTGAAATCGCCTTGGTGACGTTTTTGCTCGAGAGATACGCCGTCTATAGTAAGACTTTCGAGACGCTTGGCGAATTCGGGAAGACGGCACTCGTCGGGGTCGCGGTGCCACTCGGGCCGGGTATTCTTGCCGCAGCAGTCGCAACAAGTTGGTATGAAGCTGATTTCATCGCAACCCTTGCTCAATGGCTGACCGCCCATTGCCTGCCGATCCCTATCTTTGGATCGATGGT
>JBBKVP010000016.1:0-54595 GCA_037968495.1 Pontixanthobacter sp. | reverse complement strand
TGGGCGCCGTCACAGCTTGTGCGCCTGAAGGGCCAAGGACTGCCCGATCCCTTGTATGCCAAGGTCATGTGGCACCGAGAACACCTTCACGGATTTGTCTTTGAGCGAACATTTGCGCTGGCCGATTTTGCGCGGATGGTGGCGCGGTTACAGAAAATTCCCGCGCCTGGTTAAGGGGTGACTTACGCTGCGCGGAAATCCATCGCGACGCCATTGATGCAGTGCCGCTTGCCCGTGGGTTTCGGGCCATCATCGAAGATATGTCCCAGATGCCCGCCGCAATCGGCGCAATGTACTTCAGTGCGCGCATAGCCGATTTTGTAATCGGTGGTGGTGCCTACAGCGCCCGGCAGCGCCTTCCAGAAACTTGGCCAGCCGGTGCGGCTGTCGAATTTGGTTTTCGAGGAATAGAGCTTGTTGGCGCAGCCCGCGCAGACGAACGTACCGGCGCGTTTTTCCTTATCCAAAGGCGAGCTATAGGGCCGCTCCGTCGCGGCGTTGCGCAGTACGTTGAACTCGGACTTGGTCAGGCGCTTACGCCATTGAGCTTCACTGCGCCTGATGGGAAATGTCTTCGCCTCGGCGCGGCCCGAACCGCATGCGGCGAGCACGGGCAGAGCAGCTCCGATACCGAAAAGGGCGAGAATATTGCGGCGCGATAAGTTCATATCCATAACCTCCTATTCGCAGGAAACCCCCGAATGGTTACTGAACGCCGCAAAAAACCTCCTGGTTCCTAGAACCGCGTCATTTCTACTTCCAACTTGCGGAAGCCATGGACGAAGTTCGCTCGCACGCGTTCGACATCGCCAGCAACATGTATGCGGATCCGGCGCGCATGAATTTCCTCAAGCAGAATGCGAAGCTGCAATTCAGCGAGCCTTGCACCGACACAGCGGTGGATGCCGTAACCGAATGCGATGTTCCGCCGCGCATTCTCGCGGGTGATGTCGATCTTGTCCGGGTTATCAAACACGGTCTCGTCACGATTTGCGGAAAGATACCACATGACGAGCTTGTCGCCCTTTTTGATCTGCTCCCCGAACAGTTCCGTGTCTTCATTTGCAGTGCGCCGCATATGCGCCAGCGGTGTCTGGAAGCGGATGCATTCCTGAACCGCATTGGGGATCAGGCTGGCGTCTTCTTCGAACAATTTGCGCTGGTCGGGGAATTTGTCGAAGCCGTGAATGATGCCTGACATGGTGTTGCGCGTAGTGTCATTTCCGCCCACGATCAGCAGCACCAGATTGCCCATGAATTCCTGCGGGCTCATCTGGTTCATGGCTTCGGAATGGATCATCATCGAAATGAGATCAGGGGTTGGTTCGGCTTGCGAACGTTCGACCCATAGCTGCTGGAAATAAGCGGCCATTTCGCCGAGCACGCCCTGACGATATTCGTCCAGTTCGCGCACAAGTGCGAGTTCGGTATCGCCCGCCCAATCAGACCAATAGGTCAGCAGATGGCGGTCCTTCCATGGGAAGCCGAACAGGATTGCGAGCATGCCGGTGGTGAGCTCGATCGAGACTTTCTCGACCCAGTCAAATGTCTCGCCTTCGGGTAAGCTGTCTAGCACTTCGCCGGTGCGCTTGCGGATTTCATCCTCCATCCGCTTCATTTCAGCCGGCGTGAAAGCGGGCGCTACGGTGCGGCGCTGTCCGGTGTGCTTTGGCCGGTCCATCGCGATGAACATCGGCAGTTCGAACTCGCTATCCTCGGGCCGTTCGAGAATGGTGATGCCGCCATGTTCCCAGCTGGAGGAGAAGATATCGGGCAGCGATTCTACGTGCTGAATCGCCTTATGTTGAACGACATTCCAATAGGGGCCAAACGGGCTGTCGGGTACATAATGCAGCGGGCCCTTTGCGCGCATTTCGGCAAAGATGGGCTGCCACCGATCTTCGAAGTAAATGTCGCTGCGGCTGACATCAAAGGGGTGTTCGTGATGCGGCTGGGCCTGCGGATTGTCGCGCAGATAATCATGCAGCGCATTGTAAGCGGTTGGCTCGGTGCGCCATTTTCCGTCGTGAGGCCCCGGATGGGGCGCATGTTCAGCAGCTTGCGTGGCCATGTTCAATCTCTCCTGTCCCGCAGTCTTTGCGCCGCAGAATCGTTACCGGTAATCTGAACTTACTTACCTCAATGTCAATAGTCAGTTGCCCGATGCAACCTGTGCGGCGCACGCGTTTCTTGCAGCGGATGGGCCGCGCCGCCACCAGCGCTGCTTCTTCACCCCTTGCGGGCCGGACTTCATCACGCGGCGGCGGAACAGTCCTGCACCCAGCTTGATAAAGATCGCTACCCACAGAGCCTGCCATGCCAAAGCGGCCAGATGCGGCCAGATTTCCGGCTGCTGTGCCGCGCGGGCCAGCATCGCAAAGGGCGAACTAAGCGGGAAAGCAATCGCGGCATATTCGGCGGCAGTGTTCTGATGCGCCATCGCATAGCTGGCGAAGAAGAAATTGATCAGTTGGAGCATCGTCACTGGCATCGACAGTGTTTGCACCTCGCGCACAGTCGCAGCCATTGATCCGATGGCGAGGAACACGGAGCCGATCAGCAGATAGCCCATCGCAAAATAGATGATTCCGAATGTCACAAACAGCGGCCAGCCGACTGCCGGTTCAGGTAGCGCTCCGGTAATAGGATTGAAGGCCAGCAGGATTCCGGCAGTGCCGCCCCAAACGCTGATACCCACCATCGAGACGCCAAGCATTGCAAAAAGCTTGCCTAGGAAAACAGCGTCCATCGGGATCGCAGCGGCAAGGATCTCGATGATCTTATTGCCCTTCTCCTCCACCAGATTGGACAGCACCATTCCCGCGAGCAGCATGGTCATCAAAAACAGTAGCGTCTGACCGGCCTGTGCAGTGATTACCCGGCTTTTCGTTTCGCTAGCACCGCTGGTGGCGACAGTCTGCGTCGTCACGGTCGGGAACTTGAGAGGGGATTGTGATGAGGCGGTGCTAGCAACCAAGGCAACGCGGCCTTGCCATCTTTCGGTACGGTCATCTGTGGCCGTCAACACCGGTGCGGCTAGCGTGCCAGTCACGATTGCGGCCAAATCTCCGCTGCTTTCGGTAAGTTCCTGCTCGGGATCGTAAGGGGTTCCATCGGCGGGCAGTTCGATTGCCTTCATAGGCGGCAAAACACTCCCAAGATCTTTATCCAATGCGTCGCGGGCGGCGAGCATGGATTTAGTGTCGGCGTCACTCATAGCTACTCCGATCACCGGATCGGAGACGCCACCGGCTACCTGCTGGCCTATGCTTCCTGCAGCGATCGCGACAATAATCGGGAACAGCGGGCCGAGCAGGAAGAACAGGAAGGTCTTGCTGAACAGGATCGCGACAAAGTCACGGCGCGCGATGACAAAGGCGGCTTGCCATATCGAGAGGCGGCCCGGAGTGGTCAAATTGCGGTTCATGTGCTGAGCTCCGACTGGCGGTCAGCCTCGAGTTCGCGGGCTGCTGCTTCCCCGGCAATGGCGACGAAGGCGTCGTGGAGGCCAGCGCGTTCGATAGAAAGCGAGAGGATGCCTGCCTCGCCTTCGATCAGGGCGCGAAGCAATGGCTCCACGCCGCTTTCGGGCAGCGAGAAGTGCCAGAAACTGCCCTCGCGGCGCGCGTCATCAGGTAATGCAGCGCGCCATGCGCCTTCCTCTTCGCGGGTTTCTAGGCGGACCTGTGGCGGAATACGGTCACGGGCTTCGTCGACCAGTCCGGCGAAGGGCACTTTGCCGCCTGCGATAATAGCGATGCCCTCGCACAGCCGTTCGGCATGGGCGATGACATGGGTGGAAAAGATAACAGTGGTTCCGGCTGCAGCAAGATCACGGATCATGGCCTCCAGCTTGCCCTGATTGATCGCATCGAGGCCCGAAAATGGCTCGTCCAGCACGACCAGCTTTGGGTTGTGAACCAGTGTGCCGAGCAGCTGGACGGTTTGCGCCATGCCTTTCGACAGCTGACGGATCTGGCGGTCGGCGGCATGACCAAGGCCGTGCGCCTCCAGCAATTCGCGGCCGCGAATCCGGCCCTCCTTCAACGGTACGCCGCGCAATGCGCCCATGAATGCGATGGCCTCATAGGCTTTCATGGATGGGTAAAGTCCGCGCTCTTCAGGCAAATATCCGATCAGGCGGGCGATATCATAGGGCTTATCCGTCCCGAGCACTTTGCGCGTGCCATCGTCGGGTTCGATAATGCCGAGCAGCATCCGCAAAGTCGTGGTTTTGCCGGCGCCATTGGGGCCAAGAATGCCGTAAATCGCGCCTTCGGGCACGGTGATGTCTACGCCGTCAACGGCCAACGTATTGTCGAAACGTTTGACCAGCCCACGCGCTTCAATCGCCGCAGGACGAAGTTCTCCGCTTGTCTTTGCAGTTGAAACCGCTTCATTGCCCGAACGGGGCCGATCGCCTAGCGCGCTATCCATACCGGGCGATTAACCCTGATGAATGAACAGGAGCAACAGCGAAGTTGGTTAACGCTGACATACTCGATGACCTGAAAGTGCGCCTGATTGCGCATGCGCGCTCCCTTGGGTTCGCTACTATCGGCTTTGCTCCGGCGGAGGATGATCCCTTGCGCGCCCAGCGTCTGGATGACTGGCTGGAGGCCGGCTACCAGGGCGATATGGACTGGATGAAGGCGCGCGCTGACGTGCGTCGCGGCCCGCAAAGCATGTGGCCTAAAGCTGCAAGCGTCATTGCGCTTGGCATGAGTTACGCCCCGTCAGTCGATCCGTTCGCGCTAGAGGATGCGGGCGATCGGGCGCGGATTTCGGTCTATGCTCAAGGTGGCGATTATCATGTGACGGTGAAGAAGGCGCTCAAGGCGCTCGCCCGTTGGCTGGTTGCTGAAACGGAGAAGCTGGGCCTCGGCGAAGCGCAGCTCAAAGTTTTCGTCGACACCGCTCCGGTGATGGAAAAGCCGCTGGGCGAAGCGGCGGGCATCGGTTGGCAAGGCAAACATTCCAACCTCGTCAGCCGTGAGCATGGTAGCTGGCTGTTCCTCGGCGCGATTTACACGACAGTGCCATTTGCGCCGGAAATACCGCATGATGACCTGTGCGGATCGTGCAATGCCTGCCAGACGGCCTGCCCGACTGACGCCTTCCCTGCGCCCTATCAAGTCGATGCGCGGCGCTGCATTTCCTACCTCACCATCGAACACAAAGGTCCGATCCCGGAGGAATTCCGCAAACCCATGGGTAACCGCATCTATGGCTGCGACGATTGCCTTGCTGTCTGTCCGTGGAACAAATTTGCCGATCAAGCCGCGCGGAACAAGGCCTTTGCTTCCCGCGCCGAATTGGCCGCGCCGCGTCTCTCAGACTTGCTGAAGCTTGATGATGCGAGCTTCCGCGCGTTATTCTCTGGCAGTCCGATCAAACGGATCGGGCGTGACCGCTTTGTGCGCAATTGCTTGATCGCAGCGGGGAACAGCGGGGACGCATCATTGATGGGCCAGGCGGAAGAACTGGCGCTCGATCCCGACCCTGTTGTCGCAGAAGCAGCGCGATGGGCGCTGATGCAGCTTAGAGCAGCTCCTTGAGCGGCGTGGCCTTGTCGGCCAATAACTCAAGATCGGGATGTACGCGCGCTTCGATCAGCTTGCGGCCTTGCACATAATCTTTGACCGCATTTACGCAGTCGATCGCAATCATTCGGCCTTCTTTGAGATAGACAACCGAAAATGACCGGTCCGCTGGATCGCCGCGGGTGATTGCATTGTCGTAGTCGAGGCTAAGGCCAGCGGTTTGCAGCTTCAGATCATATTGGTTCGACCAGAACCACGGAAACGCATCATATGGCTCGCCTTCGACCATGATCGCCATCGCTGCGACTTTAGCCATGTCATTGGCATTCTGGACCGATTCCAGCCGTATAACTGCTCCGTCAGCATAGGGGTTGGCATGCGCCGCGCAGTCGCCAATCGCATACACATCCTCGAGCGAGGTGAGGCAATAGTCGTCGACCTCGACTCCGTTCGCGCCGGCTGCACCTGCCGCAATCAGCGGACCGATTGCTGGGACGATACCTATGCCCACCACGACGATGTCGGCAGGGATGATCTCGCCGATGGCAAGTTTGACGCCGGTGACCTTATCGCCGTCACCTTCAAACGCTTCGACTGCTGCGCCGGTTCTTACATCGACCCCGTGGGTACGGTGTTCGGCTTCGTAGAAAGCCGACAGTTCCTCGCCCGCAACGCGTGACAGCACGCGCGGCAAGGCTTCCAGCAACGTAACCTGACAATCGAACTTGGTCAGCACGGCTGCGGCCTCAAGCCCGATGTACCCGCCGCCGATTACTACCGCGCGCCGCGATCCGCCTTCGAGCTCGGCCATCATGCGGTCGGCATCGGCTAAATCACGGACTGTGTGAATTCCCTCAAGGTCGCAGCCAGCGCAGGACATACGGCGCGGATTGCCCCCGGCCGACCAGATTAGCGAGCCATAGCGGACTTCGGATTTGTCAGCGAGCGTGACTGTTTTGGTCATCGGATCGAGTGAGGAAACCGCGCTGCCGAGCCGTAGCGTGATATTGCGCTCGGTCCAGAACGCTTCAGGCCTTATCAGCATGCGTTCGAACGGCTTGGCCCCGGCCAGATATTCTTTTGACAGCGGCGGGCGTTCATAGGGCAGGTTGTTTTCCCGCCCGATCATCATGACCGAACCTTCAAAACCCTGCTGGCGCAAGGCAATCGCAGCGCTCGCCCCGCCGTGGCCCGAGCCGACAATTATGACATCTGCATGTTCCATCGGCGCTGTTTGGCCGAAAGCGGTCTTGAAGCCAAGGCCGACTCCGCTTGAGGGCAGTCGCTAGCGGCCAAGCAAGTTGCGCGCCTGACTTGCGATCTGGGCTAACATGGCCGGTGCGACCTGCGATTGCGATTGCGCGCGGGATATCATCGAGCGGAACTGGCGAACCGATTCCTCATGATCGCCGATCCAGTCCTCGACTGCAGCGCAGGGATTGGCCTTGCCGCCCCTGCTCCGGGCCATTCTGCGGAGGAACTCAAGCCGCATTTGCTGGAAGTCACGCGCAAGACCGGAAACCAGCATCCGCTCCCAAACATCAGATGGGTTCATCATCGCTGCAATCGCTTGCGCCCAATCGAGGCCCAATCGTTCTCCAAGCTCGGTAAAGGCTGCCGTCAGCTTGCGCGGATCGATCTCGGCATCCTTGGCCAGGCTGGCGATCCCAACCGCGCCATCCATATCGAACAGATGCGTCACCTTGGCCGCTTCTTTCTCAGGCGCGCCAGCATCGGTCAATTCGCCCCGCAGCTTGTCGGACTGATTGCGGGATTCGGCCGCGAGATGGCTGCTGGTCAATTCTCGCAAGGCGCTGATGCCCTTGGAAAGTCGATTTTCGAGATCAGACGGCTTTGCATTGGCCGCCCCTGCTCGCAGAAGATCAGCGACGAGATTGGCCATGCCAGCCGCGCCACGGTCAAACAGTTGGAGCCGGGCATTTTCCGGCATTTCGGCAGTTTCCAGCGATGCCCAAAGTCCGGCAAAATCGAACAAGCGTTCGGCCGCAACAAATGCGCTGGCAACCTGGGCAAGGCCGGTGCCCTCTTCCTCGACCAGTTCAAACGCGTGGACGATGCCCATGCGGTTGATGATGCGGTTGGCGAGAGCGGTGGCGATAATTTCCCGCCGTAGCCTGTGGCCCTCGATCGCCTTGCGATATGTGTCGCGCATAGGCTCGGGGAAATAGCTGATTAGATCGCCAACCATTCCGGGATCGTCTGGCAATGAGCTTGCCTCGATTGCATCTTGTAGTGTCAGCTTGGTCGAGCTGAGCAGGACCGCAAGTTCTGGCCGTGTAAGGCCATGGCCATCACTCGACCGGCGCGACAAAGTCTCGCCATCGACGAGGCCTTCTGTCTTGCGATCGAGATTGCCGGACTCCTCAAGTTTCTCGATGAGACGGAGGTGCGATGCCAGGCTCTTGGCTCCGCCGACCTGTGCGACTGACAGGGCTAGAGCCTGAAGGCGGTTATCCTCCAGTACGATCTCCCCGACCTCTTCAGTCATGGATTCGAGTAATTCGTTACGCTTCTTGTCGGATAATTTTCCGGATTGCCGCGGTGCGCTTAGCGCGATCTTGATATTGACCTCATTATCTGAACAATCGACGCCTGCCGAATTGTCGATGAAGTCAGTATTGAGCCGCCCGCCGCCCAGCGCGAATTCAATCCGGCCTGCCTGCGTCACGCCAAGATTGGCACCTTCGCCAATAACTTTGGCGCGCAGGTCGCTGGCATCGACGCGTAAGCTATCATTGCCCGGGTCGCCGACCTGAATATTATTCTCGCTGCTTGCTTTGATATATGTGCCGATGCCGCCGAACCAGATCAGGTCTGCCGGTGATTTCATGATGATCGAGATCAGCGTTTCGGGATCCATCTCGCCCTGTTCAGTGACCAGCACTTTCTGCGCAGCTGCTGACAATTTGATCGTCTTGGAACTACGAGCGAACACACCCCCGCCGCGTGAAATCAGCTTTTCGTCATAGTCTTCCCAGCTTGAACTGGGGAGCTGGAACAGGCGGCTGCGTTCTTTCCAGCTCTTTGCCGGATCGGGATCCGGATCGATAAAAATATGGCGGTGATCGAATGCCGCAACCAGCTTGATCGATTTCGATAGCAGCATGCCGTTGCCGAAGACATCGCCGGACATATCGCCGCAACCGACGACCTGAACCGGGTCTTTCTGCACGTCCACGCCCATTTCCAGGAAGTGACGCTGGACAGAAACCCACGCGCCGCGCGCAGTGATGCCCATCGCCTTGTGGTCATATCCGTTGGAGCCACCACTGGCGAAAGCATCGTCCAGCCAGAAGCCGCGCTTCTCGGCGATTGAATTGGCAACGTCTGAGAAAGTGGCCGTGCCCTTGTCGGCTGCGACCACGAAATAGGGGTCTTCCCCGTCATGGATCACAACGCGCTCCGGGTGGACAAGTTTGGACTTGTCATAATCGTCCGTAATGGACAGCAAAGTGCGAATGAATAGCTCGTAACTTGCCTTGCCTTCGGCCGCCCAGCCTTCACGGTCGGTCGCAGGGTCGGGCAATTGTTTGGGGTAGAAACCGCCCTTCGCGCCGGTGGGCACGATGACGGCGTTCTTGACGCGCTGGGCTTTCATCAGGCCGAGAATTTCAGTGCGGAAATCATCGCGCCGATCAGACCAGCGCAGGCCGCCGCGGGCCACTGGTCCGGCGCGCAGATGGATGCCTTCGACACGGCGTGAGTACACCCAGATTTCGCGCCAAGGCACGGGCTTGGGCAAATTCGGCACGAGCGAAGAATCGATCTTGAACGCCAGCGCCTCGCGAGCAGAAGGGGCGAACGCGTTGGTTCGCAGGATCGCCTCGGCCACCGCCTGATAGAGCCGCAGCAGGCGGTCATCATTGATTGCCGAAACCTTTGCCAAGGCGCGCTTGCCAGCGGCCTGTGCTTCAGCGGCAGCTTCTTCGCGGTCACCTTTGAAATCGGGATCGTGACGGGCGATGAAATAGTCGAGGATCGAGCGGGTGACAGCGGGCGCGCGCCGCAACGCATCGACGACTGTATAGATGGTGAACCCCATGCCGGCCTGCCGCAAATAGCGGTAAAATGCGCGCAATCCGTTCGCTTCAAGCGAGGTTAGTGCGGTGCCCACGACGAGCCGGTTGAACGGGTCGTCCTCGGCCACACCGTTGAGCACGTTGGCAATAGCGTGTTCGATTGCACCTGCCCGTTCGAGCAATGGTCGAGCTTCAACACCTTCTGCCAGTGACAGAGTGAAATCGTGAATGGAGCCGAGCTCGCCGCCATCCAGATCTGTCGGCAATTCTGTCAGCACATGGAAACCAAAGTTTTCCAGAGCGGGGACGGTGTCGGACAGGGAAATCGAGCCGGAATGCTGGTAAATTTTCAGGCGCAGACAATTATCGTCGTCACCATCCATCTGGTACAACCGCGCGTCGCGCATTGGCTCCCCAACATGTTCCGATTCTCCCGTGAGATTGCGCAGACGGCGAATATCGCGGGCAGCTTCGGCAGCGCCATATTCATCGCGGTATGCCTGTGGGAATGCTTCGGCGTAGCGGGCAGCGATGGCAGCGGCACGGCCGCCCTCTTCGCCTGACGCAAGCTCGGCCTCCACCGCGTCGCCCCAACCGCGTAGCAGCTCCTGCAACTGCGAATCCAAAGCGGTTTGATCGGGCAGTTTCTTGACGCCGCGAATATCGAGCACGAAGCGCAGAGTAGCCAGAGTTCCACCCTCGACTTGCAGGCTCCAGTCGATCAATTCGGCACCAGTACTATCTAGCAATAAGTCACGAATGCGCAGGCGGACCTGCGTCGAGAGCATGTCGCGTGGCAGCCAGACAAAGGCGAACAAGTGACGGCCAAGCGGCGTTTGAACCAGCGACAGGCGCGGGCGCGGCCGGTCGACCAGGCTCATGATCGCGCTGGATACCTGGCCCAGTTCCGCTTCTGTAAAGCCAATCGCCAGGTCATGCGGTAAAGTGGTTAGCGCATGGATCAGCGACTTGGCAGCGTGCCCGCCGGGCGTGAAGCCGAACCGGGCCATCAGCGTGTCGAGGCTGGTCCGCATCACCGGAATATCGCGCGGCGGTGCGGCCAATGCGGCACTGGTCCAAACGCCCGCATGAACCGAAAGTGCAGTGACTTCTTCGCCGTCCATCACGGGCACGATAAACAGGTCGAGCGGGACGCGGCGATGCACATTGGCGAGCCGGTTCGCCTTTATGATCAGCGGAGCGGTGGCTAACGGCCCTCCCTCGGCTTTCTCGAACCATTTGAAGGCACGGTCATAAGAGGCGTCAGCCAAAAGTCCCTTGGCCGACCGGCGGCAAATGCCGAGCAATTGCGAATGGCTGCCGTCGCGTTTGCGCGTCAGATGGCCAAGCTGGGTCAGCATCCCTGCGTCGAGCCAGCGCAGCAGATCAGCCCCGTCAGTATCGCCAAGCTTGGTTGCATCCTCGCGCATGGCTTCTTGCAGTTCCGGCCAGTCGGAAACTGCGGTGTGCACATCCACCAAAGTCGCATTGAGCGCCTTGCGCAAAGCGGAACGTTGGCGGGCATCTATCCGGTTCGTTTCAAGATAGATCATCGATTCCCGGCGTGAGGATTTGTGATCCTTCAGAGCCCTTAAGACTCCCTTTGTGTCACGCTCGGTTCCGACAACTGGATGTACCAAACGGTCGATTGTCAGGCCTAGTGCGGCAACGGTTGCTGCGATGGAATCTACGAGGAACGGCATATCGTCATTGATGATTGCGATCCGCATCACTCGGCGAGAATCAGAAGTTTCGCCAGCGTTTATGACGCCGGTTTTCATTGCCAGCGCTGCATTGCCATTGGCACGTGTTTTGGCGGTTTCGAGCAATAGCGAGGCCGCCTCGCTTAGTTCTTCATCGGAAAATGGTGTGTCACCGGGGAGCAGAGAATCGCGGATTGTAGCGGAGAGATCACTCACCAGCTTGGACGATTTTTTCTTGCCCATACCAACCATTCCGCACGCTCCATCTGCAATGTTGTCAGCGCCCGGCGATCCAGCTGGTTGCGCACGCAACTATATTGCGTGCGATAGGCCTCCAATCGAGGGTGGGCAAGGCGGCATTATGCGTAATTTTATTTATAGCGCACCCGCTTCGCCGCCCGATTGCCCTGCCCTGCTTCTATAATGGATACAGGCATGCTGGACCCGTGACTAGGTTGGTCCCTTCAGCGATCCGGGATGCCAATGGTCTTCGGCCAAATCGCTCCTAGTCCGCCTTCCCTAGGGCGGACGTTCGGTTCCGCTCGCTTAGCCCTGAATGGCCCCCATTGTCAGAGTGAGCGAGCGGTTTCGGGCCGCAGGATCAAAGGTCGCGCCCGACACAATTATCTCGTCTGCTCCGGTACGCTCGACGAAGGCTTCAATTGCACTGCGCACAGTTTCAGGCGAGCCGACGGCGCGTGCCTGTCCGATATGTTCGAGCATTGCCCGCGCCGGTGCCGGGAGCATGTCGCGGTAGCCTTCTACGGGTGGCGGGAGCTTGCCGGGATTGCCTGTCCGCAATCTTACAAAGCTTTGTTCCAGCGATGATGCGAGGAGCTGCGCCTCGGCATCAGTATCAGCGGCAATCACGGTCATCGCGGCCATGACATGCGGCTGCGCCAGAGCTTTGGACGGTTCAAAATTCCGCCGATAGAGTGCCAGCGCGGCGTCCAGGTGGTCGGGCGCAAAATGGCTCGCGAAAGCATAGGGCAAGCCTAATTGAGCAGCGAGCTGAGCCCCGAACAGGCTGGAGCCGAGCATCCACATTTCGACATTGGCGCCGTGTCCCGGCGTTGCCTTCAGGGCCAGCTCGGGTTTGCCGGTCAGCAATGCTCGCAGCTCGACTACATCTTGTGGGAAATGTTCGGCAGCCTGAGCCAGGTTCTTGCGAAACGCAGTGGCAATTCTGCCGTCCGCACCCGGTGCACGGCCAAGTCCCAGGTCGATCCGTCCGGGAAAAAGCGCATCTAGCGTGCCGAACTGCTCGGCGATAACGAAAGGATTGTGATTGGGCAGCATAATCCCGCCAGAGCCGATGCGGATTGTCGAGGTTGCATGGCCGATCGCCGATAAGACAACCGCTGCCGCGCCTCCCGCAATCCCTTCCATCGCGTGGTGTTCGGCGACCCAGAAACGGGCATATCCGGCATCATCGGCCGCCTTCGCCAGTTCGGTCGCCTGCGCAATCGCTTCGCGCACGTTGCCGCCTTCACGAACGGGCACTAGGTCGAGGACTGAAAGGGCTACACTCATCGTCCGGTTTCCTGCTGAGAGGCGACCGCGGGTTCGTCACCAAGCTGTTCGAGATAGGACGCTGCCGTCTGCGCAGACTTTTTTCCGGGAGCGGTAATCAGGAGTGACTGCCAGCTTTGCCTTGCTGCTTCCTCGCGGCCCGACAGTACGGCGATCACTCCAGCCTCCAACCCGATTTCGGGATCATCGCTGTCGAGCGCGGCAGCCGTTTCAATATAAGATTGTGCGGCCAGCAGGTCGTCTGACCGGCGCGCAAGAGTGGCTGATAGCAGCCAGGCTTGCGGGTCTTGAGGGGCCTCGCGGCGGGCACGTTCAAGTGCCTCCCCGGCTTCGGCTTCGCGGCTCAATGCGACCAAGGCACGCGACCGATCGACGGAAATCATTCCAGTCATCCCGCCTATTCCGGCGTGCTCGCCATCGGCCAACGCGGTATCGAAATGCGCCAGCGCCGCGTCGGCCCTGCCACCGGCCAGCGCAGCATTTCCAGCCATTGCCGCTAGTCTTGAGCGGCGCAGGTACAGTACTTCAGGTGCCGCCTCGCGGGCTCTGACGAAGGCCTCTTCCGAAGCCTCCCATTTAAGCAGCCGCGTATAAGCTGTGCCGAGGCATTGCTCCGCGCTTGCGACACCGGCGCTACCGGTTTCGTTCAGCCATTCGCTGCCTTGCGCGATGGCCGTTGCCGGATCGGTGCGAGCAGCGTCCAGACATACTGTTAGCCGGGCGTCCGTGGCCGTGGGCGGAGCAGTTTGGGCTAAAAGAGCGAGTGCAATAGCAGAGAACATGGAGGTCAAACTTTCGGCAGATTTGCGATTGTCCGCAGCAGCAACGCGATATCTTCAGCGCGCGACAAGCGGTGATCGCCATCTTTGACCAAGGTCACCTGAACGTCTGGAGAACGCAGCTTTTCCGCAAGTCGTAAGGATGTTCCCCAAGGCACATCGTCGTCGCTTTGGCCGTGGAGTAACCGCACGGGGCAGTCGATCAGGACCTCGCGGCCCAGCATCTTCTGCGCTTCTCCATCAGCCCAGAATGCGGCGTATATCGGGGTCGGTTCGGGGCCATAAGGATTGTCTTCAAACACGGCGTCGCCGGCTGCCAATGTGGCCTTCTGTTCGTCTGAATAACCCCAATCGGTGAAATCTGGTGCCGAGGCGATTCCGATCACACCTGCGATACGTGCGCCGAGCGCTTCGGCGACCAGCAGCATCAGCCAACCGCCCATGGACGAACCGATCAGTGTAACCCGTTCGATGCCGCATGCCTCGAGCAGTGCCAAAATCTCGTCGCACCATTTGGACAATGTGCCATCGGCAAAATCGCCCGAACTTTCGCCGCAACCCGAATAGTCGAGCAACAAACATTCGCGGCCATTTGCCGCGGCCCATTTCATCGTAGCGGTGGCTTTGCCGCTTGCCATGTCGGACATATAGCCGGGTAGAAAGACCAGCGCCGGACCGTCTCCCGCCTGATGACGAAAGGCGGTCTGGCGGCTGTCTGATAGTTCAAGAAATTGTGTCTCGCTCATGCACCACCTTGTGCGGCGGCGCGGAGCCGAGGGCAAGATCAGTCGGCGAGAAATGCTTCCAGCGCGGCTTGCATTTTCTCAGGCTGGTCGAGCATCACGAAATGATAGCTCCCGTCGACAGGCACGAACTCGGTGTCTGGGGCCGCAGCAAAGTTGCTAGTGTAGATTGCATCCATCATCGCAACCGGAAGCCCGCGTTCATCGCGGCCATAAACAACTGTCATGGGCGCTGTGATCTTGGCGATACCGGCACGCAAGTCGGTTACCATATCATCGTACAAGGCCTGCCCAACCACGCGTTTATCGGATTTTGCGCCCCACTTCATGACCATGCAGATACCTTTCGGCGTGTTGGACATATTGCCCATCATGGGTGGCGGCGGTGCGTCACCAACATTGTCGCAATCGACGTCTTGGATTTTCTTATCTGTAGGTGCCAACATGGTCATGGCGCGCATCTGGTCGGCCCGCGGCGTGATGGTTTCGACATCCGGCACTCCGAAGATGACACCGATAAAGGGCAAGGCGTCGACCACCATAATGCTGCCGGGCAAATCCGGATACTTCGTGCCGATCATCATGGCTGCAAGGCCGCCCATCGAATGGCCGACAATCGCGGGTTTTTCGATGCCTTCTGCCTTCAGATAGACCGCCAGTTCATCGACAAATGGCTGCAGCACCGGACCTTCGGCATTCGCTCCGGCATCATCGCCAAAGCCGCGAATTTGCACCAAATGTACGCGGTAGTTTGCAGCAAGCTTCTCGGCGTTCGGACGCCAGACCTCGCGCGGGCTTGATAGGCCCGGGATCAAAACCACGTCGGGGCCTTCACCGATAATCTCGACTGTGAAGCGTTCGGGCTCAGCGGTCTCGGTTTGGACAGTTTCTGCCCTCAGGGGTGCGGCGAATGCTCCTCCAATCAGAGCGAGCGTAAGGCCTGCCGCAAAAGCGGCGTTCATTAGTTTCATGGGTTTTCTCCTATGGGAGGGTTGTCTCAGTCGCGCTCGAAGATTTCTTCGATGGCGAGTTCGAATACGTCAGCAAGCTTGAAGGCCAGCGGCAGCGAAGGATCGTATTTCCCAGTCTCGATGGCGTTCACGCTTTGACGCGACACTGCCAACTGGTCGGCCAGATCTTGCTGGCTCCAGCTCCGCTCGGCGCGGAGAACCTTGAGCCGGTTTTTCATACCGCACCCCACGTGCCATATTGCACGCGGTTTGCAGCAGCTCCGACACCAAGGCCGAAGAACCACGCAACGGCCCACCAATAGGCTTCGAGATGGAACACCACGTCAGCGGTTTCGAGGAAGCCCCAAATGGTCGCCGCGCTCAGCGCGAAGCCTGTAGCAATTAGAGATTGGCGGATAATCAGCATCCGAAGAAATTCATCCTGCTCTTCGACAATCAGCCGCCCGACGGCCCAGAAAATACCGATAACTGCCAGTCCCGGTAGTAGTGCCAGAATTGTGCGAATGGCCGGATGCGGATCACCGGCGTTGAGCACGAAAGTCATTATGCCCAACACTACGAGATAAAGTGAAGTGAATAGGGCGACCCGCTTCATGTAGCGGCGCTGCGCCATGCCCTTTCCGAAGCAATTTTTTCCGCCTGCGTCTATTCTGCGATTTGCAGCCGCCATCATTGGAAAAACGAGCCCGAATGGTGCGATCACAAGGATATAAATGGCTGGGCCTTCAACGGCCCCGGTAATCGCCAGCGCAGCGACTGCGGCATAGGCGGCGGCCATCAGCCCGGCATAAAAAAGCGGGCCCCTGCCTTTTGCTGAGTTGGTGTCTGTAACGCTCATTGTGCTTCTCCAAACCAGCATTTGCGTCTCTCGTCCGCCAGCGCCCAAGGCAAGAATACGAGCCAGAAGAATGGCGCACGTTCGGCGAATGCCGAGGGGATAATATCAATGTTCGCCAGCAGTGCTGTCAGCAGCATGGCGGAGGCGAGCAGTAGGCTCCTTTGGATAGTAGTCATGTCAATGTTCCTTTGCTTGATGTAAAGGGCGCTAGACATGATTGGCGAATATGTCAAGGGACATTGACAATATGGATGGGTGCCTTGTCATTCTCATTTGGTTTCGGGATGACTTGGCGGGGTAACGAAGCGCGGCTAGATGATGGACATGACAACCCAGCGACCCGCTTCACCCATGGCCCCGCACCTGCCCAAGGTTGATCGCCGCACGTTGATTGGTGCGGCCATGTTCGGCACGGCCTTTGCCGCCGTGCCGTTGGCGGCGCAGCAGGCTGGTAGCGGCTTTACCCATTCGGTTGCGAGCGGAGAGCCGGCGGCCACTTCGGTACTGCTCTGGACGCGCTATGTGCATGGCGGTGAAGCCGCAGCACTCGCGTTTGAAGTCGCCGAGGACATGGAGTTCTCGCGCGTCGTTAGCGGGGGCACAGCGGCAGCATCGCGCAGCCGCGATTTCTGCGCCAAGGCTACTGCAACCGGTCTCCGCCCCGACCGCTGGTATTATTACCGCTTCATCGCGGAAGGCGGTGCGACATCTCCCATTGGTCGCACGAGGACATTGCCCGAGGGCCCATCGGCGCGTTTCCGTATGGCAGTTGTTGGCTGTTCGAATATCGGCTTCGGCTGGTTCAATGCCTACGCCCATATTGCACAAATGGACGATGTCGATTTAGTCATCCACACCGGCGACTACATTTATGAATACGGCACCGGCGTTTATCCATCCGCGAAACAGGAACTGGCTGGCCGCGAAACCGCACCTTTGACCGAGATCGTTGCGCTGGCCGATTACCGCACGCGCTATGCCAGTTACCGCGCCGACATTGATCTGCTGCGCCTGCATCAGCTGTTCCCGATGATCGCCGTGCCTGACGATCACGAAAGCGCCAATGATAGCTACGTGGACGGCGCGGAAAACCACCAACCGGCGCCTGAAGGTTCGTGGGATGTCCGCAAAAATTCCGCCATGCAGGCCTACCGCGAATGGTTGCCAATCTCTGAAGAGCCATGGGCGGCCTATGATATTGGCGATCTGGCGACCCTATTTCGGTTAGAAACACGAGTGACCGCACGAAGTAAGCCGTTCGATCTGGGTGACATAATCGCGCGCGGCGACGGCGCCCCTGAGCGAATTCAGGCAGCGTTTGAAGCTTTCCGCGACAATGAATGGCGCAACCCTTCGCGGACATTGATGGGCGCTGCGCAAGAGAAATGGTTGGCAAAGGGCATGAAGCGCTCGCGTCGATCCGGCAAGGTGTGGCAAGTTTTAGCGCAGCAAGTCATTATGACCAGCCTTTCGACCTCCGATGCCGTACTGGATGGCGTAAACGCGCAATTCCCCGCGTATATTCGTACGTTGCTGGAGAATTCAGTCGCTGCGAGCAAGGCAGGTCTGCCGTTCAATATGGATGCTTGGGATGGCTATCCAGCAGCGCGCGAACGATTGCTTGGTTCGGCGCAGGAAGCAGGCGCCAATCTGATCGTTCTGGCAGGCGATAGCCACAATGCCTGGGCTTCGGACCTCACGAATATGGGCGCAGGGGCTGGCGTGGAATTTGCCGGTCATTCGGTATCGTCGCCCGGTTTTGAAAACACTCTGCCTTGGATAAAACCTGCGGATTTGGCTGCGGATTCCGTAGCACGAAACTCACAGCTTAAGTGGGCGGACACCTCTCAGAGGGGATATATGGCAGTGGAGCTGACCCCGACGCAGGCGACTTCGGAATACCGTTTCCTGAGCAGCATTAAGGTGCGTTCGGCAACCTTGGCTTCGGCCAAGCGGATTTCGACCGAGGCAGGCAGTCAGAAATTGGATGTTGGTTGAAGGCTTAAGGTTTGGTCGCTAAATGAACTGCATGACGCGCAAGAGTTATACCACCACTACCACCACTACCACCACCTCGGGCCTCTCGGGGCGGACGGTTGTGGCCTGATAGCTGCTTCTGTCCGTCCCCGGGAAGCCGGGGCTCGGGCGCCTGGCGTCTCTTCTCGAACCCTTTGATCAAACTGACGTCGCCCTTCCTGTGCGCGCCGCTTTCTGCCATGGCGCGCCGGAACAATTGAGACGAGATCAATGAGCGAACACTTTAAAATCAGCCTGCCAGACGGTTCCGTGCGCGAGATGCCCATCGGCTCCACGCCCGGTGATGTGGCAGCTGCGATTGGCCCCGGCCTTGCCAAAGCCGCCATCGCTGCGCGCGTTGACGGCGAGCTACGCGACATCATGCGGCCTTTCGATGGCGATGCTGAGCTGGCGCTAGTCACCAGCCGTGACGAGGATGACGCGCTCGAACTCGCACGTCACGATTTCGCTCACGTATTGGCCGAAGCGGTGCAGGCGTTGTGGCCCGGCACGCAAATTACCTTTGGCCCCTCGACGGATGATGGGTTCTATTATGATGTCATGGCGCCAGCTGGCCGCGATCCGTTCTCGATGGATGATCTACCGGCCATCGAAGAAAAGATGCGCGACATTATCAAGGCCGACAAGCCCTTGCGCCGTGAAGCATGGAGCCGCGCAGACCTGATCAAGAAATGGTCGGACGACGGCGAGAAGTTCAAAGCCGAATGGGCTGCCGAGCTTCCCGAGGGCGAAGAGCTGACGGTCTATTGGTCCGGCGATGCCAATGATCCAACAGCATGGATGGATATGTGCCGTGGGCCGCATCTGGCCAGCACGGGCAAACTCGATCCGCAGGCGTTCAAGCTGATGCGCGTGGCCGGCGCCTATTGGCGCGGCGACCAGCGCAATGACCAGTTGACGCGGATTTACGGTACGGGCTGGCTGAACAAGAAACAGCTGAACCAGCATCTGATGCGGCTGGAAGAAGCGGCCAAGCGCGACCACCGCAAGTTGGGCCGCGAGATGGACCTGTTCCACCTACAGGAAGAAGCGCATGGCAGCGTTTTCTGGCATCCCAAGGGCTATAAGATTTGGCGCGAGCTGGAGGCCTATATGCGCCGCCAGATGGACGCCGGTGACTACCAAGAAGTGAAAACGCCGCAGATTATGGACGCCCGCCAGTGGGAGCAATCCGGACACTGGGGTAAATATCGCGCAAACATGTTCGTGATCCCTGACGAAGTGCCAAACACGGAAGACGAAGGCCCTGTCATCAGCGGCGAGGCTGACTGGATGGCTGTGAAGCCGATGAACTGCCCGGCGCATGTGCTGATCTTCAAACAAGGTATCACGTCCTACCGCGACCTGCCGTTACGCATGGGCGAAATGGGCTGCTGCCACCGCAATGAACCCCACGGTGCGCTCCACGGACTAATGCGTGTGCGCCAGTTCACGCAGGATGATGGCCATATCTTCTGCACTGAAGATCAAGTCGTGGAGGAGGTTCGCCGCTTCTGCGAGCTGGCGGGCCGCGTCTATAAAGAGCTAGGTTTCGAAAAATTTGCGGTCAAACTCGCGACGCGTCCTGACGAACGTTTCGGCAGCGATGCTGACTGGGACAAGGCCGAGGAAGAACTTCGCAACGCGGTCAAGGAAGCCGGAATGGCGACCGAGGAATTCGGCTGGGAAGAGCTGCCCGGCGAAGGCGCGTTTTATGCGCCCAAGCTGGAATGGCATCTGACCGACGCTATTGGCCGCACATGGCAGGTGGGCACGATCCAGTCGGACCGCGTGCTGCCGGAGCGGCTCGATGCGGCTTACATTGGCGAGGACGGCGACAAACACCGCCCCGTCATGCTGCACCGTGCGATCTTCGGTTCGTACGAGCGTTTCATCGGCATTCTGATTGAAAACTATGCGGGCAAACTGCCGCTCTGGCTCGCGCCGGTGCAGGCTGTCGTCGCGACGATTGTTTCCGATGCGGATGATTATGCGAATGAAGTATTTGCCAAGCTTCAGGCAGCGGGCATCCGTGTCGAGGTCGATCTCCGCAACGAGAAGATCAACTACAAGGTGCGCGAACATTCGCTCGCCAAGGTTCCGCATCTGCTGGTCGTCGGCAAACGCGAAGCCGAGGAAGGCAAGGTAGCCATCCGCACATTGGGCGCGAAGGAGCAGCAGTTCCTGACGCTTGATGAGGCGATAGCGATGCTCACGGAAAACGCGCTCGCACCTGATTTGCGTCCAAATTGATCAGAGCCTGACCAGTTGGAACTGCTCGCAGGTTTTACCGCTCTCCAGATAGCAGTAGCGATTGCTGCCACATTGGCGGCGGCGTTTATCCGCGGGCTGGCGGGGTTTGGACTCGCAATCCTGCTGGTGCCCGTTTTGGCGCTTGCGATTACACCTGTTGAAGCAGTGCTGGCGACCAACGTTGTCGCGCTGCTGATTGGACTCAGCGAATTGCGCCGCTTGATGCGTGAGGCTGAAAGCTCGGCGTGGAAGATTGGCCTGTTGGTGATCATCGGCACGCCTGTGGGGCTGATGGCTTTGGAAGCCACGCCGCTCGATCTCGCGAGAATGCTGATCGCGATTTGCGCGCTGTCAGCGTTTGCGGTGGTATTATTACCACGCAGGCCTGCGGATTTGCCGGGCAAGGTGAATACCGGACTGACTGGTCTCAGCAGCGGGTTGCTAACCGGATTTGCCGGAATGCCAGGTATACCCGTGGTGCCCTATTATCTAGGCCGCGAGATACCGAAAGAAATCGCTCGTGCTTCGATGCTGCTGATCTTCACGATTGCCGCAACGGCTGGCATCGGTTCGGGCGTGGCGATTGGTGTAATGGAGTGGCGACTTGTTGGCCTCGGCGCTTTGCTATTTCCCGTGGTCCTGGTCGGCAATTACCTCGGCACGCTGGCGTTCGGGAAGGTCAGCGACAAAGTCTGGCGCACGTTTACAGTGACGGTCCTAGGCGCCACAGCCATCGCGGCACTCATCAAACTGCTCTAATTTTGGAAGACCTAAGTCTTTAGAATGGAAGAGCAGTTCCGGCCAGGATTAGCGCTGCGGCGCAGCTGGTCACAATCGCGCTCCGCAGCATGTTCGCTGTGGCGCTGCGCGTGTCGCGAACTAGAGCAATAGCTTTGGCCATTCTGCATTGTCGCGGCATAATCCTAACGAAGCATTAAGAGTGCTAAGACGGTATTTGCTGGCTGGCGCAATGGAATCCGCCGCCGCCCGCAAGCACTGCGCTCGCAGGCAAGCCGATAACGTCGCGGTCGGGGAAAAGCGAGGCAATTGCTGCAACACCGTCGGTATCATGCGGGCTGCCAAATGTCGGCACTACGACCAGTTGGGAAGTGATCGCGAAATTCGCATAGCTCGCTGGTTCGACCTCGCCACCGCGTTCGATCAATCCCGGCGAAGGAATTTCGGCGACGGTCACGCCAAAGGCATCGGCGCGAGACTTGGCATCGGCATAGATCGCGGTATTGGGATCATCGCTGCCGTTGGCGCGCGGCAAGGCGAGGACGTTCGGAGCCACGAACCGCGCGAGATTATCGACGTGACCGTCAGTGTGGTCGTTGACCAGTCCCTCGCCGAGCCACAGCACGCGGTCGAAGCCTAGATCGCGGCTCAGGCGTGCTTCGATATCGGCGCGCGAAAGGCTTGGATTGCGATTGGGGTTGAGCAGGCATTGTTCGGTCGCAACAACTAAACCCGTGCCGTCACCGTCGATGGCACCGCCTTCCAGTATCCAGTCTGCGACCTCCAATTCCAGCCCCGCATCAGCAGCCAATTCGGTCCCGATGGTTTGGTCGCCATCCATTAAATATTTCTCGCCCCAGCCGTTGAATCCAAAGCGCATCGCCTTTCGATTGTCGCCATCACACAGCACTAACGGCCCGGTATCGCGCAGCCAGATATCACCGTAAGTCCTGCGCTTCAGCTTGACTGCCGCGCTTACCAACTCCTTTGCGTGCGCTTCATTGGCAGTGTCGCGGACCAGCAGGCGAACCTCCTGCCCGCTATCAGCAACAGCATTAGCGAATGCAGCAATCTGCTCCTGAGCACTGCCTAGAAAGCCCGGCCACTCGTCGCCGTCATGAGGGAAGCCGATCCACAGCCAGTCTTGCTTCGCCCATTCGGGCGGCATCCGGTAGGACATGAATCGGTCTCGCTAGTCAGCAGCGCTCAGCAGCCGCCGTCGGCAGCGCAGGCCTCGTCACGAAGCGCGCGAAATTCATCGCCCTCGTTCCAATTGGGCCATGATGTGCTGTCGCCCAGCATACGGCCAAGCCGGTAATAGATGCGCAGGTCTTGCTCGACGCCGCTCCAATCCCAGTTCTCGTCATATTCGTCGGCTGGCGCGTGATAGGCGTTTTCGCGGTAGGCGTCCTGCCAAGCCTTGCCTGCTTCCGTGCCGCCGGTGACGAGGTCTTCGCCGCCTTCGACATAGAGCATCGGCAGACCGCGCTTGGCGAAGCTGAAGTGATCCGAGCGGTAGAAATAGCCTGCTTCCGGAACGGGGTTGGGCGTTCCGATGCGGCTCTCTGCCGACAGCGCGGTTTCGAGATAAGTGTCGAGCTGAGATTTGCCGGGGCCAACGATGATCACATCCTTGGCGGGACCGGCGAGCGACAGCGCATCGAGGTTCACGCCGCCAACGGTTTGGCTAAGCGGAAAGACAGGATAGGCACTGTAATACTCTGAACCGAGCAACCCCTGTTCCTCCGCAGTTACCGCGAGAAAGACCTGCGTGCGGCGGGTCGGACCAGCCTTGGAGTGGGCCTGAGCCAGCGCGATCAGCGCCGCAGTCCCGGTGGCATTGTCGATGGCGCCGTTACAAATTTCGTCAGCCTCGCCGACTGCGCAGCGGCCCAAATGGTCCCAATGGGCGGTGTGCAAGACATACTCGTCAGGCGCCTCGGACCCAGGCAGCATCGCGATGAAGTTCTTCGTCGTGAAGCTGCGAATGTCATTGGTGAAGCTGGTGGAGATATTGGCCTTGAGCGGTACGGGCTTGAAGCCCTTGACCTTGGCCGCCGCCGACAATTTAGCGAAATCCTGACCGCTCGCCGCGAGGATTTTCTCGGCCACGCCCTTCTGGACCCAGCCGTTCATGACTGTCTGGCCAGCACCGCCATCACCGCGCTGCGCATAGCCTTGCCCGCCTGACCAGCTGGTCGAAACTACGTTCCAGCCATAGGATGCAGGCTCTGTATCGTGGATCACGATTGCGGCGGTTGCGCCCTGACGGGCGGCTTCTTCATATTTGTAGGTCCAGCGGCCGTAATAGGTCATTGCCTTGCCATTAAATGGACCGTCCAGCCCCTCGGTATCAAAGTCTGGATCGTTGACGAGGATAAGGGCCGTCTTGCCCTTCATGTCTACGCCTTCGTAATCGTTCCAGCCTTTTTCTGGGGCGTTTATGCCATAACCGACAAACACGATGTCGCTGTTCTCGATCTTGGTGGAGCGTTCTTCGCGGTAGGATACGCCGACCCAGTCGTCGCTGTAAGTCAGCTCCATCGTTTCATCGCCGACTTTCACAGTCAGCGGGGCGTAATCCTTGCCTGTGATTTCAACCAGCGGCACGTCCTGGAACCAGCTGTCTCCGTTGCCCGGCTTCAGGCCAGCGGCCTCGAATTGTGCAACCAGATAGGCAAGCGTTTTTTCCTCACCCGGGGTGCCCGGCATCCGGCCCTCATATGCATCGGACGATAGCTCTTTGGTTGCGGATTTCATCGTATCGAGCGAGATTTCAGGCACTGTGACTTCTGGGATGTCGAGTTCGGCGGAGGCAGCATCGCCGCCGATCTGGTTGCAGGCGGCGAGCGACAGGGCTGCGCCAGCGGCTAGGAATTGACGGATCATATAAGAGTACCCTCTCAAGGAATATGTGATTGCCCCCAATCTGGCAGGTCGCAATGACTGGAGCAAGTCTAGCCGACCTTGCCCGCACCATTTGCGCGGTGCAGAGATAACTTCATGACAACTGATTGGCAGGATGCGCTTGAGCGCGCGCGCGCTCACTCTCCGTTTCTGAACGATGCGCTGGCGAAACAGACTGACCTGACCGAATTGTTAGCGGCTGGCGACGGCGAAGGCGCGATGGCTTTCGCGCGGAATGCCGGGATCGGGGCCACAGATGTTGGAGTTGCGCTCAGGCGAGAGAAGCGTGCGCTGGCGACTGCATTGGCGATTGGCGATCTGGCAGGCGCATTCCATCTAACTCGGGTGATGGGCGAGCTGTCATCCTTCGCCGACCGCGCGCTCGATACCGCGATTAGCGACGCTATTCTGAAACGGATGCCCGACACTGTGCCGCGCGGCTTTGTCGCCCTGGCACTGGGCAAACATGGCGCGCAGGAACTCAACTACAGCTCCGACATTGATCCCATCTTGTTGTATGACCCAGGCACATTGCCTTGCCGAGAGCGGGACGATCCGGCGGAGGCTGCACAGCGTTATGCGCGGCAGGTGCTCCAGACGATGTCAGCGCAGACGGCGGAAGGTTATGTTTTTCGTGTCGATCTGATGCTGCGACCTGCGTCCGAAGTCAGCCCGCCCGCATTGTCTTGCGCGGCTGCGCTCACCCATTACGAATCCAGCGCCTTGGCATGGGAGCGGGCGGCATTTATTCGCTCACGCTCGGCCTCTGGCGATGTGCCAATGGGCGAGGAATTTCTTGATGCGATTCGGTCTTTCATCTGGCGCCGTAACCTCGATTTCGGTGCAATCGAGGAAATTGGGCGGCTAACCAGCCGGATTAGGGACAATCATGATGGCCCGCGTGAACCCGGTCCGGGATATGATGTAAAACGCGGACGCGGCGGCATTCGCGAGGTCGAGTTTTTTGCACAGACGCATCAGCTGATCCACGGGGGGCGCGACCCATCGCTCCGAGTTCGGGGCACGCGCGCAGCGCTTGATGCACTTGCGGCAGCCGGGCGGATCAAAGCGCAGGATGCGTTGCTGCTCGGCAATTCTTACGACCGGCTGCGCGCAATCGAGCACCGTCTGCAAATGGTGGCGGACCGGCAGACGCATTCACTGCCGGGTGATCCCTCAGCGCTGGATTCGGTAGCGCGGCTTGACGGACTGGCGGATGGCAAGGCGCTGATTGATGAGCTGCGCGCAATTACCGACGCGGTTGGCTCGCGTTTCGATTCGCTGGTCGATGTGACGGACAACCAGAAAGTCGCACCCGCTCTGTCACGGCGCAGTTCTGGTCTCGCTGCGCATCTAGAAGAGCTAGGATACGCAAACCCGGAAGACTTGGCCAAACGGATTGGAGGCTGGGGCGAGGGCAAAGTCCGTGCGCTCCGCAGCGAAGCAGCGCGCGCCGCTTTCGATGCTGTCCTGCCCGCCTTGCTGACTGCCTTTGCTGATGCGCCTGATCCGGACCGAGCTTTGCTGCGCTGGGAAAGCCTGTTGGTGAAGCTGCCAAGCGCAGTGAATTTGTTTCGACTACTGGAGGCCCGCCCTGCGCTGATCGACCAGCTTGCATCGGTGCTAACCCTGTCGCCGTTCCTTGCAGATATGCTGGGCCGCCGGCCCGAGCTGCTAGACCGTTTGATCGACCACAGCGCCTTCGACTTGCCCGGCAACGTAAGCGAAATCGCTGCGAAGATGGCCCGCCGCGAACGCGGTGATGATTATGAACATGCGCTCGACCGGATCAGGATTGTAACTGGTGAAACGCGCTTTGCCCTGGGTGTCCAGCTTATCGGGGCCGCCAATGATCCGCTAGCGATTGGCGACGCATTGTCGCGCACAGCCGAGGCGGCGCTTGAAGTGGCGGCAAAGGACGCCGAGGACGAATTTGCCCAGCGTCATGGCCGCATTGCGGGCGCTTCGCTGGTCATTGTTGGCCTTGGGCGTTTCGGTGGTGGCTCGCTCACCCACGCATCCGATCTCGACGTTATCTTTATATATGACGGGGATCAATCAGCGGAATCAGACGGAGAAAGACCGCTCGGCGCGACACTATATTTCAACCGCCTTGCCCAGCGCGTAATTGCGGCGCTGAGTGTGCCCACGGCGGAAGGTGCATTGTATGAGGTCGACACTAGGCTGCGGCCGCAGGGCGCTCAGGGGCCGCTAGCGGTGAGCTTGGACGGATTTGCGCGTTACCAGCGTGAAGAGGCTTGGACTTGGGAGCATATGGCTCTGACCCGCGCCCGTGCGTTGACCGGCACGCCCAAGGCGCGTGCCAAGCTGGATGAGATTGTCGCCAGTGTTCTGCAGATCGAGCGCGATCCCGAACAGCTTAAGACCGAAGTCCTCAAGATGCGTGACGAAATGGCGGCGCATAAGACGCCGCGTGGCCCGCTTGATATGAAGCTGAAGCGCGGCGGGCTGATCGACTTCGAATTTATGGTGCACTATCTGCAATTGCGCGACCGGACCGCATATTCCGCAAACCTTGCACCGGCGATTTCCCGGCTGATCAAGCAGGGCCTGCTGCCCGAAACAATGCGCGGTGCCTATGATTTGATGACCCGCATGTTGGTAGCAGTGCGGCTGCTTGCGCCCGACGCGCAGGATCCTCCGGCGCCAGCACAGGCGGCTCTTGCGCGCGCCTGCGGGCACAAAGACTATGACAGCCTCTTGAAAGCAGCCTCGGAAGCGCGGCATGGGGTTGCACAGTCATGGGCCGACATATTCGGCACGACATTGGAGATTGGATCATGAGTGCCAACGCAGATAACCGCCCCGACATTGGTGATGCAGTTCCCGACGTAGCAATGGAATCCCCCGATGGCAGCAGTGTGAAGCCATCGGATTTCGCGGGAAAGCCGCTGGTGCTGTTCTTCTATCCCAAGGACGACACGCCCGGTTGCACGACCGAGAACAAGGACTTTACCGAGCTCAAGCCCGAGTTCGACAAAGCAGGCGTCGCGCTACTCGGCGTAAGCAAAGACCCACCCAAGAAACATGCGAAGTTCATCGCTAAGCACGAGCTTGCCGCGCCGCTAGCTTCCGATCCTGAGACGGACGGTCTGGCCGATGCGCTGGGCATCTGGGTGCTGAAGAAGATGTATGGCCGCGAATATATGGGCATGGAGCGCAGCACGTTCCTCGCCGATGCCGACGGCAAGATTGCTCAGGTTTGGCGCAAGGTGAAGGTCAATGGTCACGCCGCTGAAGTGCTGGGGACTGCAAAAGCTCTGTGATCCGCCACTTGACGGAAAAGGTGGCGGCCGCCGATTGCGGTGCAAGGCCATTTTGGCTCTTTCCACAGAATGCAATGAATCGCCTGAAAACTCCCAAAAATGGTTAACAAAAACCTACTTTTGCGGGCGCGTTAACCTGCGGTTCAACGACTCGGCGCGTCTTGCAGGCAGTTTGTCGCGGGACCTTCAGGTTCTTGTTGCTAGATTAATAATTGCCCGCATAACTCATCATCAACGAGGCGGCGGGGGGTTCCGTATAGTCTCAGAGCAAGATTCGAACCGGCAGGTTTTGCGATGTTACGCATAGCTTGGTGGGTCTCCGGGGGTGACCGCGGCATGCATTTGTCGCGAGATCATAAGGACGGGATACATTGATAGTAAGTAAGTTCATTCGCCGCTTTAATGTCGCATTTGCGACTGTTGGCGCAGCGTTTTTCGCAATCGGTGCAAGCCCGGCCATAGCCGAAGCGCCAGCAGTTTCCGCAGAAGCCTCGGTTCATGCCGTGAATACCGCTCCTGCACCGCTCTCCATTGGCGACCGCGAATTTCGTGAAATCTTTGCCAGCTGGTCTACGATAGAGCAGGGTAGGTCGGCTCCGACAGTGAAGGTTTCCATTCCTTCGCGTATGCCGGTTGAAAATACGAAGCTCACCAGTTCTTACGGCATGCGCACACATCCCGTGATTGGTGGCCGCCGCGCACATAAGGGTGTCGATCTCGCCAGCCCGACCGGCACCCCGGTCTATGCAACTGCTGATGGGTATGTTGAAATGGCCCAGCGCTTCAGCAGCTACGGCAAATTCATCAAGCTCGACCACGGTGCCAATCTTGAAACACGTTACGCGCATCTCTCGCGCATTGCTGTCTCCGCTGGCAGCCGCGTGGAGAAGGGCGACCTGATCGGCTATGTCGGTTCAACAGGTCGCTCCACTGGTCCGCATCTTCATTATGAAGTGCGCATTGACGGCAAAGCCGTAAACCCAATTCCTTACATGGTCGAAAGCGAAGCCCAGCAAGCTTACGCACTTGCCACGGGAACGGGCGGCCAAGGCGGCGACTGAGCTAGCTTACAGAGTTACGACATCGGAGAGGATGTCTTGAAAGGCGGCGGGAGCGATCCTGCCGCCTTTTTCTTTATGCGACCTATTGCGGGATTTAAGCGAACGATTAAACTCGCCCCCAGACCAGCGACTGACAAGAGTCGCGGCGAGAGAGGCTAACTATGCACCCGATCCAGCACGCTAAAGATAAACCCGATCACCCCGCAGCAATTATGGCGGGAAGCGGTGAGAGCATTTCCTTTGGTGAACTGGACGAGACGGCCAACCGATTTGCACAAATGCTGCGAGCAAAGGGCCTGAAGGCTGGTGATGTCATCGCAGTCTACCTCGAAAACCGGTTGGAATACTTTCCGATCTTTTGGGGCGCCCAGCGTTCCGGTGTCATCTTGGTCCCGGTTTCAACCCATCTCACCGCTGCCGAAACGGCTTACATCCTGTCCGATAGCGGCGCGAAGATTGTAATCACCTCGACACGGTTTGGCGCGATGACGAATGGCCTCCGCAAGGAAAGTGCAGGCACTCAATTACTGATCTTCGATAGCGGCGATGCCGAAGATGCCGAGGCGATCATTGAATCCTATCCTGCTGAGCCAATCAGTGATCAGAGCGTGGGTGCGGTTATGCTTTATAGCTCCGGTACTACCGGACGCCCAAAGGGCATAAAGCCCGCTCCGCCCGCTGATCCTGCCCTTATGGCGGTGCCTCCGCTTGCCATGGTAATGACCCATATGATGGGCGTTCCCTCGGATGGCAGCTGCATCTATCTGGCGCCCGGGCCTCTCTATCACGCTGCACCGCTGATATGGGCAACGACCGTCCACCGGTTCGGCGGAACTGTAGTCGTAATGGAGAAATTCGATCCCGAGGGCGCGCTTGCGGCAATCGAAAAATACAATGTTGATACGACCCAGTGGGTGCCCACCCATTTTGTTCGCATGCTCAAACTGCCCGAGGAAGTGCGGACGCGTTACGATTTGCAGCATCACAAGCGGGCAATCCATGCCGCGGCTCCATGCCCGCCCGACGTCAAACGTGCGATGATCGAATGGTGGGGGCCGATCATCCTCGAATACTATGCCGGCAGCGAAGGCAACGGAATGACCATGGTAACCAGCGAAAATTGGTTGACCCACCCGGGCACGGTCGGGCGGCCCATATTCGGCGAATTACATATTTGCGACGCGGAAGGCGAGGATGTACCAATCGGTGAAATCGGCCTGATCCATTTCGCTTCGGAACAGAAATTCGCCTATCACAACGACCCTGAAAAGACGCAGGAGGCAACCAATAAGCATGGTTGGACGACGCTAGGCGATATCGGGAAAGTCGATGAGGAAGGCTTCCTCTATCTAACCGACCGCAAGAGCCACATGATCATATCCGGCGGGGTAAACATCTACCCGCAGGAAATCGAAAACCTGCTGATCACGCATGACAAGGTGCAGGACGCCGCTGTGATCGGTGCGCCCGATCCCGACATGGGCGAACGCGTTGTTGCGGTGGTCCAGCCCGCCAATATGGCAGATGCCGGGGACGCGCTGGCCGCAGAACTGCTCGAATTCCTCGGCGGCCCGCTCGCCCGCCTGAAACTGCCGCGCCAGATCGACTTCCGCGCTGAATTGCCCCGCGAAGCCAATGGCAAGCTCTACAAACGCAAGCTGCGTGATGAATATGAGGCCGCTGCGGCTGCGGGCTAGTTACCAGCGCAGCAGGCGCGGCACGATAAGCCGTCCGGTGATGGCAGCAAGGCCGACCGCCGATGTGTACCAGATGCCCGTATAGACCAGTGTCTCGCTTGGGCAGTGGAGGTTGTATGCAAACAGCGCGAATGCGCCTGAGGCAAAGCCGACGAGCCATCCCACACGCTCTGGCTGGGTAACTGCGCCGCGCCGCAGCCATGCGGTAAGCGGCGCGCCCATGGCGAACGCTCCGGTCAGCGTTACTGCGAGGCAATAGGGGGCGCTGCTGGCGGTCAGAATGCCCATCGGCAAGGCGCCTTGGGCAAGGACCAGGACAATTGCCGAGACCGGAAAAATCGCCGCTGCGCCCAAGGCCCAGCGCCAGCCGTCGCTCTGCTGCCCGACACCGGGACGGGCGGCAGAAACCAGCGCAGCCATTGTGGCTGTGCCCAGCAGCAGCAGCACGCCCGCGCGCATCAGCAGGATCGCTTGCGGGCTACCAGCCAATATGTCCGCGCGCAGGCCCATGGTCATAGCCACCAGCGCAGCGAGCACCCCAGTGATGCTTGCAACAATCGCTATCGCCATGCGCGGCGATAGCGGCTGCACAGGCCTAAGATCATCAACGAGATCGTCCACAAGGGCATCGATCATATTACTCATCTCATTCACTCTCGATTAGGGCGGAAAGCTTTTTCACGCCGCGATGTATATTCACTTTAACGGCGGACTCGCTTTGTCCGCAGCGGCCAGCGGCCTCGGCAATACTCAGCCCATCGATCTTGACGAGCTGGATCGCAGTGACCTGGGGCGGCGACAAATGTGCCATCAGCCGGTCGATGCTGATCTTCGCCATGACTGCTTCCTCTTCAGGCTCCGTCGTGGCTGTATCTTCAAACAGCTCCTCGCTGGCGTCGCGATAAGTTTTGCGCAACTGATCAACCCAGCGATAACGCGCGATGGCCGCAAGCCAGGGCAGGAACGCCCGTGAAGGGTCGTAACTGGCTCGCTTTTTATGCAGCGACATCAGCGTGTCCTGGACCAGATCGTCGATAGCGCCGGGCGCGATACGGTGCGCGTAATAGCGCTTCAGCCAGTCCTGACATATTCCCAGCACGGCGCGGTACGCGCTTTGATCGCCCGCCTGCGCTTTGGCCATCAGGCTGCGCAAGGTGGCATCGTCGGCTTTCATGCAGCGGTGCTCCGCGCGTTCTTCAAACGAAGCTGATCAAGCGAAATTGCGCCGCCACCCATCGCCAGCGGCACCAGTAGCAAGGCCGTCCAGAGGCTGTGCACTGTCCACCATGCATCGGGATAGACGAGCAGTTGGATCACCGCGGTCATCACCAGCAGGCCCGCTGCCGAAAAGCGTGTGAGCAGCCCGAATACCAACATGATCGGCAGGACGTGTTCCGCAAGTGTAGCCATTGGCGCGGCGATTTCAGGCGAAATCAGCGGGAGATCATATTCGTAACGGAACAGGTCGACTACTTCTGGCCGCATCGTGAACCATGTGCCTTCCTCAATTTTCGAGCGACCACTGAACCAGAATGGCTGGGCTGCCGTGATCCGCACAAACAGCAGAACGAGCGCATTGGGGATGCGGTCCAGCAAGGCTTCGAAGCGGCTATAAAGTTTCAACATGGTCCCTGTTCCTTTTTCACAACTGCACCGGCGCCGACAAGGGCGATGATCGCGGGCAGTATCTGTGTCTCATTCATCAATTCGGACAGACCGGCGAAAAGGTTACTTACGGGCCGAGATTTTTCTTCGAGCAGGGAGAACGCATGGTTCTGCGTCTCGTCAAGGGATAGAATTGTGATCTCTGCATCCGGACGGACCAGCAGGACTTGCTCGGACTGCGGCAAGCCAAGAATGCCGGCTAGCGCTGCATTTGCATCGCAGCGGCGCGCTGCAGGGTGTAAATCTAGCACTGTGGCGAGCAAGCGTTCTTCATCAAGCTGGGCGAGGCCTTGCATCGTGAGCGCCAGCGCTTCGGCGGCACGGTAGCTTTCGAGCCATTTCCATTCGAACTGGACAATCGCAAGCGCTTCGCCCACATTTTGGCCCGCAAGCCAAGCGGCAAAACCACCGCCAATATCGCCGAGCGATGCGTCGCTGCCATGTCCGCTATCGAGAAAGGTCCGGCTGAGCTGGTTGAAGCGTTCCTCGCCCAGCAATTCACGGGCATGCGGGAAGGTTTCTTCCAATGCCACCAGACGTGCATGCGAAACAGTGTTGGCGTGGCTGGCAAAGGCCATCATCACGCGCTTGGCTGAACCTTCGAATAGATCGCCCGGAACATGGCTCGGGCCTTCGAGAATGGCGCGGGCCATCGTAGCCTGCGCCTCATGCAGCGACGACATGGCTACACCCATGCTTAGCGAGCACAGCTTCGGCTTTGGCCATTTCACCAGCGAGTACCGAATAATCCGGGACGTCTGTGTCCCATTCGATCAGCGTGGGCTTTGGTCCAGCGCGGGCAATGAAGCGATCATAAAGCGCCCATGTTGCATCGGCGACGGCGCTGCCATGGTCGTCAATCGCCATGGTCAAATCACCGTGATCTTCTGTCGCGTGACCTGCCAGATGGATCTCGCCCACCAGAGCTGGGTCAATGGCATCGATGACTTCAGCCGGATCGGTGCCAAGATTAGTCGCGCTGACCAGCACATTGTTGATGTCGAACAGCAAGCCGCATTCGGTCCGCGCACATAGCTCGATCAGAAACTCCACCTCGCTCATCGTATCACCTGCAAAGGCGAGATAGCGGCTGGGGTTCTCGACCAGCATCGTGCGGCCAAGGCGGTTTTGGACCTGCTCGACCGCGCGCGCGAAATGATCGAGCGTCGGCTCGTCATAGGGCAGAGGGAGAAGATCGGGAAAATTGTGATTGCTGGTTTGACTCCAGCTGAGATGGTCGGAGACCATGGCGGGCTCTATCCGGTCCATAAGGCGTTTCAGCCGGTCTACTTCGGCCATGTCAGGGCCTTCGGCACTACCGAGCGAGATTCCGGTCGAATGGAAGCTGACTGGATATCGCTCGGCCACAGCGGCTAACCATCGGGGCGCAGGGCCGCCATCGGCAAAGTAATTTTGCGGATGCACTTCAACCCATCCGGGCAACGTTTGGGATTCGGCCGTATCCCCTCCATCTTCCGTTCGATCAGGCAGCACCTTGCTATAATGCTGTGGCTTTAATCCGACCCCCGCCTTGGGAGGCAGAGGCCGGGCAAAAGCGCCGGAGGAAGGGGAGGGGATACTAGTCATAAAATGGCCCGCTTAGCCGCGGGTTTTGGGTTTGGCGTCACCTTTATGTGGCTTCAGCGTGCCGCCCATGTCTTCGCAACTGTCCTTGGTGACATACCTCCATGCATTGCCTTGATAGTCGGTTGTCGAAGTGCCCGCGCATGTGGTGCCGGGACCTGCCGCGCAGTCATTCTTGCCCTTGAGGGCGACGCCGTAGCATTTTTCCTTGGCACCAGCTGCTTGGGCTGGAGCGGGGTCGGCGACATTTACCGAAGCGATTAGAGCCGTGGCGAGGGCGCCGACGATGAGGGTGGATTTGGACATTGGGTAATACCTTTCAGTTTTTTGGGGAGGTTAGGGTTTTGAGGGACAGGCCCCGCCAGATGGGGGTTTGACGGAGCCTGTTATCCGGTCCCCTAGTTTACGAAGGGGGGAAGGGACCAGAATTCGTTCGCCGTTATCAAGCAGGAGCTTAAGCCGGTACGGGCGGATCATTATCAGCGACTTCGACCAGCGAACCGCCCGATGTTTCGCAGCTATCCGCGGCGACATACTTCCAGGCATTACCCTGATAATCGACCGTCGACGTGCCCGCACAGCTGGTGCCGGGACCGGCTGCGCAATCATTCTTGCCAGCCAGCGCAACGCCGAAGCATTTCTCTTTTTCGCCGGAGACTTCGCTCATTTTGGCGGCTTCAGCTTCGGTACCCGCAGCAACTTGTGCGCCCGCGCCTTCGGCAGCGATCTTTTCGGTGTCAGCGGCGCCGCTACAAGCAGCGACCAGAAGTGCACCGGCAAGCGCGGTCATCGAAAGTGTGGTGTTGCTAGCCATTTCAGTTTCTCCATCAGCGAGTGGGACGTTGTAGTCCTGCCATGGAGTTCGCAGACGGCATCGATTTGGTTACATCGCCTTGAGATCTTTTTTACTATTGGGTCTTGAGTGCTAGACCCTTGGGCCTAACGATAGGGTTGGATGCGTTGGCGAAATGCGCAGCGCTCATTGGTTTGGCGAAATAGTATCCTTGCATGAGCCGCACACCAAGCGACCTCGCCTGAAGAGCTTGAGCCTCGGTTTCGACCCCTTCAAGCACACATTCGAGACCTATTTGCCGAGACAATGCCAAGATGGTCGCAATAATTGCCCAGCCATGTTTGTTGGAACTTGCATCATTGCAAAAAGACTTGTCGATTTTAATCTGGTCCAATGGCAATTTGTGTATGCGGGACAGGCTGGATTGACCCACTCCAAAATCATCCAGTGCAATGCGGAATCCTGCAGACCGCAAACGCGCTAGATTTTTCTCTGCCAGAACGCCGCCGGACAGGATCGCTGTTTCTGTAAGCTCGAGCAAAATCTGTTTGCGAGCCACAATATCAAAGCTGTCACTTTTGGACAGCCAATCGACAAAACTGGGGCTTGTGATGTCATTGGCCGACAGGTTTATATGCAGAGAAGTGTCGGCGAAGACTGAAGGCAACTCATTAATTGATTTTGCGATGATGATCTTGGTCAGCTCACTAGTGCGTTGGGTGCTCTCGGCCATAGGGATGAACACGTCCGGCATAACATATGAGCCGCCTCCGACATTCCAGCGCGCAAGAACCTCCACCGACTGCGCCATGCCGCTATCGAAATCGATAATTGGTTGATAAACAACTTCTAATTGATGGGCCAAGTCTGCATCGTCAAAGAGCTTTTTGATCCGGGCTCTTTCTTGCATCACCACTTCGTCATCGGCTGAGAAGATGGTTACTTTTTGTCCATCCCGTTTTGCTCTGTAGAGCGCCCAATCAGCTCGTTCGATACACTCGTTCGCAGAAAGCCCGTCGGTTTTTCGAAGTCCCATCGAGGTCTTCACGACCAGCATTTGAGATTCGAACGAGACTGGCTTCGCGATTTGGTCTGCTAGCTCTTCGGAATGACGGATCGCCTCTTGCTTGCTCAACGAACCCTGCAAAAGAAATCCAAATTCGTCGCCGCCCAATCTGCCACAGCCAATGACGGCCGGGAAAGCCTCGAGCCGTTTGGCGACAGCTTTTAGCACTGCGTCACCAGCTCGGTGTCCAAAAAGGTCGTTGACGATCTTAAAACCATCAAGGTCGATGAGGCCCAGCCACGGTAACCCGGTGCCAGCTTGCAATAGTTCCGTCTCGAAACTTTCAAAGAAAGATCGTCTGTTTGCTATATTGGTAAGATCATCAATGTATGCTTGATTATGCAGGCGATCGTTGAGCTTGGCTGCTTCTGCCTCCCTTTGCTGTAATGCAGTTCTGGAGCGTATTAATTCGATCAGGCCCATGTGCTGGGTCCGCGCTATCAGCAGAAGCAAAAGCGACACCGACACCATCGTTGTGCTGATCGCCCACGCATTCTCATGCCCGATGTAAAGGAACATCGCTATGGATGGGACTACACTTACGAAGGTCATTCCAAGTGCAGTTTTGGGAGATGGTTGCAAGCCCAATATGCCGATGAAACTGGTTAGCGTGGCAATATAGTGGATGAGACTTTGCTGCTGAGTGTCGCCAAACGGATAAAGACCCAATCCAAAGACCATGAGTCCGGCAGCCACCGCAGTTCCGGTAAAGGGTAGCAAGCGGAGATCACGTGAGATCATTGCGCGTGAACGTCTGGCAACTGACCGGGGGTGCCAGTGAATGGCTCGTGAGATAGCGATAACCAGTAGCGGTCCAGTCAGCAAGGCGAGATGGATGTCCGACACTGTGCCGTAGAATGCGTTGGCAATCAGCAGCAGGTTCACGATTGCGATGGCATACACAAACGGCATCCGCTTGGAGAGCTGACCGGCAAAAGCTACTTCTACAGACTGGCCGCTCTGCAGGTCGTCTTGTGTATGTGGCGCGATTGATCTTCGGCTGCCGGGCTCAGATGCCGGTAACAACCGGCCAGGTTGTGCGTTCGAGCATTTTTGCTCGCCAAATTTGGACCCCTGAAAGCTCATTTCGCTGAACTAGATACAAAAGGATACTATCACGTTAACTAGAAGACTAATATCATTGCGTTTTTGAGGCCCGATGCGATCTACGAATAGCAGTCCATCAGTATTGACCGTGATTTGGGTGCCTCTAGCCCAGCAATCGCTTTGCCATCGCGCGAACATCTGAGCCCATATCTTCGCGCTCCAGCGCTATCGCCAATGTCGCTTCGACAAAGCCCAGTTTGCTGCCGCAGTCATAGCGTTTGCCTGCGAAGGTGACGGCGTGGAACGGCTGGGTGCCGATCATCCGCGCCATTGCGTCGGTTAGCTGGATCTCGCCGCCCGCACCCTTGCCCTGATTTTCCAGTGTGCGCATGACTTCGGGTTGGAGGATGTAGCGGCCGGAGATGATCTTGTTCGAAGGTGCTTCTTCGCGCGGGGGCTTCTCGACGAGGCCTTTCACTTCCGTAAGAGCGCCTTTCGTAGCTCCCGGATCGATCACACCGTAGCTCGACACTTCTTCTTCTGTGACTTCGAGCACGCTGATCAGATTGCCACCGATCTCATTATAGGCCTCAACCATCTGTTTCATGCAGCCGGGTTCGCCAATCATCAGCTCGTCAGGCAACATGATCGCGAATGGTTCGTCGCCAACAATCGCGCGGGCGCACCAGATTGCGTGTCCGAGTCCGAGCGGAACCTGCTGGCGCACAGTAATAATGTTGCCGGGGGTGGCGCGGGTTGAATCGAGCACGGACATATCTTTGCCGCGCTCGCTCATCATATCTTCGAGCTCGTAAGCGACATCGAAATGCTCGACAATGGCGGTCTTGCCTCGGCCCGTGACGAAGATCAGCTGGTCGATTCCGGCCTCGCGCGCTTCGTCCACCGCATATTGGATCAGCGGCCGGTCAACGATCGGCAGCATTTCCTTCGGGATCGCCTTCGTCGCGGGCAGGAAACGGGTGCCGAGCCCGGCGACGGGAAACACAGCTTTACGTATCGGTTTGTGAGCGCTCATGGCGTGAAGGATTGAAGCCTGTTGGCACTTCGGTCAACCGGTGACTTTACGGACGCTGGAATCCCGTTAAACGCAGTCTTCATGGAAAAAATCATCATTCGCGGCGGTAATCGCCTTTCAGGCACCCTGCCGATCAGCGGCGCAAAGAACTCGGCGCTGACGCTGATCCCCTGCGCGTTGCTAACTGAAGAGCCGCTGACGCTGCGAAATTTGCCGCGTCTCGCCGATATTGACGGTTTCCAGCATTTGATGACGCAATTCGGTGCGAGCACTTCGATTGCCGGCAACCGGCCCGAGGAATTCGGCCGTGTCGTGACGTATAATGCACAGCGCCTGACCTCGACCGTCGCGCCTTATGACCTCGTTCGCAAGATGCGCGCGTCGATCCTTGTGCTTGGGCCCTTATTGGCACGTGCAGGCGAGGCAACAGTGTCGCTTCCGGGCGGCTGTGCCATCGGCAACCGGCCTATCGATCTGCATTTGAAGGTGCTTGAGGCCATTGGCGCCGAAATAGAATTGGCCGAAGGTTACGTCCGCGCCCATGCACCTGATGGCGGGCTGCCCGGTGGTGATTTTGAGTTTCCAGTGGTATCCGTCGGCGCGACAGAGAATGCGCTGATGGCGGCTTCGCTTGCCAATGGCACGTCGCGCTTCGGCAATTCTGCGCGCGAGCCGGAGATTGTCGATCTGTGCAATTTGCTGGTCGCGATGGGCGCAGAAATCGAAGGCATCGGCACGTCCGACCTGATCGTGCACGGTGTGAAGCGACTGAACGGGGCCACCTATAAAGTGATGCCCGACCGGATCGAGGCAGGCTCCTATGCTTGCGCAGCGGCGATTACCGGCGGTGAAGTGCGTCTGGACGGGGCCAAGGCAGAAGATATGGCCGCAACCATCGGGGCCCTGCGCAGTGCCGGCGTGCATGTCGAAAGCGACAAGCACGGCGTCGACGTGAAGGCGGACGGCAAGCTGAAGGCAGTGAACCTCTCAACCGCACCCTATCCTGGCCTAGCCACCGACATGCAGGCGCAGCTAATGGCAATGCTCTGCCGCGCTGAGGGCACCAGCGTGCTGACCGAAACGATCTTCGAAAACCGTTATATGCATGTGCCTGAACTTGGCCGCATGGGCGCGCATATCGAAACGTCAGGACGCACGGCAATCGTGCACGGCGTGGATGAAATGAACGGGGCTGAAGTTATGGCGACCGATCTTCGCGCTTCGATGAGTTTGGTGATCGCAGGTCTCGCCGCTAAAGGCGAAACACAGGTCCACCGCCTCTACCACCTAGACCGAGGCTATGAGCGGCTTGAGGAAAAGCTCGCGATGGTCGGCGCCGATGTGGAGCGCGTCGGCGATTGAACCAGCGGGTTTAGTTCTAGGAGTTTACGACCAGCCAAATCCTGATCGCGCTGGCTAGGCCGGGCGGGGTTTCAGACAAAATCCGCTCGGCATCGATCATTGCAACAAGCGCATTTATCGGCACGCCTTCACGTTCAGCTGCCTGTTTCAACAGGTCCCAAAATAAGGGTTCCAGGCTGATCGAGGTCTTGTGTCCGGCGATCTCTACCGAGCGTTTGACTGGCGGGTGGTAAGGCGCGCTCATTCGCGCACCATACTCAATACATATGCTGGCCGCCATTGATGCTCATCGTCGATCCGGTGACAAATGCGCCTTCTTCAGACGCTAGGAAGGCAACACCGCGTGCGATTTCCGAGGCTTGGCCGAGGCGGCCGACCGGAATTTTTGCAACGATTTTTTCGAGGACGGCATCGGGAACGGCGGCGACCATGTCGGTGTCGATGTAACCGGGCGCGATAGCGTTGACGGTCACGCCCTTGCGCGCACCTTCCTGAGCAAGCGCTTTGGTGAAGCCGTGAATGCCTGACTTGGCGGCTGCGTAATTGACCTGGCCATATTGTCCTGCCTGACCGTTGATGGATCCGATATTCACAATCCGGCCCCAGCCGCGTTCGCTCATGCCGGGGAAGCAGGCTTTTGCCATATTGAAGCAGCCACCAAGATTAATGCGCATGACTTCGTTCCAGTCGTCGAAGGTCATGCGATTTAGCGTGCCGTCGCGGGTGATGCCGGCGTTATTTACGACAATATCGATGTCGCCAACTTCGCTCACAATCTGGGCGCAACCATCAAGCACCGCTTGATGATCACCGACATCGAACTTGTAGGCAGCAAAACCGGTTTCTTCGGTGAACTTCCTGGCGGCATTTTCATTGCCGCCGAAATTTGCGACGACCGTGTGGCCTTGTTCGCTGAGAGCGATGCAGACCGCTTTACCAATTCCGCGCGTTCCGCCGGTTACCACTGCCACTCGTGCCATCATCAATCCCCTTTTCGCTGCGATTCGCTTCTGGCGAATTCAGCATGACGCTACGACAAGCAGGCCCGCGCTGCAAAAGATGGATGCAAGAATTCGTATCCATAGGCGGGGCGGCCTGTGGCGAGTGAGCAGTTATATGGAGAGTTGCGGACCCTACAGGCCGACGGTGATCAGAACTTGAAGCGCGTTCCAACGTAGACGGCTTGCGCATCTTGTGTCGCATCGGTCAGTGGAGCAATCCGGTCACGGTCTTGTGACAGGCGAACACCGGCAGTGACGTTCAGGTTCTTGGCAACGCGGAAGCTGCCACTGACATCAACGGCCTGATCGCCCAGGCCTTCGAGTGTGCTCGGAGCACGGCCAGGTTTCACTTCGTTTTCAAGATGGATATCTGCGCCAAAACGGCTTGACTTCTTAACAGCAGTGCCTTGGCCCGGCTCGAAACTGGCCAGATCAGGCATGGTGATATCCTTGACCTGATTGGAAAGCGTGAAAGGCTTCGCAAAGCTCTTGTAACCGCGCGATGTACCAAGGCTGTAACGCGTCGGTGCAATGCGGATCTCACTGATCGGCTGACCGGCGCCTGCTTCACCGCGAGCGACCTTGATCGCGCTGCGGACCGAAATGGCGCGCGCGGTTTGGCCATCGACGCGCACCGCAACAGTGGCGGCGCGGTCAGTTTCCTTACCTGATCCGGCGGGAGTGAAACGCAAGGCAGCCTTGCCATCGAAGCGGCTTGCCACGCGGCGCGCCAATTCAGGATCAACGCCTGCAGGAGTGAATGATGCGATACTGCTTTGAACGAAGCTGGGGGCGTCGCCTCTGCTAGCGATCGCCATGCCGGTTCCGGGAATGGCCAGGCCGATAATCGCACCGGCAAGCAGAAGGCGTGCGGAAATTCCGCTGCGCTTCGCCATTTTGCCGGTCTTGGCCATAGTTCTAAAAAGCCCCAAACTGCGGCCCCCTAAAGGTGAGGGCTCTCAAATCTATAAGCACCTAAGTGCCTGAACCGTTCCTGAGTTGCGTATAAACGACTCGGCTCGGTGGTAACCTACACCTGTTGATAAAATTATGACAGGTTCTTGGCCAGTCCGGACAACTCTCGCCGTGTCGTGTTTTTACAAACTGTTGCACCCAGTCCACAGGTTCGATCTTCAAAGCCGTAAGGTTAAGCGGCCATTCACCGCTGTCAGGTGCAATAGAACGCTCGTAATGGACACGCATGTGTGGCTTGCCGCAAGGGCGTGCCGGTTATAGAGACATCGCAAAGGCGCGCGGCATCTGCCGTGCGCGGCAACCGAACGATACGGGACCAATATCAATGATGGCGACCAGCAACAACTCGACCTCCTCTGCTGCAAAGATGGCTCGCGCGCTGTTAATTGGCGCTTCGCTGTTCGGGCTTTCGGCTTGCGGCGGCGGCAATGCGCGCCCCGAGGCAGATATGGCCGCATCCAAAATTACGACGATTGGCGTGAATTCCTATCTCTGGCGCGCTTCGCTCGATACCGTATCGTTTGCTCCGCTGCTGCAGACCGACAGCGCGGGCGGCGTTATTGTAACCGATTGGTACGCTAACCCGAACAATCCGGGCGAGCGTGTGAAGATGACTATCACTATCCTCGATCAGGATTTGCGCGCTGACGCATTGCGCGTTGCAGCCAGCCGTCAGGTTTCGCAGGGCGGTGCATGGGTCGATGCTCCGGTTCAGGCTGCCACCGTGCAGAAACTGGAAGACATCATCCTGACAAAGGCCCGCCAACTGCGGCGCTCTTCTGTTTCGGGTTGATCCCGCTACCAGCTAGCCCCAAAGGGCTTTGCCATGAATGACACGAAATTCGATCCGTCGCAGGCCGACGGGCGCTGGCAGCGCGCATGGGACGAAGCCCAGTGTTTTGCCGCCGACAGTAACAGCAATAAGCCCAAAAGTTTTGTGCTCGAGATGTTTCCCTATCCCAGCGGGCGCATCCACATCGGTCACGTCCGTAATTATACGATGGGCGATGTCCTGGCGCGTTATCGCCGGATGCGCGGCCATGAGGTGCTTCATCCGATGGGCTGGGATGCCTTTGGCATGCCAGCCGAGAACGCCGCGATGGAAAAGGGAGTGCATCCCGGCGGTTGGACGCGCGACAATATCGCCAACATGAAAGCGCAGCTGAAGCGCCTCGGCTTTGCGCTCGATTGGAGCCGCGAACTCGCGACCTGCGATCCTGAATATTACGGCCACGAACAGGCGCTGTTTGCTGATCTTTATGCGGCGGGCCTCGTCTACCGCAAGGAAAGTACGGTCAATTGGGACCCTGTAGATCAGACGGTTTTGGCCAATGAACAGGTAATCGACGGCAAGGGCTGGCGCAGCGGCGCAGTGGTCGAGAAGCGCAAACTTGCCCAGTGGTTTCTCAAGATAACCGACTTCGCCGACGAGCTGCTCGAAGGACTTGGCGAGCTGAAGAACTGGCCTGATAAGGTTCGGCTGATGCAGGAAAACTGGATCGGCAAGTCGCAGGGCATGCAGTTCCATTTCAAGGGCGGCAATTTCGACGAACAGATCGAAGTTTATACGACGCGGCCCGACACGATTTTCGGCGCTAGCTTCGTTGCGGTCGCGGCTGATCACCCGATTGCTCAGGCTGCGGCCAGCACTTCTAGTGACGCGCAGGCATTTATTGATTTGTGCAAGGCTGGCGGCACGACTGCGGCTGAATTGGAGACTGCTGAGAAGCTGGGCTTCGACACCGGGCTGAAGGTCGTTCACCCGCTCGACGAGAGCATCCGCCTGCCCGTCTACATCGCGAACTTCGTGCTCATGGAATATGGCACTGGCGCCGTTATGGGCGTGCCAGGGCATGACCAGCGCGACTTCGAATTTGCGACAAAATACGATCTGCCGATTACGCGAGTGGTGGCGAAAGATACATCCGAAGCGAAGGCTCCCTTTGCCGGTGAAGCGGAACCGGGCGACGGTGTAATCGTCAACTCGCAATTCCTTGACGGAATGGATGTCGCAGCCGCAATCGAGCGTGTCATCGACCTTGCTGAAAAGCAGGGTTGGGGCGAAGGCAAAACCGTTTGGCGCTTGCGCGATTGGGGCGTTTCGCGCCAACGTTACTGGGGCACGCCGATACCCTTCATCCATTGCAATGCCTGCGGCGTCGTGCCTGTTCCGAATGACCATCTGCCGGTCACGCTGCCCGAAAATGTGGACTTCAAAACGCCCGGTAATCCGCTTGAACGCCATCCGACTTGGAAGCATGTCGATTGCCCGGAATGCGGAGCAAAGGCCCAGCGCGAAACCGATACGCTCGACACTTTTGTCGATAGCTCATGGTACTTCCTGCGCTTCGCCAGCCAGCCGGATGACAAGCCATTCGACCGTGAAGAACTCGCCAAATGGCTGCCGGTTGAGCAATATATTGGCGGCATCGAACACGCGATCTTGCACCTGCTGTATGCGCGGTTCTGGACGCGGGCGCTGAAGCATATTGGCTTGATCGATGTTGATGAACCTTTCGCCAGCCTGTTTACGCAAGGCATGGTGACGCATGAAACTTACAGCCGGAAGGAAGGCGACCGAGCCGTCTTTTTCTCGCCGAATGAGGTTGCACGCGAGTCCGACAAAGCGACATTGAAGGCAGACGGCAGCGCGGTTGAAATCGGCCGGGTCATCAAGATGTCCAAGTCGAAGAAGAACACCGTCGACCCCGATGAAATCGTCGCGAAATATGGCGCTGATGCGGTCCGCTGGTTTATGCTCAGTGATAGTCCGCCTGAGCGCGACTTGCCGTGGTCCGAAGCAGGCATCGAAGGTTGTTGGCGTTTCGTCCAGCGTCTGTGGCGCCTGTTTGAACAATATGACGCCAGTGCATCTGGCGAAGATAAGGACATCGATCGTGCCGCTGCCAAGACCGTTGCCGCCGTTGCGGACGATATTGAGGCACTTTCCTTCAACAAGGCAGTGGCACGCATTTACGAACTGACTGGCGCGGTCGAGAAGGCGAAACCTTCTGCTAGCCGCAGCTCTGCAATCCGTGATCTACTGTTGCTCGTCAGCCCCATGATGCCGCATCTGGGCGAAGAAGCCTGGAGCAAGATGCGGTCCAAAACTAATGACGATGCATTGGTCGCAAATGCCGCATGGCCCGAGGCTGATGAGGCGCTGCTGGTTGATGATGAAGTCACCATCGCGGTGCAGGTCAAAGGCAAATTGCGCGACACGCTGACCGTGGCAAAGGGTCTGCCGAATGATGAGGTCGAGGCGCTTGCGCTGGCCAGCGAGAAAGTGCAGCGTAGTCTGGACGGAGCAGAAATTCGCAAGGTGATTGTTGTGCCCGACCGGTTGGTAAACCTCGTAATATGATGCGTTTCGCGCCCCTCATGCTGGCGCTTGCCGCGCTATCGGCCTGCAATTTGCAGCCGATGTATGCTGGCGGCGGTGATGGCGCAGTGGCGCGCGGACTTGCAGAAGTTGAGGTACCAGCGATACCCGGGCGCGGCGGCTGGCTCGTTCGCAATGCGCTGAATGACCGGATGGCTGAAACGGGCGCTTCCGCGGTTAGCCCGCGTTACCGGCTCGACGTGCGGCTTGACGATGAGCTTGAGGGTCTTGGCCTGATTAACGACGATTCAATCAGCCGCGGACGCCGGACTTTGCGCGCGCGCTACCAGCTGGTCGATATCTCCAGCGGAAAAATACTGGTTGATGCGACTGCGGGTTCTGACGCCGGAATTGACGTTGTTTCCAGCGAATTTGCCACAATTGCAGCAGAGCAAAAGGCACTCGAAAACCTTGCCCAGCAGGTTGCCGACCGGATCGTAACTCGCCTCGCGCTGGAATTGCGCTCTAATGACTAAACCGCTGGCTGAGGCGGTCCTGAAAGGGACGTGGGGGCAGTGAAAGCCACCCAAAGGGACTTTAATGGGACGGCGCAAAAGGCGGCGCGCCAGTGCAATGTCTTTTTCTTCTGCGGCCCTGACGAAGCGGGGGCTTCCGCCGCTGCAGCCAAAATCGTCGAACTACTCGATGATCCGGGCGAGCGGATTGAACTGTCCGGTGCCAACCTTCGCAAGGACCCTGTGTCGCTGGGCGACGAAGCGCGCTCCTCGTCGCTCTTTGGCGGCAACCGTCACCTATATGTCCGTGCGAGCGGCGACGAAGCGCATGACGCACTGAAGAACCTGATCGAGGGCGAAGGGGAGGCCTGTCCAGTGATTGTGGTGGCGACATCGGCGACCGACAAATCACGTACGGCAAAGCTGCTGATCAAACGTGACGATGCGCTGGTGGCGATGTTCTGGCCGCCTGATCTCTCGGCGGTATCCGCGTCGGTCCGGACGATGGCCGATACCGCCGGCCTTCGTCTGAATGGCGATATTGCGGAACGGATCGCGCGCGGTGCAGGGCTGGATGTGCGGCTTGCGCAAAGCGAGATCACCAAACTGGCGCTTTATCTCGATGCCTCGCAGCAATCACCGCGAGATGCCGATGCCGAAGCTCTGGCGGCAATTGGCGCGACCACCGAGGAGGACGGCTTTATGCCGCTTGTCAACGCGGTCCTGTCTGGCGAAACCGGCAAGCTCGCGAGCGAACTTAAACGAATGCGCGATTTGTCGCTCAATCCGGTAGGTGTGCTGCTCGCTTTCGAGCGCAGATCGGCACAGCTGGCGCAACTATCGGCAAAGCTTGGCGGCGACCACGATGTTGACGGTCTGCTCAATGCCGAAAAGCAAGCACACCGCATTTTCTGGAAGGATCAGCGCGATCTATCCAACCAGCTCAAGCGCTGGCGCGGCGAAAGGCTCAACCGCTTGACCCACAGGCTAATGGAAATGCACCGCGAGTTGCTGGCAAATAGCGCGGCAGGTGAATTGCTGCTGGCACAAGGGCTTTCGCAAATTGCACGGGCGGCGAAAGGCCGACGATAAAATTTCAAGATTGCGCAGCCTATTCCGGTTTTGCGCAGGCTTGTTGTGGTTTGATTTCCCAAAGTGATCATTCTTGGCTAGTTCACATCAGATCTAGGTGGTTTCACTTAGGCAAATTGGTGTCGCAACCGAAGGCCTGCACATTAACGCGCCGGTGAATATTCAGAACACTGAGATCGGCAGACCGGCGTTGCCGACACCGTCGCTCAAGCGGCGGAGGCTTAGTCTGTGTTTGATCCTTATGCTGGCTGACATTGTCAGTCTGCTCGCCGGATCTTTTTATCGCAGGCGGAATTTATTTGGGCGAATGGCCATCGCTCAAAGCAATATTTGCGGGCCGGCTTTTGCTGCCACTATTCCTGACAATTGCTTCAGGCCAGCCAGGCTCCTTTGAGAGCAATGCCGACAATTCCATGCTCCGCCAGAAGGCGTGTCAGCGCGAACAGCTCGGCGCGGTGCGCCAATGCGGAAATTGCCGAAGACCTGTGTGCCGGCGCCCAACTCTCTGCGATGTTTTGAGGCGGCTTGCTAGCCAGTTCGCCGCGTTTCAGGCGGCCATACAAATGCGGCTGCAAGCGGTGGATTTGCAGTAGAACGTCAACCGCTTCCCAGCCTTCGGTATCAAGATTCGGCTGGGTCTCCGCCGGTCTCAGCATACCAAGCGCATGGCGGCGTAAGGCCCCATTGGGAAGGTGCGCTCATTTGGCCATCACCCGTTCCGCCGGCCCTTCTTAGCTATCGGGAACGGCGAATGTCCCGCTTACCCGGCCATTACCTGTTGTGCTCGTGCCCGGTTCACCGGACACCGAGGATGAGCCAGATGCACGGCCGTCGACACTTGAAATACCGCTGCGCAGATCGATCACCAAGCGTCCGCCGTTCAACGTGTCGGTACCGCGGCGCAGGCGAACATTGCCGGCTAGTGTGATGATCCGGCGGTTGAAGTCATAGACGGCAACGTCGCCGCTCGCCCGCTCGCTACCACGCGTCACGCTGACGCCGCCGGTCGCTGTGATCCGCTGGATTTGTAGTGAACCTGCGTCGCTGTAATTCACGATTGTTCGCGCTGCGGTCAGCCGTAGGCCTGCCTGCGTAATGTCGACACCGCCTGACAGGACAACACGGTTCTGGCGGTCCTGCAATTCGATCCGGTCGGCGGCATAGCTGACCGGCGCGTTGGAATTGTGCCCTGCGATAGCCTGCGCGCGCAGCTGCATTCCGCCGAGCGCCAACATAGTGGCTACAAAGCCGGTAAGCGCCGGACGCCATGAATTGCGGATTGTCGTAGTCATCAGGGCATCCTCAATTTGCCGGGTTCCATCCGCAGCCTTGCATTGCCTTGCAAGGCAATTGTGCGGGCGTCCAGATCGGCTTCGATAGTGTCTGCGGAGAAGGTTCCGGCGGGTATTGCGCCTTCGATCCCGCCACTGCCGAACAGCGTTTTGTTCGGCAAGTCGATTGTCACATTGCTGGCACTCATCCGGTAACCGTCAGAGGCGGCAAAGCGAACCGGTCCGATAACGCCGAGCCGGTTCTGTTCAATGTCATAGCGGCCCGCATTGGCGGTCAGCCGTGCGGGCCCATCGTCCAGCATGATCCGGGCGACCAGATCTTGCATCCGAACTATTCCTTCAGCGGCGCTGCGCTGCACGGCCTCGCCAGCGGTTAGCGAGAACGGGCGACTCTGATTGTCCGATCCGCGGTAGAGCGCATCGTCGACGCGCAAACGGTTTTCGATCACTGCGACCTTGTTCCGGTCGAGCAAGAAGCTGACTTCGCCGCGCGGGCTGAGCGGGGTGATCACCATTAGTGCCGCTAAGACGCCCACACCCATCGGCAAGACCACGCCGAGGAATTTGACGAGCTTGTCATGGAAACCGCCGGGCGCAGCGAAGGCCTGACGCTTGGAGCGTAGCTGTTTCGCTTCGGCGGTTTCTATGCGTGCGCTCATTGCACGGCCTTACATATGGCTGAAGATGTCGTTCTCGGCCCATCCGGCCAGATCAAGACGAGCGCGGGCGGGCAGGAAGTCGAAGCAGGATTGCGCCAGTTCGGTGCGGCCCTCGCGCTCCAGTTTCTCGACGAATATCTCGTGCATTTCGTGGAGGAAACGAACGTCGGATGCGGCATAATCTTGCTGCGCCGCGGTCAATTCAGGCGCGCCCCAATCGCTCGACTGTTGCTGCTTGGACATGTCCTTGCCCAGCAATTCCTGCACAAGCATCTTCAGGCCGTGGCGGTCAGTATAGGTACGGGTCAGCTTGCTGGCGATTTTGGTGCAGAATACCGGTGCCGCCGTAACCCCCAGATAATGCTCGATGGCGGCCAGATCGAAGCGAGCGAAGTGATAGAGCTTCAACCGTTCCGGATCGCCCAAAACGACTTTCAGGACCGGCGCATCATAGCTGCTGCCATTTGCGAAACGGACGAGGTGTTCGTCGCCGCTTCCGTCGGAGATTTGCACAACGCACAGCCGGTCGCGCGGCGTGATAAGGCCCATCGTTTCAGTGTCGACGGCAATCGGGCCCGGAGCAAATACGTCCTCGGGCAGGTCTTCTTCATGTAAGTAAACTGTCATGCCCGCCGCCTTAGTCCGATTGGGGAAAGAGGGAAAGGCTTCGCTGGCGCAAAATTGCGCGCAGCCGTTAGTGCGCCTAGCCTTCGCCATATGTCTGATCCGATCCCCGAAAGCTGGCACAAGGCGCTCGAACCGGCGCTGAACACGCCGGAGGCGCGCAAACTGGGCGGCTGGCTGCGCGCCGAAGAGGATGCGGGGAAGGTAATCTATCCTCCAAGAGGGCAGCGGCTGGCGGCTATGGAGCTGACACCGCTTGGAGCTGTCAAAGTCGTGATCCTCGGGCAAGATCCCTATCACGGGCCGGACCAGGCGCATGGGCTGAGTTTCTCGGTGCAAGACGGCGTCAAACTGCCGCCCAGCTTGCGTAATATATACAAGGAGCTGGCAAGCGACATGGGCTGCGAGCCTCCAACTTCCGGCGACCTTACCCCTTGGGCAAAGCAGGGCGTGTTGCTGCTCAACAATTCGCTGACCGTCGAGGCAGGCCTTGCTGGCAGCCATGCCAAACGCGGCTGGGACGCGATAAGTGATGCGGCTGTGGCTGCAGTTGCCGAACGATCTGACCCTGCGGTGTTCATCCTATGGGGCAGCCACGCTCAGACAAAGGCGGCGCGCATTGTAGGTCTCACAGATGGACCGCACCTTGTGCTCAAATCCGTCCATCCAAGCCCGCTTTCCTCGCACCGGGGCTTCTTCGGATCGAAGCCGTTCAGTCAGGCGAACGCATTTCTCGAGCGCAACGGACGCGGCGGGATCAACTGGTGCCTCTAGGGTTACTCAAGTTACACCCTGTACCCCTAAAGATATTCACATAAGGAACTGATAAAATATTTAAATAAGGCGAAAAACACACACGAAACGAACAACAATAGGAAAGAGCCAGCCAAAAGGCAGCATCACACGAACGTGTAGGAAAACCATATGACACCGGACGAAGCCCGCACCGCATTGCTCGCCCGCAAGGCCGAGCTGGCCGAGGGAGACCGCCTCTCCGTCGAAGCCCGCGCGCCCGTCACACTGCAGCAGGATAGCGTAGGCCGCCTGTCACGGATGGATGCGATGCAGGGCCAAGCGATGGCCCTTGCCGCAGAGCGCCGCCGCGAAAGTGAACGCCAGCGGATATTGGGCGCGCTCGCCCGCATCTACGAAGGCGAATGGGGCTGGTGCCTGATCTGCGGCGAAGAGATTGCAGCAGCGCGGCTGGCGAATGATCCGAGCGTCGCGAAATGTGTGGAGTGTGCGGGGGGTGGGAATGTCTGCTAACGACTCATTAGCGGGCGTTCACCTAGATCTTTTCTGATGCTCGAAGCTAATGATGAAGGTTCATCGCAGCGCCTTCACCCCGCTGCCTAAGGTGATGAGTGCGATCATCCACGTCACCCCTACCCAGCAAGAATTTGACAGTCAGCCACAAACGTTGTCCATCCAGTCAACAGGGGACAACTTATGCAAAAAGCGAACCGGCCACCGCGTGTCGTCGGCAAGGCCGGCGCGGCATTGATGAGCATCAATGGGATGATCGGGGCCGGGATATTTGCTCTACCCGCCATACTCCATGCCGAAGTCGGAACTTTCGCCCCATGGCTGTTCCTCATATTTGGCCTACTATTCGCCTGCGGCATACTAATTTCGGCACGCTTATCGCACATGTTTCGGCTTTCCGGTGGGCCTCAGCTTTGGATTCAAGTCGCCTTCGGGCCCTTTACGGGCTTTCAGGCCGGCTGGATTATATTCGTCGCAATGGCTGCAGGGCGGGCTGCGACACTTTATGTTCTAGTCTCTTACCTAGCTGTGATCTTCCCAGTCTTCGGGGATCCCGTCATGAAGGGAATCGCACTCGCCGTCATGGTCGTAGCGCTGACCTGGATCACAATTTCAGGCATGAAAAAAAGCGTCGGCGGCCTTGCGGTTGGCACCGTCTTGAAGCTCTCTCCAATCCTCCTCCTCTGCGTGCTCGCCTATGCTTCAGGGGGTATCGCCACGTCATTCACATTACCGAATTTCGGGTCTTTCGAAAGCGTCGCGTTGCTTGTATTTTTTGCCTTTTCCGGCGCCAATAGCTCAAGCTATTCAGCGGGCGAACTGAAAAACCCGCGACGCGACTTGCCTATCACAATGCTTGGTTCGCTCGCTGCTATCATCGCTTTCTACATGGCTGTGCAGTGGGCTTTCATCGCAGCAGGCGCTCCGCAGAGCGACGGCGACTCAACCCCACTGGCAGCGGCGGCAGCGGCCGTCATGGGCGAGAAGGGTGCCCTGATCCTTAGTCTTGCCGCGATCTTCTCCGTCGCGACCAACGCCCTTAGCTTTTACATCGCAGGCGCCCGAGTCGCATACGGCATGGCGGACAGAGGTCTGTTACCTGAAACCTTCGCTCATATCTCGCCGCAATTCCAAACTCCCGACCGTTCGATCCTGCTATTCTCGACCATTGTCGGCATCATGCTGGCGAGCGGCGCATTCGCGTTCCTTGCTTCGGTCACATCACTGGGAGCACAGGGTGTCATGCTGGCTGTGATCGCGGCCTTCGTGATCCTGATGCGCAGGTCCGATCACGGGCATAACGGCCATCTGTCGCCTTACTGGTGGCCAATCATCGCAGTCAGTGCGTTCTTTGCGGTCTTCACAATAATCCAAGCGCCAGGGAATGCGTTTCTCCTGTTGGCCGGCCTGCTTGCCCTTGGGACCGGACTCTACTTTTTTGCCCGGCGCGAAACGATCCGCACGCCCGAACCCGAGTTCGACTGAGTAGGCTTTCTTTCCGCAGCAGCAGGGCCCGTCAACGCAACATTGCGCATCGCGCCCTTTCTGCAAACCTCAGGCTGCCAACACCCCCCGTTCCATCTTACTCATCAGATCCACATCCTTCGCTGGGTCGTGAAACAGGTGGTCAAGATGAAACCTGCCTTGGCGATTGGCTTTTCATTGGACCAGCGACGGTGATTATTGATGGTGACCGGCGGCATCTTCGGGCTTTTCATTGTAAATCGTCGGAGATGGGGCAATTTTCTCCGTCCGCTTTCCACCCATAACGGATGAAATTGGTTGCAGTTAAATCTGACGCTTGCCACCAGCAAAAAACGGGGTGAGCCTTAGCCCACCCCGCATATCCTAAAGTCCGTCGACGCTTTTGCTGACGAGGATGTTTACCGCGACGCGGCGGTTTTGGGCTTTGCCTTCGGCGGTTTCATTATCCGCCAGCGGGTCTGCTTCAGCCATGCCCGTAGGGGTCAGCATGCGCCATGGCTTCCAGCCGCAGGCCTGCTGGATGTGATTGACCACGCGTCCGGCACGCTTCTCGCTCAGCACCTGATTGAATTCCTGGCTGCCGACCGAGTCAGTGTAACCCACGACCAGCAGAAGCGCGTTTTCCATCGCATCGGCTTCGCTTACGGCTTCACAAAGTGCGCGCTCGTCTTGTCCGCCAAGGCTCCATTTGCCGGTGTCAAAATAGACGTTGGTCGTGCCTTTGATATTGTACTTGTCGATATCGCCCACACGGCTGCGCAGTGCCTCTGTCGCGGCGGTCTGTTCGGCAAAGCCCTGGGCCGTGCCGGTTCGGATCATGCTCGCGGTTTTGAGGTCTTTGTTGCTCAATTTGACCCGGCTAGCCACGAGGCCGCCGTTCCATTGCACAGTCTCGACCGAGACGGGCAGGCCGTTGAGCAATGATTCCGCCGGGAGCTTGTCGCGGCCAAGGCCAAAGAGACCCTTTTTGGCGCGGATTTCGGTCGCTTCACTGATCATTAACACCGTGCCTGCACCGCCAGCATCGGTGACCTGCATTTTTTCCGCATTACGTGCGGAAATGAAGCCTTCAACTTCGGGCCCTTCGGGCAGGCCTGTCAGATCAGCCGGAGGTGTGCCGAAAACGTCTACGACATTGCCCTCAACCGGCGCCTGATAATCTTGCGCCGACAAGGCAGCGGGCGCTGCCATACTCAGCATCGCAAGCAGTGCGAGTGCCCTAGGGGTTTTGCCCAGAGTTTTGGAATTGGTATTCATAGTGATGCTCCTTCAAACTGCACCAACCGGATCTGTTGATCACGGCCTGTTATCCGGTCACCTCCCCCAATGGTGGATGTCCGGTTGTCAGGGTCCCTCAATTTCGTCATACATGGGCAGCGGCATTTTTGCCAGATTTGCACCCATGCACGGGCTGAGTGTTCAGCAAACCCTTGCTATTAGATGAACGATTTCGGCATGAACACCATTTGTGCGGGTAATGCGACCCCGCGATGCGGCGAACCGTTGCAGGGCCGGTCGCTAGCTCCGTTGTTAGCGGGGCAGTTCCGTTGCGCCCATGAGTGCTTCGTCGACACTGCGAGCGGCTTGGCGTCCCTCGCGGATGGCCCATACGACCAGGCTCTGGCCGCGGCGCATGTCACCGCAGGCGAAGATGTTCTCTTCGCTGGTCTTATAGTCTTCGGTGTTGCCGCGGACATTGCCGCGCCCGTCGAGTTCGACGCCGGCTTGGTCCAGCATTCCTGATTTAACGGGGCCGAGGAAGCCCATGGCGAGCAGGATGAGGTCAGCCTTCAAAGTGAAGGTGCTGCCTTCAACTTCGGTAAATTTGCCGTCTTTCCATTCGATATGCGCGCATTCGAGGCCGATAACTTTGCCGTCTTCGCCCACGACGCGCTTGGTCAGAACCGACCAGTCGCGTTCCACGCCCTCTTCATGGCTGGAGGTCGTGCGCAGCTTCATAGGCCAGTCGGGCCAAGTCATCTGCTTGTCCTCATGCTCGGGCGGTTTCGGCATGATTTCGAGCTGCGTGACGCTGGCTGCGGCCTGCCGATTGGATGTGCCGACACAGTCAGAGCCAGTGTCGCCGCCGCCCAGAACAACCACATGCTTGCCTTCGGCGCTGAGTGTTCCGCGCGGGGCAGCGCGTACCTCGTCGTCGCCTGCGTTGCGCTTGTTTTGCTGGGTAAGGAATTCCATCGCCAGACGAACGCCCGAAAGTTCCGCGCCGGGAATTTCCAGCGGGCGAGCTGTTTCCGCGCCGCCTGCCAGTACGATGGCGTCGAAGTTTTCTTTGAGCGATTTCATCGAGACATCCACACCGACTTCGGTGGAACTTCGGAAGGTCACGCCTTCGGCCTCCATCTGCACCGCGCGGCGGTTGATCAGATGTTTTTCCATTTTGAAATCGGGGATGCCGTAACGCAGCAATCCGCCGATCCGGTCACTTTTCTCGAATACAGTCACGGCATGACCTGCGCGGGCAAGTTGCTGCGCGCAGGAAAGGCCCGCCGGGCCGGAGCCAACGACAGCAACTGACTTGCCTGTGCGCTCTGCTGGAACTTGCGGTTTGACCCAGCCTTCGTCCCATCCGCGGTCGATGATTGCCATCTCGATGGATTTAATCGTGACCGGCTCGTCAGTAATGTTGAGCGTGCAGCTCGCCTCGCAAGGGGCGGGGCAGATACGGCCGGTAAACTCGGGGAAATTGTTGGTCGAATGCAGCACGTCGAGCGCGTTTTGCCAGTCACCTTCGTAGACGAGGTGGTTCCAGTCCGGGATGATGTTGTTCACCGGACAGCCGTTGTGACAATAGGGAATCCCGCAATTCATGCAGCGCGACGCCTGGCTCTTCAGCTTGTCTTCCGAAGGCGGAATCGTGAACTCGCGGTAGCTCTTCAGCCGCTCTTCCGGCGCGATATAGTCGCGGTCCTTGCGCTCGACTTCGAGGAAGCCTGTTTCTTTACCCATCGTAAAATTCACTCAAATCAAAAGTCGTCATTCCCGCGAATGCGGGGACCCAGCTTGGCCTGCTATTGGCTCCGATATGGGCTCCCGCGTGCGCGGGAATGACGAGGGTGTCTAACATGATTATTCCGCCGCAACCGAGGCGGCTTCGTCGCGCTCTGCTTCGAGCTGCTTCAGTGCGGCCGCGTAATCTCGCGGCATTACCTTTACGAAGTTGCTCAGCGTCTTGTCCCAATTGTCGAGCATTCTGGACGCCCGGGCAGAGCCGGTGTGCAGCTTATGGCGCTCGATCAGGATTTTCAGCCGTTCTGCGTCATGGCGGAGCATATCGCCCATGCCGAAATCGCCGACACTGGTGCCGCGCTGTTTCGGACGGCCGGTTCCTTCTTCCGCATCCGGTTCGGACGACAGCTTTTCGAGATCGACCATCGCCAGATTGCAGCGTTCGTGGAACGTGCCCTTGGGGTCATAAACATAGGCAACGCCGCCGCTCATTCCCGCGGCGAAGTTGCGGCCCGTTCGGCCCAGCACCACCACCACGCCGCCGGTCATATATTCGCAGGCATGGTCGCCTGCGCCCTCGACAACAGCAATTGCGCCGGAGTTACGGACTGCGAAGCGTTCGCCGGCCACGCCGTTGAAATAGGCCTCGCCCGCAATCGCGCCGTAAAGAACGGTGTTGCCGACGATGATGTTCTGCGACGGATCGCGCTCCAGACCTTCCAGCTGGCGCACGAT
>JBBKVP010000015.1:0-4285 GCA_037968495.1 Pontixanthobacter sp. | reverse complement strand
AAGCGGGCCTGCGCGCACTTTCTTGCGCGGCGCATAGCCTGTCCGGACTGCCTCACCAGATTGCTGTTCGTTAACCAAATTAATCATCCCGCCCGAAGCATTGCTCGCCCCTCTATAACTGGCCTGCGCCCTCAATCCAATGCGCCGATCTGAGCCAAGCAAACCAAGCAATATCTCAAATCAGGTCGATGGTGCTGGACGGTGACCTAGACGAAATTCTGGCAAAGGCTTCAACCGACATTAGGAAGAAGTTTGAGGCTGGCTAAACGGGGATCGAAATCCGTTTCCCGCTGAAGACTGCTTGCCAGCTTTGTATCTCATCAAAGACAGTTTCATCAGTCGCGCGGAAGAGATCGGCCACATGGCTATAATCCAGCTTATTGTCAGGTGCCTGGCTCAAGATCGATATCCTCTCGGCGATGATGCCAAGCCGCTCTGCTGTCGCTTCTGAAATGGCCGCAAAGCGTTCGAAGTCACCGAAATACCGAATGCCCGCCAGCGCACCGCCCAGCGTCGGGAGCGCCACACCCAGCACGGTGAACCACTTGCTCGCACTGGCCAGAAAGTGGGTTAGCCCAAGTCCGAAATGGTCGAGTGCTGCCAACATAAGATAGCAACTTACGGTGGCTACGGCGGCCACGAAGAGACGTTCTGACGCACGGTCGATCCCGTGGTGCACTCTTGCGAGGCGCTTGGCTTTGGATCGGTGATAATCGCGCTGCGGCAAGACATGGTGTCTCTCCAGCATGACCAACAAGTCGCGGAGATAGGCCGTATCGATCCGTGCGGCTGGTAACCCGACCTCGCGCTGGGCGTGACGCGCATATAGCTCCGGCCAACCACCCTTACTATTGGACGGCCAATGACCGCTTGGCCGCGATACACCAGCGGCCAGCATCAGCGGGCTGTGCCGCAAATATTCTGCGGTGCGGCGCGTCTCGAACCATCTAGAATGCAGCTTGGCCTTCTGACCGCGAATGGTCGTCAGCACAATCAGCAGCAGCGTGCCAAGTTCAAAGCTGGCGAATGCCCATTTCCGCTCAGGCCCGCCGAGCGGCAGATAGAGAATACCAGCCACAATCGCGATACTACCAAGCAGGAAGTTGATTGTCATTCCCGAGCGGTACCGGTCAGAAAGGAACGTCGCGATCCCGTCATACCAGGCAAAACGCCGCAAGATTTGATTGCCCAGCATCGCAGGCATTTCAGGGCTTAGACCGGGCAATTCGGCTGCGGCGTCAAGCAGCGACGCACCGCTGCCCGCTACGATTTCGTCAGGAGTTTCATAGCGCTGCCGGACCGAAGCGAATTTCTTGGACCAACTCTCATTGCCAAATAGCGCCTCGACGCGGCGATAGGCGTGGTCACGAAATTTGCTCGAAGCGTGCCATTGCTCTTCGCCAACTACTGTCGCGGCATCAGCTTCGCTGCCCTGTACCGCATAACGCACTGTCTCACAAAGTTCTTGCTGGACCTGTCCTGGCATCGAAGGCTCGGCGAACCGGGCAAGGTCTTCGCTCGAATGCAGCATCTGCATCGCTTCTGGGTGCGCCGGGTCAATCCATAGCACCGGAACGCCCTTGTCCAGCGCGGCGACTACCGTGTGGCCGCTGCCGCCCACATTGGCGACCGAGAGGCCATCCCACACTGCCACCAGTAAATCGCTCTGTTCGATAACAACCCGGCCAGCCAGCGCAAACCGTAGGCCGCTTTCAAGGTAAAATCTGTTGGCGCAGGCGAAATCGTCGGGCGCATCCAGCATCTCAAGATAAAGACCCGTTAGATATTCGTCTTGATCCGCAAGTTCGAACAGACGCGCTTTCTTTGCAAGCGACTCGGATAAAGCATCAGCGCCTGATTTTGCTGATCCGGCGGCATTCCCCGCCATCATTGCTCTGGCTTCTTCCGCCGTTGGCAACTGAGCTGAGATAGCTGAATTGAGCAGGCGTCCGAACGGAAGCGGCGTGATCAGCTCCCAATCGCGTTCGACAGCCAATACGCCCGCCATGCTGTCCACGCCGTCTGCTAGCAAGGTGTGCAGCCGGATCGTGGAGGTCGACCCCGCTGCCTCGCAATACTCTGAAATCTTATCGAATAGGCTCGATATTGCCTCGCGAAGCGCCCGATCATCCGCCGGAAAAGACGGGTGAGATTGCCGGTGCCCTGTCACACCGATTGAAAATCGCGGCGTTGGCCAAGCCGGTTCCAGAGTTGCCGGCAAGTCTTCGTTCAAGTCAGTCAGAAAATATCTCCCGGAGAAACCGAATCCCGCAAGCTTGTTTGCCCGCTTCTATTAGCGTAGACTTGTTCCTTCAGGAGAACCATTATGGCAGACGACAATAAAGCACCAGACCAAGGCGCGAAACCACGTCAAACCGATGGCACCGACAAGAAGCGAGTCGTTCGTGGCAACGATGGCGACCGGGTAGTGCGCGGTAATGACGGTGACCGGGTCGTTCGTGGCAACGATGGTGACAGGGTGACCCGCGGCAATGACGGCGACCGCGTGATGCGCGGAAACGATGGTGACCGTGTAATGCGCGGTAATGACGGTGACCGGGTCTGACCCTCAATCGCCGGCCTTACAATCCAGTGACTATTTACCGATAAGTTAGGTCATGGCGGGCATTAATTGGACCATTACATTCGTTCCGGTTGAGGGCGGCAGATATCATGTGTCGGTCGATTCTGCCGGCAGCTCTGGCTATGTTTCGCGCCTGCCGCCCGATATAACTGCGCTATTCAGTAACCCGGATGAGCCCGCTACACAGAAACGTAGTTTTCGCGGCAATGTCGCCGAGCTTCCGCCAGAGGCGCAGTTCTTCAGTGCAGGTGATCTCGATACGCTGAAAGATATTGGCGAGCGAATCTACGAGGGTGTCTTTACCGCCGAAAATGACAATAAGCTGCAGCCGGATTGCGGCGCCCTATTGTATGAATTCCGCAAGAACGAAGATTTCGAAATCAGGTTCGACCTGACTTCAGCACCCGACCTTTCGGCTGTGCCTTGGGAGGCGCTATATATCAGGGAGGTCGATCGCTTCCTCGCCGCGACCAAGAACGCTAGGGTGATCCGGCAGGTCAAAGCCAAGGGTGCCAGACCAGCCCCCATTTCGAAACCCATCAAGATTTTGGTCGCGGCCGCAAACCCGCATGGCGATCTCGATACCAGCGTCGAGGTTGGTAACATCTCAAAGCGGATCGACGAGCTTGTTTCGGGCGATAATAACGACTTTGTGGTCGAAACTTTGCGCAATGTGAAGACCGCCGAATTTCGCAAAGCCATCCAGCGATTCCAGCCGCATATTATTCACTACATTGGTCACAGCGCCTTCAAAGACGGCAATGCCTATCTGTATTTCGAAAGCGATCAAGAAGGTAAGTCTGAGCGGCTGAAGGCCGAGACATTCGCCAATATGCTTCAGAACGATCGGCCATGGCTGGTCGTGCTGAATTCCTGCCAGAGCGGTGTAACATCGTCGGAACGGCCGATGGCTGGCCTCGCCCAGCAATTGCTCAGCTATCTCAACATTCCTTTCGTCGTCGCGATGCAGCAACCCGTTTCAGACGACGCGGCGATCACATTTTCCCAGTCATTTTACAACGCTCTGACCGACGGAAAATCGATTTCCGAAGCGGTTAGCCGCGGCAGGCAAGATATTCTGACCGCAGATGACGACCGGACAAAAATCGAAGTCATCACTCCCGCCTTGTATGTTTCAGGTGACGCTGACCGCATTGAGTTTGTGGCAACCGAGGCAGTCGAGGTGCCGCCCGCTCCAGCACCAGACGATACCGAGGAAAAGAGCGGCATTTTGGCGATCTTCGGCACCAAGAGCACTATAGTAATAGTGTTGACTGGTCTTGTCGCAGTTTCCGGGCTGGCGCTGCAATTAACCGACAATTTAACCGGCCTGTACGACCGGATTGTCGGCGCCCCGTCAGCTCAAGAAACTGCTGGCAATAATGAGCAGCAGACTGATGCCGCCACTCAAGGCTCAAATGATCTCGGCGGCGAAGACGGTGCGGCCCCGCCGGCGATTGTTACCGATCCCGATGGGATCGCGCTGGCCGATGAGCAAGCGGAACCACAGCCATCACGTCCTAGATCCCGTTCTCTGCAAAGACCGGCGGACTTAGGAACGGCACACACAGTCGTCACTCGGTCAAATCTTCAACCCGTCCGTACAGTTGGTGGAGAGGCGGAAGCTCCCACGGATTCAGACATGGACGGAATGATCGATTTCATGGAAATTGAGCTGAATATTCCGCCGCCACCACCACC
>JBBKVP010000014.1:0-56033 GCA_037968495.1 Pontixanthobacter sp. | reverse complement strand
ATGCTCGGCTGGACGCTAGATCGTAGCAAGATGCTTGCGCGCCGGGAAGGCAATCCGGGTCCGCGCCATCGCTGGCTCTATGTCATTAGCGCAATTGTCTTGCCGATCATTCTGCTTCTGGTATCCGGTTTTGCGCTGTTCACCAGCTTTGATTTCTTATTGGGAACCGGCCTGCCGCAAGGCTTGGTCTCGGCGCTCGGGCTTGACCCGACATCCACAATCGGAACGCTCGCAGATCGCGTTGTTCAGCTGGTATTTTTGGCTGCAGCCACACTAATTGGCTTCCTTGCTATCTATCTTGTCTTGAAGCTCCTCGGCTTCGCCACACGATTGTTTGGAGAGCGGATGGGGCAATCTTGGGACTACCTTGAGGCCCGCTTCCATGACCACCGCGTGTGGATGCTTGGTGTCGGGTATGTGGCATTTCTGATTACTGTGGTGCTGTTCATGAATGTGCCGCCGCAATTCCAGCCGACGACAAATAGTGACAATAGTCAGGTCTCCATCGAAATGGTTCCCGGCACCACGCTGGAAACGACCGAGCGCGTCGCCGATAGTGTTGCTGAATTGTTGTACGAACAGCCGGAGGTCGAAATTGCCTTGGAACGCGTAAGCGAAGGCAGTGCGACTATCTACATCACGCTCAAACCAGACCGCGAGAAGAGCTCGATTGAATTCGAACGCGATCTTGCCCCCAAGTTCGCGGAGATTGCTGATGCGCGTGTCCGCTTCCAGTCGCAGTCTGGCGGCTTTGGCAGTGGCCGGGATATGACGATCATGTTGGCCGGTTCCGATCCCGAATTGCTCGACCAGACCGCCACCGCACTGGTTGAGCAAATGAAGGGCCTCGATACACTTGTTGCGCCGCGCATTAGCGCTGACCTCAACCGGCCTGAAATCATAATCGAACCGCGCGCGGATCTGGCCGCGGAACTTGGTGTAACAACCATTGCGCTTAGCCAAACGATCCGCATTGCAACGATGGGCGAGATTGAGCAGAATGCGGCAAAATTCTCCCTGTCAGACAGGCAGATTCCGATCCGCGTAAAACTGCCAAAGGCTTCGCGGCAGGATCTATCGACTATTGCACAACTTCCGGTTGCAACGGCCAATGGCGGCTCCGTGCCGCTTGAGCGAGTGGCGAAGATTTCCTTCGGCTCCGGCCCGACTTCAATCCAGCGGTACAACCAGAACCGCCGCGTTTTGGTTGGGGCCGATCTGGCTTCGGGAGTGATCAAGGGCACCGCGCAGGAGCAGATTGATGCGCTGCCAGTCCTGCAAGAGTTGCCGCCAGGCGTCATCCGCGATGTCGTGGGCGAGGACGAATGGCAGCAGGAGCTGATTCAGAACCTGATCATTGCGATCATCGCTGGCGTACTGCTGGTGTTTGCGGTGTTGGTGCTACTCTACAAGCGTTTGATGAGCCCGCTGGTCAATATGGCCTCGCTCGCATTGGCCCCGCTGGGCGGGATCTTCTTGGTCTGGATCGTCGGGCAGTCGCAATCCATGCCCGTTTATATCGGTATTTTGCTACTGCTGGGGATCGTGTCGAAAAACTCGATTCTGCTGATCGATTTTGCGATTGAGGAAATGAAGGTCGGCACGGATAAGCTGACCGCGATCATGGAGGCTGGCCATAAACGTGCGCAGCCAATTGTGATGACGACCGTTGCGATGACCGCAGGCATGGTTCCGACCGCAATTTCACTGTCAGGTGACAGTGCCTGGCGTGCACCGATGGGCACGGTGGTAATTGGCGGACTTATTGTGTCGACGGCGCTGACGCTGATCATTGTCCCAGCAGGCTTCAGCTTGGCGGATGGAGTCGAGAAACGCCTTGGCCCATGGCTGCGCGGCAAGTTCCTGACCTATCGCCCGGGTGACGACACGCGGGGTATTGCGCCAAATCCTGATGATGAGGCATTCCCAGCTGAGTGATCGCTCTGGAACTCGACCTGATGCAGACATAGCGGTAAAGCGCTCCGTAATGCCGCGCTTTCCCAGACCCACATTTGCACTTGCAGAGCCGATGACCGAAGATCGTGCGCGCACGATGCGGATCACTGCGACTCTGCTGCTGGTGCTGATGGCGGTTCTGTTCCTGATCGCTAACCGCTATGAGGAACTGCATCCGGCGTGGGGCTATCTGCTCGCCTTTTCCGAGGCTGCGATGGTTGGCGGGTTGGCTGACTGGTTCGCCGTAACCGCGCTGTTCCGCCGTCCGCTGGGCCTGCCGATCCCGCATACGGCGATCATCCCGGAGAATAAGGACCGCATCGCCGACACGATGGCGTCATTCCTGCGCGACAACTTCCTGACGCCGCAAGTCGTGGCGCGGCGCTTGCAGAATATGAATATCGCCGAGGCTGCGGGCGGCTTTTTGGCGGACGGGCAGCGCGGCAAGGACTCGCGCATTGGTGCGGGCGCTGCCGGGCTAGCCTCCGACGTTCTCCAGTCGCTTGATCAGGAAAAACTCGGGGGTATGGTCAAAGGCGGCCTGCGGGCCCAGCTTGAAAAAATCGATCTTGCGCCCCTGCTTGGCCAGATGCTCGGCGCGGCGATTGCCGATAAGCGGCACATGCCCGTGATTGAGGGTGCGATCCGCTGGGCGGGCATTACGCTTGAGGACAATGAAGACCTCGTCCGCAATATGATTGCCGAGCGGGCCAATAGCTTGGTGCGTTGGACCGGGCTCGACACGTCAATTGCCAATCGCGTGCTCGATGGCCTCTACAAGTTGCTTGCCGAAACGGTGATCGATCCTGACCACCCTTTGCGCGGTAAGCTGGAAGAAGGGTTGGCGCAGCTTGCTGAGGACTTGCAGCACGATCCCGAAACGCAGGAGAAGGTCCAGAAGTTGAAGCTGGAGTTGCTTGCCAATCCAGCAGTCGGCCATTGGATTGACGGATTGTGGGAACGCGCCCGCCGCTACCTGCTGCGCACGATGGATAACCCCGAGACTGTCCTGTCCGGCCAGATCGGCGCGAGCGTGCAGGAGCTTGGCCAGTCATTGCAGCGTGACAAGCGTTTGCAAATCTTGGTCAACCGTTTCGCCCGCAGGACCATGGTGGGCGTGGCCACCCGTTATGGCGACCAGATCGTGCAGCTTGTATCCGAAACGGTGCGCCGCTGGGATGCCAGCACTGTGACCGACCGAATCGAGAGCGCCGTTGGCCGCGACCTGCAGTTCATCCGCATCAACGGCACAATGGTTGGCGGACTGGTCGGCGTGACAATCCACTTCTTGGACGGGTTTTTCTGACGGTGGATGTCGTGATTGAGACGGAGCGCTTGCTGCTCGCCAAACCGAGGGCTCAAGACTTGCAGCCGCTGTTTGACCTGATTTCTGATCCTGAAACTTGCCGTTACCTCGGCCCTGCGCCGACTATGCCTGATCACCATATCCGCTTTCAACGCGGGGCAGGCAGCTGGGCGCTCTATGGCTATGGGAGCCTATTGGCGCATCTGAAGGAAACCGGCGAACTTGTCGGCACATTTGGCGTGTTCCACAGCTGGCGGGGGCTGGGGGAGGATTTTGACGACCAGCCCGAGGCAGGGTGGATCACCAAGCGGCGGCATGTTGGCGCCGGCATCAGCGGCGAAGCGATGCGCGCGGCTATGGCATGGTTTGACGAGGCGCATGGCCCGCGCCGCGTTGTCGCGATGATCGATCCTGATAACGCGCCGTCCTTTGGCCTCGCAGCAGCCCTCGGCTTCGAGCGATATCGCGAGACGAACCTGCCGGGTAAGGACGGCGAACCGGGCGACCATGTGGTCCTGCTCGAACGCCCTCCTGCTTCTCCTGCATAAGTAACCCTACGGAACGCCGCGCGAGCCCGCCTTTCACTCTAGTCCCATAATCCCTGGTCCATCGGGGCCACGGGGAGCTTCACCGCGAAGAGGCAGGTTCAAGAGCCAACGCAAGTGGTTTGCCGATCGCTTGTGCATCGACCCGTCTCCGGGGGCATCTTTAATAAAGCGAAGCGTTACGGCGTGTGCGTCGCTGCCGAATTCGCGCGCGAGAACACAACTATCTCCGGTAAAACCGACCATCCAACCCGAACTCGGCTCAAGGACGAGCGGCTCCGCATCGCTACTTGCCGCATCCTCAGCAGCCCAAGCAGGTGCCGCCGCCATTGTGGTGGCGGCGGCGGTTAGGGTTAGGGCCCTGAATTTTCTGTATATCCCCATGCCCGCACCATATCGACGCGGGCATGGGGATCAAGCCAGTTGGCTCAAAGCTTCTCGGTGAGTTCCGGCACAATCTTGAACAGATCGCCGACAAGGCCGATATCCGCGACCTGGAAGATCGGGGCGTCTTCATCTTTGTTGATCGCGATGATCACCTTGGAATCTTTCATACCTGCCAGATGCTGGATCGCACCCGAGATGCCGATGGCAATATAGACTTCCGGGGCTACGATCTTGCCGGTTTGGCCGACCTGATAGTCGTTAGGGACATAGCCTGCATCGACCGCAGCGCGTGATGCGCCGATGCCTGCGCCCAGCTTGTCCGCCAGTGGAGTGATATATTCTTCGAATGTCGCGGCATCCTTCAGCGCACGGCCGCCCGATACGATGACCTTGGCGCTGGTGAGTTCAGGGCGTTCGCTCTTGGCGATTTCTGCGCTCACAAAGTTGGAAGTGCCGTCGCCGGTCGGGCCGGATACAGCCTCGACCGTGCCGCTGCCACCTTCGGTTGCAGCCTTTTCAAAGGCAGTGCCGCGAACGGTAATGACTAGCTTTGCATCGCTCGACTGAACGGTTGCGATGGCGTTGCCGGCATAGATCGGACGGGTGAAAGTGTTGTCGCCTTCAACCGAAAGAATGTCGGAGATTTGCATCACATCGAGCAGCGCCGCAACGCGAGGGGCTATGTTCTTGCCGGTGGTGGTGGCAGGCGCGACGAATGCATCGTGGTGGCCCATGAGGTCCACCACCAGCGGCGCGACATTTTCAGCCAGCGCATGTTCGTAAGCAGCATCGTCGGCAACGTGGACCTTGCCCACACCGGCGATCTTGGCAGCGGCTTCGGCGACCGCGCCGCAGCTTGATCCAGCTACTAGCAGATGGACTTCGCCCATTTCACCAGCAGCGGTGACGGCGGCCAGTGTGGCATCCTTCAGCGAGGAGTTGTCGTGTTCGACCCAAACTAATGTCTTCATGTGAACAACCTTTGTTCTAATTCTGTGTTGTCGAGCTTGAAGAAGGGCAGCCCTTCGACACGCTCAGTGCGCTCGGGCGTGCTTACGCTATTCCCATCGCTTTGATCTTGGCGACCAACTCGTCGACGTCGGCGACCTTGATGCCGGCCTGCCGCACGGGCGGTTCGGCAACATGCTTGGTCGTCAGGCGCGGCGCAGTGTCGACACCGTAATCAGCCGGAGCTTTCACATCCATCGGCTTTTTCTTGGCCTTCATGATGTTCGGCAGCGATGCGTAACGCGGCTCGTTCAAGCGAAGGTCGGTTGTGACGATTGCGGGGAGCGAAAGCTTAACGGTTTCAAGGCCGCCATCAACTTCGCGTTTCACAGTCACGCTGTCACCATCGACTTCGACAGTGTTGGCGAAAGTGCCCTGCGGACGGCCCATCAGGGCGGCCAGCATCTGGCCGGTTTGGTTGCTGTCGTCGTCAATTGCCTGCTTACCCAGCAGGATCAGGCCAGGCTGTTCCTCATCGGCAATTGCCTTGAGGATCTTGGCCACCGCCAGTGGTTCGACTTCATCATCCGTCTGCACGTGGACCGCGCGGTCGGCACCCATCGCCAGCGCCGTGCGCAGCGTTTCGGATGCTTTCGCAGGGCCGATGGAAACCGCGATGATTTCCTCCGCCTTGCCCGCTTCCTTGATGCGGATCGCTTCTTCGACAGCGATTTCATCAAACGGGTTCATGCTCATCTTCACGTTGGCCAGGTCGACGCCCGAACCATCCGCTTTGACGCGCGGTTTAACATTATAATCGATCACCCGCTTTACGGGGACGAGGATTTTCATTTCGGAAGATCCCTTTCGGTTAAAGGTGCGGCAACTTAGCCGCCCGATTAAAGAACGTAGATGAGTGCAATTGCGTTCCGCAAGCGTGCCGTCAAGTCCCTGCCTTGGACTTGCGTCAGCCTTCCGTTACGTCGCGTAGCGGCAAACGTCGTGGCTCGCAGGATGTGAACACAAAAAAGCCCGCACAATGGCGGGCCTTTTCATGGCTATTTGAACGCGAGTCGCAGCGCTTAGGCTGCCTGCTTCACCTCTGCCACGATCTTGCGGGCGGCGTCGCCCAGATCGTCGGCTGCCACGATGGGCAGGCCTGAATTTGCGAGTATGTCCTTGCCCTTGGCGACATTCGTGCCTTCGAGGCGGACGACCAGTGGTACGGACAGGTTCACTTCCTTCGCGGCGGCAACAATGCCGTCAGCGATGATGTCGCATTTCATGATCCCGCCGAAGATGTTGACCAGAATGCCCTCGACAGCCGGGTCTTTCAGGATGATCTTGAACGCTGCAGTGACCTTTTCCTTGGTCGCGCCGCCGCCCACGTCGAGGAAGTTAGCAGGGAATGCGCCGTTCAGTTTGATGATGTCCATCGTCGCCATGGCGAGGCCTGCGCCGTTGACCATGCAGCCAATGTTACCGTCCAGTTTGATGTAGGCGAGATCATGCTTGCTGGCTTCGACTTCCGCTGGATCTTCTTCGGTCTCGTCGCGCATCGCTTCCACATCCTTGTGGCGGTAGAGCGCATTGCCGTCGAAGCTCATCTTGGTGTCGAGGACGAGTAGCTGGCCGTCTTTCGTTTCCACCAGCGGATTGATTTCCAGCATCTCGGTGTCGAGATCCATGAAGGCGGTGTAAAGCTGGGCAGCCATTTTCTGGCACTGCTTGTTCAGATCACCCGACAGTTCCAGCGCGAAGGCCACGGCGCGCCCATGGTGCGGCATAAATCCGGTTGCCGGGTCGATCGTGATCGTGGTGATTTTCTCGGGCGAATTATGCGCCACGTCTTCGATATCCATGCCGCCTTCGGTCGATGCGACCATAGCAACGCGGCCCGATGCACGGTCGACGAGCATGGCGAGGTAATATTCCTGCTCGATATCGACGCCGTCGGTCACATACAGGCGGTTTACCTGCTTGCCCGCATCGCCCGTCTGAATGGTGACCAGCGTCTTGCCGAGCATTTCCTTGGCGTCCGCTTCGACATCTTCGATGCTCTTTGCGAGACGAACGCCGCCCTTGGCATCGGCGCCCAACTCGACAAACTTGCCCTTGCCGCGGCCACCAGCGTGGATTTGCGCTTTCACGACATAGAGCGGCCCCGGCAGCTTTTTCGCGCCCTCAACAGCTTCTTCAACGGTAAGCGCCGCGTGGCCGGCAGGAATGCCGAGGCCGTATTTCGCGAGCAGTTCCTTGGCCTGATATTCGTGGATGTTCATGAAATTGATGTCCCGTTTGTCGGAAGTGGGGAATTTGGCGCGTTTAAGCTTTGTGGGGGCATAAGCATAGTGCGTAGCGCTTGAAAAGTCCCCGTATCGCCGCCACTGCCTTTCGTGACCCATGATTGACAGTATGCGCCTCGAACAGATCGTCCGCGAAGCCGGGCATATGGCACTTGGCGCCTGGCCCGGCGATGGCCACGCTCTGGAGACTTGGGAGAAAAATCCCGGCGATCCCGTGAGCGCGGCTGATGTAGCAGTCGATAACTTTCTGCGCCGCGAACTCCGCGCCTTGCTGCCTGCTGCGGGCTGGTTGAGCGAAGAAACCACGGACAATGCCAAGCGGCTTGAGAAGGGGCTCTGCTGGATGGTCGACCCGATCGACGGGACCCGCGATTTTATTCGCGGGCGCAAAGGCTGGGCAGTATCCGTCGCGCTGGTCAGCAATGGCCGCCCGCTCATCGGCACATTGGTCGCTCCGGCGCGCGGAGAGGTTTGGAGCGCGGTTGCCGGCAAGGGCGCGTGGCGCAACGGCAAACGGCTAAAGGCCAGCACCCGCACCCAATTCAAGGGCGCGCGCGTACCATCCGATTCGCTGATGAAGGAGGACCAGATCCTCTCAATGGTCGACAAGCCGAATTCGATCGCCCTGCGGATTGCCATGGTCGCTGCGGATGAGGCTGATCTGGTAGCGACCCTGCGCTGGGGCTGGGAATGGGATGTGGCAGCAGCCTGCCTGATCGCGCGCGAGGCTGGAGCGGAGGTTAGCGACGCCTTTGGCGGCCCGCTCAATTACAACAAACGCGATCCGCGCGCCTTCGGGCTGCTGGTTTGCGCCCCGGCGATCCATGCCGATGCGGTGAAGCATTTGTCAGCACGGGCGGCGGTGCTTGCACCGAAGGATTAGATGGCGAAATGGGCATGCCTTGCTGAATGTCTGCAATTGGGTGGGAAGCAGGCTGTCCGCAATTCGACGACAAGCCAAGAACGCAGTCATTCCTCGTGAGCCAGATTATTCAATCGGTGTATTACTGCAACAATTGAAAGGCCTGGCGATCTATTCTTTCTCTAGGCCTTCGTCGATGTCGCGAGCCATATCCTCAATCTGCTTCTCCGCCTGTTCAAACCGGTAATCGAAATTGCTCTCGCGTTCCCGGCGAAGTGCTATCGTCACAATTAAAGCAAGCGCAAGGATCACTAAAACCACTATCACGCGCATCAATAATTCTTCTTGTAACGCACATTCACGTTCGTGCCGACAGCGCCACCAGCCTGGCTGAGCACTGAGAGGGCCGGAGTGAGGCTGATTTCAAGCTGGGTTGCGGTAAACCCGCGCGCATCGGTGATCACTTCGAGATAGACATCGTCAGTGAGGTACTTACCTGCCGCGAGCGACGTCCCTTGACCGGTAGTGTCATCCGGCCCGACGATCCGGAGCCGGTCAAACCCGGTTGCCGAACGTAGTTTGCCGAGCGGGTTCAGTCCGCCTCCCGTTCCGCGCAATGAGTTGAGCGATGCAGCTAGCTGTACCGCCTGAATGGCAGACAGATTGCCGACCGAGCTGCCGAACAGGATGCGCGACATGATTTCGTCTTGCGGCAGACCCGGCGTGCTGGAGAATGCGATTTGCGGATTGAACGCCTGACCGCTGACATTCACATTTACTGTGACGTCTTCGATCTCTTCGCTCGCAACCAGAGTGATTGTCGGGTCGAGGGTTCTGCCGCCGGTGAAGCCGACACGGCCTTCGGTCAGCACGAATGACTTCCCGGCAAAGCCCAAGGTTCCGCGTATTAAATTCACGCTACCGGACATGCGCGGTTCTGCGCTGGTGCCCGTGATCTTGATATCGGTGCTCCACTCGCTTTCGAGGCCCATGCCGGAAACATAGAGCTTCTCTGGCGCGACAAGATTGATGTCGAGGCGTACCTGACCAAGAAGGCCCGCAGAAAGTGTAGCTGGCTCGTTGCCAGTAATACGTGGCCTGCCCCGCGGCGGCTTGAAGCGGATACCGCTTAGTTCAGGCACTTCTGCCGAACCCTGACGGATAACTTCATAGCGGGTTTCAGGGAGCAGCATTTTGCCCGAAAGCAAGGCGGTTTGGCCGGCACGCTTGGTGAAAGTGAGGCTGCCGGTTGCCGTAGCGCCAATCGCGTCGCTCTTGGCAAGGCGCGCATCATCCAGCTTAACCTGCATATCCATCGGATAGCCACTATCTGCTGCGAGACTGACGTATCCCGCTGCAGAGACTTTACCGTCGCCAGCCACTGCGTCCAGCTGCTCAATTTCCAGCCTGTCGCCAGTAAATTTTCCGCGCAGGACCATGTTGGTGAGGCGGGTGCCGTAGGTCAGGTTTTCGTATGTCAGGTTCTTTGCCCGAACGATTCCAGCCAGTGACGGCTGCGAAAGACGGCCGCTGAAGTCCGCTGCGACACCCAGTGCGCCAGACAGGCGTTGATCAGGTTGACCGGCGAGCGAAAATAACGTGTCAGCCGGGCCATTGTAGCGGATGCCGCCACCAAGAGGGGCCTCCATCAGACGTGTCATCCACGGTCCGCTGCCGGGGGGAAGCGGCGTGAGCGCGGCATTCATGCGCCCGATCACTGTGCCGCGCCGCCTGATTACAGCTCGCGCCGCACCGCCATGACCTTGCAGTTGCCCCACGAAGTTCACATTGACCGGCTGGCTGACCGAAACAGCGGTGGTCCGCGAGAAGTTTGTGACCGTCATACGCGCATCGGCTGTGGGGAATGCGTTCGCGCTAGCTTGCGCGAAATCGAGACTGCCGGTCGCCTTGCCGCCAATGCCGAGGCCGGGCGAGAATGCGTTGAGGATAGCCAAGTCCATATCGTCGAGCCGGCTTTGCAGCTTGATACCTTGACCGTAATTGCCGGCCACCCGGATATTGCCTTGTCCGAAATCGATCCGCGTAGGCAGTAGCTCGTACGAACCGTTACCCGGAATAATGCGCGCAGGCGAAGTCGTCTTGAATGCGACACCGCGAACTTTGCCCTGCAAAGATGCCCGCCACAATTCCGGCTGGAGATCAGCATTGCCTGATATCCGGTATGGCACACCGCTTTTACCCTCGGCGAGGAGTTTCGCATTTCCGCGCCCGTCACGGTAATCGATCAGCGCCCGCATCGCATTGATGTTGAGCGAACCATAATCCGTATTTGCAAGCTGGACGTCGGCGACCACTTCGGGCCGGTCATACATCACGATCTGCGCGTCTACGATTGCCGAACCGATCCGCAAATTGGCAGGACCGGTCAGGACTGTATTGTTCGCCCGCAAATTGACGACAGCGGACTGATATTTTCCGGTCGCTCCCAATCGGACAATGCCGCCCAGACCGCGCCCATTGGCATCAAGCTGGCCGATAAATGGCCCGGCTGCGCTCTGGCGGACCTGCCCTGACAGTCCGATACCGGCAAAGTCGGCTTGGTTGATCGTAAGAGCCAGTGGCCCGCGGGCCGTTGCGACGGTAACGTCAGCAGTGAAGGCACCGTAATCGGTCTGGCCGCTCGCATCGACGCGGTAGTTGCCGTTGTCGCCGCGAATTTCAGCTGTCAGCCCCGCAAGGCCGATGCCAAGGCCTGGATTGGCCGCTTTTATGGTTGCGCGGGGATTGGTAATAGTTCCGGTCAGCTTTACGCCGACAGGACCATATTGCTGCGAGATAGCATTAGCGACGACATCGATCTGGCCTGATTGTGAGTAGCTGCCGCGCCCGTCGGTAATCCGCAGCAGAGGCGAGTTCATCCGCACATTGGCAAATCGCGCGACGCCGTCGCTGCCATATCTGACATTGGTGGAGGCGGTGAGATTGCCGCCGAGATAGCTCCGCATGCTTTCGTTCAGCAGGCTGGTGGAGCGCGTGCGCACCTTGCCCACCAAGGCAAAACCGCCTTCTGCTTCGGATTTCAGATCAATGTCAGTTTCGATATTGAATACGCCGACACTCTCGATCCGATAACTGTTGATCTTGCCGTCGACTGCGCCCGTATAGAGACCCGTCGACGTATCTGCGAGCAGGATCAGTTTCGCATCGATCCGGTCCGACCGCATCCGCATATTGTCCGAGAGTATGCGCGTGCCCTCCATCGCAATATCACCATCGAGCCGGATGTTGGTGAGCGTGCCGCCAGCAACCGTATCGAGCCCGGTGATGCGCGACGCAGTGGCCGAAACCGGAATAAGAATGCTGCCGGTATCGACCCGCACAGCGCCTTTGGCGCGCAGGTTTTCGACGCCCATGTCGTCCATCACGATGCGCGCGGCGTTAATGTCATAATCCACCAGCGGGGTCGCAAAAGGTCCGTCCAGCGTCATCATCGCACGCAGCCCGCTACCGCGCAGATTGGGCGCAAGGGCAGAGGGTTTGAGCAGCACAAATGCCGCTTTGAAATCGTCAAAGCTGTTGTCTGACAGATTGATCAGGCCGTTGGTCGTGAGGTTGAAGGCATCGCTGAATATTCGACCTTCGACGCTCGCAGCGCGCTCATCCAGCGAAACGGTCACATCGAGGTTCGTTACGTCGCCCAGCAGAGCGGCGGTCGAAGGCGGGGCGAAGCGTCCAAGGCTCGCCGGGCCTTTGATATTGAACGTGCCATCCGTGCCCGTCAGGTCCATCTCGGCGAGGCTTTCGCCCGCCAGAGCAGCGGTAAGTTTGCCGTTCCATTTGGCCCAGTCGCCTTTACCAGCCAGCTTTACTTGCAACGGTTCTGTCAGGCCGGTGAGCGCGGCAATCGCTCCGTCGCCCGGTGCATTGAGGTCCAGATCGAGATCAAACTTGTTGTCTTCAGGAACCGCATCCAGCTTCAAGGCGATCCGGTCCCCGCTGGCGCGGCCCTGACCGGCAATTGTTGCGCCGTTGAAATTGGCCTTCGCGCGGCCATCGGAAATTTGCACATCACCTACCAGCGTCGCAACGCGGCGTTCGCCCGAAACGGGTGCTTCGGCGATGAACTGACCGATTTTCAACTCGCCAATGTCGATGTCATAATCGGGCAGCAGCGGATCTTCGCTCGGCGGGGTTTCGAGAAACTCGGGCAGCCGCTCCAGCGTCATTGTCTCGGCTGTCAGTGACCGGACATCGATATGGCTGCTGATGAACGCGAAGGGACGCCAATCGACCGCGACCGCTGGCGAGCTGAGGAATACACCCTTGGGATCGGAAATAGTCAGCCCGCGGATCGTCATGCCGCTGTAGATCGATCCGTCGATCTCTTCGATGCCGACCGCCATGCCGTTCTCGAATTTCGTCGCTTCGATTTGCTGCACAATGAAATTACGGCCCGGATCTGTGTTCAGTCCAACCAGAATGATGCCGACTAGGGCAATCAGTCCCAGCACGCTGAACAGCACAATTTTGGCAATCCGGCGCGGCCAGACAGATTTGTGGCTGCTTTTGGTTACCTCTTCCGGCTCGGCTTCGGGTGCGTCTTCGATCTGCGGATCAGCCATTAGAATGCCTGCCCGATGGAGATATACACGTTTATCAGGCTTTCACCCTCTTTACGCCGGATAGGCGTGGCGACGTCGAACCTGAGCGGCCCGAAGTTCGTATAGAAGCGTCCGCCGATACCTGCTCCATATCGCATATTGGAGAAATCCGGGGTCGAGCTTTCATATACCTGGCCTGCATCGACAAAGGCGACCACGCCGAAATCACCGAAGCGGTAACGGACTTCTGCAGCCACCTCGTTGAGGCTTAGTCCGCCGATGGGCCTGATCAAGAATTCGGCATCTTTTTCATCAGGATCGGTAGCGTCAAATTTGGGATTGGGCTCCAACACTTGCGGCCCCAATTGCTGGTAGCCAAAGCCGCGAACGGAACCGCCACCCCCTGCATAAAACCGGCGTGACGGGGCAATTTCCTCGCGGTCGACGCCCTGAATTAATCCAACCCGAACACGCCCGGCAAGAACGATGGAATCGCCGACCGAGTAGTATGTCGAGGCATTCAAAACTCCGCGCCCATAGGGACTAAAGCCGTCCTGCAGCGATCCTTCCGGCTGGACGAGTAGGCTCAGCCGATATCCCTCAGTCGGATTGAGTAGATCGTTGGATGTGTCGAAACCAACCTGACCAGTCAGGGAACCAATGAAATAGGTGCGGTCCACGCGTTCGCCCAAATCGAAGTCGAAGTCTTCTTCGATGGTGCCGATGATTTCTGCGCCATAGGCATAGGTCAGCTTCTTTTGCCAGATCGGGGTCGAGACATAGCTGACCAAAGCGCCGAGCCTTCCGGTGAACGCTTCGAACGCATCATAATCCGCATGGAGTGCGTTGAGGCCAAGTTCCACGGTCCGGTCGCGCTGGCCGGCATTGGACCGGCGGAAGGTGATGCCAGCGCCCTGCTCCTGCGTGCCCAGCATAGCCGATGCGATCAATGCGCCCTCTGGCGGGAAGAGGTTCCGGTGACTCCAGCTTCCTTCCAGCCTAAAACCTTGGCCTGTGCCAAACCCTGCGCTGCCGGCAATCGTACGAGGCGGCCCAGCATCCTGATCGACCGCGATAGTGACAAACTCGCTTTCCGTATCGGCAGGGTCGCCCGTGCGCACCGGCATTACCGAAACTGTGCTGAGCAATCCTGTGGCGATAAGTGCCTGCCGCAAGTCATCGACTTTGCGGCTATCGTAAAGTTCGCCTTCTTCGAACCGGGCCAGCGTTTCGACATGATCGGCATCGAACGCCTGATTTCCTGTCGTCGCAAAGCCTCCAAACCGGGAACGGGGGCCGGTTTCCACTGGCAGAGTATACACTCCGTCGACTGTTTCCTGATCGAGGAGAATATCGCGCTGGCCTACTTCTGCGAAAGCATAACCCTCTTGCGGCAGAGCTATTGCGACTTGAGCCTCTGCGCCTTGGACCCGAGCAGCAATAATCGGTTCGCCGACTTGCAGCGCAAGGTTCTTTTCGATGAGCCCTTCAGGGATGGTCGGTTCGGCTTCGACGATAATCTCAGCAAAGGTGAAGCGTTCTCCCGCAGCAACATCCAGCACCGCCAGAAGCGGCTGGCCGTTAGCTTCTTCAGAGCGGTCAATCCGCGTCGTTACCTTGGCGTCATACCAGCCCTCGGCGCGGAGAATCCGCTGCAACAAAGCGCTGTCTTCCGTCACTCGCGCCGCGAGCATTGCCACGTTTGCAGCCTCGCCATTGGCAGCCTCCAGCGCGGAAAGTCCGTCAAACATTCCGGCGAGGTCGACGTCCGATGCTTCGTCCGCCGCATCCAATCCGTTGATCTGCATGCCGTATTTTACGACCAACACTTCCTCGTCGCTCGCCTCTTCGGCAAACTGGACTTCTTCCACATCGAATGATTCCAGTGGAGATAGCGGTGCGGCCAGTTCCGCATCGCGGATTGGCGCATCACCGATTTCTTCAACTCGGTCGCCGTCAGCAAGTTCGGGCAGGCCAAGTGGCGCCGCGACACCTTCTAGCGGTTTTGCATCAGCCTGCTCGGAAGCAAAGCGTCGCTCAAACTCAGCGATCGATTCCAGTTCGCCCTCTAACTCAGGATCATCTTCTGCCAGCGGCGGGATCGCGGAATTAAACTCCTCGTCCGAAATAATCGGCTCGACTTGCGGCAGATTCGAATCGGCAGGAGGCGGCGGAACCGGAACCTCACCGGCTTGCAATCCGTCAACCGGCTGCGTTTCTGCCGCAATCTCGCTATCCTGAGAACCGACATCCTGAGCAACAGCAGGCTGCGCTGTCAAAACCAGCGCCAAAGCGCTAGCGAGCGAAATCTGCATAGATACCAAGGCACGTTTGCGCGTGCGGAACGTTACAACTGACAACATACGACCCTAATTGCCTTCGTCTTGATAAACAAAATGCCCGAGAGGATTGCGAATTTGAAATCCGCACTGCCGCCTGACACACCCAGTATGAACGTAGGGCTCGCTGACGAAGACATTCAAGACATAATGGAAATGCAGCCGGGTGCAATGGCGGCGTCACCACACACGCTGCCTTGGGCTGCTTGGAAGCAGATCGGCAAACGTATATTTGTGATGTCAGGATTCCATAATTTATCTTTGCTCGCTGCTGGCACAGCGTTCTTTGCCTTTCTTGCTATCACACCGCTACTGGCTGCTACCGTTATGACGTACGGTTTGCTGGGCAACGTTCAGACGGTTCAGAACCAGATGAGGGCGGTATCAAACTGGATGCCCGCCGAAGCGGCCAGTTTGATTGAAACGCAACTTATGGCTGTGGTCACGACAAGCGCAGGTGTGACGGGTCTGACCTTGGCGATATCGTTGCTATTGGCGATATACGGAGGAATGCGGGCCGCAACCGGCCTGATCGGCGCACTAAACATCATCAACTCGGAACATGAAAGCCGCAACATATTCTCCGTCACTCTGCGCGCAGCAGGGCTGACGCTGGCCGCAATCCTTATCGCCATGACCGGACTTATCAGCGGAGGTTTGGTAGCGTGGCTGCAAACACAAACTGCGACGTTTATTGGCCCTTTGGCAGAGACTGGATACAAGGCTTTGACGTGGCTGTTCGCAATGACATTGGGCACAGGCGGCTTCGCCCTGATCATGAAATACGGACCTGATCGGCGGGCGGCGAAATGGCGGTGGCTTTCGCCGGGATCATTTCTGGCCACCTTCGCATGGGTCGCAGTGTCGTTCGGCTTTTCGCTCTATGTGCGATATATAAGCGATTATAACGCGACTTACGGATCTTTGTCGGCGGTCGTCGTGTTCCTGATGTGGCTATTTCTCACGAGTTATGCGATTTTGCTGGGCGCGCTTCTTAACGCGGAAATTGAACGTCAGACGTTAATCGATACAACCATTGGAATAGACCGTCCGATCGGAGAACGCGGCGCAGTGATGGCCGACAGCGCCGTCAGTGTCGCTCCTGACTCAGGATTACTGGAGAAGAAACGCCGCCGTCACTCTGCGCGTGAAGCACGCAAAGCTTCAAAAGGCTGAGTGTTTCCGATTTTACCCGAACTAAAGTGGCTCGGCGATTAAATCACAGGACGTTGTCTTCCAATCCCCCGATCGCGCGTCGGGGATCTCACGATTCGTATTTTGAAACCGGCCCGATGGTGCCGGACCAGTGCTTGTGATTGAGCTCGGCCCGACTGGTTTGCAGGCATTGGGCAGTTGACGATCTTCGTTCAACGTCCGCAGTTGGGTTGTTAGCGGACGCAGGCTGAGCAAAACCCTGCGTACACAGAAAAGGGGCCAACCCTCGCAGGCCAGCCCCTCTGTCTTCAAATCAACAAAATGCCGGATCAGTTGCCTTGGGCAGCCTGAACATCTTCCTGTGTGATCGGAATGATCTTGATTTCAACACGGCGGTTCAGTGAACGGCCGCTGTCTGTGTCGTTGCTGGCAATCGGCTGTGTTTCGCCGAAACCTTGCGAGCGGATACGCGAAGCGCTGACGCCGCGCGAAATTAGGTAGTCCGCAACCGCCTTGGCGCGCTGTTCGGAAAGGCGCTGGTTGAAGGCGTCCGAACCGGTCGAATCGGTGTGGCCATACACGTCGATCAGGCTGTCCGGATATTGCTGCAGGCTGTTAGCCACAGTTACCAGCGTTTCGCGGAAAGTCGGATTGATCGTGTAGCTGCCAGTCGCGAAAGTAACGCCGTCGGGCAGGTTCACCAGAATTGCGGAGCCGCCGTCTGTTTCCGTCACATCGACGCCCGAACCTGCGGTGCTTTCCTTAAGTTCCTTGATCTGTTGGTCCATTTTGTAACCAACTACGCCGCCGGCCACGCCGCCAACGCCAGCACCGATGATGCGTCCGGTCTTGCCGCCGATTATGCCGCCAAGCAGGCCACCAGCGACCGTGCCGCCAACGCCGCCGAGAACGGTGCGCGATATCTTCTTCTCACCGGTGTTCGGGTCTGTGACACAGCCCGATACAGTAACCAGCGATAATGCGGCCAGGCTCGAAACAAATAGTTTTGAATTCTTCATATTAGGCATCCCTCTGTTGCCAAAACGGGTCAGGCGCGGACGAGCACCACACACTCCACGTGCGACCCAAACGTATTTTGCGCCCGTTTGTTCCACATAGATAGTGATAATCAGATGGCTTCGCGCGGGGCCAATGTTCTGCTAGCAAAACCGTCGTGTCACCGTTTCCCTATTCAGATTTGCTGATCATCGCCGGGCTAATCGTCCTCAATGGCATCTTCGCGATGTCCGAGCTGGCGATCGTGTCCGCGCGCACCGCCAAGCTGAAGGCTAAGGTGGAAGAAGGCAGTAGCGCAGCGTCGGTCGCCATCGCGCTGGCTGCCGATCCGGGCAAATTCCTGTCGACCGTGCAAATCGGCATTACTTTGGTCGGGATTATCGCCGGTGCGTACTCAGGCTCCACTCTGGGCGGGCCGGTGGGCGAGCGGCTAGCTTATCTTGGCGTGCCTGCCGATATCGCCCCTGATGCCGGATTTGCGCTGGTGATCGTCCTGACGACATATTTCAGCTTGGTGATTGGCGAGTTGGTGCCGAAACAGGTCGCACTGCGCCTCGCCATTCCGATTGCTTTGCTGATGGCTAAGCCGATGGCTTTTATCGCCAAGGTTGCAGCACCGGTTGTCTGGGTGCTCGATAAAAGCTCCAGCCTACTGGTGCATTTGCTTGGTGTACGCAGCAGCGGGCAAGGCGCGATCAATGCCGAAGAACTGCATATGATTTTCGCCGAAGCCACGCGGACCGGCGTGATCGAGGAAGAAGACCGCGCGATTATCACCGGCGTAATGCGGCTGGCCGACCGGCCCGTGCGCGAAGTGATGACCCCGCGCACCGAACTCGACTTTATCGATAAGGACGCAGACGAGGCGGGTATCCGCGCAGCGATCGACGCCAGCCCGCATTCGCTGCTGCCTGTGGTCGATGGTACGGCAGACAAGGTGGTGGGCGTGGTGAAAGTGCGCGAAGTTCAGGCCGCTATGCTGGCCGGGCAGGTCGTCAATCTGGCGGCGATGATGCGCAAGCCGGAAATCATGCCTGATCAGGTCGATGCGATGGATGCTTTGCGCAGTCTGCAGCAGGCCGATATCGCCATGGCGATGGTGCATGATGAATATGGCCATCTGGAAGGCATAGTGACGCCGGTTGATCTGCTCAGCGCGCTGGTCGGCAGCTTTGCCAGCGATCAGGACGAAGGCGACGTCCCCCATGTGGTTGAGCGGGCCGATGGGTCCTTGCTGGTCTCAGGGTCATTGCCGGCGGACCAGCTGGCCGAAATGCTCAGCCTGGAACTGCCCGATGACCGCGAGTTCGCGACCGCAGCAGGCTATGTGTTGTGGGTACTCAAGAAACTGCCGGTTGAGGGCGAAACCTTCACCGATCAGGGTTGGCTGTTCGAAGTCGTGGACCTGGATGGCCGTAAGATCGACAAACTGTTGATCGCGCAAGATCCTGCGGCAGCGGCACTGGCCGCTACCGAATAGGATTAGCGCAAACTATTTCAGCTAGGGATTACAGCCTGAGCGGCCTGTCCGTCGCCTTCGGGTGCAGCGACTATGTCCTGTGTTACGCGGCCCTTGGCCACTGTGTTGGTGCCAGGATCGCCCACGGCGCTGCGGATGCCGGGCATTGCAGGGCCGGCACGGTCGAGAGCGCTGGTTTCAACTGCGCTGCGCGGGGCGGGGCCGCCGAATAATACATCCAGTGCCTGCTCGCTGGCCGAACCTTCAGCCGGGCGCGGCGCGCCTGGTGCGGGCGGGGTAAGCGAGAAATCAGGCGGGACCACCAAAGGAGCCTGACGCTGCACGGCGAATTCATCCGGGCGATCACGGTTCAGCAAGCCGCTGCTGCCGCAGCCAGCCAGCATTGCAGCCGAGGCGGCGAGAAGGGCGAATGAAGTTGTCTTACGCATGGTTCAGGTCTCCGTAGCAGTTTCTACTGCCGGTTCGTTATCGTCCTTGTCGCGCAGGAAGAACGCGCGCGCAAGGATGATCAGGACGCCGATGGTGATAGCGGCATCGGCCAGGTTGAATATCAGGAAGGGACGAAACGTGCCGATATGCAGATCGGCATAGTCGACGACATAGCCCAGATTGAAGCGGTCGCGGATGTTACCCAGCGCCCCGCCAAGGATTAGGCTGAGCCCAATAATATCGCCCGAGGCCTTCTCGCGCATCATCCAGATGAAGACGATAAATGCGATCAGTGCAGTCACTGCGACCAAGCCCCAGCGCATTTCGGGCGAGGTGGCCTCGAACATACCTAGCGAAACGCCGAAATTCTGCGCCCATGTCAGGTCGAAGAACGGGATCAGTTCGATCGTACCCTTCTCGCGCAAGGCGAGCGGGCCGAGCATCAATCCCTTGATATATTGGTCGACCACAAAGATCAGCGCAGCAACTGCGAGGCCGATCAGGCGGGCCTTGGTGAACAGAGTGCTCATGATGCGGCATCCAGCTTGGTCACTACATCATCGCAACGGCCGCATAGTGCGCCATCTTCCGATACTTCGGGCAACAGCCGCCAGCAGCGGCCGCATTTGCCATAGGAGGTGCGCGCGATACTCACGGCATCCACCTGCCCGCGTGTGACTGACGCGGTGATGAACAGCTCGGCGAGTTCTGCGTCGCTGAAACCTTTCGGCACGGCGCTTTCAGGCACCATAACTTCCGCTTCGAGGCCGGAGCGAATAGTTTTTTCACGGCGCAGCGGCTCAATGGCTTCCATGACTTTTTCACGGAGATCGCGGAGGCCGTCCCAGCGCGATGCGTCGGCATCAGCAGCGGGGACTTCAGGCCACTCAAGAAAGTGCACGCTGTCCGCATCGGGATAGCGAGTCAGCCAGATTTCCTCTGCCGTAAAGACCATGACCGGAGCGGCGTAGCGCACCAGCGCATGGAACAGGATGTCCATTACGGTACGATAAGCGCGGCGTTCTAGCCCGTCTGCCGCGTCGCAATAAAGCCGGTCTTTGCGGATATCGAAGAAGAACGCCGACAGGTCTTCGTTCATAAAGTCAATGAGTGAACGGGTGTAGATGTTGAAATCGACATCGTCCACGGCGCGGCGCAGCTTCGCATCAAGCTCGCCGAGCAGCGCCAGCACGTAACGTTCCAGTTCCGGCATGTCGGCAACGTCCACGCGCTCGGCCTCGTCGAAGCCACTTAGGCCGCCCAGCATATATCTGAAAGTATTGCGTAATTTCCGGTAACTGTCGCCCACGCCCTTGAGGATTTCATCGCCGATGCGGTGATCTTCGGTGTAATCGACGCTCAGCGCCCACAGGCGGATGATGTCCGCGCCGTACTGCTCCATCACCTTCAGCGGATCGACAGTATTGCCCAAACTTTTTGACATCTTCATGCCCTTGGGATCCATCGTAAATCCGTGGGTCAGCACAGCCTTGTAAGGCGCTCGGCCACGTGTGCCGCAACTTTCGAGAAGGCTCGACTGGAACCAGCCGCGATGCTGGTCGCTGCCTTCCAAATACAGATCCGCGGGAGATTGCAACTCGGGCCACTCATCCGATTCGAGAACGAAGGCATGAGTGCAGCCGCTATCGAACCACACATCGAGAATATCGGCGATCATTTCGTAATCGTCGGGATTGCGGTCTGATCCGAGAAACTCGGCAGCGCGCTCTTCGTCCCATGCGTCCACGCCCTCTGCGGTTACCGCAGCGACGATCCGGTTGTTCACTGTTTCATCGACGAGCATCTGCCCGCTTTCACGGTGCACAAACAGCGCAATCGGCACGCCCCATGCGCGCTGGCGGCTGATCAGCCAGTCAGGGCGGCCTTCGACCATGGAGGTCAGGCGGTTGCGGCCCTTCTCAGGAATAAAGCGCGTGTCGGCGATGGCCTGCATGGCCAAGACTCGCAAAGTAGGCGACCCTGCGGTGGCTTCCTCGTCAATCGTGTCGTCGCCGCCTTCGTTTTCCCAACGCTGCTCGGCAGGCGAGATGACAGGGAGGTGGGCCAGCGGTTGATCCATCCCTATGAACCATTGCGGGGTGCAGCGGTAAATCAGCTTGGCTTTGGAGCGCCATGAATGCGGGTAGGAATGCGCGTAATCGTCGGAGGCAGACAGCAATGCGCCCGCTTCGCGCAGGCCGGAGCAGATCGGGCCTGCGACTGAATTGAACGGTTTGTTGATCACGCTGCGGCGGCGCGCTTTGCCTTCGCCGTCAACGTCATCTGCGCCCAGCCATAACCAGTCATCGCGGTAACGCCCGTCACGCTCAACCGCGAAGACCGGATCGATGCCATTGGCTTTGCAAAGGTCGAAATCGTCTTCGCCATGGTCGGGTGACATATGGACAAGGCCCGTGCCGCTATCGGTGGTGACGAAATCACCTGCGAGCATGGGGCGTGGTTTGGCATAGAACCCGCCGAGTTTGTGCATCGGGTGCTGGACGATGGTTCCGGCTAGGTCGGAGCCTTTGAAAGTTTGGCGTTTGACTAGGCTGAGCGACAGTTCCACATCGTCGCCGACGCTCGAAATCGCTTTACCTAGGCGACGTTCGACTTCGGCAACTAAAGCACTTGCAACAACTAACTCAGACAGCTTTTCCAGCACAGGAAACGCTTGGGCCACGCGGCGGTAGGCTTCCTCTGAAGACTCGTCGGAGCGATCGGTTCCTCCGACACCCCAAGTGTAAATGCCGTACTCGATATCCGGCCCATAGGCCAAAGCCTGATTCACCGGGATCGTCCAAGGCGTCGTCGTCCAGATCACCGCGTGAGCGCCGATCAGTTCCTGAATCGGCGACTCAACAATCTCAAACGCCACATCGATCTGCGTCGAGACGATGTCCTCATACTCAACTTCAGCTTCGGCCAGCGCGGTTTCTTCCACCGCGCTCCACATCACCGGCTTTGAACCACGATAGAGCTGGCCGCTTTCTGCAAACTTCATCAGTTCGGCCACGATCTGCCCTTCGGCTTCGGGCCGCATGGTCAGATAGGGCTTATCCCAGCGTCCACCAATGCCGAGGCGTTTTAGCTGTTCGCGCTGCACATCGACCCATTTTTGGGCATAGGCGCGGCATTCGGCGCGGAATTCCTTTGCAGGGACTTCCTTCTTGTCGAGCTTCTTCTTGCGGTAGAGTTCCTCCACCTTCCATTCGATCGGCAGGCCGTGGCAATCCCAGCCCGGTACGTATGGCGCATCCTTGCCCAGCAGGGTTTGCGTTCGGACGACGGTGTCCTTTAGCACATGGTTCAGCGCGTGGCCGATATGCATATCGCCATTGGCGTATGGCGGGCCGTCATGAAGGATGAACTTCTCGCGGCCCTTGCGGGCCTCGCGCAGCTGCTGATATTGATCCGCCGCTTGCCAGCGCGCCAGAACGCCCGGTTCCTTCTGCGGAAGTCCGGCCTTCATCGGGAAATCGGTTTTCGGAAGGAAAACCGTGTCCTTGTAATCGCGTTTAGCTGTCTCGTCGGTCATATAATGTGCGCGCTTAGAAGCCTTCGCGCTTCGTCGCAATCCCGCTCCATCTGGGCGATCAAATCATCCAGCCCGTCGAACTTGGCTTCCGGGCGAATGAAGTGATGAAAAGCGACCTCGATCTCGCGGCCATACAGGTCGCCGTCAAAGTTGAAGAAATAAGGTTCGAGCAATTCCTTGGGCGGATTAAATGTCGGGCGGATGCCGACATTGGCCGCGCCTTGCAGCACCTCGCCCGTATCCATGATCTCGCCCGTCACGGCGTAAATGCCGTACTTCGGGCGCAGATAATGTTCGAGCGCGATGTTGGCGGTGGGATAGCCGATGGTGCGGCCAACCTTGTCGCCGTGCTGGACAATGCCGCGAATGGTGAAGGGGCGGGTGAGCAGACGCGCGGCCTCCTGCGGATCGCCAGCGCGCAAGGCATCGCGGATACGGCTGGAGGAAATGACTTCGTCTTCTGCGTTCACAGGCCCGATCGCGCGGGCCTCGATTCCATGCGCCTTGCCGATATCGCGCAGGACGTCGCGGTTGCCGTCGCGCGCTTTGCCGAAAGTGAAATCCTCGCCGGTCACCACACCCGCCGCGCCGAATCGCTTCGCCAGCAGCTCGCCGATGAAGTCCTCTGCCGTGGTGGAGGCTAGCTCGTCGCCGAAATGGAACACCAGCATGGCCGCTGCGCCAGCCTCTTCGAATAGCTCCTGCCGCTGGTCCAGCGTAGTCAGGCGGAAGGGCGGCGCGTCAGGCGCGAAATGGCGCACCGGATGCGGATCAAATGTCGCAATGATCGCGGGACGGCCCTCTGCGCGGGCCCATTCCACCGACTCTCGCACGACAGCCTGATGGCCGAGGTGGAACCCGTCGAAGTTGCCCAGCGCAACGATGGCTCCGCGTAAGGGTTCCGGCACTGGCTGGCGGTGGTCGAGGCGGATCATTGCGGCTTGATGCCTTCGCTCAGCACGCGCACGGCATTAGCGCCCATCACGGCGCGGATTTCCTCCTCGGTGAAGTCTGCTTCCATCAGCGCCTGTGTCACATGGACCAGGCTGCTGGTGTCGAAACGCGCGAGAATCGTGCCGTCATAGTCACTGCCCAGTGCGACATGCTCGATCCCCACCAGATCGCGAATATGCTTCATAGCCTTCACAATGGCCTCAGGCGAAGTGTCGCAAACGGCCCCTTCCCAATAGCCGACGCCGATAATGCCGCCAGTGGCTGCAAGACCTCGAATCTCTTCATCGCTGAGGTTGCGATTGACATCACAGGTCGCCTGCACTCCTCCATGGCTGGAGACGACGGGACGTGTGGCCATGGCCAGCACTTCGGCGACGCCCTTGTGGCTAAGATGCGCGATGTCGACGATCATGCCCTTGGCTTCCATTCGCCGCACGACCTCGCGGCCCACGTTGGTCAGTCCGCCCTTTCTCTCGCCATGCATCGATCCGCCGAGCTCATTGTCGAAGAAGTGGGTCAGGCCCGCCATGCGGAAGCCGGCGTCATAAAGCTTATCGAGGTTCTCGGGATCGCCTTCGAGATTGTGCAGGCCCTCGATGCTGAGCAATGCCCCAACCGTGCGCGGCCCTTGGGCTTGACGGAAGCCCAGCAGAGCGTCCAATTCCTCAGCACTATCAACCATCACCAGCTCGTTTTGTGAATTTTGGGCGGCCTCGTTCAGTTTCTGCGAATGATATAGCGAGCGTTCCAGCAGCGAAGTCCATGTCCGCATCGGTTGCAACTGCCCGATCACCAGCGGGGTAATGTTGTCGCCGTCAGCGCTATTGTTGTCGTAATTCTGGTCGGTCGGTGTCTTCGTGACGCTGGAAAAGACCTGCAGCGCGACATTCCCCTGTTTCAGGCGCGGCAAATCCATATGGCCATAGTCATGCGCTGCCAGCACATCACGCTTCCACAGCAGGCTGTCGGAATGCAGGTCGACGATAGTCAGCGAATCGTGCAGCGCCTGCGCCTCTTTCGTAATTTCAGGCAGAGGCTTGCCATCCAGCGCATTCATATCGCGGTCGATATAAGTTGGCACAAGAGCGAAGAAAGCGACCGCCGCGAGGGCGAACAGCAACAGGACTGCGATCAGCATTTTCTTCACGGTGTGCGCTCCAATGTGACGAAGGCATAGGCCGGGCCGTCATCCAGCTCCTCATGTTCCTCGCGCATCGTTTCATGCCATTCGGGACCGAAAGCGGGAAGGTAAGTGTCGCCTTCAGCTTCGGTTAGAACTTCGGTGAGTTCGATCCGCTCCGCCGTATTCAAGAACAATGTGTATATCTGCGCGCCGCCGATTATCGCGACCTCGCCGTTGCCCGCAATTTCGAGTGCTTCGTCAGCGGTATGGACCACTTCTGCGCCCTCTGCGGACCAGTCCGGGTTGGCCGTCAGCACGATATGGCGGCGCTCCGGCAGCAGTCCGGGCAGGCTCTCGAATGTGGTGCGGCCCATTATCATGGGCTTGCCGATGGTCAGCGCTTTAAAGTGTTTGAGGTCGGCGGGCAGTCGCCATGGCAAACCGCCATCACGCCCGATCACGCCATTGCTGGCGCGGGCGACGACCATGAATGGCCTCACACTCACTTCGGTTCGATCCGCGTCGCATGCCCCATCTTGCGGCCGTCGCGGGCCTCACGCTTGCCGTAAAGATGTAGGTGCGTGAGCGGGTCTTCGAGTAAGCTATGCGCGGCATCAGCTTTGTCGCCGATCAGATTAAGCATCTCAACTTTACCCGCAGTCGTGTGCGTCGCGCCGAGCGGCTGGCCACAGATTGCTCGGATATGGTTGGCGAACTGGCTGGTGGCAGCGCCTTCCAATGTCCAATGGCCCGAATTATGGACTCGCGGGGCCATTTCATTGAACACCGGTCCGTCCTTCGTGGCGAAGAATTCGCAGGTCAGCACGCCGACGTAATCCAGCTTCGTCGCAATCGCGGCGGCCAGTTTGCGCGCGGTGCGAACTTGGCTTTCGATTAGGGCGGAGGCTGGAACGGTCGAGAGAGCCAGAATGCCGCCTTCATGGACGTTCTCGGCGCTATCGTAATAACGGACTTCGCCATCTGCGCCGCGCACCAGAATGACCGAGAACTCGGCCTCGAAATTCACGAAGCCTTCATAGACCAACGGCGCGTCGGGCAAGTCCAGCGAGGTCAGGTCCGTATCGGAATTGATCCGCCATTGGCCCTTGCCATCATAGCCGTCGCGGCAGGTTTTGAGGATGCCGGGCGTGCCGATTGCCTCGACCGCTGCGGCTAGATCTTTGGGCCTGGCAACAGGCGCGTAGGGAGCAGGCCGACCGCCCAGTTCGGTAACGAACTCTTTCTCGGCAACACGGTCCTGCGCAGTCTCCAGCGCGCGCGGATGCGGCAGGAGCTTACCTCCGGGAATGTTGACCAGAGGATCGACCGGCACATTCTCGAATTCAAATGTGATTACGTCGCACGCTGTGACGAACTTCGCCATCGAGCGGTTGTCGTACCAACCCGCACAAGTGAATTCGGCGCTGACTTGCGCGGCGACGCTGGTTTGCTCAGGCGCGTAGATATGGCAGCGATAGCCCATTTGCGCAGCGGCGATGGCCATCATCCGGCCAAGCTGGCCGCCGCCCAAGATTCCAATGGTACTGCCGGGAGGGATCATTAGTCGGCCGGATGCTCGGCAACGGCTTCGCTGCGTGCCTGTCGCCAAGCTTTCAAACGCCCGCGCAGACCTTCGTCATGCAGGGCAACGATAGACGCGGCTAGCAAGCCCGCGTTGGTCGCGCCAGCTTCGCCAATCGCCAGTGTGCCGGTGGGCACGCCCGCAGGCATCTGGACGATGGAGAGGAGGCTATCGAGGCCCGAAAGCGCTTTCGATTTCACCGGAACGCCCAATACGGGAAGATGCGTCATCGCGGCGATCATGCCGGGCAGGTGGGCTGCTCCGCCTGCGCCTGCGATAATAACGTCGAAGCCTTCCGCTTCTGCTCCCTTGGCGAATGTCACCATCCGGTCAGGCGTGCGGTGCGCCGAAACGATCCGCGCCTCATGCTCGATGCCGAGTTCACCAAGCACATCTGCGGCGCATTTCATGGTCGGCCAGTCGGACTGGCTGCCCATGACTATTGCGACGCGCCCTGAAGTTTGTTGGCCCCCCGCCATAATCAAGTGTCCTTCAAGTAATAGCGTTCGCCCGGCACCATATCGCCATCGAAATCATAGACGATTGGCACGCCGGTGGGAATTTCGAGGCCGGTAATGTCGTCGTCGGAGATATTCGACAGATGCTTCACCAGTGCGCGCAGCGAATTGCCATGGGCGGAAATGATTACCGTCTCACCGTTTGCCAGGACCGGCAGAATATCGCCTTCCCAATAGGGCAGCACGCGTTCGATGGTCAGCTTCAGGCTTTCGGTACTCGGAATATCGATACCGGCATATCGCGGGTCGCCGCGCATATCGTAATCGTGCGTCTCGTCCATTTCAGGCGGCGGCGTGTCATAGCTGCGGCGCCAGATATGCACCTGCTCGTCGCCATGCTTGTCGCGGGTTTCCTGCTTGTCGAGCCCGGTCAGCCCGCCATAGTGACGTTCGTTCAGACGCCAGTCTTTGGTTTCAGGGATCCACAAACGTCCCGACGCTTCCAGTGCCAAATGCAGCGTCTTGATCGCGCGAATCTGCAGCGAAGTGAACGCGCGGGTCGGCATGACACCCTTTTCCGCCAGCAATTCGCCAGCAGAAATCGCCTCTTCGATACCTTGCTCGGTAAGATCGACATCCCACCATCCGGTGAAGCGGTTTTCCAGATTCCACTGGCTCTGGCCGTGGCGGACGAGAATGAGCTTTGGCAAAGTGAGATGCTCCCAAGGGTTTCGGCCCGATATTCAGAGCGCCATCCGTTAGCTTTCAGAGGCGTCGTTGGCTAGCTTCTCTTTGCTCTTCTCTATGCTGGGCTCGCCTTCAATTTCCCGCGCCTGAGTCTTCCTGCGGCGCAGGTTCTCGCGCAGCTTGGCGGCGAGGCGTTCTTCCCTACTCATTTTTTGGGGTGTCTTTTCGGTCTTGTCATTGGCCATTGCGTGACAGGCGTTGCCGCACTGCGCATTGCTTGACAAGGCAGGATCATGCAGCCAATAGCGCGCCCTTGTTGATGACCGCTTTGTAACGAAGCCCTGATATAGCGAAATCCTGCGAAAAATCGCATGGAAATGGTGTGCCGCGGTAGCTCAGTGGTAGAGCGCACCCTTGGTAAGGGTGAGGTCGAGAGTCCGATTCTCTCTCGTGGCACCATTTCCGCCAACCCCGATTCGAACAAGCTCTCTCACTTCCTCTTCCATCGCGCGCTTTTGCCGCTACGCTGGCGTGTATGGACTTTACCCTGACCGACCAGCAGCAAGAGCTGCAGGAAGCCGCTCGCCGTTTCGCCCGCGCCGAATTGCCCGAACTTGCACGCGAGTTGGAAGCAAAGGACACGCCGGTACCGCATGATATGCTGCGCCGATATGGCGAGTTGGGGTTCCTCGGCGTCAATCTGCCGGAGGAATATGGCGGTTTGGGGTTAGGCCATCTCGAGGCGCTGCTGGTGCTGGAGGAATTCGCCAAGATCTCTGTCGCGGTGGCATTTCCGGTGTTCGAAGCTTTGACCGGCCCTGTCCGCACAGTACAACATTTCGCATCCGATGAACTCAAGGCTAAAATCATTCCGCAGGTCATTCGCGGCGAGAAGATCGTGGCGGTGTCCATGTCGGAGCCGAACGCTGGCACGGCGCTGACCGACCTCACCACCAGCGCGACCTTCTATGGCGATGAAATTGTCGTAAGTGGCCAGAAGCGCTGGACCTCGGGCGCGGGTCATTCGGACTATTACATTACCTACTGCCGGTTTGGCGGTGAGGAGGGCGCCAAGGGCATTGGCGCTGTGATGATTGAGAAAACCCGCGAAGGCATCAGCTTTGGCAAGCCCGAAGAAATGATGGGTTTTAGAGGCATTCCTTCTGCAGACATATTCCTCGACGAAGTGCGCGTGCCCCGGGGCAATTTGATTGTCGAGAAGGGCGGCTTTGGACGGCTAATGACTGCATTCGGATTAGAGCGCTGCGGCAACGCCACGATGGGCCTCGGCATTGCGGCGGCGGCGGTCGAAGATGTGGTTGCCTATACGCAAGAACGCGAAGCGTTCGGCAAACCCATCGCTGATTTCCAAGGCGTCCAGATCAAACTCGCAGAAATGGCGATGAAGGTCGAGGCAGCGCGTCTGCTGATCCACCGGGCGGCGGTTGCAGCCGGTGACGGACTGCCCGGTGTTTACGAAAGTTCGGTTGCCAAATGCTATTCCAATGAAATGGTCCGCGAAGTGACCGCGCACGGAATGCAGCTGATGGGCGGATACGGTTATTCAAAGGAATATCCGATGGAACAGCGGGTGCGCGACGGCTTCGCATGGGGCATTGCGGGCGGCACGACAGATGTGCAGAAAACCAATATCGCCGCTTCATTGGTCGGCCGCCGCTTCAACCAGCGCGCCTGACGCAAAAAAGGGCTCCGACCCGAAGGTCGAAACCCCGTTACATTCATGGCGAATAATTTCAGCCAATGAATGTCTTCGCTGCTTGGCTTAGTACATTATACCGTAATAGGCATATACACGTTCACCATATTTGCGGTCCCAAATTGGTTCAGCATCACGTTCGAAACGTGGCGCTTCCCTCAAGCGATCCTTGTCGATATTTACGACATATCCGCTTCTGTCAGTATCATAATCCAACGATTCCCATGGGAGCGCTGCGAAGCTTTCGCCAATTCCCAAGAATCCGCCGAAGCTCATCACCGCATACTCGACGCGGCCACTGCGCTTGCCGAGCATTACCCGGTCGATATGACCAATCTTCTCTCCGTCAGTCGCAAACACTTTTGTGCCTTCGACCCTGTCGGAGGAAATTAAGAATTTCGTGATGTCGCGGTCCAATGGACGACTACGATCAAATTCGCGGCGCTTCTCCAGCATCTCGGTATCGAACTTCTGGTCGGAATAGGTTTGTGTGGCGCTTTGCATAATGCAAATCTCCTGCTTGGCCGGTGACGGACGCAGCCCCTGATGGGCGCTTGTTTCAGATGGCTCGACTCTACCCATTTGGGGAGGTGCCATCGGCATCGAACATCATCATCGGCGTGTTCAACACATTAATGGCTCAGCAGCAATATCGTTCCGAATTAATTACTTAAAACGGCCCACCGCATCACTGCCTCGATTCAGCGAGCAAATCCGCCCATTCGGGATTGCGTTTGAATTTCGCCGCGACGTAGCTGCATTGCGGGTCGATTTTGAAGCCTTGCTCACGGGCGTCAGCAATCAGAGCATCGACCAATTTGGCCGCCACGCCTTGTCCGCCAATTGCAGGCGGCATCAGCGTATGGTCGGCCACGCGAACGTTCGAATCACCGCCGCGGGCTTTCCATGTCAATTTGCCGGTCTCGTCAGCACCGGCGACCTCTGCCGTATATTTGCCGCGCGTTTCATCACTTATGTGGGTGATTGTGACTTCGCTCAATTGATTTCTCCTTCTTGCCAACAACGCAGGCCGCAGTATTGCCGTTCCAATGCAGTTTCTTTCCGACAATCAAGCCGCCGTCCATCCCAATGTGTGGCACGCGATGCGCGCCGCCGACACGGCGGACACGCCTTACGATGGCGATGCAATCTCGCTGTCGCTGGATGATGCCTTTGGAGCGGTCTTCGGACGCGAATGCACTGTGCTGTGGGTCGCGACGGGAACAGCGGCAAATTGCCTTGCGCTGGGCACGATGGTTCAGCCGCATGGCGGGGTGATCTGTCACCGCGAGGCGCATATCGAAATGGACGAGGCAGGGGCGCCCGGCTTCTATCTCCACGGTGCAAAGCTTATGTTGGCAGAGGGGGCGAGTGCCAAGCTGACGCCTGACAGCATCGCTGCCGTTGCTGATCCGATCCGCGATGATGTGCATCAGGTGCAGCCGCACGCAGTCTCGATCACGCAGGCGAGCGAATATGGCTGCTCGTACCGCCCTGAAGAAGTGGCAGCGATTGGCGAGCTTGCCCGGGCGCGCGGCTTGAAGCTGCATATGGACGGTGCGCGTTTCGCCAATGCACTTGTGTTCCTGGGCTGCAGCCCCGCTGAAGCCAGCAGCGCGGGAGGCGTAGATGCGCTGTCCTTTGGTTGCGTGAAAAACGGCGGGATGGGCGCGGAAGCTATCGTATTCTTCGACCAAGAACTGGCAGCTACAGCATTCTATCGCCGTAAACGGGCCGGGCATTTGCAATCCAAGGGCCGGTTCCTTGCGGCGCAATTGCTGGCGATGCTGGAGGGTGATCTGTGGCTTGCCAATGCTCGCCATGCCAATGCGGCGGCGCAGGAAATTGTCGCCTCCGCAAAAGACCGATTGATGCATCCGGTCGAGGCAAATGAGATATTCCTGCGCTGCACCGCTGAGGAGCGCGAGGCGCTCCGCCAGCAAGGCTTTGGCTTCTACGACTGGGGCGATGATGCAGCGCGGTTTGTGACGGCTTGGAACAGCAAAGACGAAGCCGTAGCCCAGCTCGGTCAGGCCATCGCCGGATTATGAACGAAGCCGCACTGAAGCACGCGCTTCTCCGCCCTAGTATCGTCATCCCGTTCCTGCTGGTGGCAATGATTTGGGGCTCAACTTGGCTGGTCATCAAAGACCAGCTCGGGGATGTCGCGCCCAGCTGGTCGATCACATACCGTTTTGTCGTTGCGACAATTGCCATGTTCATCTTCGCCAAATTGCGCGGCTTTTCATTGAAGCTCGGCAAACAAGGCCAGATATTGGCGCTAGCTGTTGGCATCGCCCAATTCTGCGGCAACTTCAATTTTGTCTATCGGGCGGAGATTTATCTGACGTCGGGAATCGTCGCTGTAGTTTTCGGATTGCTGATGGTGCCCAATGCGATCTTTGGTCGGCTACTGCTTGGCCAGCCAATCACGGGGCGCTTTTTCTTGGGCAGCTTGATCGCGGTTGCGGGAATTTCCCTGCTGATGGTGCACGAAGCCCGCATCGCTCCCATAGAGGGTGCACTCGGCGCAGGCATTCCCCTGGTGATCGGCGGCATGCTTTCGGCATCCATCGCCAATGTGATTCAGGCGGGCAAGGTCGGGAAGACCCTTCCGCTGGTTAGCCTGCTCGCTTGGGCAATGCTCTATGGCACTATCGCCGATGCCGCATTTGCGTGGTGGACTGCTGGGCCTCCGACATTCGACATGCGTCCGCAATACGGGATGGGTGTGGCTTATCTTGCGCTATTCGGCTCGGTAGTTACGTTCCCGCTCTATTATAATCTCGTGCGTCAGATCGGGGCAGGGCGGGCGGCCTATAATGGTGTGGTCGTGGTGATTGTGGCGATGGTGCTCTCGACCCTGTTCGAAGGCTACGTCTGGTCGCCCTTAGCCGGTATTGGCTGCGCACTGGCGCTATCGGGAATGGTCATAGCGCTTAGGGCGCGCAATCCGGTCGTGAAATCGGGATAGGTAGGCTCCCAGCCGAGCACCCGCTTGGCTTTGCCGTTGGAGACCCGGCGGTTTTCGGCATAGAAACCGCGCGCCATTGCTGACAGGTTGGCCTCGTCCAATGTGAGCAATGGCGGCGGTTCTGTGCCCAGTAGCCGGCAAGCCTCCTCGACCACAGCATTCTGGCTGGCGGGCAAATCATCCGACAAATTATAGGCCCCGGCGGGCGCATCCAGCGCGGCAATCACGCCGCTGACAATGTCGTCCACATGCACCCGGCTGAATACCTGTCCCGGTAACTCGATCCTGTTGGCGCGGCCTACTTTGACGCGTTCCAAGGCGCTACGACCCGGTCCGTAAATGCCCGGAAGGCGGAAGACTCTCGCGCCTAGCGTTAGCCACTGCGAATCAGCGGAAGCCCTCGCGGTACGGCGGCCAGACCCGGTCGGTGAAGTCTCGTCCACCCAAGCCCCGTCCGCGTCGCCGTAAACGCCCGTAGAGCTGAGATAACCTATCCATTTCTCACCAAGATCGGCCCGGTATTTGCCCAGCACCGGATCGCTGCCATCGCTTGGCGGGATGGACGATAAAATGTGACTGGCCTTGGAAAGCGCAGCCCGAACCGCCGCTTCGTCGCTGAAATCTACGTTGCCCGCACTGCCAGTCGCATCGACCGTCCAGCCCTGCGCTTTCATCGTTTCGGCGATTCGCCCAGCCGTATAACCGAGCCCAAAGATGAACATATGCGCCATCACTGCGTTGTAGCCACTAGACGGCTCGCGCAAAGGACCTAAATCACCTTCCATGGATATTTCAACAAACCCCGAGATGGCTGACGCCGCCCCCGCACCGCATCAGCCGCCGGAGATTTTCCGCAAGGATTACACGCCGCCAGCCTGGTTGATCCCAGAGGTGTCGCTCGATTTTGCGCTGGATAACACTAACACGAAAATAACGTCGGTTCTTAAGGTCACTCGCAATCCGGCGGCAGACGCGGATCAAAATTTGCGCCTCAATGGTGATAGTTTGGAAGCTGTGTCCGTTTTGATTGACGGCGCGGCTACGAATAGCTGGACGATGGATGGTAGTGACCTGCTGATCAGCCTGCCGGGCGAAAGCCACGAAATTACCATCGTGACGCACATCAACCCGTCCGAAAACACGCAGTTGATGGGCTTGTTCGCCTCAGGCGGAATGCTCTGCACCCAGTGCGAGGCGGAGGGCTTTCGCCGGATTACATTCTTCGCCGACCGACCCGATGTGCTGTCAGTCTACACAGTCCACATGACTGGTTCGAAGGCGAAGTTGCCGATTCTGCTGGCCAATGGCAACAACACTGCCAGCGGCGAAAACGATGACGGAACGCATTGGGCCGAATGGAATGATCCTTGGCCCAAACCGTCCTATCTCTTTGCTCTGGTGGCAGGTGATCTGGTCGCCAATTCGGACAGCTTTACCACCATGAATGGCCGCGAAGTTGAGCTTAATATCTGGGTGCGCGACGGCGATCAGGACCGCACGCAGCATGCGATGGACTCGCTCAAACGCTCGATGAAATGGGACGAAGAAACCTTCGGCCGCGAATATGATCTCGACTTGTTCAACATCGTTGCAGTCAGCGATTTCAACATGGGCGCGATGGAAAACAAAGGCCTCAATATCTTCAACACGAAGTATATTCTGGCCGATCCTGACACCGCGACTGACGCTGATTTCGACGGGGTCGAGGGCGTGGTCGCGCATGAGTATTTCCACAATTGGTCGGGCAACCGCGTGACCTGCCGCGACTGGTTCCAGCTTAGCCTGAAAGAAGGCTTCACCGTCCTGCGTGACCAACTGTTCAGTCAGGATATGGGCAGCGAGCCGGTCAAGCGGATCGAGGATGTTCGCATCCTCCGCTTGGCGCAGTTCCCCGAAGATAGTGGCCCGCTGGCGCATCCGATCCGGCCTGACAGCTTCCGCGAAATCTCGAATTTCTACACTTCGACTATCTATAATAAGGGTGCCGAAGTCATTCGCATGATGCGCACGATGGCTGGCGAAGCGGCCTTCAGGAAAGGCTCTGACCTCTACTTCGACCGGCACGATGGCGAAGCGGCAACCTGCGAAGATTTTGTCACCGCAATGGAGGATGGCGCGGGCCTCGACCTAGCTCAATTCCGCCGCTGGTACAGCCAGGCAGGCACGCCCAAAGTGTCGATCCGGCTCGAACATTCCGGTCAAACTGCAACCCTGCACCTAAAACAGGAGGTGCCCGCGACGCCGGGCCAGCCGGACAAGTCGCCGATGCCCATTCCGCTCAAAATTGCGCTGTTCGATAGGGATTCCGCCAAACACTATGGTGAACAGCTTATTACCTTGGACCAAGCTGAAGCGATTTTTAGCTTTGAAGGATTCGCCAAACCACCGGTCGTATCGGTCAATCGCGGTTTCTCAGCGCCGATTTTGGTCGAGCGCCAGATGGCCAATGAAGATCTGGTCTTCCTTGCCGCCCGAGATGATGACCCATTTGCCCGCTACGAAGCGATGCAGGATCTCGTTGTCGGCTATCTGGTCGCAGCGTCTGGCGGCAAGCTTTCGGATACTGACCGGTCTTCGTCGCGAGCTTCAATTGGCGAGGCATTTGGAGCAATTCTATCGGATGAAGCGCTGGATGATGAAATGCGCGGTGAGCTCATGATCTTGCCGAGCCAGACCTACATCGCCGAACAATCGGTTCCGGCCGATCCCGCTGCGATCCACAGTGAACGCGAAGGGCTGAAGGCCTGGCTAGGTGAGAAGTTCAACGATGAAATTTCCGCCATGCATAAGCGGTCCAGCGCGGTGCCATATAGCATGAAGCCGGAGGCGCGCGGCTCGCGCAAGCTGAAGACACAGGCGTTGATCTACCTTTCTGCTGCCGATTCTGCGCTTGGTGCTGCTTTGGCTAAGAAGCAGTTCGATGCAGCCGATAATATGACTGACCGGCAGGGCGCTTTGATGGTGCTGTGCGGGCTTGATCAGCCGCAACGCGCGGAAGCGCTCGCGGCATTCCATAAGCGCTATGATGGTAATGCGCTCGTGATCGACAAATGGTTCGCGCTGCAAGCATCGTCGCTGCACCCTGATGCTTTGAAGCACGTTATGGCGCTCGCGGAGCATCCCGATTTCACTATGACCAACCCCAACCGCGTGCGGTCACTCTATATGGCACTTGCGGGTAATCCGCAGGCCTATCACGGGTCGGACGGCGCGGGTTACGAGTTGATCGGTGATGTCATTCTGGCACTTGATCCGATTAACGCTCAAACAGCGGCACGTTTCGTTCCGGCGCTGGGCAAGTGGCGCAAATTCGAGCCGGGGCGTTCCGCTATGATGAAGGCGCAGCTTGAGCGGATTATGAAGGCAGACAAATTGTCACGCGACACACTCGAGCAAGTGACTCGCAGCCTTGGCTGAAGTTGAAGTCATTCGCTCCTCGCTGCTTGACGGGATCAATCACGGTTTCTTCGGGCGGCGCGGCGGCGTTTCTACCGGCGATGCGGCGGGCCTCAATGCAGGACTTGGCGCGGGCGACGATCCGGGGGCGGTCGAGACGAACCGGCAGCTAGTCGTTTCGGTCGTTTTGCCCGGAGCAGCGTTGGTGACGCCCTATCAGGTGCATTCACCTGACGTCGCCGTGGTGGCCGAGCCTTGGTCACTGGACGAGCGGCCTCGCGTCGATGCGGCCGTGACGAACCGGCCCGGCCTGCTGCTTGGCATCGTGACAGCGGATTGCGCTCCGGTTTTGCTGGCTGATGCTAAGGCGCGAGTCGTTGGCGCCGCGCATGCTGGCTGGAAGGGCGCTCATGGCGGAGTGGTGGAAAACACCGTCGATGCGATGGAGGCTCTGGGAGCTGATCGCGGTCGTATCGTAGCCGCTATCGGCCCGTGCATTGCTCAAGTTAGTTACGAGGTGGACGACGGCTTTCGCGCTCAGTTCACAGCTGGCGACGAACGGTTTTTCGACGAAGGCAAACCCGGCCATTGGCAGTTCGACCTTGAGGGTTACGTAGCGTCGCGGCTCGCTTGGGCCGGGGTTCTCGCAATCGATCCACTAGCGCTGGACACCTACGCCGATCCCGCCCGCTTTTATTCCTATCGCCGCGCATCGCACCGTGCCGAACCGACCTATGGGCGGCAGATTGCGGTAATAGGCCTCAGCGCCTAGTTGCAACAAACACAACTGCGATTGCCAATACATCCCAAAAACACGGTTGGCAGCTTGCAGTTTTGTGACTAGTAGCGCCCACAAACCGGCTATGTTTATGAAAGCGCTTAACATCGCTCTCATGGGCCGCGAACGGGGCAGTTCCTAATCGCGAAGCCGGACGATTTCTAACCGCACTGCTTTTCCGGCAGGGCGCTTGAAGGCAAGGCTGATGGCAGAAACGACCCCTCCCGCAGACACCAGCGCGCCCGCCATGGCTGGCGGCGAAGACGGCGTTCGGCGGCGTGATTTTATTAATATCGCAGCAGTGTCCGCTGCCGGCGTTGGCGGAGTTTTCGTACTGCTTCCGCTAGTCAGTCAAATGGCTCCCTCGGCAGACGTACTCGCTGAAAGTAGTACGGAACTCGATACGTCAGCGATCCAGCCTGGACAGGCGATTAAGGCGATTTTCCGCAAGCAGCCACTGTTCGTGCGCCGCTTGACTGCCAAAGAAATCGAAGAGGCTAACGCTACTAACGTCGGTTCACTCCGCGATCCGCAGACGTTAGCAGAACGGACCAAAGAGGGGCATGGCGACATGCTGATCACGATGGGCGTTTGCACACACCTCGGCTGCGTGCCTCTGGGTGCTGCGGAAGGTGAAGTTAAAGGCGAGTTTGGTGGATATTTTTGCCCTTGCCATGGTTCGCATTATGATACGGCCGGACGCATTCGCAAAGGCCCGGCACCGACCAACCTGCTGGTGCCTGACTATGAATTCACCTCCGACACCGTTGTAAGAGTCGGCTGAGGAAAGAGACCAGATTATGAGCTTCCCCTGGGCCCAGCAGTACACGCCAACCAATGGCTTGATGCGCTACTTCGATGAAAAGCTGCCTTTGCCGCGGCTGGTGCATAACGCTGTCGGTGCCGGTTATCCGGTTCCGCGCAATCTCAACTACATGTGGAATTTCGGCGTGCTCGCCGGCTTCTGTCTGGTGCTGCAAATCGTTACCGGCGTCATACTCGCGATGCATTATGCCGCGAATGCCGAAGTTGCCTTTGCCACGACCGAACACATTATGCGCGACGTCAATTACGGTTGGCTGATGCGTTATGCCCACGCCAATGGTGCCAGCTTCTTCTTTCTGGTGATCTACCTGCATATCTTCAGGGGCTTCTTCTACAGTTCCTACAAAGCTCCGCGCGAGATGATCTGGCTGCTGGGCGTGGTTATCTTCCTGCTGTTGATGGCGACCGCCTTCATGGGCTACGTGCTTCCATGGGGCCAGATGAGCTTCTGGGGCGCGAAGGTTATTACCGGATTATTCGGGGCGATTCCAATTGTCGGTGAACCGATTCAAATCTGGCTGCTTGGCGGTTTTGCCCCCGATAACGCCGCTCTGAACCGCTTCTTCAGCCTCCACTTCCTGCTGCCGTTCGTGACAGCCGGTGTGATTATCCTGCATATATGGGCGCTGCATATCCCCGGCTCCTCGAACCCCACGGGCGTCGAAATCAAGACGGAAAGTGATACCGTACCCTTCCACCCGTATTACACGGCGAAGGATGGCTTTGGCCTAGGCATCTTCTTGATTCTTTATTTCTCAATGGTGTTTTTCCTGCCGAACTATCTCGGCCATGCGGACAATTACATTGAGGCGAACCCGCTTTCGACGCCGGCGCATATCGTGCCTGAATGGTATTTCTGGCCATTTTACGCAATCCTGCGCGCTTTCACGGCTGACTTCTTCTTCATTCCAGCAAAGCTAATGGGCGTACTCGCCATGTTCAGCGCCATCCTGATTTGGTTCATCCTGCCGTGGCTGGATAAGTCACCCGTTCGCTCAGGCCATTACCGCCCGCTGTTCCGGATCTTTTTCTGGATCTTCGTGGTCGACATGCTGGCACTGTTCTGGCTTGGCGGGGCGGAGGCGAAAGAGCCCTACGTGATGTTCAGCCAGATCGCGACGGCGTACTACTTCCTTCACTTCCTGGTAATTATCCCGATCGTGTCGATGGTGGAGAAGCCTAAACCGCTTCCCTATTCGATCACCGAAGCGGTGCTGGGTTCCGACAAAAAAGCGGTGCTGGGCGAAAACGCCAGCCCCGCCACATAAGAGCAGCGAAAGAGAGCTTCTGACATGATCCGTCTTTTCGCAATCGCCGGTGGCCTGTTTTTCGCGGTCGCTGCCCTGTGGTCCTTCATGACCGGAGCCTATGTTGCTGCCACCGAAGGGCTCGGCGAGGAAACCGCCGAGCACGCCTTCCATAAGCTCCCCAAAGACTTGAACCTCGCCAGCGACGGCGTGTTCGGGAAATGGGATGTCAACCAGCTTCAACGCGGCTATCAGGTTTACAAGGAAGTCTGCTCGGCTTGCCATTCGATGAAATTTGTGGCGCTCCGCAACCTTTCTGATCTGGGTTACAATGAGGACGAGGTCAAAGCCGAGGCGGCTAACTGGACTGTTCCGGGTATCGATCCTAACACCGGCGAAGCGACCACGCGTCCCGGTCTGCCGACCGATTACTTCCCTTCGCCATATCCGAATAATGTGGCTGCTGCTGCGGCTAACAATAATGCGATCCCGCCTGATCTCTCGCTGATCACCAAGGCGCGTCACAATGGCCCGGCTTACGTCTATTCGCTGCTGACCGGCTATCAGGCCCAGCCAGCCAAGCTGCTTGAAGAATTCCCGGATTCCAAAACACCCGATGGGCTGCATTACAATCCGTATTTCCCGAACCTTAATCTCGCGATGGCGCGGCCGCTGAACCCTGATCAGGTGTCCTATGCGGACGGAACCAAAGCTACGGTCGACCAGATGTCGCAGGATGTTTCCGCGTTCTTGACTTGGACTGCGGAGCCGACGTTGGTGAAGCGCAAACAGACGGGCTTGCCGGTACTCGGCTTCCTGCTGTTTGCAACGATTCTAGCCTTCTTCGCGAAGAAGCAGGTCTGGGCCGCAGTAAAGCCAAAGCCTTCTGTGACACCTGCCAAGCGCAAGGACTAAGGCGCATTATTTCCTCCCAAGCGGACCGCCTGTCGGCAGACCAGCTTAAGGAGTTAGTGCGTACGGTTCCGGATTTTCCGGAGCCCGGAATCCAGTTCCGAGATATCACCACGCTGATCGGAAACGGTCATGGCCTGGCATCATGCGTAGCCGATCTTGCCGAGCGGACCAATGAAGCTGGCGCTGATCTCATTGCCGGCATGGAAGCACGCGGCTTTATCTTTGGTGCGGCTGTAGCAGCATATATGGGCAAGGGTTTCGTCCCGATCCGCAAGCCGGGCAAGCTGCCCGTCCAAACCATCGGCGTAGATTACGCGCTGGAATATGGCACCGACCGGCTCGAAATGGACCCGGGGGCTATCCGCGATGGGGCCAAGGTTATCATCATCGACGATCTGATTGCCACGGGCGGTACAGCGCTCGCTGCTGCGAAGCTGCTGCGGCTAGCCGGTGCTCGTGTCGAACATGCGTTGTTCGTGATCGACCTGCCTGATCTTGGTGGAGCAAATCTGCTGCGTGCGGACGGCCTTTCCGTCAGCGCGTTGATGGACTTCGAAGGCGACTGAATACCCTCGCCAATTCGCGTCTAACAGTGTAGCCATGGCAAGCTAAAGGGACGCAGCGGAAACTACTGCTCCATTCGATCATTAGGATGATGTGACGAATTCGCGCGTTACGCTCTTGGAGGGGCATGGAAGAACAAGCTCTCGTTATAGCGTTCGTTGGTCTGTTGGGTATTGGTGCCCAGTGGGTTGCGTGGCGCACCGGTTGGCCAGCCATCGTTTTGATGCTGGCCGCAGGTTTCCTCGCGGGCCCAGTATTTGGCCTGATCAACCCGGAGGAAGCATTTGGTGATTTGCTGGAGCCGATGGTTGCCATCGGCGTGGCGCTCATCCTATTCGAAGGCGGCCTGAGCCTTGATCTGCGCGAGCTACGTCTTGCGGGCAATGCAGTTCTGCGCCTTGCGACAATCGGTGTCTTGCTAGGTTGGGCATTCGGAACCGCAGCACTCTATTATGTCGCCTATGTCGAATTTGAGGTCGCGGTCCTGTTTGGCGGTATCTTGATCGTGACAGGGCCGACTGTAGTTTTACCGCTATTACGGCAATCATCTGTGCAAACACGCCCCGCTGCGATCTTGAAATGGGAAGCCATCGTCAACGATCCGACTGGCGCTCTGTGCGCGGTTATCGCCTATGAATATTTCCGAAAAGTTGCCGAAAACCCCGGCGCTTCCGTATTCGAGGTCGTTCCGCCAATGATCTTCGCGGCGATTATCGCAGGACTTATCGGTTACGCAGCGGCGAAATTTATCGCATGGTCGTTCCCGCGCGGCGCAGTGCCCGAATATCTTAAAGTGCCGGTGCTGCTGACGACCGTGATTGGAGTCTTCGTAGTCTCGAACTTGATCGAACACGAAGCCGGACTCGTCGCGGTGACGGTCATGGGCGTCGCGCTTGCAAATATGAATGTGTCGAGCCTGCGGAGCATCCATCCGTTCAAGCAAAATATCGCCGTGCTTTTGGTTTCAGGTATCTTCATCCTGCTGTCTTCGTCGCTACAGGTCGAAGAGCTCAAATATCTCAATTGGCGGTTCGGGTTGTTCCTGCTCGCGCTATTGTTCCTCGTAAGACCTGCCACCATCCTGATCAGCCTGCTGGGCAGTTCGGTCCCTTGGAATGAGCGCCTGTTCCTATCCTGGATTGCGCCGCGCGGTATTGTGCTGGTGGCTATCTCCGGACTATTCGCGCTCCGTCTCTCCGACCTTGGATATGCTGACGGCAATGCGCTCATCGCGCTGAGTTTTGCTGTCGTGGTGGCGACTATCGTTGCCCACGGTTTCACAATCGATATCGTGGCCAAATGGCTCAAAGTGAAGGGCAATACTCGGCCCGGTCTTCTGGTCGTCGGAAGTACGCCGTGGGCCATCGCACTTGCCGAACAGATGCATGATTTGAAGACACCGGTTACGCTAGTGGATGCCAGTTGGCAGCGCCTGAGCGCCGCGCGCAAGCGGGGTATTCCGACCTATCATGGCGAAATTCTGAACGAGGCAACCGAACATAACCTCGATCTGACGCCGTTTCAGGTACTGGTCGCGGCCACCGAGAACGAGGCTTACAACGCGCTTGTCTGCAACGAATTTGCGCATGAGGTCGGCCGCGATTCTGTCTATCAACTCGGCGAGGCTGGCGATGATGATGACAAGAACGCCATCCCGCATTCCCTGCGTGGGCGGGCCTTGTTTGAATCCGGTTACGGCGTCAGCGATGTAAACGAACGGCAGGCTGAAGGCTGGGTATTCCGCAAGACCAAGCTTTCTGACGAGTTCGATTTTAAAGACGCCAAAGAAAAGCTGCCCGAAACAGCGCATATGCTCCTGATTCTGCGCGCGAGCGGCACAATGCGCTTCTTCACCCACGCTGTGCGCCCGGAACCACGCGCTGGCGATACGATCATTTCCTTTTCGCCTCCGCAAGCCAAGAGTCCAGAGGAAGCCGCTGCAAAGCGGGCCGCCAAGAAGGGCGGCGCGAACCAGCAACCCGCATGACCACAGGATCGACCATGAAATACCCGATTGTTCTTTCAGCCATTCTCAGCCTTTCTCTGACCGGTTGTGACCGCGCTTCGAGAGAGCCGGAGCTTGAGCCAGATCCGTCAGAGACGGCCTTGGAAGGGCCTGAGGCAGAGCCCACGGCATCCATCTTTAGCCCCGAAGCGGAACTGCCTGTGGCAGTCGAGCTTGAGCCTTTGACCCAGGCCGTGACTTTTCTCGAAGGTGGCAGCGATCTACATCCTGAGGCAATGGCGGCAATTGAGACAATTCTGGACTCGCCCCAGATTGCGCAAGGTCAGCCGATCATCATAGGCGGCCATAGCGATGCGGGCGGCAATGATGCGGCCAATCTGCGCGCCTCATTGAAGCGGGCCGAGGCCGTGCGTGATGTGCTCGTGAGCAAGGGCGTTGCTGCAACGCGGATCAAATTGATCGCATTCGGCGAGCAGAACCCCGTCGCGCCCAATGCGCTACCCGACGGCAGCCCGGATGAAGCAGGCCGCGCGCAAAATCGCCGGGCAGAAGTAACGGTTAAGGTTAAGGCGGGCGCGCCCGCTTCCGAAACAACACCAGATATCGGCATTGCCGCCGACTAAGGTTACATCGCAGCGACGAGGCGCAGCGTCTCTTCAGCAAGTTCGGGTCTGCAGATCAGCAAGTCCGGCAAATAAGTGTCTTGCTGATTATATACCATCGGCGAGCCGTCGATCCGCGAACAGTGTAGGCCGTACGCGCGGGCCACGGCCACCGGTGCGCAGCTGTCCCACTCATATTGGCCGCCTGAATGCAGATAGATTTCCGCTTCGCCGCGAACAACAGCCATGGCCTTTGCGCCAGCCGAGCCCATTGGCACCAGATCAGCACCCAATGCCTTAGCGACAGCGACAGCTTCGGCGGCGGGGCGTGACCGGCTGACCAGCATGCGCGGTGTCTTGGGGGCGGGCGGGAGCGTATCGGGCCGGTCGGTGCGGAGAATAGTGCCTCCATCGAGGCCGGGCAACGCAACCGCGCCTACTTCGGCCACGCCGTCCACGGACAGGCCGACATGCACAGCCCAATCCTCGCGGCCCTCGCCATATTCGCGTGTGCCGTCGACCGGATCGACGATCCAGACGCGCGATTTGTTCAGGCGTTCAGCTGTGTCCTTTGTCTCTTCGGACAGGATGCCATCGTCGGGCCGCTGCGCGCGGAGTCCGTTTACGAGAAATCGGTCGGCCGTTTCGTCGCCCGCCTTGCCCAGTGCTTTACCCAAGAACATACCGCTCGCGCGAACTTGCAGCAAAATACGGCCTGCGGCGTCGGCAAGATGGGCAGCGAGGTCGGCGTCAGTCATATGGCGTCTTTCAGAAGTTCAGTGGGCGCTCAATGCCAGCCTTTGGCAATCAGCTCGTCCACAATGTAGCGCGCCGCTTCGACAGGGTTCATCTGTGTCGTGTCGATGATCAGATCGGCATTTTCGGGGGTTTCATAGGGGCTGTCGATGCCGGTGAAGTTCTTGAGTTCACCGCTGCGGGCTTTCTTATAGAGGCCTTTCACGTCGCGTTCTTCGGCGACTGCGAGCGGCGTGTCGACGAAGATTTCTACGAACTCACCTTCGGGCAAAATGCTGCGAACCATCTGCCGTTCGGCGCGGAACGGGCTGATAAACGCTGTCAGCACAATCAGCCCGGCATCGGTCATCAGCTTGGCGACCTCGCCCACGCGGCGGATATTCTCGATTCGGTCCGCTTCGGTAAAGCCAAGATCCTTGTTCAGCCCGTGACGGACATTGTCGCCATCGAGCAGGAAGGTGTGACGGTTCATCAGCGCGAGCTGCTTTTCCACTTCGTTGGCGATGGTCGATTTGCCCGATCCGGAAAGGCCGGTGAACCAAAGTACACGCGGCTGCTGGTTTTTGCGTTCGGAGTGATCGTCGCGCGTGATAGTTGTCGGCTGCCAGTGCACGTTTTGTGCGCGGCGGAGGCTGAAGTTCAGCATGCCCGCAGCAACAGTTGCGTTGGTGATCTTATCAACCAGAATAAAGCCGCCCAGCGCTTTGCTGTCTTCGTAGGATTCGAAGGTAATCGGCTTATCAGTGTGGACTTCGGCGACACCAATGGAATTCAGACCCAGCGTCTTGGCTGCTAGATGCTCCCCCGGACCTCCAACATTGTTGACGTTGATCTCGTATTTGGGCTCTTGCACTGTCGCGCTGACGGTTTGTGTAGCCAGCTTCAACCAATATCCACGGCCAGCCTTCATCGCTTCGTCGCTCATCCAAACGAGCGTTGCTTCGAATTGGTCGGCAGCCTCGGGCGGCGCATCGGCGGATGCAATCACGTCGCCGCGGCTGCAATCGACTTCGTCTTCGAACGTTAGAGTGACCGATTGACCGGCAATCGCTTCGTCCAGATCTCCGTCGAACGTGACGATCGACTTGATTGTACTGGTCTTGCCCGATGGCACGATGCGAATATCGTCGCCTGGCTTGATGCGGCCATCCGAAACAAGGCCGGAGAAGCCGCGGAAGTCGAGGTTGGGCCGGTTAACCCATTGCACCGGCATGCGGAACGGGCGTTTGCGCGCTTCTTGATTGGCGAGCTCCACCGTCTCGAGATGTTCGATCAGGCTTGTGCCCTTGAACCAAGGCGTATTGGCTGAAGGCGCGAGGGCGATGTTGTCGCCCTTGAAGCCGGAGATGGGGATTGCAGTGAATTCCTCGATCCCGATTTCCTTCGCAAAGGCGCTGTAATCGGCAACGATACTGTCGAACGTGGCCTGATCGTAATCAACCAGATCCATCTTGTTTACAGCCAGAATCAGATGCCTGATGCCCAGCAAATGCGCGAGATAAGAATGGCGGCGGGTCTGCACCAGCACGCCCTTGCGCGCATCAATCAGGATCACGGCAGCATCGGCAGTTGAAGCGCCGGTGACCATGTTGCGGGTATATTGTTCGTGACCTGGCGTATCGGCGACGATGAACTTGCGTTTCTCGGTCGCGAAAAAGCGGTAAGCGACATCGATGGTGATGCCTTGCTCGCGTTCTGCAGCGAGGCCATCGACCAGCAATGCAAAGTCCATTTCCTGACCCTGCGTGCCGATCTTTTTGCTGTCGGCTTCCAGTGCAGCCAGCTGGTCTTCGAAGATCATCTTCGAATCGTAAAGCAGGCGTCCGATCAGCGTGCTCTTGCCGTCATCCACGCTTCCGCATGTGATGAAGCGCAGCAGTTCTTTATTCTGGTGCTGTTCAAGATAGGCGCCGATGTCCTCGGCAATCAAAGCGTCAGTTTCGTAGATGGGGGCGGTCTTCTCGGACATCAGAAATAGCCCTCCGCTTTCTTCTTTTCCATGCCGGCACCGCCTTCATCCTGGTCGATGACCCGGCCTTGGCGCTCACTTGTGGTGGTTAGCAGCATTTCCTGGACCACATCGGCCAGCGTTGCTGCCTCGCTTTCCACAGCTCCGGTAAGCGGGAAACAGCCCAAGGTGCGGAATCGGATGGAGCGTTCGGTGATTTCGGGGCGTTTCCCCATCACTTTCTCTAAGCGCTCTATATCGTCGGCCATAAACAGCCCTCCTTCATATTCGAAGGTCGGGCGTTTCGCGGCAAAATAGAGCGGTACGATCTCAATATTTTCGAGCATGATATATTGCCAGATATCCAGCTCGGTCCAATTGCTCAGCGGGAAGGCGCGGATGCTCTCGCCCTTAGCCTTACGGGCATTATAGAGGTTCCACAGCTCGGGCCGCTGGTTCTTCGGGTCCCAGCCGTGATTGGCGCTACGGAAGGAAAAGACGCGTTCTTTCGCGCGGCTCTTTTCCTCATCGCGGCGTGCGCCGCCAAATGCGACATCGAATTTGTAATGATCAAGCGCCTGCTTCAGCCCCTGTGTCTTCCACATATCTGTGTGGAGCGCGCCATGATCGAACGGGTTGATGCCGCGTTCTTCGGCTTCAGGATTGGTCCAGACCAGCAGATCCATCCCGGCATCCTCGGCGGCTTTCTCACGCAGCCTGTACATTTCCTGGAATTTCCAGGTTGTATCGACATGTAGCAGCGGGAAGGGTGGCGGTGACGGGTAAAACGCTTTGCGCGCAAGATGCAGCATCACGGCGCTGTCCTTGCCCACCGAATACATCATGACGGGGTTGGCGGCATCGGCCACCACTTCGCGCATAATATGGATGCTTTCGGCTTCAAGCCGTTCGAGATGTGTAAGTCCGCTTGCCATGTCGCGCGGGTTGCTAAGGCCTTCCGCTGCGAAGGCAAACAAAGAATGGCTTTTACAGACGCAAACAGGGCTGGATTTAGCGATAAATGCGATGTTTTGTTGACGAATAGCCTGCGGTGGTGGCAAGCGGCTTCAATCACAGAGCGAGCGGGTATAGCATAGTGGTAATGCTCTAGCCTTCCAAGCTAGATAGAGGGGTTCGATTCCCCTTACCCGCTCCAAACTGCTTCAATTTCATTCATTCGCACCATTTCCGGAGCTTTGCTCACGGGATCGTTGACTCATGTTCCGCCATGCCGCTATTTATGGAACATAAATAGAACATGTAAGCGTAGGCACTATGGATGCACACTCCGGAAAATCTAGTTTATCATTGGTACCAAAGGACAATTGCGCCGTTTCCGGAGCGGTGCAAGCGAATCGGTCAGCTAATGACGGGGCTGCTGATAGCGCGTCCCCGATTCTCCCCGGAGCGCCGCGTCTGGTCGAACTGTTCGCTGACTTCCGCGATGGCGGGACTGTGGGTTTTGCTTTGTCGCAAGTGCCGGCAGGCGGCAGTGTCCTGTGGGTGCAGGAACGGATGGCTGCGCTTGAAACCGGTAGGCCTTTCGGACGGGCTTTTGAGCGATTCGGCGGGGATCCGGAGCAGTTGGTGCTCGCTTGTTCGCGTAATGCAGCCGATTTGCTGTGGGCGATGGAGGAAGGGCTGAGATGTTCGTCCCTGTCAGCCATTATCGGCGAGGTTTACGGCGATCCGCGCGCGCTGGATTTTACCGCGACCAAGCGGCTCGCCATGCGGGCGGAGCGGCAAGGCGTGCATATTTTTCTCATCCGTTTTCAGGGCAGCGCCACTCTGTCCGCCGCGCGGCAGCGCTGGAATATCCGCTCGCTACCCTCTGCGCCGCATCCCTACGACGACCGCGCGCCGGGCACCCCGCGCTGGCATGCGGAACTGTTCCGCGGGCGCGGAATGCGTCCCGGCATTTGGGAAGCGAGCTATGACCGAGCGGCGCATCGTCTCGATCTGGTTCCCCCACTTCGCCATCCAGAGGTGGATCAGGAGGACGGCCAAGGTGACATCGGGGCGCGAGCCGCAAACAGCTAGCGATACTGCACTGGTTCTGGCGCGCGAGGGCACGCACGGACCGGTCATCCATGATGTGAACCGGGTAGCAGCGGGGCTGGGTATGCAGCCGGGCGCACGAGTGACAGATATGCGTACGCTGGTGCCTGATTTGCAGGTCGAAGATGCTGTGCCCGAAATCGACGCAGCGGACCTTGCAATGTTGATGCACTGGTCCCGCCGCTGGTGCCCGTGGAGCCAGACAGATGGGGATGCAGGCTTGCTGCTCGACAGCACCGGTTCGGCCCATTTGCACGGAGGCGAAGTGGCGCTGATCCGCGATATAGCCCGTGCTTTCGGGAGGCTAGGCCTCACGGCACATATCGCCATTGCCCCTACGATCGGGTCTGCTTGGGCGCTAGCAAGGCATAGCGGACAGCGGCTTACTCTATGCAGCGACGATGTAGTGATGGAGCAACTAGCCCCGCTGCCTGTCGCGGCTTTACGGTTGGATGGAGCCACTACATTGCTGCTGGGCAGGTTGGGCCTCAAGACTATCGGTTCGCTCGCCGAAGTTCCGCGAGAGGCAATGGTTCGCCGCTTCCGCAAGATTGATGTGCTCTCAGCCAATCCAGTCCTGCGGCTTGATCAGGCGACCGGACGGCAAAAGGAATTGCTGGTCTCCGAAGAGATCATACCGCCACTGCGTGCCGTTCGAAAAATGGCCGAACCACTGGGTGATCTGGCAGGATTGTCGCAAGCTCTCCGCGATCTAGCAAGCGATCTTTGCGCCATTATGGAAGCGCGTGACAACGGCGCCCGAGCGCTGCGCTTCACGGCTTACCGGGTCGACGGCGTGGTGCTTTCGGCTGAGGCACGCACCAGTCGCGCCAGCCGCGATGCGGTGCATCTGGCGAATCTGTTCGATGGCTTGCTGGATAGGCTCGACCCCGGTTTCGGAGTGGAAGCGGCAGCGCTGGAGACTATTGACCACGAGGTGCTGGGCGGGGCGCAGGATGATCTGCACCAGCAGCGCCGCGACACGATGGCCTTTGCGCGGTTGATTGACCGGTTGGTGGCGCGGCTCGGCATCGGATCGGTGCTGAAACCAGTCATGCGTGGCAGCCATATTCCCGAACGTGCAGAAGAATTACTGCCTGCCGCTGCGCAAGGCGAGGCAGACAAAAACCCCGGCCACCGGCCATTGGACACACCGCTGAAATTGCTCGCTACGCCGGAGCAGACAGATGTAATCCATGCTGTGCCTGACGGCCCGCCCGCCCGCTTCCGCTGGCGGCACCAGTTGCATGATATTGCGCGCAGCCAAGGACCGGAACGGATCGCGCCTGAATGGTGGCGGGAAAAATCACAGACTCGCTTGCGCGATTATTACCGCGTGGAAGATAGCGAGGGCCGTCGTTATTGGCTCTACCGCGAAGGGCTGCTGGGTGACGGGCGCGGCGATAATCCGCGCTGGTACGTTCACGGGCTGGATGCGTGAGGTTTATGCCTGATGCCAGAAAGCTCGCTCACCCCGGATAAGCGCACCATATTTGATGATGGGTCGCGGCGGATGCACCCGCCATCGCCCTATGTCGAGTTGGGACTGGCATCGTGTTTTTCGTTTTTGCGCGGCGCGTCGGATGCAGTGGATTACGCGCAGACTGCCTATGAGCTTGGCTATGATGCGCTGGGTATAGCGGACCGTAACTCTATGGCGGGCGTGGTCAGGCACTGGGCCGAATTGCGCAATGTGCATCAGCGTCCGCTGACGGGATGCCGGCTGGTTACGCTTCCGGCCGCTGACGAGATTTCGCGTGAGTTCCTCGCCTATCCCAAAACGCGCGAGGCTTATGGCCGCCTCACTACTATGCTCTCGCGTGCAAAAATGCAGACGCTGGACGGCGGCTGGCAAGCAAAAGACGGCTGTGATCTGACGCTCGATATGGTTGCCGATGCGCTTGGAAAGCCAGAACATGACACCGTTCTGATTGCTTTGCCACCTGCGGATCTAAATTGTTTCGAGCAGGATCTGCCCGCCCTGGTCGAGGCTCTGCCGGCCTTGTCCCACATCGCGGCAAGCTGGCTTTACCGCGGTGATGACCGTGCGCGCATCCGGCGTTTGGATAATTTAGCGACGCCGCACGGGCTCAAAATCGCCGCGACCAATGATGTCCTTTATCACATTCCTCAGCGCCGCCCGCTTGCTGATGTGATGGCCTGTATCCGTGAGAAATGCACGATCAGCACTGCTGGCGCCTTACTGGAACAGAACGGCGAGCGACATCTCAAATCACCGCACGAGATGCAGCGACTGTTCGTCGAATGGCCGCATGCGATTGCCGAAACGCGGGCAATTGCGGATTCCATAGACTTTGATCTTGAGCAACTGCGTTACGAATATCCGGACGAGACCGTACCCCTCGGCCGAACGGCAGATGAGTATCTGGCTGAATTGTCATGGGTAGGCGCAGCGCGGCGGTATCCGGACGGGATTCCGGAAAAGGTACATGCCGCTGTAGAGCGTGAGCTTAGCCTGATCGCGAAGATGAAGATCTCGCGCTACTTTCTCACCATTCACAGCATCGTACAGTTTGCTCGCGAGACAGCGAAACCGCCAATCCTGTGCCAAGGCCGCGGGTCCGCAGCGAACAGCGCGGTGTGTTATTGCTTGGAAATCACCTCGGTCGACCCGGCCACTACAGAGCTATTATTCGAGCGGTTCATTTCCGAAGAACGCAAAGAGCCGCCCGATATCGATGTCGATTTCGAACACGAACGGCGCGAGGAAGTGATCCAGCATATCTATGAACGCTATGGCCGCGAGCGGGCCGGGTTGTGTGCTACCGTGATCCATTACCGCCCGCGTATGGCGATCCGCGAGGTTGGCAAGGTTATGGGTCTGTCGGAAGACATAACCTCCGCCATGGCAAAGACAGTATGGGGCAGCTGGGGCAGCGAGGTCGATGAAGATCGCGTCGAGAAAGACGCCGGCTTAAACCTGTCCGATCCGCATCTGAAGCGCACCGTCGCGCTCGCCACTGAACTGATTGGTATGCCGCGCCATCTGGGCCAGCATGTCGGCGGGTTTATCCTGACCCAGCGCCCGCTGACCGAAACCGTCCCGATCGGCAACGGTGCGATGGCAAACCGCAGTTTTATCGAATGGGATAAAGACGATATTGATGCGCTGCGCATCATGAAAGTCGATGTGCTGGCGCTGGGAATGCTCACCTGCATCCGCAAATGTTTCGATTTGATTCAAACGCATTGCGGTGAAACGCACACACTGGCGAGCATCGAGCAGGAGGACCAAGCGGTATATGGCATGCTGCAAAAGGGCGATTCGCTGGGCGTTTTCCAGGTCGAAAGCCGCGCGCAGATGAATATGCTCCCGCGCCTTCGCCCAAAGACGTTTTATGACTTGGTGATTCAAGTTGCGATTGTCCGCCCGGGTCCAATCCAAGGCGATATGGTCCATCCTTATCTGAAACGGCGCAAGGGGAAGGAGAAGGCGGTATATCCTTCGCCGGGACCGGAACATGGCCATCCAAACGAATTGAAAGATATTCTGGGCCGCACGTTAGGCGTGCCGATCTTTCAGGAACAGGCGATGAAAATCGCTATGGTCGCAGCGCGCTTCACCCCGTCCGAGGCAAATAAGTTGCGTAAGGCGATGGCTACTTTCCGGTCACGGGGGTTGGTATCGGAACATAAGGAAAAGATGGTCGGACGGATGGTCGAACGAGGCTACGACCCAGAATTTGCCGCCCGATGCTTTAGTCAGATTGAGGGGTTCGGCGAATATGGCTTTCCCGAAAGCCACGCAGCCAGTTTCGCGCATCTCGTCTATGTGTCGAGCTGGATCAAACATTACCATCCGGCGATATTCTGCGCCGGATTGCTCAATTCGCAGCCCATGGGCTTTTATGCCCCGGCTCAGATTGTCCGCGATGCGCGCGAGCATGGGGTCACAGTGCTCGCCTCTGATGTGAACATGAGTGACTGGGATACTAGTGTGGAATGGCAGGTGCTGGATGCAAGAAGGCAGTTAGTGGTGCGGTTGGGCCTTAGACAGATTGACGAATTGGCAGAAATGGACGCTGCTAAGCTGCTCAATGGGCGCGGCACGCCTTATGCCAATGTCGAGGAGCTACGCACCCGCGCAAAGCTAGGCACGCGGCCGATCCAACTGCTTGCGGCTGCCGACGCATTTCGCTCCATGGGTAAAGATCGCCGCGCTGCCCTATGGGATTCGCGCGCGCTCAAAAACGCGCCGGACCTGCCGTTGTTTATTCATGCCGAAGAGCGCGATGAAGGCAGCGATGTGCCGGTCTTGCTGCCTGCGATGCCGCTTTCGGAACATGTCGTGGCCGATTACCAGACCACCCGCCTGTCGCTGAAAGGCCATCCAATGTCATTTCTTCGCGAAAGCTACTCGGCGCGCGGGTTCACTCGCGCTGCCGATTTGCGCAGCTGCAAGTTTGACCAGCGCGTGTCGGTTGCCGGAATTGTCCTGATTCGCCAGCGCCCCGGCAGCGCGAAGGGCGTGGTCTTCATCACGCTGGAGGATGAAAGCGGGGTCGTGAACATAGTCGTTTGGCCTGATGGGCTGGAGGCAAACCGCAAGACTATAATGGGCGCGCGGCTGATGGCGGTGGAAGGAACGGTGCAAATGGATGAGGATGTGATCCACGTTGTGGTGCGGCGGATGTTCGACGATACAGCGCGACTCTCGGACCTGTCGGAGGATGCGCTGAAGCCCGATCTCGCGCGCGCCGATCATGTCGTCAGCCCTCTGCCATCATCGTTGACCGCGCCGCGCCAGCAGCATCCGCGCGATGTCAGAGTGCTTCCGAAATCGCGCGATTTTCATTAGGCTGAGGGCGCAACCGCCATATTATCGATCAGCCGAGTGCTCCCAATCCGCGCTGCAACCAGCAGCCGCGCGGGTCTGTCGCCCAACTCACTAAGCTTCGCGAGCGATGCAGCGTCCACCAGATCGGCATAATCGACCGAGGCAAATCCGCCGCTGACCAAAGCATCTTCTAATGCGCCAAGCGTCGGGCGGATGTCCTGACCGTCTTCGATCCGGGCAATAGCCTCGCGCATTTCACGCGGTAGCTTTGCTGCAGCTGCACGGTCTTCCGGCGACAGATACCGATTGCGGCTGCTCATCGCGAGACCGTCTGGCTCACGCACGGTTTCAATGCCGATGATGTTATCTGCAAATGGACGCATCAGGTCGAGATCGCGCGCCATTTGCCTGATCACGGCGAGCTGTTGCCAGTCCTTCTCGCCAAACACCGCCACATCGGGCTGCACTTGGTTGAACAACTTGCAAACTACGGTCGCCACGCCGTCAAAATGGCCGGGCCGTGAAGCGCCGCAGAAGCCGGAACTGACGCCTTCGACCGCAATGCTGGTGGCAAAACCTTCAGGGTACATCTCGCCGACCTCAGGCGCCCACAGCAGCGCGACGCCTTCTTTCTCCAACGCGGCCGAATCTTTGGCCAGCTGACGAGGATAAGCATCAAGATCTTCTTCCTCACCAAACTGGGTCGGATTGACGAAAATCGATGCCACAACGTGATCGGCGCGCTTTTTTGCAGCGCGCATCAAAGTCAAATGGCCATCATGCAAAGCGCCCATTGTCGGCACCAGAGCGACAGTCTTGCCGCCTTCTCTATGGTCGGCACGCAATGCAGCGATGCTTTTTCTCAACAAATCCAGCTTGGCGACGGTTTGCACGGGTGTAAGGCCTCCGGTAGGTGTGTTGACGCACATAGCGGGGCAAATACCGCTCCCGCAACGACATAAGGAAACAAGCGCGTAGTGACTGGCCGCAAATCATACCGGATTACCTTCGCCAATGAAAAAGGTGGCACGGGCAAATCGACGACTGCCGTACATGTCGCTGTGGCGCTGGCCTATCGCGGTGCGCGCGTCGCAGCGATTGATCTCGATCCGCGCCAAGCCACGCTCTACCGCTACTTTGAAAACCGCAGCGAGACACAGAAGCGTCGCGGCGTCGATTTGCCGACTGCTACTTGCGAAATTTTTGGTGGCGACACTGTTGAAGAGCTAGAAGAAATGGCGGACCGCTTGGGTCAGAATGCCGAATTCCTTATCTTCGACACTCCAGGCCGTGATGACCCATTCGCCCGCCATGCTGCAACTGAGGCGGACACGCTCGTGACGCCGCTTAACGACAGCTTCGTTGACTTCGATCTGATTGGACAGGTTGATGCCGAGACATTTAAGGTCCGCAAGCTGAGCTTTTACGCTGAACTCATTTGGGAAGCGCGGCTAAAACGCTCGCGTGCGCAGATCGATGAAAACCGCCGCGAAATGGACTGGGTGGTTGTTCGCAACCGCACGCATCATGTCGAGGCGCGGAACAAGCTGCGACTGGATAAGGCGCTGAGCGAACTTTCCAAACGGGTCGGCTTTCGCATTGCGAAGGGCCTGTCGGAACGCGTAATTTATCGCGAGTTGTTCCCGTCAGGCCTTACGCTGCTTGACAAGGGGCAGCTGGGCGAGCTCGGCACAAGTCACCTCGTCGCGCGTCAGGAACTGCGCTCACTGATTGCCGGCCTCGCTTTGCCGAAGGCCACTACACTCGATCCGGAATTGGAGCTCGCCTGATCCATGCTGAAATATGTCATCATTCTCGCCTTCCTATGCATCGGTTGCAAAATGGTCACCGGGCGCTGGCCTTGGCAATTCCTCTCCACGAAGAACTCGACACGTGAGCGGGCGGCGTTTCGTGCTCGCAGCCTGTTGGGCGTTCGGGCAGGCGCCACGCACGCAGAAATCACCGAGGCTCATAAGCGGCTCGTGACTATGGTTCACCCTGATAAGGGCGGCCAGAACGCGCAGGTCCATGAAGCTAATGCAGCGCGCGATCTGCTGCTCAATGAACTGCCCGACGGGCGTTAAGGAGTCCAGATGAGCCATAATTTCGATCCCACTGTCCTGCGCGAATACGACATCCGCGGTATTATTGGCGAAACGCTGGGGCCGGATGATGCTCGCGCTATCGGGCGCGGATTCGCCACTCTGCTGAAACAGGCCGGCGGATCGAAAGTGGCGGTTGGCTATGATGGCCGGGTAAGCTCGCCGATCCTCGAACGCGCATTGATCGAAGGGTTGAATGCCAGCGGCTGCGACGTCGTCACGGTGGGCATGGTGGCCACGCCTACGCTCTATTATGCAGAGGCTTCAGCCGAAGATGTGGATGGCGGCATTCAGATAACTGGTAGCCACAATCCCGCCAATTATAACGGCTTCAAGATGGTATTTATGGGCAGGCCATTTTTCGGGGAGGACATCCAGACCATCGGACGGCTGGCGGCCGCCGGTGACTGGGCCGATGGCACCGGCACGGTCGAGACGCGCGATCTCGGCGCAGAGTATATTAACCGCGTTCTGACCGCTTTGGACGGCCTCGACACCGGTGCTCTCGCCGGACTGAAAGTCGGATGGGATGCCGGCAATGGCGCAGCTGGCCCCGCGCTTGAGGCGCTTGCTGCTCGGCTCCCGGGTGAGCATCACTTGCTCTATACCGATGTCGACGGGAATTTTCCTAATCATCATCCTGACCCCACTGTTGAAGCCAATTTGGAGGACCTGAAGGCGCTCGTCGCGGCGAAGAACCTCGATTTTGGAGTGGCTTTCGACGGTGATGGCGACCGGATCGGCGCAGTCGACGGACAAGGCCGGGTGATCTGGGGTGACCAGCTGCTCATGATCTATGCCGAAGACCTTCTTAAACGGATGCCCAAATCCACCATTATAGCGGATGTGAAGGCATCTCGGGCGCTGTTCGACCATGTGTCAGCGTTGGGCGGCACGCCGGTGATGTGGAAAACGGGCCACAGTCTGATTAAGTCCAAAATGAAGGAAACAGGCGCTCCGCTGGCTGGCGAGATGAGCGGACACGTCTTTTTTGCGGATGATTATTACGGCTATGATGATGCTCTGTATGCCGGTGTGCGCCTGATCGCTGCCGCTGCAAGGTTGGGTAAATCGGTCACTCAGCTGCGCACCGATATGCCGCAGATGATCAACACGCCCGAAATGCGCTTTCAGGTTGATGAAAGCCGCAAATTTGCCGCGATCACCGAAGTCGAAGCGCGGCTGGCGGCGAGTGATCTGGAGGTCAACGGCACAGACGGTGTTCGCGTCACGACCGAAGACGGCTGGTGGCTATTGCGTGCCTCCAACACGCAGGATGTGCTGGTGGCCCGCGCCGAAAGCGACACGGAAGAAGGCCTGAACCGTCTTGTCGCCCAAATCGATGATCAGCTGGCCCAGTCCGGCATCGAACGCGGCCCGCGGGCCGGACATTGAACTCTTAAGAAGTAGGGGAAGCACCAACATGACGCGCATTTTCACGACGCTCATTGGCACCTTGGCTCTGATAACTGCTGCGCCTTAGTTCGCGCAAGAGGCTGCGGAAGGTGATGCCCCGCCGACAATCAAGACGGTCGCGGTAAATAGTGATCAAGAGTCGGACGAAGACCCGATAGGGGGAATGGAAGACTTGATGAGCGGCCTTTTCGGTGATGCTTTCAAGGCTGAGCCGCTGACTGCCGATCAAGAAGCCCGCCTACCGCAAGCCACTCTGATTTCATCACGGACTTTCCCCGAAGGCACCTTTGCCAAAATGATGAATGACACGATGAAACCCATGATCGAAGGAATTATG
>JBBKVP010000013.1:0-12887 GCA_037968495.1 Pontixanthobacter sp. | reverse complement strand
GGGGAAGCGGCGCTTTCGGCAGCGACCGAGAGGCAAGGCGGCTTCGACCATAATGCGCAGACATTGCGCACTCTGATGCGGCTCGACAGCCCCTATTGCGATCATCAGGGCCTGAATTTGACCTGGGAATTGCTGGAGGGGCTGGCGAAGCATAATGGGCCAGTTTTCGCGCCAAGCTGGGCCTTGGCCGAACTGGACGCTGCTTTCCCGCTCGGATTAAGCCAATATCCGTCGCTGGAGGCACAAGTCGCGGCGATTGCGGACGATATTGCCTATGACAATCACGACATTGATGATGGCCTGCGCGCGGGTTTTCTCGAACTGGACGACTTGCTGACACTGGATTTCGTCGCGGACCAGTGGCGTGCTGTCGAAGCGCGCTTCCCAAATGCCCCGCGGGAGCGCCAGCTGCGTGAGCTAGTGCGCGGTCAGATCGGTCTGATGGTCAATGATTTGATCCAGAACACGCAGGAGAACCTCGGAGGGGTGGATAATATCGACGATGTTCGCGCTGCCGGAATGCCGCTCGCCCGCTTCAGCCTGGAAATGGCGGAGCAGGAGCGTAAGCTTAAAGCGTTCATGTATGACCGGCTGTATTATCACCCCGAGCAGATCAACACGTCAGAGCGTGCACGCGATGTCGTGGCGCGCCTCTATGCCGCTTACGATCAAGCACCAGACGAGCTGGCGGAAGGCTGGCGTGAAACCATGCCCGAAAGTCAGCCGGAACGCGCACGGTACATCAGCGATTTCATCGCGGGAATGACGGACCGCTACGCCATCCAGGAATGTGCCCGTATTTATGGCAAAGTGCCCGAGGGGTTGCGCAATGTCTGACCAAACTCGCATAGCGCTTGTCGGAGCAACTGGCCTGATAGGCACTTCGCTCATCAAGAAGGCGGTTGGCCGGACCGATTTCAGGATTGTGGCCATCGCCCGGAACGAAATGCCTTTGCCCCCAGGCGCCCGAATGGAAGTGCTGGTCGCACCTATCGAGGGGTGGGGCGAGGCGCTTGCTGCCGCCAGCGCACCGATTTTTGCCTGTGCGCTCGGGACCACATGGAGCAAGTCCGGTCAGGATGAAGAAGCTTTTCGCGCGGTTGATGAAAAGCTGGTGCTCGAAAGTGCACGCGCCGCGAAGGAGGCGGGCGCTGAACACGCTATCGTTATCAGCTCAGTCGGCGCCGATCCGATGACCAGCAACTTCTATTTGCGAGTCAAAGGCGAGGTTGAGCGCGAACTGCGAAAGATCGGCTTCAAGCGGCTTGATATCATCCGGCCCGGCCTACTTCGCGGTGAGCGCGGCAATGATAGGCGGGTGCTAGAACGGTTGGGGATTATCGCCAGCCCGCTCGGCAATTTGTTCCTTCAGGGCGAGAAACGGAAGTATCGCGCAATCGACGCGGAAGTCGTTGCAGAGGCCATGTTGTTCTTTGCTGGTCAGAAGGCAGGCGGCAAATTTGTGCATGAAAATGATGCTATCCACCGTGCGGCGAGCAAATTGGACCGCGAGACACCGATTTCTCAAGCGTAGTAATTGACTTGGGCGTAACGGGCCTTCATCCCGTTGTTCGTCGCTGAACCGCGCGGGAGAGTTCTCTCGATTCGTAATTTGGATCGTTGGACGCCGAAGGAGCAACCGCCCCGGAATCTCTCAGGCAAATGGACCGCAAGGGTTCGATAGCGATACTCTGGAAAGAGTCTCTCGCACGTTGCGGGCGGCCACCGAAGGGGGAAGTCTGCACCTCGCAGACGATGCTCTCAGGTTTTCCGACAGAGGGGGTCCCGCAAGCTTGGCTTGAAAGGACTTCCTGTGACTGATGAAAACCTGAGTGCCGAACAAGACCTAGACGAAGTAATTGAGACCGAAGCGCTTCCACTTGATTCTTGGCATCGGGCCCAAGGCGCGCGGATGGTCGAGTTCGCGGGCTACCACATGCCCATCCAATATGAAGGCATTATCGCTGAGCATCTCTGGACGCGCGAGCATGCGGGATTGTTCGATGTCAGCCACATGGGCCAGCTTACCCTTGAGGGCGCCAATGGAGATACAAGGGGCGGTGCCGAGGCGCTTGAGACAATCCTCCCGGGCGACATCTCCGCTTTGAAGCCGGGCCGCATGCGGTACTCGCTGCTGCTGGACGAAAATGGCGGCATCCTCGACGATTTGATTGTGACCAATACCGGCCAGCATCTCGCGATGGTCGTGAATGGCGCGATGAAGTGGGACGACATTGCCTATCTTTACGAGGCGCTGCCTGAAGAACTGACCCTCAACCACCATGCCGACCAAGCGTTGCTGGCATTGCAGGGGCCGGAAGCCGTGACCGCGATGGCGCGCATTGCTTGGGGGGCGACCGAACTCAAATTTATGCAGGCAGGGTTCTTCGACTGGGACGGCGTGCCGCTATGGATCAGCCGCGCTGGATATACTGGGGAAGATGGCTTTGAGATATCCATCCCGGGCGAATTCGCCGAGAAATTGGCAGACGTGCTCGTTGCTATGGATGAAGTGAAGCCCATCGGCCTCGGCGCGCGGGATTCGCTGCGCCTTGAGGCTGGTCTGCCGCTATATGGCCATGACCTTACGCCTGAGAGCGATCCTGTGAGTGCAGGACTGACCTTTGCGATTTCCAAGGCCCGCCGCGCTGAAGGGAAGTTCGCCGGTTCTGACCGTATTCTGAAACTGCTGGCGGACGGCGCACCAACCACGCGCATCGGGCTTTCGCTAGAAGGCCGTCAGGCTGCCCGTGAGGGCGCCGAGGTCTATGCCGGTGACACAAAGGTCGGCGCAGTCACTTCAGGTGGCTTCTCGCCCAGCCTTCAGCATCCCATCGCTATGGCAACAGTAAATTCCAAATATGCCTTTTCCGACAATTTAGAGATCGAAATGCGCGGCAAGCGTTTGCCCGCAAAGATCACCGAAATGCCCTTCGTTCCAACCCGCTATTTCCGTTGAGGAGACATCAGAAATGACCCGCTATTTCACTGAAGAACATGAATGGATCGACGTCGACGGCGAAGTCGGCACCATTGGCATTACTGATTATGCGCAAGGCCAGCTTGGCGACATTACCTATATCGAACTGCCCGATGAAGGCGCGGAGCTGAGCAAAGGCGATGCACCCTGCGTTGTCGATTCAGTGAAGGCTGCATCGGACGTCTACACTCCCGTTTCGGGCGTCGTTCTGGAGGTGAATGAGGATCTTGAAGAGCAGCCTGATCTCGTCAATTCCGATCCGGAAGAGGACGGTTGGCTGTTCAAACTAACACTGTCCGACATGGCCGAGCTCGAAGGGCTGTTGAGTCAAGCGAAGTACAATGACTTTGTAGAAAGCCTCTGAAATAATGCGTTATCTGCCCCTGACTGCCGACGACCGGACCGCAATGCTCGCCAAAATTGGCGTCAGTTCGATTGATGATCTTTTCGCCGATGTGCCTGCCGAGGCGCGGTTGGACGGACCGATCCGCGATTTACCGATGCATGCCAGTGAAATGGCTGTGGAGCGGCATATGGGGCGGCTTTCGGCCAATAATCTCAACGCGGGGCAGGCGCCGTTCTTCTTGGGCGCAGGGGCATATCGCCATCACATTCCCGCCAGTGTCGATCATCTGATCCAACGCGGCGAGTTTCTGACTGCTTATACCCCCTATCAGCCGGAAATCGCGCAAGGCACGCTGCAGGTTCTGTTCGAATTCCAGTCACAGGTTGCGCGCCTGTTTGGGACCGATATCGCCAATGCTTCGCTGTATGACGGTTCGACCGCTTGCTGGGAGGCGATAGCGATGGCGGGTCGTATCACGAAGCGTAACCGCGTGGTTCTATCGGGCGCGCTGCATCCGCATTACATCTCGACGGTCAAGACGATGGCGAAGTTCACCAAGGATGTGATCGCCGATGCCATGCCGACCATTCAGGGCCTACCGGACAATGAGGGCCTGATCGCGCGCATTGATGATGCGACCAGTGCTGTTGTCGTGCAATATCCCGATATTCTTGGCCGTGTTGGCAATCTGCAGGAAGTGGCTGATGCGGCGCATGCCAAGGGCGCGTTACTGATTGCTGTCGTAACCGAACCGGTTGCGCTTGGCATGCTCGAAGCGCCGGGCGCTCTGGGTGCGGATGTAGTCGTGGGTGAGGGCCAGTCGATCGGCGTAGGCCTCAATTTCGGCGGACCATATCTTGGCCTATTCGGATGCCGCGAGAAATATGTTCGCCAGATCCCCGGAAGGCTCTGTGGGGAGACTGTTGATGCGGACGGAAAGCGCAGTTTCGTACTGACGCTCTCGACCCGCGAGCAGCATATCCGTCGCGAGAAGGCGACCAGCAATATTTGTACTAATTCAGGACTTTGCGCGCTGGCCTTCAGCATTCATATGACCTTGCTGGGCGGGGGAGGGCTGAACAAGCTTGCCCGTGTGAACCACTCACGTGCCCGCCAGACTGCTGAGCGGCTTGAAAAGGTCCCGGGTGTGTCGATCCTCAACGATAATTACTTCAACGAATTTGCCGTGATGTTGCCGCGTGATGCCCGCGATGTGGTGCGTGAGTTGGCTGAAGCTGGCGTGTTGGGCGGTGTATCGCTTGGACGGCTTTATCCCGGGGCGGATCAGCTCGCCAATGGGCTGCTTGTCACTGCAACCGAAACCACCACTAGTGAAGACATCGAAGCGTTCGCTAATGCGCTCGAGCAAGTGCTTGCAGGAGAAGCAGCATGAACGCCCCGAACAAGAGCGGCTGGAAGCCCGAGATATATGCGGATGGTGTCGCGCCTACTTCCCCAACAGTGAGTGGCGACCGCGGGCTGATGCTCGAAGAGAAGCTGATTTTCGAACTTGGCAGTCCGTCGAATTGCGGCGTCGATATCGACGAGTCGGAATATGACGTCATGGCGTCACTTTCGGGAAATTTACGGACTGACGTAGCACCTTTACCCGGTTTGACCGAGCCGGAAACCGTGCGCCATTACACCCGCCTCAGCCGCCAGAATTACGGAATCGACTTGGGGCCTTTCCCGCTCGGCAGCTGCACGATGAAGCACAACCCGCGCCTGAATGAAAAGGTCGCGCGGATGCCCGGCTTTGCCGATGTGCATCCGCTGCAGCCCGTCCAGACGGTTCAGGGCGCGTTAGGCGTTATCAATGAGCTTGCGCATTGGTTGATCACGCTAACCGGCATGCACGGCGTGGCAATGACCCCCAAGGCGGGCGCTCATGGCGAATTATGCGGCGTGCTGTGTATCCGTGCCGCGCTGGAGGCCAAAGGCGATGCCCGCGAGGTTATCCTCGTGCCCGAAAGTGCTCATGGCACCAATCCTGCGACTGCGGCCTTCGCTGGGTACCGCGTAGAGAACATTCCTGCGACCCCCGATGGACGTGTCGATCTGGAGGCTCTCAAGGCCCGTCTTGGCCCAGATGTTGCGGGTGTTATGATCACAAATCCCAATACTTGCGGGCTTTTCGAGCGTGATCTTAAAGCAATTTCTGATGCTGTTCACGCCGCTGGCGGATATGTTTATTGTGACGGAGCCAATTTCAATGCCATCGTTGGCAAGGTCCGCCCCGGCGATCTTGGCGTGGATGCGATGCACATCAATCTGCATAAGACGTTCTCCACCCCGCATGGCGGCGGCGGCCCTGGCAGCGGGCCTGTGGTGCTGAGTGAGGCTCTATGCCCTTACGGCCCGATCCCATTCACCGAACTGCATGCGGACGGCACGCTGACGTTGGTCGAGGAAGAAACTGCCGGAGAGCGCCATCCTGACAGCTTTGGCCGGATGGCGGCGTTTCAGGGTCAAATGGGCATGTTCACACGGGCATTGGCCTATATTCTTAGCCATGGTGCCGACGGTCTGCGGCAGGTTGCTGAAGATTGCGTGCTGAATGCGAATTATATCCTGCGTAGCCTCGATGACGTGTTGGAAGCGCCTTTTGCGGATTCAGGCCCCTGTATGCATGAAGCGCTCTTCAGCGATAATGGGCTGGCAGAGGGTTTTTCGACGCTCGATATCGCCAAAGGCATGATCGACGAGGGCTTCCACCCGATGACGGTCTATTTTCCGCTGGTGGTCCACGGCGCGATGCTGATCGAGCCAACCGAAACTGAGAGTAAGGACGGCACCGACCGCCTCATCGCATCGCTGCGTTCGGTGGCGGAGCGGGCGGTGGCAGGCGACGAAAGCCTGCACAGCGCGCCGCACTTTACACCGCGCAGGCGGCTCGATGAAACGCTGGCCGCCCGCAAACCCGTGCTAGTGTATAAAGAGCCAACCGAACAAACCTAAGGATTACCGATATGTGGGCAGGCCTGTTCAGCTTTGTAAACATCCTCGCGATGATTGCATGGGCCGCGTTGATATTAGCGCCTCGCTCGACACTGCTGAACACGGCCATTCTCTATCTTGGCGTGGGCATATTGTGTTTGGTTTACGCAGTGTTCATCGGCCTATTGCTGTCCGGGATGGTCGATGGAGCGCAGGTTGAGGGCACCCAGGCTGGCGGTTTGGACTTCGGTTCTATCGAAGGCGTCCGCTCGATCTTCATGTCCGATGGCGGCGTGCTGATCGGCTGGACGCATTATCTGGCTTTCGACCTGTTTGTCGGCCTGTGGGTGTCGAAGGACGCCGATGCCAAGTGCGTGTCACGTTTCGTTCAAGCGCCGATCCTGTTCTTCACTTTCATGTTCGGCCCGGTCGGCCTGCTCGCATGGCTGATCTACCGCGAACGGTTCCGCAAGAAACGCGCCTGACGGCAAGCCTATTGGCGTGAAGCCAGGTTGCTGGCATGCTCCTCCACAACGACACGCCGTAAGGGCGTGCGAGTTGCGGAGATGAGAGCCTGTGAACACCGAAATGCTGACTTTCGAGGAATTTGTCACTTATTGGGCAACGGAGCGTCCGGATGCGGTCGCAACGCAATATGGCGGCGCGAAAGTCACCTATAGCGAGTTGAACGACCTGACCGCGCGCATCATCGGGGTGTTGCAGGATCTGGGCGTAGAGCCGGGCGACCGGATCGCGTGGCTCGGCAAGAATTCGGATATGTATTTCCAGATGTTCTTTGCTTGCGGGCGCTGCGGCGTTGCAATTGCGCCGATTGGCTGGCGGCTCGCTCCTGCAGAAATCGGGTATATTCTCAATGACACAGGCGCGAAAGTTCTGGTTACGGGTGAAGGTTTTGGCGAGATCGCCGCCAAAGCCGTTGCGGGCGTGGAGCTCGACCCCGCAATAATCAGCGAAGCCGACATGCGCGCCAAGATCGCGGCGCGCGCACCGGCTGAATTTACGCCCGCTGGCCCCGAAGGCGAGGTGCTGCAGCTCTATACATCCGGTACCACCGGCAATCCCAAGGGCGCGGTGCTGTGTAATCGTAACCTGTTCAGCCTGCGCAAGCCGCAGGAAGATGCCAATATGCCGTGGGGCTTTTACGACGAAGATGAGACAATCCTGTGCTGCATGCCCTGTTCGCATATTGGCGGCACGGGCCTGAGCGTGAATTCGGTATCGTCGGGCGTTAGGGCAATCATCCTGCCGGAGTTTGCTCCCGATGCCGTGCTGGATGCTATCGAGGACGGGGTGACGCGCTTGTTCATCGTGCCCGCTGCGCTGCAAATGCTGATCCAGCATCCGCGCGCCAAGGCGACCGATTTCAGCCGGGTCAAATATGTGTTCTACGGCGCGGCACCCATGCCGCTCGACTTGCTGCGCGAGGCGCTGACGACCATGCCAGGCGCAGGTTTCGCACAGGTTTACGGAATGACTGAAACCACCGGCACGGTTTCATTGCTACCGCCAGAGGATCATGATCCCGCCGGCAACAAGCGTATGCGATCTGCCGGAAAGGCAGTCCCGGGTGTTCAAATTTCGATCATGGACAGCGATATGAACGAGGTTCCGCGCGGCGAGATTGGCGAGATCGCGATCCGCGGCCCTTCCAACATGCCCGGCTATTGGAACCTGCCCGAATCGACCGCCTCAACTATCAATTCCGATGGCTGGCTGTGCACAGGCGACGCCGCCTATATGGATGAGGACGGCTACGTTTATATTCAGGACCGGATCAAGGACATGATCATCTCGGGCGGCGAGAACGTCTATCCTGCCGAGGTGGAAAGCGCAGTTTACGGCCATCCTGATATTGCTGAAGTCGCTGTTATCGGCGTGCCGGACGACAAATGGGGCGAGGCTGTGAAGGCAGTCTGCGTCGCGAAGCCGGGCTGTACGATTGATGCAGCCTCTGTGATTGAATTCACGCGCGAGCGGGTGGCCGGTTTCAAAGTCCCCAAGACCATCGATATTGTCGAGGCATTGCCCCGCAACCCCACCGGCAAGATCTTGCGCCGCCAGTTACGCGAACCTTATTGGGTTGGACGCGACCGGCAGGTCTGAGGCCCTATATCTTGCAAAAGAAAAGGGCCCTCCGGATCGCTCCGACGGGCCCTTTTTCTTGATCGCTTTGTGCGTGATCAGATTGCGCGGTCGCCTGCTTCGCCAACCGACTCAACATCGCGGCCGAGGCCCTTGACTGTGTTACATGCGGTGGCCGTCAGCGAGAGCGCTACGATACCTGCGGCGAGGATGATTTTACGTACCATAAATATTGTCCTTCTACGTCGATATTCGAGCGGATAGCGACATAACGCGCTAGATGCACGCTAGTTCCTTCAACTAGCGGCAGGCGGCGGCTCGCGCGGGATGGATAGTTTGTGTTCGCGGTAGGCGATGATTAAGCCGGCAACCACAATCAGCGGCGCACCGAACCATGTGGCGACGGGCGGGATGTTTCCGAAAATCCAGAAACCATACAGCGTCGCCCAGACCAGCGATGAATAATCCATCACGATCACACTCGAAACCGCGCCAAAGCGCAGCGACATGGTAAGCAAAACTTGTCCCGCCAAACCCGCGATACCCAATCCGGCGATGATCAGGACCTGGTGAAGGCTGTGCGGGGTCATAACAAATGGCAGAAACAGGATCAGAACCGGCACGCTGAAAGCTGCGAAATAAAATACGATCGTCAACTGGTGTTCCGTGCGGTTCATGTCGCGGATCTGGATCGAGATCAGCGCGACCATAAATGCGCCGCCCAGTGCTGCAGCGGCTCCTGCAAGGTTGATGTTGCCACCGCCTGGCTGCGCGATGATCAACACGCCGACAAAGCCGAGAATGACCGCTATCCACCGGTAACGGCCGACCTTTTCATGCAGTATCAATGCTGAAAGGATCACTGCCCAGATCGCGCTGGTGAAGTTGAACACGGTGGATTCGGCCAAGGGGAGCAAAGTGAGTGCGGCAAACAGCAGTACCATTCCGGTCATGCCGTAAAGCGCGCGTTTGGCATGCATTCCCGGCCTTTGCGTGCGGAACAGGGCGGTTTGGCGGGTCAATAACAGCCAGCCACCGAGCAGCGGGATAGTGATAAATTGCCGCCAAAACAGGATTTCGGCGATGTGGATGCCGCTCTCGCTCGCGAGCTTTACGAACATGGCCATCGTTGCCAGCGCCAATATTGCAGCCAACCGGATTAGCAGCGCAAATAGCGGACGTTGGACGGGAAGTTCGGTAGGCATCGCCGCCGCTTTAGAGCGCCGCGCATTTTGGGCAAGCAAATGCGGGATTGAAGCGCGCCGCTCCACCGCCCATATGCCCGCCAAAGATCATGCTGCACCGTTTCATCACCTTCGCCAGCGACGCCGAGATTATCGGCCTGTGGGGCGCTATGTTCTTCGCATTTGCCATATTTGCGATGGTGATGGAGCGGCGGCGGGGCAAGCGCGCTCGGATCGACCGCGTAGGCTGGGTGCCGTGGCTGGGCTTTGCAGTCGGCGCAGCGATGATCGGGGCGGGGCTGCTGTCACTCGCGGTGAAGGGCATCCTCGCCGGGTAGGCCTATTCTGCGGCGAGCAATTCTTCCGCAGCTCCCAAGTCCACGCTGACCAGACGGCTGATACCTTGTTCCACCATCGTCACACCGAACAGTCGGTGCATCCGGCTCATCGTCACGGCATTATGCGTCACGATCAGATAGCGCGTGTCCGTTTCCTGCACCATCTGGTCGAGCAGGTCGCAGAAGCGGTCGATATTGGCATCGTCGAGTGGCGCATCGACTTCGTCCAGCACGCAGATCGGTGCAGGGTTGGTCAGGAACAGTGCAAAAATCAGCGCGATGGCCGTGAGGGCCTGTTCGCCGCCTGACAGTAAAGTCAGCGATTGCAGGCGTTTACCTGGAGGTTGCGCGAAGATTTCTAGGCCTGCCTCAAGCGGGTCATCGCTGTCGATCAACGCCAGATGCGCCTGACCGCCTTCGAACAAACGCGTGAACAGCCGGCGGAAATGGGTGTCGACTTGTTCAAATGCAGCCTTCAACCGTTCGCGGCCCTCTCGGTTGAGATTACCAATAGATCCGCGCAGACGATTGACCGCTTCGTGCAGTTCCGCCTGTTCTGCGGCGCTGAATCCGTGCTGATCTTCCATCTTGGCTAGCTCTTCGGCAGCGACCAAGTTGACCGGCCCGATGCGTTCGCGGCTGGCTGTGAGGCGATCCATTTCGGTGGATTCTTCGCCAGCGCCCGAAATCTTCTCGGGATCGAATTCGAACTTTTCGGCAAGCAAAGGCGGCGGGCATTGGAAGCGCTCGCCCGATATGCGGCCCATTTCACTGCGGCGCTCTTCTTCGTTTTCAGCCTTTGCGGCGAGGCCAGCGCGAGATTCGCGCGCCGTAGCGAGGATTTCGGCTTGTTCGGCTAACTTGCGGCCAACTGCTAGGGAGCTAGCAGTGACGTCGGTCACAGCGGCCTCTGCCGCTGCGAGTTCCTGCGTCAGGCGGGCCCGGACCGTGCCACCTTGCTCGATTTCTTTGATCAGCCCCTCGGGCTTAGCCGCGACGACCATGCGTTCTTCGGCAATTTCCTCGGTGCGGCGCTCCATATCGGCGAGCCGCTTGGTCGCGTCGCCAGAGCGGGATTGCCAACCGGCCATATCGGCGCGCTGGGTGGCGGCACGCTCGCGCGCGACGGCCAGGGCTTGGTCATGCGACGCGAGTTCTGCAGTCGCCGACTGCAATGTCGCGCGCGCAGCCTCATGCTTGGACTGCGCGGCCTGGAGTGCAGATCGGCCAGCATCGGCATTGGGCAGAGCGCTGCGCTTGTCCTGCGCAAATTTGAGGTCAGCCTCGGCCTGTGCGCGCTGCTCGGCAAGATCGCTCTGTGCGCTTTCAAGCTGCTTCAACCGCGATTCCATGCGTTCGCGGGCAGCTTCTGCCTGATCCAATGTGCGAAGGGCGCTGCGCTCGTCGTCGGAGGCCGAGGCAATGCTGCGTTCGGCTGCGACCAGCGCCAATTGCAATGCAGAAAGCGCATCTTGTGTCGAAGATTGGTCGGATTCAGCTTTATCAGCCGCACTACGATATTTCGACACTTCGGCTTCGAGTTCGGCAAGGCGGTTATCTGCCTCCAGCCGAGCCGCTTCGCTTGCCCCCTCGCCGCGAGCGACAAAGCCATCCCATCGGCGCAGTTTGCCGTCTAGCGTGACCAGCCAATGGCCCGGATCAAGCGTGCGACCATCATCTGCCTCCGCGACATGGACCAGCGCCAGACGGGCGGCGAGTTCATTTGGGCAATCGGAAATATGCTTGGCGATGGAGTCAGCCACAGGCGAGGGCGCATTGCCGCCCGTCCAGTAACGTCCGTCGCTGCCGGTTTCGGGTGTTCCAAGCCGCGCCTTGGCATCACGGCCCAGCACAGCGGCGAGCGCGCGTTCATAGCCGCGTTTTGGGCGCACTTTGTCAAGCGCAGCGGGTAAACTCTGCCGATTGGCGGCTTGCTTGGCGCGGGCATCGCGGTCACGGGCGAGGGCTGAATGTTCGCGCTCGATACCAGCCAGTTCGGCCTTTGCACCGGCAAATACGCTGGCGGCTTCGTCGCGCGCATTGGCGAGCTCTTCCTTGGAGGCGAGCTGCTGGTCCAGCGCTTCGCGCAAAGCTGCAACTTTTCGCGTGGCCGCGTTGGCTGCAGCTTTGGCCTCGGTAACCGCTTCGTCCGGATCACCTGCCGCGCCCAATGCCGCCTGCGTCTCATCCTGCCGCCGCTGCTCTGCATCAAGCCGCGTCAGGCGCGCCTCGGCCTGTTCTACAGCGGCCTCGGCAACGCGCCATTCGGCCTCCACGCCCGCCTGATCGGCTGTCGCCTTAGCCAAGGCCAGTTCGGCGGCACGGCCAGCGCGTTCTGTATCATCCAACTTGGCGGCAAGGGTTGGGCGTTCGGCTTCGTCCGCCTCCAAAGCCTTCGCGCTATTAGCGAGTTCCTTGTCCAACCGCGCCAAAGCATTGGCGGCATCGCGGGTCATCCGGTCGGCTTCGCCGCGATCTTCTTCCAACCGTGCCTTCTGGAGGTCGAGGTCAGCGAGGCGCTGCTCGGCGGCTTCTAGTTTGCTGGTAAGCGCCGCCATCCGGTGACCATGCGCGCTGGTGTCGTCGCGGCGGTCGGCGAGTTCATCGCGCGCTTCGGCGAGTTTCTGCGCCGACGCTGCCTGTTCTTTTTGTGCCGCATCCGTTGCTGCCTTGGCTTGCAACACGCGCTCTTCGGAGAGCTTGGCTTCCTTACGTGCAGTGTCGGCTGCTTCTGCGGCATCGCGCCAACGGGCGAACACTAACCGCGCCTCTGCGACGCGTATTTCGTCAGAAAGTTTCTTGTATCGATCGGCCTGCTTGGTTTGCCGCCTGAGCGAAGACATTTGCGTGTCGAGACCCGCCATCAGGTCTTCGAGACGGGACAGGTTTGCTTCGGTTTGGCGTAGCTTGCTCTCGGCATCGCGGCGGCGAACGTGCAGGCCAGCGATCCCGGCTGCTTCCTCAAGCATTTGGCGACGTTCGGTAGGCTTGGCGGCGAT
>JBBKVP010000012.1:0-69676 GCA_037968495.1 Pontixanthobacter sp. | reverse complement strand
TCTTTGCAGAAGGCAGCGTGGGACCCGGTCGAGGAACCGGTTTCGCTTCAGCTCGCCGGATGCAATCCAGGCGAGATGGCAGAGGCTGCCAAGCTCAATGCCGATCGCGGTGCGGCGATTATCGACATCAATATGGGTTGCCCGGTAAAGAAGGTAGTCAATGGCGACGCAGGATCGGCGCTGATGCGCGACCTTCCGCTCGCCGCGAGCTTGATCAAAGCGACAGTCGATGCAGTCGACGTGCCGGTCACGGTCAAAATGCGGATGGGCTGGGATCATGACAGCTTGAACGCGCCTGAACTCGCACATATCGCGGAAGATTTGGGCGCAAAGCTGATCACGGTGCATGGCCGCACGCGGAACCAGATGTACCGGGGCAGCGCCGACTGGTCCTTCATCCGCAAGGTGAAAGATGCGGTTTCTGTCCCCGTGATCGCCAATGGCGACATCAATACGCTGGTAGATAGTGCTGCTGCGTTGGAGCAAAGCGGAGCCGATGGCGTTATGATCGGCCGTGGCGCTTACGGCAAGCCTTGGCTGCTCGGGCAAGTTATGCATTGGCTGCAAACGGGCGAACAGCTTGAAAGCCCCAGCTTTGAAGCGCAATATGACCTGCTCGTCGAACATTACCGCGCAATGCTGGCACACTACGGGACTGAAGTCGGTAGCAAGGTCGCCCGCAAGCATATTGGCTGGTATACCAAAGGGTTGCACGGCAGTGCAGAGTTTCGCAATCAAGTGATGCTGATCGAAGATCCAGAGCAAGTGCTCGGCGAAATCGAGCGTTTTTACACGCCGTTTCTGCACCGCCACGCCGCAGCGGCCTGATGCCCACCGGCGAACGGTTGATTGCGAGCCTGCCTCTGGCGATTTTCAAGCTCGATCCGCAAATGACCATAGCTTTCGCTAATCAAGCAGCCGAGAATTTGGCTGGTATGAGCGCACATAAGCTGGCGGGCCAACCGCTCGCAAATGTGGTAAAATTTGCCGATACGGACCTGTCAAACAGAGTGGCCAATAATGACGGTGAACTGATGGCTCCGCGTGCATCTGTGCAAGCGGGCGACGGGGAGGCACGGGTCTTAGACCTCACTCTATCGCCGGTATTGGGAGAGGAGGGCTGGCAGGTGCTGACCCTCACCGAGGCGGGAAAAGGCACCAACGACCAGTCTGATCCCGATGGTTCTGCCCTGCGAGCACCAGCCATCCTGTCACATGAGATCAAGAACCCGCTGGCTGCGATCGGCGGGGCGAACCAACTTCTCGCACGCAAGCTCGATGGCAAAGACCTTGAACTGACAAAGCTGATTGCGCGCGAAGTTGAACGTATTGCCACGCTGATCGACCGCATGCAGTCGCTTGGCAGTGAAATTCCTGAACCGGTAGCAGCCTGCAATTTACATGAGGCCATAAGGCGGGCGAGGCTGGTGGTTGAAACCGCTAGCGATCAAAGGGTGAAACTGGTCGAAGAATTCGATCCGTCGCTACCTTCCGTGCTCGTCAATCAAGACGCCTTGGAGCAGATCTTGATCAACTTGCTCAGCAATGCACTGCAGGCCATTTCAATCCAAGAAGTGCCGGAAATCATCATCCGCACACGCTTTGCCAGCGGGCTGAAACTCAATGTTCTGCGTCTCGGCCGCGCTATCCAAATTCCCATCGAGGTAAGCATTATCGACAATGGCCCCGGCGTGGACCCCGCAGTCCGCGATCATATTTTCGAACCTTTCGTTAGCACGCGCAAAGACGGGCAAGGGCTGGGACTTGCACTCGTCAGCAAGCTCGTTCGCGATATGAATGGCCGGATCGGGCACGAACGCGACGACAAGGCCGGACTGACTACATTCCGCCTGCATCTGGCGGTGGCGCCATGACTAAAGGCGCAAAAATCCTGCTGGTCGAGGATGATGCATCCATCGCCATGGTCATCACCGCCGCCCTGGAAGAAGAAGGCCACACTGTCGCGCATAGCGAAAGCATTGCCGGGCGCGATGCGTTGTTGGTGCAACATGGCTTCGATGTGATGCTGACCGATGTAATCCTGACCGATGGCGACGGGATTGTGAGCTTAGGCAGCGTCAACGAAACCTATCCTGACCTACCAATCATTATCCTGAGCGCCCAGAACACGCTCGATACAGCCGTGCGCGCCACTGACACCGGCGCATTCGAATATTTCCCCAAACCCTTCGACATTGACGAGCTGGTGCGGGCCGTCGCTCAGGCGGCAGCGCAGCGGCCAAGTGATACGTTTGGCCCGGTTGGCGACACGGAAAGCTTGCCACTGGTGGGCCGCAGTCAGGCCATGCAGGGCGTGTTCCGCATGATCACCCGCGTGTTGAACAATGATCTGACTGTCCTGGTGCTAGGCGAGTCCGGCACAGGTAAGGAACTGGTCGCCGAGGCGATCCATCAGCTCGGTGCACGACGTGCGGGCCCTCTGGTGACCGTCAACACCGCCGCTATCCCCGGTGAGCTGATCGAAAGCGAGCTGTTCGGTCACGAGAAGGGGGCCTTTACCGGTGCCGTTGCGCGTTCGATTGGCAAGTTCGAACAAGCGCATGGCGGCACCCTGTTCCTCGATGAAATTGGCGACATGCCGTTGGAGGCACAAACACGTCTGCTGCGCGCGTTGCAGTCTGGAACTATCCGCCGGGTTGGCGGTGCAGAAGAGATTGCTGTCGATGTACGGATCATCGCGGCAACCAACCGCGATCTGGCACCATTGATTGCAGCCGGGCAGTTCCGCGAAGATCTGTTCTACCGCTTGAACGTGGTGCCGATTGACTTGCCGCCACTGCGCGACCGGGCCGACGATATTCCGGCGCTTGCTGAACATTTTCTCAAGCTGGCTGAAGAAGAAGGATTGCCCCGCCGCCGTCTCGACGATGCGGCATCTGCGGCTTTGTCAAAGCGCGAATGGCGCGGAAACGTTCGCGAGCTAAAGAATGTGATCTTCCGCCTCGCTTTGCTTGCGCGCGAGGAGCTTATCGACGCTGCTTCGGTCGACAATTTGTTGAGCCAAGCGCCGACGGATCGGTCCGCCGCTGCAGAAGGGTTCGGCGGAGTTCTGGAAAAATGGCTATCGCAAGCTGCACCCCCCGATGGAACGCTGTATCACGCTGCACTCGCTGCATTTGAGAAGCCATTGTTCGAACATGCGCTGCAAGAAACTGGCGGTAATCAGGTGAAAGCGGCACAGAAACTCGGGATCAACCGCAACACGCTGCGAAAGCGTTTGGGCGAATTGAACATTGATCCGGACGAATTTACCCACCGCTAAATGGCGCGCGCGCCACCAAAAGTTCTTGCATAAGGGCAACAGTGTTGTTGTAGAGCAACATTGATGGCTGATCCGATCACTGCAGCCCCATCAAGGGGAGGGCGCCGCTCACCCCGTTGGTGGCGTCAAGCGGTTGTGGCGTCGCGCCGGGCGAATTTCTACGTGCTGCTCGAAGTGGCCTCACTCTTCGCTTTGTTGGCGATGATATTCACCAGCTACATGGCCTTCAGCAACGCACCTCAAGGCGGAGCCCTGTTGCCCGCAACAGAGGCTGGCGTCTTGCTCGTCGGCACGTTGATCCCGGCAATGGCGCTGCTGGTACTGGCGGGACGCCGGTTCGCAATCCGCCGCGCTGCGGGCAGCACCGCAAGATTGCATGTCCGTCTGGTGTTCTTCTTCTCGATGATTGCGGCCATTCCGACGTTGCTCGTTTCGGTATTCGCCGCAGTGCTGTTCCAGTCCGGCGTGGAGTTCTGGTTTTCCGATGACTCGCGCGGGTTGATGGAAAACGCCAACCAGCTTGCACAGGGATACTACGAGGAGAACCAGCGCGACGTAGGCAATGAAACCGTCACTATGGCGGGCGATATGCGCTTCTATTTAGAGCAGGGTTCGATCGCCGATGACGACTTTGCAGAATACTACCTGTTCCAAGCGCAAGGCCGAGACGTATCCGAATCCGCAATTCTCCAGGAATTGGATGATGGGTCCATGCGGGTTGCTGCGCTTTACGATCTCGCTGAAGGCAATCAGCCTGAACACCTCGATCCGCAAATGTTTGCGCAGATCAAAGCCGGTGAAGCTGTCGCCATCTCGGCAAACTCAACGCGCATCGAAGCCCTTGCGGCCATTGATCGGGGCAGCGGAATCTACCTGTACAACGCTCGCAGTTCAGAAGCAGGCCGCTTTGCCCAATGGGAACGGGCGCAAACTGTATCCAGCGCCTATGAGGGACTGACCCAGCGCGCGCTTGCACTTCAGCTTCGCTTCAACCTAGCTCTATTCTTCGTTTCGCTTTCGCTAGTCGGACTGGCTGTCTGGTTCGCGCTTCGCTTCGCTGACAGGCAGGTTGAACCTCTGACGGATTTGGTAGTCGCGGCAAGGCGTGTGGGCGCAGGCGATTTCGATCTGCAAGTTGATGGCCGCACCGGGGCAGATGAAATCGGCATGCTCAATCGCGCCTTCAACCGCATGACCACTCAGATCGCCCGGCAGACAGACGATCTCGTCGGCGCCAACCGCCAGCTGGACGAGCGCCGCTCCTTCATCGAGGCGGTTCTGGAGTCCGTCACTGCTGGGATCATCTCCACCGATCCCGAAGGTAATATCCTGCTGGTCAATAGCTCAGCGCAAAAGCTGCTGGGCGGCGAGTCTGGGCCGCCTCCGCCTGGTACTAACACTTCCGATCTGGCGCCGCAAATCGGCGCTCTGCTAAATGCGAAACTGTCAAGCGGGCTGGTGCAATATAACAAGGGCAGCGAACTGCTAACTCTAGCGGTGAAGATCACGAGCGCTGCAGACGGGCATGTAATTACATTCGAAGACATTACCCGCCAATTGCTCGATCAACGGCAGGCAGCTTGGTCGGATGTCGCACGGCGGATTGCGCATGAGATCAAAAACCCGCTCACTCCAATTCAACTTGCGACTGAGCGCCTGAAACGCCGCTATCGCCGTCAAATCGAACAAGATGGTGACCTGTTCGATGAACTGACCAATACGGTCATCCGGCAGGTCGGCGATCTGCGGAAAATGGTCGATGAATTCTCCAGCTTTGCCCGTCTGCCCAAGCCGGTGTTCAGGCAAGAGGACGCGCTCGATCTCGTGCGCCAGTCGCTATTCCTCCAAGAAGTCGGCAAACCGGACATCACCTTTACCCTCTCCGCACCGGATGAGGGCCGCATCTTGATCGCCTGTGACCGTCATCAGTTCGGCCAAGCCATGACAAACGTTCTGAAAAACGCAGCTGAAGCCGTCGAGGCGCGCGCTGGAGCATCAGAGCCCGATTTTCGCGGGCGGATTTCAATATCGCTTGAGGCGGGCGAGGAGATGATCACCGTCGCTGTGACAGACAATGGAGTTGGCCTGCCGCATGACAGCGAGCGGGTGAAAGAACCTTATATGACGACGCGGGAGAAAGGTACGGGGCTGGGTCTCGCGATCGTCAATAAGATCGTGGAAGAACATGGCGGTGAGATGACGCTCGCCAATGCTTCGCGCGATAGGGACGACGATGCCGGTGGCACAACTGTGACGCTGCGCTTCGCGCGCGATCCAGCGCTGGCCGCCAGCGAGGTAATCGGATGATGTCGAACGAATTTCTTGCGGGGCTTAACAGGAGAATGCGCAATGGCGCTTGATATCCTCGTCGTTGATGACGAACCCGACATTCGCGATCTGGTCGCAGGCGTGTTGAGCGATGAAGGCTATGAATGCCGCACCGCTGGCGACAGTACCACCGCGCTTAATATGGTCGATGAACGGCGGCCTAGTCTCGTGCTGCTCGACGTGTGGCTACACGGCAGCGCCATGGACGGGCTGGAAGTGCTGGATGCGATCAAGCAGCGCGAACCTGAATTGCCCGTCATCATCTTCTCAGGCCACGGCAATATCGACACTGCTGTATCGGCCGTAAGCCGCGGTGCGATGGACTTTATCGAGAAGCCTTTCGAAGCAGAACGCCTGCTGCATCTCGTCGCCCGCGCGACGGAAACAGACCGCCTCCGCCGCGAAAACACCCGCCTGCGCGGAAATTATTCTTCCGCTGACGAATTTACTGGCGGCTCGGCAATCATAAACCAGGTGCGGGCAACACTGAAACGAGTGGCTGGCACTGGCAGCCGCGTGCTGGTTACCGGCCCTGCAGGCTCGGGCAAGGAAGTCGGAGCTCGCTTGCTCCACAGCTGGAGTACACGCGCCGATGCCGCATTCGTAACCGTCAATTCTGCGCGCATCACGCCTGAGAGTTTCGAGCATGAGCTGTTCGGAGAAGAATCCGACGGCAAGTTAGTGCGTCCAGGCTTGCTAGAACTGGCCGATGGCGGAACGCTGTATCTCGATGAAGTGGCCGATATGCCGCTCTCGACACAGGCCCGAATCTTGCGGGTACTAACCGAACAGAGCTTCGTTCGCGTGGGCGGTAGCCGCCAGATCGGCGTCGATGTCCGTGTGGTGTCATCCACATCACGTGATCTTGAGTTGGAGATCGAGGAGAAGCGGTTCCGTGAGGATCTGTTCTACCGGCTCAACGTCGTCCCCGTGTCCGTGCCTTCTCTGGCCGACCGCCGCGACGACATTCCAGCGCTCGCCGATCATTTCTTCTCGCGCTACGCTGCAGAGCAGGGTGTCCCGCCGCCAACCATCACAGCCGAGGCAATGGCTGCGCTCCAAGCCTACGACTGGCCGGGCAATGTCCGCCAACTTCGCAATGTGGTCGAGCGCACCGTCATTCTCGCGCCGCGCGAACGGCTGGAATCGATTGATGCCGACATGCTTCCTTCAGAAGTAACAGGCGGCAAACTGGGCGGAACCAGCGGCATTTCAGCCCTGATGGGCGTTCCGCTGAGGGAGGCCCGCGAGAGCTTCGAACGCGAATATCTTTCCGTCCAAATCCGACGCTTTTCGGGGAATATTTCCAAGACTGCCGGATTTATTGGAATGGAGCGCTCCGCGCTTCACCGGAAACTCAAACTTCTCGGCATGGCTGACCGCAAGGCAAATGGCGGCAAAAGCTAGGAACTACCGCCTTAGATACGCATTGCGACTGTATAAGGACTGACTACGTAGAGCTTAATAACCGGCTTCGCACGATTTGCAGGCCAGAATGCAGGTGCCCCGGCACCCGCCAATAAAAGGGACACAGGTCATGCCGACAGACCGCACACTTTCCGCCCGGCCAAAGCCGGCACCGCCGCCTGCGCCGCCTGTTAGTGCGGCAAAGGGCGCGTCACTTCAGGACCAGTTCCTGAACCACCTTCGCCGCGATAAGATTTCGGTTACGATGTTCTTGGTGAAAGGCGTAAAGCTGCAAGGCATCATCACCTGGTTTGACAATTTCTCGATCTTGCTGCGGCGGGATGGGCAAAGTCAGCTGGTATATAAACATGCCATTTCAACGATTATGCCGGGTCAGCCAATTGATACCGCGCCATTCGAGAGCAACGAAACCGCTCGTAAACAACGCCTGTTACAGGACGTATTCCTGTCCAGCGTGCGCGATGCGGATGTTCAGGTGACAATGTTCCTCGTCAATGGCGTGATGCTGCAAGGTCGCATCGCTTCCTATGATCTGTTCAGCGTGTTGCTAGAACGCGAAGGCTTCGTACAACTCGCTTACAAACACGCTGTTTCGACCGTACAGCCCGGCGAACATGTCGATCTGACCAGCGAAGATGACGATGACCTCGGGGGCGACCCAGACTGAGCTTCGATGATGATCTGCAAGGCGAAGTAACGCGCGGCGCGCGTGCCATAGTCGTTTGCCCGGAAATTCGTGGCCGCAAAACTGGCGGCGATTCTGACTTCCGTGTCGATGAGGCCAGGGGTCTTGCCCTAGCTATCGGCATTGTCGTGGCAGACGCATTCACTTTGCCGATCCGCGAAGTGAAGCCGAACACGCTGTTCGGGGCAGGGCAAGTCGACCGGATCGCCACTGCTTGCGAGCAGGAGATGGCCGAGCTTGTCGTCGTCGACGGCGCTCTCTCGCCGATTCAGCAACGCAATCTGGAAGACAGGTGGAAGCGTAAGGTCATCGACCGCACAGGCCTGATCCTCGAAATCTTTGGCGAACGCGCTGCAACGGCAGAAGGCCGTCTGCAAGTTGAGCTCGCGCACCTCGATTACCAGCAGAGCCGCCTTGTCCGCAGTTGGACCCACCTCGAACGGCAACGCGGCGGCTTCGGTTTCCTGGGCGGTCCGGGTGAAACGCAGATCGAGGCCGACAGGCGGATGATCCGTCAACGTATGGGCCGCTTGCGCCGCGATCTCGAACAAGTGAAGAAAACTCGCGCTTTGCACAGAGAACGCAGGGGCAAGGCACCTTGGCCCGTCGTTGCCCTGGTTGGCTATACAAATGCCGGAAAGTCTACCTTATTCAACCGCCTAACCGGCGCTGACGTCATGGCGGAAGACTTGCTCTTCGCCACGCTCGACCCGACAATGCGTGCGGTTCGGTTGCCGGGTGTGGAAAAGGCAATCCTGTCTGATACAGTCGGATTTATTTCCGACCTTCCGACCCAACTAGTAGCTGCATTTCGCGCGACACTGGAGGAAGTGACCGCAGCCGACATCGTCGTGCATGTCCGCGATATCGCCAATCCTTCCAGCAATGAACAGAAGGGCCAAGTGCTAGAAGTTCTTCGCGATTTAGGGGTGATTGTGGGCGATGGCGCAGACGGCGATGACGTGATGGGCGATGATGCACCCATCCCGATGATCGAAGTCTGGAACAAATGGGATTTGGTCGACAAAGAACGCCGTGAGAAGCTGCAACCGCTGGTCATGCATAATGAGAATATACTCGCATTATCGGCTGTAACTGGCGAAGGCATAGACACTTTTATTGAACGGATCGGCGCGATGCTGACCGCCAATGCGCGAACCTATGACATTGAAGTTGGCGCGGGCGACGGCCAGAAAATTGCCTGGTTGCATGCGCATGGCGAAATTCTGTCCGAGGCTGAAGCGGGCGGGGGCGATGATGGCCCCTTACGCAAATTGTCCGTTCGGCTGACGCCGAAGGAACACGGGCGTTTCGAAGCTCTCTAGGCCTTTTCGCCGCGCTTAACCGCCTGCCATAGCTCTTCCTGCTCATCGAGCGTTAAAGAGGAGAAGCCGCCTTTGGCGAGTTCCTCCATAACTCGGTAACGCCGCTCGAACTTCAGATTGGCGGCACGCAATGCGTCTTCGGGAGCGACACCTGACTTTCGGACCAGATTGACCGCCGCGAACAGCAAGTCACCGGCTTCTTCCAGCTTTTCGGCTTCTGAGGCTTCGGCCAGTTCTGCCATCTCTTCAGAAACCTTGTCAGCTGGACCCGAAGTGTCGGGCCAGTCGAATCCATCGCGAGCGGCTCTCTTTTGGAGTTTCTCGGCACGAAGCAATCCCGGCAAAGTTCGCGCAACGCCGTCCATGGCGCTGATTGATCCCTTTGAGGCCCTTTCAGCTGCTTTCAATGCTTCCCAGCGGATTTCGACGTCCTCGCCATCATCAGCGCCGAATATATGCGGATGGCGTGCCTCCATCTTGTCCGAGATTGCCTTTGCAACGTCTTCAAAGGCAAACAGATTGGCTTCCTCAGCCATCCGCGCGTGGAAAACGACCTGCAGCAAAAGATCGCCAAGTTCTTCACGCAGCTCACCCATATCGCCGCGCTCAATCGCATCGGCTACTTCGTAGGCTTCCTCAATCGTATATGGCGCAATCGAAGCGAAGTCTTGAGCGCGGTCCCATTCACAGCCGCCGTCGGGATCGCGGAGCGTGGCCATAATTCGGAGTAGGCGGGTCAGCTGATCGGACATTGGCTCGCTAATAATAGAATGATAATATATATTATGTTAAATATAGACAGGCAGGAGATGAATGCTTAACCGCCCATAACCAGATTGATAAATAGCGTCGCCACAGCGAATATAGCCAACCAAGCCAATCCCATCACAATCCATTTCTTCATGGATAGCTGCCGCGCGGTTAACGCGCTCAGCGGCAGGATGATCGCCAATGCGACGAAAACCAGCATTTGCCAATCAAATGTCTGTGTCACGCGATCAACTCCAATCCATCATAACCGACCTGTACATTGCCGGGTATCTCGCCGCATAGAGTGGCATAATCCATGCTTTTGTCGAGATGTGTAAGGACGGCATGGTGGGCGCCGGATCGCTCGACCAGTTCGAGCGCCATCGCCAAGTGTGCATGTGTAGGATGCGCTTCGCGGCGCAGGCAATCGGTTACTAGTACATCGCAATCAGTGAATAGATCGACCATTTCATCGGTAATCTCGCTAAAGTCCGTAGCGTAACCAATTGACTTACCGTCAGCATCAAACTTGAATGCAGTGCTTTGTGCGGGACCATGCGGCATCTGACAACGCTCAATCCCGAAACCAGCGAACATCCGCAATCGGCCAAGATTCTCCAGTTCTACAATTGTGTGATAGCCATGCTGACCAGCAAAAACGTAACCGAAACGATTGCGCAGGCGGCGCGCCGTTTCCTCATTGGCAAAGCCCGGAATTGGGCCGCCACGGCCATACCTCAGCGCCCGCAAATCGTCGATGCCATGGCAATGATCCGCGTGATCATGCGTCCAGAATACTGCGTCGATCGTATCAATATTTTCTCGCAGTAATTGGGCTCTTAGATCAGTCGATGTGTCGACCAGAATGCGCTGACCGGCATTGCTTTCGACCATAATCGAAACGCGCGTCCGGCGGTTCTTAGGCTCATCGGGATCACAAGCGCCCCAATCGTTGCCAACGCGCGGCACGCCCATCGACGTACCAGAACCCAACATTACGAGCTTCACTGGGCAGCCTTAGTGAACAAGGCATAGAAATTGCGCGTCGTTGTTTCGGACAGCTCTTCAATGCTGATACCGCGTAGTTCAGCAACGAATTTTGCAGTGTCGGTTACGAACGCGGGCTCGCAGCTCTTTCCGCGGTTTGGTACCGGCGCAAGGAATGGCGAGTCTGTTTCGACCAACAGCCGGTCAGCAGGAACTTTTGCAGCTACTTCTTGCAGTTCCTTGGCATTCTTGAAAGTAACAATACCGGATATCGAGATCGTCAGACCGAGATCCAGAACCCTTTTTCCAAATTCGGCAGATGCAGTAAAACAATGGATCAAAGCAGGAAAAGCGCCCTTCTCCATCTCGTCAGTCAGGATCGCGGTTGTGTCTTCTTCCGCATCTCGGGTGTGGATGATGATTGGCAGGCCGGTCTCGCGGGCTACGCCGATATGCATACGGAACAGAGCCTTCTGCACATTGCGGTCGGATTTGTCGTAATAGTAATCGAGGCCCGTCTCGCCGATTGCAATGACCTTGGGGCTCTTCGTCTTTTCGAGCAGAACCGCAGCGCCAAGATCGGCATGTGCGTCCGCCTCATGCGGATGGATGCCGACACTGGCCCATACATCGGGTTCACGCTCGGCAGTTGCGACAACTTGATCCCACTCGCTCTGGCGGGTTGAGATGTTGAGGAAGCCCCCCACCCCCGCTGCACGCGCACGTTCGAGCACAGCCTGTTGGTCCTCGACCAAACCCTTATATTCAAGGTGGCAGTGGCTATCGATCAACATCAGCTGGCCCCCGGCATATCAAGGCGCGGGAATGTGGGCGTCGGACTGTCGACCGCGATCATACCCATCGAAATATCGTTCTCCAGAGCAGCAAAATCGCGCGCATCTTTCGGAATACAGAGTGCGTTCAGCATCTTATCAGCTGACTGTGGCACGACGGGTGAAACGGCAATCGCAAGGTCACGGATACATCCGCACAAGGTGGCTAACACACGCTGCATTCGCTCAGGATCAGTTTTGCGGAGCGCCCAAGGTGCTTGGTCATCGACATAGGCGTTACAGGCGAAAACACCCTGCATCCATGCTTCAAGCCCGCTTGAGAACGCCAGTTCCTCAAATGCCGCCGGCAATTCCTCGCGGCAAGCACTGTTGACCTTGTAACGAAGCGCTGCATCCACGTCCTGTACCGGTGCTGTCGCGGTGAAGCCGCCGTCGCAATTCTTGGCGATGAAGCTCAACACCCGCTGAGACAAATTGCCGAACGAATTCGCCAACTCTGCATTGCTGCGCGTCACAATCGCTTCGGTGGAATAGCTGCCATCCTGCCCGAATGCGACTTCGCGCATCAGGAAGTAACGCAGTACATCAACGCCAAATTTCTCTGACAGATCGAGTGGATCAGTCACATTCCCGAGAGACTTGCTCTCCTTCTTCCCACGATTAAGCAGGAATCCATGACCAAACACCTTTTTGGGCAGAGGCAGACCAGCGCTCATCAGGAAGGCTGGCCAGTAGACCGCATGGAACCGCACGATATCTTTGCCGATCAAATGAAGGTCGGCAGGCCAGAACTTTGCCATGTCTTCAGTTTCGCCGGGGAAGCCGAGACCGGTTAGATAATTGGTCAAGGCATCGACCCAGACATACATCACATGATTGTCGCTACCCGGGACTTTCACCCCCCAGTCGAAACTGGTGCGCGAAATCGACAAGTCACGCAGGCCGCCCGAAATGAATGACGCCATTTCATTACGGCGGCTATCGGGCTTCAGAAACTCTGGATCGCTTTCGTACAGCGCGAGGAGCTTGTCCTGATAGGCTGACAGTTTGAAGAACCAGCTCTCCTCGACCGTCCATTCAACGGGCGTACCCTGAGTGGAAAGCTTCTCGTCCCCGTCCCCTTCGACAAGTTCGCTCTCGTCATAATAAGCTTCGTCGCGGACCGAGTACCAGCCCTCGTAGCGGTCGAGATACAAGTCACCATTCGCTTCCATACGTCGCCAAAGTTCTTGGCTAGCCTTGTGGTGATCGTCCTCGACTGTGCGAATGAAGCGGTCATAGCTCACATTCAATGCATCACACATATCTTTGAAGTGGGTCGACATTTCGTCAGCCAACTCGCGCGGTGTCTGACCAAGTTCACGCGCCTTTTGCGCCATCTTCAGGCCGTGTTCGTCGGTTCCAGTCTGAAAGCGCACCTCGCGGCCCTGCAAGCGCTGGAAACGGGCCATAACATCGGCGGCAATCGCCTCATAAGCGTGACCGATATGAGGGCGCCCATTGGGGTAGCTAATGGCAGTCGTAATATAATAGGGGTCGGCCATAATCGGGCGCGGCAGCTTTCTTCAAAGGAATGTCAGGCCGCTTCCCTAGGGTTTGCCGCCTTGGCGAGCAAGCTGCCGATTTCCATAACCAGCAGGCCCGCATCAAAATTATAAGTCGGCGCTTGTCCGCTGAGCATCACCAGCTCGGCATGGGCATCGACAATGGCGGGAATGCGTGACTTATCTGCGCCAGCGACCTCTCCAGCCAACACGGCTCTGGCGAGGTCCAATGCAGCCAGAATTCGCTCACGATCAGGCCGCGCTCCTATTGCGCCAGCAAGACGGCCACGCAGGACGAAATTGGTGTCGCCGCTTTGCGCGATTTCCCGCATCAGACTGTCGAGCGGTCCGAGGTCGCGTTGAACAAAATCGAGTGCGGTTCCGGGGGAGCCGCCCGCAGCAGCCACAGCCGCGTCGCGAGTTGCGATGTCGACGTCCTGAGCCTCGCGGTTCAGCAGGTCGCCAATCTGCTCGTCACTAAGCGGGGCGACCCGCAATACGCGGCACCGGGAGCGAATAGTGGGAAGCAACCGTGCTGGCCGGTGCGCCACAAGCACAAAGAACGTGCCGACAGGCGGCTCTTCAAGGCTTTTAAGCAGAGCGTTAGACGCTGACTTTTCAAGATCGTCAGCCGGATCAATAATGATCACCCGGTGTGCGCCCAATGTCGGCCTTGTATTCAGACGCTGCTGCATTGCCCGGATCTGCGCGACGGAGATGTTGCGCTTGGTTTCAAAAGCTTTGCCCTCCTCGCGCTTCTTCTCTTCCTTGTCGTCCTTGGGCAGATTGGTCAGCGTTATGATATCGGGGTGCTGCCCCCCTGACTGGTGCTGGCCTTCTTCGGCCACGAGCGCGCGCGCAGCGGCCTGTGCAAATTGCGCTTTCCCGAGGCCGCGCTTGCCGGCGAGCAGCCACGCATGATGCATCCGCGGCCCTGCCATTGCTTGATGCCACTGCAGCCAAGCATCATCATGACCGATCAGAGTCATACGAGCCGGTCCACTGCCCGCATCACGCGTTGATGGATTGCTGCGGGGGTTCCGGTGCCGTCAATCCGTGCAAAGCGTTCAGGCTCTTCGTCCGCAAACCGGCTGAAGGCGGCTGCAACCTGCGCGTGATATTCTGCGTCACGCCCACCAATGCGGTCACTTAAACCGGCATCGCGTTCGGCAAGCCGTTCAGAAACTTGTTCGGCGGGCACTTCAATAAGCAGGCTCAAGTCCGGTAGCAGTCCCTCGCTACCGATGCGGTGCAATTCGCGAATATCCGCGTCGCCAAGCCCCCCGGCTCCGCCTTGATAGGCACGGCTCGAATCGACAAAGCGGTCGCAAATGACCCACCGGCCAGCATTGAGCGCAGGTCTTATGAGCCGTTCGACATGATCGGACCGCGCGGCAGCGAACAGAAGTGCCTCGGCACGCGCGCCCCACCCGTCCCCTTCAGCGCTTAGGAGCAATTCGCGAATTCTCTCTGCCCCTGAAGTGCCGCCGGGTTCACGAGTAAGTTCGACGTCTAACCCACGCGCTTCTAGCGCTTGGGCGAGCAGCTTGGCTTGCGTAGACTTACCCGCACCTTCGCCGCCTTCGAGCGCAATGAAACGGCCAATACTCATGAGAAAAGCCCCGCAAGTCCGTTGAACAAACGCTCGATTAAATTGGCGCGATCAACCGCGTGTTCGGCGACCAGTGGCACACTGCTATCGGGCAGGCCGTCAACGACAATCTCCAAACGGGCGACTGTGTCATCCGCGTCAAAAGGCGCTTGGATTGGTCCGCGAAAGCGCAATTTCAATTGTACATCCGGGTCTTCACCCTTCGGAACTGTCAGATACAGATCACGCGGCGCGATCAAAGAAACGTGACGCGCATCGCCGTCGCGTACATTTGCTTCGGCCAAGACGGCACCCTTGCGGATAATGCGGCGTGATTCGAAGCCGGATAGCCCCCATTCGAGGAACCGCCTCGACGCCCGGTCCCGGATACTTGCTGAATTGCTGCCAGCAACAACCATCACGACACGGCGGCCATGCCTGATGCCCGTCCCGAGAAAGCCATATCCAGCCTGATTAGTGAAGCCCGTTTTGATCCCGTCCGCTCCATCAATACGGCCCACAACAGGATCGTGATTAGCCTGTGCGATCCCATTATAGGCAAAGCCTTCCTTGCCAAAATAGCGCTTAAACAGCTCCGGATGCCGTCTGACCAATGCCCTGGCGAGCTTTGTCAGGTCACGCGCGGTAACATAGGTTCGCCCTTCGTCGGGCCAGCCATTGGGCGTGCCGAAGTAGCTATTAGCCATGCCCAGATCACGTGCAGACTGGTTCATTGCGGCGACCCAATTCTCCACCGATCCGCTCGCCCCGATAGCAAGGACTATGCTGCCATCATTGGCAGAGACTGTCGTTATTCCGCGCAGCAAGTTATCGACGCTTACCGACTCGCCACGCGGCAGAAACATCGTCGATCCCTTGCCATTCCATTCTTCGAAAATTTCATCAGTCACGCTGAAATTCTGGCTCGCCGACAGCCTTCCATCAGCCAGCATTTCAAACGCCTGATACGACGTCATGACTTTGGTGATGGATGCGGGAATGAACCGGCGATCCGGGTCGCGCGAAAATAGCGTCTGGCCGGATGACAAATCGATCATCAGCGCGATTGGCGCTTCCGCCTCGGTCGGCGGCCCCGAATTCGCCAATTGCTGCGCCGACGCACTTGTCCAACCGCAAAATGCAGCCAGGGCCAGTATCAGTCGGACAGATTTATTCAATTTCGCTCCTGCCACCGGAACGAAATCCGGCGGATCAGCCTGCTGTGGACACTCTTGCGTCGCTATAACCTGCGGCCCGCACCTTGGCGAGCGCCGCTTGGGCTTCTCCACGGCTGTCGAACGGACCGGTTCGCACGCGGTAATAGCGGCCCGCCTGAACGACAAAGCCGCCTAGCTTCTTGGCAGCCCGGTCTGCGTTAGCGCGTGATGAGAATGCTGCCGCTTGAACAACGAAGTCACCAGACGACGTGGACCTCGGAGCTGGCGCAGAACGAACCGGCCCAGGACTCGGTGCTGGTGCGGCAACCACGCGCGGCGCTGGCAGAGGTGTAGCTGCAGCCTGGACACCGATTGGCTGGAGCTCGTATTTATTGAAAGAACCGGAGACCGACTTTTCTGGAGGCGTTGTGGCCATCTGCACCGGAATCGGGGCCGCTGTTGTTGGCAACGCAGCCACCGTAGGAGCGGGTCGTGTAGCCATCAGCTGAGCGGAGCCGCGCTCCGGCAGCTTGCGCTTGAGCACGGTCAGAAGCGATGCGGGTGTTTCCATCCGGTCAGGCGCACGTTCTGCCATCCGCAGCTTGGTACGGTCGGCTTCGGGCGGGTTAACGCGGCGAACGCGGATGGATGCGCCGTCTGCAGCGCCGAGTTGCTGCGTGGCACCGTCGGACAGGCCAAGCAGGCGTGTGCCAGACATCGGCCCGCGATCTTCAACGCGCACAAGGATTGTCTTACCGCTGTCGAGCGAAGTTACTTCAGCATAACTCGGCAGCGGCAGGGTGCGATGTGATGCGGTAACGCCAGAGCCTGATGTTGCGATGCGGCCGGCATAACCAACCTCGTCATAATTCATTGTATCTTCTGGTGTGTAGAGCGTGCCCTCCACCGTGAACGACTCGCCAATCACTACAGGATAGTCAGCCGCCGGACCAAAGCGCTCCATTGGCTTCGCCGAGGCGCCTTTCGGGGGCTCTCCCACAACGCCGCACGATGCAGCCGAGAGACCCAATGTGAGAGCGGCAATCGCTCTCGCCGAATTCTTACCGTTTAATTTCATCTGCTAATAACCCAACACTCATGGCGTAGTAGTTTGAGCAGTTATATTCGAGGATAACCCTGTAATTTCCGGTTAAGAGCCATGCGGGTTCGTTAACACCATCAGGTTCAAACAGAGAAACCATAGTGTTATCAGGAAGGTATTTTTGTGGCCGAACACCCAATTCGCGCCACTCAGCAACGGTTTTCCATTGGCTGTGGCGTTCATGGACACGCGAACAAACTGGAGAGACTGTCCGATTCTTGATCGATTCACGGTTAAGCGAGGCCGGAATTGATGCTCGGACACCCCATGGCTGACCCTGCCGCCACCCTGCGTCGCGGAAATAATTGGCAATCGAAGCGAGCGTATCCTCACGGCTGTTCCAGATGTCGCGGTCACCATCGCCATCACCATCTGCAGCAAGACGCAAATAGACGCTCGGCAGGAATTGCGGATTGCCGAAAGCTCCTGCCCAGCTTCCTTTGAGTGTCGAACGATTGACGCCCTTGTCAGCAACCTTCAGCAAATCGATGAATTCACGGGAAAAAAGCTCACGCCGGCGGCCTTCCCAAGCGAGTGTTGCCAGCGAACGGGAGAGGTCGAAGTCGCCAGTATAGCTACCGTAATTCGTCTCATGCCCCCAAATTGCGATCATGATTTCTGCCGGAACGCCATATTCGGATTCGAGAAGGCGGCTGGTGCTGCGGGTCGAGGCATATGCATTGCGCCCGCCGCGGATGCGCGCGGAATCCACATGGCGGTCAAGATACGGCTGCAAGCGAGGAAAACCGCGACTGGTGGGGGTACCAGGCTGACCGCGATCAAGTTCGATCACACGCGGATTCGGGGTGAGATCGTAGGTCATCCGGCTGATAGTGCTCTCGCTAACACCTTCCGTACGCGCCTGCTGTTTGAGCGTTTCTAGATAGGCGCCAAAGGATATGTCTTGCGCGGAAGCCCCGACCGGAATGGTCAGTACAGCAGCAATAGCAAAGGCGAATATACGGTCGAGAGCTTTCATACCGTGCATCTCGCACAGTTTAGATGTCTGGAAAATGACTGTAGTGGCGATTTGCCAAACTGTCGTGCCCAACAGGCAAAAAAAAGACCCCACCGAAGCGGGGCCTTTCAATGATATACCAATCAAGCTTACGGGCTTGTAGGCTGATCTTCACGACCTTTGCCATCACTGTCACCGATCAAGATGACACCAGCGATGATGGCAGCAATACCTGCGAGAACGATGAACGCACTAGGTGCGCCAGCCATTTCGCTTGTTTCTTTGGCAGGAGCGGCAGCGCGCTCTTGAGCGGAAATTGGTGCTGCAACAAGGCTAAGAGCCGCTGCTGCAGTTGCAAAATTACGAAGTTTCATAAGTGTCCCTTTAATTCATATGTCCGGCTTTATCCGGTTCAAGCATCACATAAACATTATTTCTTACGAAATTCAACCTGCTTAGCGCACGACGAAAAAACACATCTCAGGTGATGCAGAAAAGTCACGATGTTCAAATATCCTTGTGGCAGACAGGGTGGGATTCGAACCCACGGTGGATTTGCACCCACGCTGGTTTTCAAGACCAGTGCATTCGACCACTCTGCCACCTGTCCGCGCGGAGATGCCGCTAGCGATGAATTTGCGACTTGTCACCCACCTTTAAGGGTCGAAGATAGGCGCGATGCCATTCGCTCAGATATGCAGCGCCTTGCCGTAAGCACCCAGCACGCTTTCATGCATCATTTCGCTGAGCGTGGGATGAGGGAAGATCGTCTGCATTAGCTCTGCTTCTGTCGTCTCCAGCGTCTTGCCGACGGTGTAGCCCTGGATCAGTTCGGTTACTTCCGCGCCGATCATATGCGCGCCCAGCAGCTCGCCATTTTTTGCGTCGAAGACGGTTTTGATGAAGCCTTCCACCTCGCCCAGCGCGATGGCCTTGCCGTTACCAATGAAGGGGAAGTTGCCGACTTTAAGCTCGTAACCCGCTTCTTTCGCCTTCGCTTCAGTCAGGCCGACGCTGGCAATTTGCGGGTGACAATAGGTGCAACCCGGAATGTTATTTCGATCCATGGCGTGCGGATGGGCGTCCTTGTTACCCAGTTCCTGAGCGATTGCCTCTGCTGCCGTTACGCCTTCATGGCTGGCCTTATGAGCGAGCCACGGGCCGGGCACGCAATCGCCGATTGCCCATAGCCCTTGGGTTCCGGTACGGCCGAAGTCGTCGATCTGGATGAAGCCGCGGTCCATTTTGACGCCTTGGTCTTCCAGCCCGATGCTTTCGGTATTGGGCTGGATGCCAATGGCGACGATCACGTGGCTATATTCGCCGGACGTCACCTTCCCGTCTTTACCTTTGATTTTCGCAGTCACACCGTTTGCGCCGACTTTTAGATCTTCGAGGCCGGTGCTGGTCATGATATTCATGCCCTGCTTCTTCAGCGATTTTTCTAGGAAGGCTGACACCTCCGCGTCTTCCACAGGAACCAGCCGGTCGAGCATTTCAACGACGGTAACGTCTGCGCCCATGTCGTTATAGAAGCTTGCGAACTCGATCCCGATGGCGCCTGACCCGATAACCAACAGCTTGGTTGGCATTTCGGTCGGAGTCATGGCGTGGCGGTAGGTCCAGATGCGTTTGCCGTCAGCCGGAGCAAACGGCAGATCGCGCGCCCTTGCGCCGGTGGAAACGATGATATGCTTGGCGGTGAGCGTATCGGTGCCCTTCTCGCCTTTGACTACCAACTTGCCGGGACCGGTCAGCTTGCCCTCGCCCATATGCACGGCGATTTTGTTCTTCTTCATCAAGTGCCCGATGCCCTGATTGAGCTGTTTGGATACCCCGCGTGAACGCTTTACCACTGCGTCCAGGTCAGCAGTGATATCCTTCGCCGCGAGGCCATAGTCCTTGGCATTCTGCATATAATGAAAGATTTCCGCCGAGCGCAGCAGCGCCTTTGTCGGAATGCAGCCCCAGTTGAGGCAAATACCCCCGAGCAGCTCACGCTCTACAATCGCAACCTTCAAGCCCAGCTGGGCACCGCGAATTGCTGCGACATAGCCTCCGGGGCCGGAACCAAGAACAACGAGATCATATTGGTCGGACATTACTTACTCCGCATCATTTGCTGTTAGCGCTGGCTCTGCATGCGCATCACCCACGGGACGCGGGCGGTCGGTATCGTCGAGCAGCACGAATTTGAAAGTTCCGCGAGCCACCATGGTGGTCGCTTCGCCATTGCGTTCGCGAGCGATCGCTTCGGCAGCGATAGTCAGCGATGTGTTGCCGGTGTGCGCGATATCGCAATAGACCGAGAGTTCGTCGCCCACCGCCATCACGCCGGGAAAGCCGAAGTCGGTTGCGCTTACCACCACAGCCTTGCCCCGCCCCCGCCGAGAAGCGAGCGCGCCTGCGCCAAGCGCCATTTGAGCCATCAGCCATCCGCCGAACACGCCGCCATAGGGGTTGGTGTCAGATGGCATCGCGGTGACGCGAATTAGAGGTTGGGTGTCAGTCATATCAAAAGCCTTGAACTCTCATTAATTCCGGTAGGGTCAACTCCGGTTTCATCGCAGAGCGAGGCACAAAATCGTTGGAAGGCATTCGGTTGTTTTATCACTAATGGTTTAATGCGAAGTAAGCTGGACCATACATCGCCGACGGTAATCCAGTTGCCTGCCCCGTCTATCGAAACAGGAACTCCGAACCGAGCGAAAGCCTCTTCTATCGCCGCGACTTCATCACCGTCACCTGCAAGTCCAACCGAAGCTGGCATGGACTAAGCCACCAGTCCCAGCGGTGCCTCAACCAGTTTCTTGAACACCTTCATCAGTTCCGCACCATCAGCGCCGTCAATGGCGCGATGGTCGAAGCTGCCTGTAGCACTCATCACCGTGGCGACATCTGGCGCACCGTCCACGACATAGGGCCTCTTCTCGCCCGCGCCGACGGCCAGAATCATGGCTTGCGGCGGATTGATAACCGCGTCGAATTGCTTGATGCCAAACATGCCCAGATTACTAAGGCTGGCGGTGCCGCCCTGATATTCGTGCGGCTGCAGTTTGCCGTCGCGGGCCTTACCAGCGAGTTCTTTCATCTCGGTCGAAATGGCTGACATCGACTTGCTGCCAGCATCAACGATGATCGGTGTGATCAGGCCCGAAGGCGCGGCGACTGCTACAGAAATATCGGCGCGGCTGTATTTACGCAGTTCGTCGCCCGCGAAGCTGACGTTGCATTTGGGCACTTGGACCAGTGCCTTTGCCAGCGCCTTGATAAGCAAGTCATTGACCGACAGCTTGATGCCTTGCGGTTCTAGGGCGGCGTTGAGTTCGCCGCGTAGCTTGAGCAATTTATCGAGCTGAACATCTACCGTGAGGTAAATGTGCGGGATCGTCTGCTTCGCTTCCGTCAGGCGGCGCGCAATCGTTTTGCGGATATTGTTGAGCTTCTCGGCTTCGAAAGGAATGCCGAAATCTGGAATTTTCGGGGCAGACGCAGCTGGCGCTGGTGCCTGTTCTGCCGCGGCGGCGGGTGCCGCTGGCGGTGCAGCCGCTCCGGCTTTGGCGCCTTCAACATCAGCCTTCACGATCCGCCCACTCGGGCCGCTGCCCTTGATGGAAGCCAAATCTATACCGCGCTCTGCAGCAATGCGCTTAGCCAACGGAGATGCGACAATCCGGTCGCCCGATGAAGCTGTCGAAGCAGCGGGAGCAGGTAAAGGCGCTGGCGTGTCAGCAGGTGCTGGAGCAGGTTCTTCGACCGCCGCTTCTTCTTGAGGTACAGGAGCCGGAGCTGGCGTCTCGCCGCCCGAAGCCGCAGCTTCTGAAACGTCCTCGCCCTCTTCGGCCAGTGTCGCAATCACGGTGCCGACGGCAACGCCTTCGGTTCCTTCTGCTACTGAAATTTTTGCGATTACGCCTTCGTCGACAGCTTCGAATTCCATCGTCGCTTTATCGGTTTCAATTTCCGCCATGATATCGCCGGCGGAGACAGTATCGCCTTCCTTCACCAGCCATTTGGACAAGGTGCCCTCCTCCATCGTGGGGGAAAGGGCGGGCATCTGAATAGAAATCGGCATGTTTCGGGCAGGCTTTCCGTAACGTCGAATATGGTTCTGACCTGTTGGCCAATTTGCGCTGCTAGGGCAAGGTTCTTGCACTGAATACGTTTTCAACAGATATTGGTCGGTAGGGGAGAATTTCCAAATGCGCGTTTATCTGGTTGCCATGGACGAATCCGAGGAAGCCGCGAAGGCATTGCGCTTTGCGTCGCGCCGCGCGGCGGCGGCAAATGGGACTGTGCACATCCTGGCTTTGGTCACCCCGCAAAATTTCAATGCATTTGGCGGAGTACAAGCCACCATCGAGCAAGAGGCACGCGACCGTGCCGAAGCAATGGCGATGGGCGCGGCGGGCAATCTGTTTGATGAGAGCGGCAAGATGCCCACAATCGCCGTGCGGGTGGGCACGGGCCAGGAAGTAATCGGGGAATATCTGGAGGAACATCCCGAAGTCGCCGCATTGGTTCTAGGCGCGGCGGGCGAAGCGAACCCCGGTCCGCTCGTCAACCACTTCTCCGCCGCATCGGGCCGCTTGCAATGTCCACTATTTATCGTGCCCGGCGCGCTGAGTGACGAGGATGTCGACCGGCTTTCCGTTCCCGACAACGCGTAGGCTTACTTCTTCTTACCCTTATTGCCCTTGTTCCGCCCTTGATGGCGGATATTGCCCGGGCGGCCACGCGGGCCGGTTTCGTGGCGCTGTTTAGCGCGGGCGTGCTTTCCGCCTTTACCTTTGCTTGGGCCCTTGCTGCCCGGTTGCCGCTCTGAAGGTCTGCCGCCGCGGCTTTCGACTGCATTGCCGTCGCCATCCAAAATAGAGAACTTCAGGGCACCAGTAAGCGGGTTTGCTTCGGCAAGGCGCAGCTTTACCCGGTCGCCAGCCTTGTAGGCCTCACCGCTACGCTCGCCCACAAGTGCTTGTGCGGCTTCTTCATAGCGGAAATAGTCGCTTCCCAACGTCGAAACAGGGACCAGACCGTCGCCGCCAAGTCCGATGATCGTGGCAAAGAAGCCAAAACTCTGGACGCCGGTAATACGTGTGTCGAAATCCTCGCCTACACGGGCAGACAGCCACGCAGCGACATAGCGGTCGATTGTGTCGCGCTCCGCCTCCATTGCGCGGCGCTCGGTTTTGCTGATCGCTTCGCTAATCGCGCCGAGATCATCGCGATCCTTATCCGAAAGGCCCGACAATGCGGGCAGCTTCGTCTTTGGCTTTGGCTGTTCAAGCGCGAATGTGTCCACCAGCGCGCGGTGTACCAACAGATCGGCATAACGGCGGATCGGCGAGGTGAAATGCGCGTAGCTACCGAGCGCCAGACCGAAGTGCCCCTCGTTAGCGGGGCCATAATAGGCCTGCGTTTGGGTGCGCAGAACCGCTTCCATCACCAGTGCTTTTTCTGTCTCGTCAGTGACATCCTTCAGCATCCGGTTGAACAAGCTCGGCGTCACGACCTGACCCAATGCGAGGCTTTTGCCTGAGGTTGCGAGAAACTCCTTCAACGCTATCAGCTTTTCGCGGCTCGGCGTTTCATGCACGCGGTAGACAACGGGCGCTTTCTTGCTTTCAAGCGCCTTTGCCGCGGCGACGTTCGCGGAGATCATGAAGTCTTCGACCACGCGGTGCGCGTCGAGCCTTTCGCGAACGGCAATTTCGGTAATCTTGCCCTGCTCGTCCAGAATGACGCGCCGTTCCGGCAAGTCGAGTTCAAGTGGATCACGGTCGGCCCGCGCCGAAGCCAGCGCTTTCCAGCAAGCCCACAGGCTTTTGAGCTCGTCGCCAGCCTTTCCGCTATCGATACGCTCCTGCGCATCCTCGTATGCCATCACTTCTGCGATCTTCACGATTGCGCGGGTAAAGCGAAAGTCGCTGACCTTGCCGGCGGATGATACTTTGAGATGGCAAACCATCGCGGCGCGATCGTCGCCCTCGCCCAGCGAGCAGACATCTGCGCTGAGAATTTCAGGCAACATCGGCACAACGCGGTCAGGGAAATAAACCGAGTTGCCGCGCTTGCGGGCCTCGCGGTCGAGATCGCCGCCAGGGCGCACATAATAGCTGACATCGGCAATTGCGACGACGGCATCGAAGCCGCCGTTTCCGTCGGGCTTGGCATAGATGGCATCATCATGATCGCGGGCATCAGCGGGATCGATTGCGACGATGGGAAGGTGTCGCAAGTCTTCGCGGTGTTCCACACTAAGCGGCAATTTAGCGGCGATTTGCGCTTCGTCCAAAGTTTCCTGCGAGAAGACATTGGGAATGCCGTGCTTCGAAATGGCAATCAGGCTAAAGCTCTTGGGAGCCAGCGGATCGCCGTATATCTCGATAACTTTCACCCCGGCGCGAGGTGATTTACCGGCGGGTTCTGCCTGAACCAGCTGGCCTTCCTCCGCCCCGCCCAAATCGCTAATTGGCGAGGATTGGCGAACGCGCTTGTCCACCGGCGCTAGCCACGGCTTGCCTGCGCCGTCGAACTCCACAACGCCCATCATACCTTCGCCGACGGGCGGCAGCTTCTTCATGGGGAATGCGTGGTAGCCGTTCCCGACCTCTTCAGTTCGGGCCAGCAGCCGGTCACCTTTGCGGACCGTGTGGCCCTTCTTCTTTTCGATGATGCGGATGCGCGGCGGCGGTGTTCCATCGTCTGGTTGCCACGTTTCGGGGATGGCATAGGCCTCGCCGTCCTCGATCTCGACGACCTTGAGCACGGTCACCTTCGGCACGCCGCCCATGCGGTGAAAAGCGCTACGATTACCGTCGATCAAACCTTCCTCGGCCATATCCTTAAGCAGGCTTTTGAGCTTGATCTTTTCCTGCCCCTTCACGCCAAACGCCTTGGCGATCTCGCGTTTGCCCGCAGGCGTGGTGGAGCCACGGACAAATTCGAGTATTTGCTCGCGCGACGGCAAGCCTTGATAAGTTTGTTTTCTCTGCATCCAGCTCATATGGGCCGTGGTAAGGGTCGTCGCAATGCCTCGAACGAGCCAATACCCGATGGAACGCTGTGACCTGATGGACGCTGGGATAATTCGTAAGCACGCGGCGCGCGGTATTGATCTGGCCCGGGCGCGTATCCAGACGACGTATCGCTTCAAGCAAGGCCGGTTCGCGGACCTAAAAACTGCCGACCGTTTCACGGAACTTGTGCAGCTGCGAAAGCTTCACGACCGCGATCCGCGGATGATTGAACGGTCGAGCAAATTGGCTTCCAAGCGCATCGTGGCGCATGCTTTAGGCGAAGAATGGGTGATCCCGACCGTCTGGAACGGTGTCACGTTGCCACGTAAGAACCCGTTCACCGCGCCGATGATCGTAAAATCGAGCCATGGCTGCAATCAATATGTCGTTCTGCGCGACCCACCTTCAGCATTGCGCTGGCAGCTGCTGCGCAAGCAAGCGGCCCGCTGGATGCGAGGACCATATGGCTTCTGGCTGGACGAATGGTGTTACCGCGATGTCCCACTTGGCGTGCTGGCAGAGGACCTAGTTGGCGATGGTCAGACGCTGCCGGTAGATTACAAAATATACGTTTTCGATGGCCACGCGACGCATGTGCAGGTCCATCTCGACCGGGCGAGCGATCACAAATGGATTCTCCACGACCGTTATTTTAACAAGCTTGTACCCGATCAGGAAGGATCACCAGCAAAGCCCGAAACCTTAAACGCAATGCTAGCCGCAGCTGAAGATCTAGCACGCGGCTTCTCCTTCATACGTGTCGACTTTTACGAAGTAGACAGCAAACCACTATTCGGCGAATTCTGCTTCTACCCCGGCTCAGGCCTGGACCCCTTTGCCGAGGACTGGATCGATTTCGAACTGGGTCGGTTGTGGAAGGCCGCCCTCTAGTAAGCCTTTGCAACGAATATCCGCTCGACCGCTGGCTCGCCGGTGAAGATGCAATTGCCGTCCACGGGCTCAGCGCCAATTGGCACGTTGCGAATGGTTAGTTTGAGCGCCTTTAGCTGCTCGACGACTTTCTCCAATGCATCGCCGGTTGGCTTGGACCATTGGACCTCTACCCAGCCGGGGAACTTGGTGTTCTCCGCATAGAAAGCGGTCAAAGCATCCATACTGCCAATCCCGCGAGTAATGTTGGCCTCGCGCCGGTCTTGCGCTTCCTTGAACAGGCCGTTCTGAATTTCCTCCAGCATGGCGCTGATCCCTGCCGCCGCGTCTTCGCGTGAAGGCGTGGCGAAGTCCGGCTTACCGCTCTCAGCCCATAATGCATCGCGGCGCAGAAGACTGACATTGCCAGCCTCCATATCGCGCCCGCCGACTTCGATGATTACTGGCGCTCCCTTGCGGACCCAGTCCCAGCGCTTGGCCGCTGCCTTTCCCGGTTTCTTGTCGAGTAACACGCGAACCTTCTCGCCAAGGGCGGACTGGCCTGCGATCCCCGCCCGCAATTCTTCGCAATAAGCTAGCAAAGCTTCGTCTTCAGGCTTGTCGCGGAGCATTGGCAGAATCACTATCTGCCAAGGTGCAATGGCGGGCGGAACGCGTAGGCCGTCATCATCGCCATGCGTCATGATAACGCCGCCGATGAGCCGTGTGGATACGCCCCAGCTTGTTGTGTGGCACAGCTGCTGGCCGCCATCCTTATCCTGATAGCAGATGTTGGAAGCCTCTGCGAAATTGGTCCCGAGATAATGCGAAGTGCCAGCCTGCAGAGCCTTGCCGTCCTGCATCATCGCTTCGATTGACCACGTTTCGACTGCGCCCGGGAAACGCTCATTTTCGGGTTTCTCGCCAGCGATCACAGGCATTGCCAGATCATCTTCGGCACAGGCGCGGTATACCTCGAGCATCCGTTTGGTGTGTTCTTTTGCCTCGTCCGCATTGGCGTGGGCGGTGTGGCCTTCCTGCCATAGGAATTCACTCGTGCGCAGAAACATCCGCGTTCGCATTTCCCAGCGCACCACATTGGCCCATTGGTTGGTCAGCAGCGGCAAATCACGCCAGCTTTGCACCCAGCGTGACATTGCGTCGCCGATGATCGTTTCCGATGTCGGGCGAACAACGAGCGGCTCTTCCAGCTTCGCTTCCGGATCAGGAATCAGTTTGCCGTTGCCATCGGCAATCAAACGGTGATGCGTGACCACAGCCATCTCTTTGGCAAAGCCTTCGACATGGTCAGCCTCACGCTCAAAATTGGAAAGCGGAATGAAGATCGGGAAATAACAATTTTCGTGACCGGTCGCCTTGATCCGGTCATCCATTAGGCGCTGGATACGCTCCCAAATACCGTAACCCCACGGCTTGATCACCATGCAGCCACGTACACCCGATTCTTCGGCAAGGTCGGCTTCTGAAACGACGGCCTGATACCAGGCAGCGAAGTCATCTTCGCGTTTCACCGACAGCGCATGGCGGATATTGGACACTAGCTATTTCCTAAAAAGTCGGGGTCTTGTGGGGCTTGGGCGCGCCCTAGTGGCGCAATTTATCACATGTCTAACGGAGAGCTGCTTCAGTCCGCGAGCTTATCGAGCTTCTTCTGCATTTCGGCCATCTGCGCCTTCAACGCGGCAAGCTCGTCATCGCGTTTGGTACCCGCCTTTTCACCGCTTTTCTTGGGCCGCGTGCCCGGCAAGAAGGCATCTGTCGCCGCTTTCATCATGGCCAGATTGGTCTCCGCCAACTTGGCAATCGGATTGCCGCCGATACCAGATTCGAATGCTTCACGAAGCTTGGTTTGGTTTTTGCGGAAATTCGTCATCGACGCTTCGAGGAACTGAGGCATCATCGATTGCATCGAATTGCCATACATGCCGATCAGATCGCGCAGGAAGGAAACGGGCAGCATCTGTTCACCGCCGCTGGCTTCTTCTTCCATAATGATCTGGGTCAGGATGGAGTGCGTAATATCGTCGCCGCTCTTGGCGTCGAGAACCTGAAAGTCGAGCTTCTTACGGGTCATTTCGGCCAGATCATCCAGCGTGATATAGCTCGAAGAGGCTGTGTTATAGAGCCGCCGATTAGCGTATTTCTTGATAGTAATCTTGTCGCCTTCGACGTGGCTTCGCTTGGCCATTAAATACTCCCTAATGCCGCACCGTTGCAGCTCCTATGCTGCGCAATATAGAGCTTTTAGCACTTGCAGCAATCGCAGCGCAACATAATGCGTCAATCCGGAACAATCCGCTGAAATCTAGAACCCAAGACGGTCAGCAGTTCATATTGCGACAAGCCGGAATTCGCAGATGCGGAAGGAAGATCGTAGGGGATGCCTATCCAGGCACCCTCGCCGATTCCGGGCGCATTGGAGCAGTCGATAACGACCATGTCCATCGAGAGGCGACCAAGAAGCGGGAGCGCCTGCCCGCCAAATTCAAAGGCAGCTTTGCCCGACCAGCAGCGCAAGAACCCATCGGCATATCCGATCGACACCACCCCGACGCGCATGTCACGATCAGCTGTAAACTTCGCGTTGTAGCCGACGCTGTCGCCAGCGCTCAAATCGCGCACTTGGATGATGGCAGCTTCGGGATAGACGACTTGCCTGATCTGACCCTTGAGCTCGTCGCGCTGCGCGCCGCCATAGAGCGACAGGCCGGGACGCGTCACATCGAAGGCATAATCGGCGCCAAGCGCAACACCGGCACTGTTAGCAAGGCTAAGCCGTTTCGAGGCGATTTGCGTTGTCGCCCCCGTAAACCTGCGAAGCTGCAAAGCGTTGAGAACAGAATCCTCATCCGCGCTGGCGAGGTGCGACATCAGGGTTTCCACTTTCAGCTGCGACACAAGTGGGTCGCCGATATCACTCATCGACACGCCGAGACGGTTGATTCCTGTATCTACCATTACATCGCACGGCCCGCCGCCCGTCTCCAGCCACAGTCTTGCCTGCTGCAGGCTGTTGATTACGGGAAGCGCTCCGGTTGCTCGTGCATAAGCAGCGTCGGCTGCAGTTAGCGGCCCGTGCAGCACCGATATTTGGTTACCTGGCACATGCTCGACAACTTCCGCAACCTCGCTCCAATGCGCAACGTAGTATGTCTTGCAGCCCGCATCGCGCAGAACCGGAACTGCGAAGGCGGTGCCAACACCATAGGCCTGCGCCTTCACTGCTGCACCCGCGTTCGCGATCCCTGACAAACGGTCAAGGGTCAGCCAATTGTTCGCCAACGCATCCCTGTTGAGCCTAAGCCGCAGCGTCGCTGCTGGTGGTTCAGCTGACATCGTCGGCAAAATCAGTCGGCGGGCCTGATGGTAAGCCCCACCATGCAACCAACAGGCCAAATGCCACGACGATCCACGTATACCAAAGCCCTGAATAGGCGTTGCCGGTGGTCGCGACGATATAGCCAGCGATCAGCGGCAAGAAACCGCCGAGATATCCTGCGCCAATATGGTAAGGAATCGACATCGAACTGTAGCGGATTTTTGGCGGGAACATCTCGGACAACAAAGCAGCAACCGAGCCATATGTCAGCGCCGAAAGTCCGCCCAATACGAGCAGCAGTGCAATGATGCCGGCGATGTTGATAAACGGCGGGGTCTGCTCCGAGAAGTCATAGCCCTTGCCCTCCAACAGGCTGGTGAGCGTTGCCTTTCGAGCAGCAGCATCGTCCCAGTCGAAGCCGCCATTTGACAGGTCCAGCCTCAAATCACCGATAGTCAATTGTGTCGACTTGACGGTTGCCGACACACTAATCGGCGCCGCAACATCATATGGAATACCGAGCGACGTCAAATCCTGGAGCAAAAGGCCGCATTGCGTTGCTTGAGTCTCAGCGAAGGGATCATAGTCACAGGCTGAGCCTGACACTGCGACAGGCGCCTCTGACGCGCTTGCCCGCATGCCCGGGTTTGCCAGCGCGCCAATGCCCCAGAAGATCGGGAATAGCAGCAGGAGTGAGAGCACCCCGCCGATCATAATCGGTTTTTTGCGGCCAACCCGGTCGGACCATTTGCCGACCATCAGGTAAAACACCATCGATAGCCCGCCTGCGATCAGCATGATCACCTCGACCAAACTGTCTTCCATCCGCATTGGGCCGCGCAGGAATGATAGGCCGGAGAAGAACGCGGTGTACCAGATGACCGTCAGAATTCCAGCCACACCGAACAGAGCGACGAAAATCCGCTTCTTGTTGCCAGGATAAGTGAAGCTTTCGATGAAGGGGTTGCCCGCGGTTTCACCCGATGCCTTCATCGCTTGGAAGACCGGGCTTTCGCTCAGCTTCAGCCGCATCCAAAGCGATATGCCCAGCAGGATGATCGACAGTAGGAACGGAACACGCCAGCCCCAAGCAGCGAAATCATCAGCCGGGATCAGCATACGGCATGCGATCACCACAAGGATCGAAAGCACAAAACCACCGACCACACTGGCCTGGATGAAGGACGTATAGAAGCCTCGCTTTTCAGGCGGCGCATGTTCGGCAACGTAGATCGCTGCACCGCCATATTCGCCGCCCAAGGCGAGACCCTGCAGGATGCGAAGGAAGATAACGATCAGCGGCGCCGCGATGCCGATACTCGCCGCGCTAGGGATGAGGCCCACCCCGGCCGTTGCAATCCCCATCATCGTCACGGTCACAAGAAACGTATATTTCCGCCCCAGCTTGTCGCCCATATAACCGAACAAGATCGCGCCGATAGGCCGAAAGGCAAAGCCGATAGCGAAGGTTGCCCATGTCAGAAGCACCGCCAAAGTGGCGTTGTCTGACGGAAAAAATGCCTGAGAAATGATCGTGGCAAGCGTGCCGTAGATGAAGAAATCATACCATTCGAAAACTGTCCCGGCAGACGATGCCGCGATTACCAGGCGGATTTCCTTCTGGGTCGGTTCGCGCATCTCGATTTCACCGGCCGGGCTTACTGCTTCACTTGCCATGTCCTATCCCCTTGCGAGCGCTGTTAAACCGCGGCAGGCGACTTGCAAAGCGCCTCATGCGCAGCTCTCCACGGTAGCAAGATCGCACCATGCCGTGCGGGATAGTTTAACGCTGGTTCAAGCAGCGCGACATCGGGCCAGTTCGGCTGGTCGTCTTTGCCAGCGAGCCAAGCTGTTGTCGCCTTTAGTGCATCCAAGATTCCGTCGCAATTCTGCCCCTTCGCATGCCGAGCAAATATGGCGCAAGCGGCCTGCCCCATCGCGCAGGCCGTGACCTTTAATCCGCAGCTAGTGACAGCCCCGTTTTCGCCGATCTCGAACCCAGCGACTAAAGAGCTTCCGCAACTTTGCGAGCGGACTTCGGCGACATGTGAAAAACCGTGGTAGAAAGGGAAATCAGCCAATTCAGTTGCAAGCCCGAGAAGTTCAGGAGTGTAGAGCTTCTCACTCATTCAGCTGCTTCGGCATCTCGGCGCAAGTTCTCACGGCGCTCCTCGATCAGATCGACAAGCGCCTTCGAACTGGAATCTACAAATGTGTAGCTGCGTGCATTGCTGATCCAAGTCGGTCGGCCTTGCTCACCCCAGATGGTGTCGTAGCCAAGCACGAGCAGAGAAAAGGCCATCACGACTATGATCAGCCCCTTGATCGCGCCAAAACCAAAACCAAGCACACGGTCAATCGGGCCGAGCAGCGAATTGCGCGAGGCCTTGCCGACATTGTTCGCGATCAGCCTCATCGCAGCATAAGGAATGAGAAGCAGCAGAGTGAAGGCCAGCACGGACGCGCCCGAAGGCGTTCCAATCCGCGGGACCAACCATTCGGTAAGGCCTGTGTGGAGATAGTGGATCGCAAACAGCGCCAGTATCCATGACGCCAGCGAGAGAATTTCCTCCACAAATCCGCGCATGAAGCCGCCGATGGCGCCCCCGCCCACGATCACCAGTACTAGAATGTCCAAGCCTGTCATTGCAGGACCCGATTATGCGCTTGCCATTATCCGGTCAACGAGATCAGGGAGTTTTTTGAGCGCATGGTACTTAAGCAACTGTGAACCGCCGGAATTATCCTCCGGACCGAAACCGCTTTTGAACCCGAGCTTGGCTGCTTCTCGCAAACGAAGGCCGCCATGAGCAACCGGGCGAATCTCGCCTGCGAGCGAAATTTCACCAAGACTGACTGAATTGGCGGGCAGCGGCTTATCCGCGAGCGCCGAGATCAGCGCCGCCGCAACCGCAAGATCTGCCGCAGGGTCGGCAAGCCGATACCCGCCCGCAACATTCAAATAGACTTCAGCGCTGCTGAAATTGAGCCCGCAACGCGATTCCAGCACAGCGAGGAGCATTGCGAGCCGGCTATTGTCCCAACCCACTACAGAACGGCGCGGTGTCGCGCCGCTTTGCAGCTTGACGATCAGCGCCTGTATTTCGACCAAAACTGGCCGCGTGCCTTCGACTGCCGGAAAAACCGCACTGCCCGCAAGCGGCTCATCCCTGCCAGACAAGAACAATGTCGACGGATTACCGACTTCCTCCAACCCGTCGCCCGCCATGGCAAACACGCCGATTTCATCCACTGCGCCAAAGCGGTTCTTAAGCGCCCGCAATATCCGGTATTGATGGCTGCGCTCTCCCTCAAACGCCATCACCACATCAACCATATGTTCCAGCACGCGCGGGCCAGCAATCGAACCGTCCTTGGTTACGTGGCCGACGAGAACGACTGCGCAACCTGTCTGTTTGGCGAAGCGGATCAACTCAAACGCACAGCCGCGCACTTGGCTGACAGTTCCGGGCGCGCCCTCGATTGTGTCGGAATGCATGGTCTGGATCGAATCGATCACCAGCAAAGACGGGGTCTCCATCTCACCGAGCGTGGTGAGAATATCGCGAACGGATGTCGCCGCCGCCAACTTCACCGGTGCATCAGCCAGCCCAAGCCGTGCCGCCCGCATCCTGACTTGTCCCGATGCTTCCTCGCCGCTGACATAGACTGCACCTCCGCCATCGCGCGCGACCTTGGCCGCAGCTTGCAACAGCAAGGTCGACTTGCCGATACCTGGATCGCCGCTCATCAATATGGCGGAGCCGGGCACCAGCCCTCCTCCCAATGCGCGGTCAAATTCGGCAAGACCTGTTGGTCGGCGTTCGAGCGGTATGCTGGGCGCATCCAACGGCACAAATTCCACCGCACGGCCGCCGCTCGACAGGTCATGTTTCTGCGAGAACACAGTCGCCGGAACATCCTCGGACAGCGTGTTCCACTCTGCGCAATCGGGGCATTGCCCCTGCCAGCGGTGCGATACACTCCCGCAAGCCTGACAGATGTAACGTTTTTTCGGTTTTGCCATCCCCAACCATTAACCGGAACGAAACAGGAACGCAATTGCCTTTCCGCAAATGAGCGGGCACAGTCCAGTCTATGCGCCAAAAAGAACTCCGCATTGCGCTTGTCTGTTATGGCGGCGTCAGCCTTGCCGTATATATGCACGGGGTCACAAAAGAACTGTGGAAGCTCGCCCGGGCGAGCCGTGCATTTCATTCAAGCGGGCATAATCCGGTTGGCGCGGAGGGTATTTATGCCGAGCTTCTTGCCTATATCGAAGACGTCAGCGATCTGAAGTTACGCGTTCTGCCGGATATTTTGACCGGCGCCAGCGCGGGCGGGATTAATGCCGTCTTTCTAGCGCAGGCTATCCATTCTGGACAATCGCTTGAGCCACTTACGGACCTGTGGTTGGAAAAAGCAGATGTCGAAGCGCTGACCGATCCGGATGCCGTTCCATGGTCGCGTATCGCCAAATTCTGGGCCATGCCGCTGGTGGGTTGGCTGCTGCGGCGTCCGGGCAACGTAGTTTCGGACAGTGTCGCACAAGAAACCCGTGAGGAGGTGCGCAGCAAGATCAGCCGCCTCGTGCGCGGCCGCTGGTTTGAACCACCATTCTCTGGCTCTGGCTTTTCGAGACTATTGTGCAATGCGCTTGATTCAATGGCGGCAGAAACGGTCGACGCGCCTTTGTTGCCACCAGGCCACCCTATCGACCTCTATGTGACAGCGACCGACTTTCGCGGATATCCTGAATTGCTGCGGCTCAACAGTCCGCCCATTGCCGAAGAAAGCGAGCACCGCATGCCGGTCAGCTTCCGCAAGCGTGTTCCCATTGCCGGAGGAGAGAACCTCGCCGATCCACTCGAACTGACATTTGCCGCGCGATCAACGGCGAGCTTCCCCGGCGCATTTCCGCCCCTCCAGCTATCCGAGATAGACAGGCTTGCGGAAATGTCTGGCCGTGAATGGACCGGCCGGGCAGACTTTCTCGAACGAGTTATGCCGGTTCATGTGCGGCAACACGATACCCAAATCGTATCACTGATCGATGGATCGGTCTTAATCAACGCACCTTTCGGAGGCGCAGTCGCAGCGTTAAAAGGCCGCCCTGCCCAGCGCGAGGTTGACCGGCGGTTTGTCTATATTGACCCCCGACCCGACCGCTTTGGTTCCAAGCGCAAGGAGAATAGCACCAGCAAAGTCGGATTTTTCTCGGCGATTCTTGGTTCACTTTCGACTCTGCCGCGAGAGCAGCCGATCCGCGACAATCTGGAAGAAATCGAAGCGCAATCGCTGGAGGCCGAACGTATGCGGCGCATTGTTGCTGCCCTGCGCCCGCAGGTCGAAACAGCAGTCGAGCGCCTGTTTGGCCGCACGCTTTTCCTCGACAAGCCGACGCCGAAACGGCTGAAAGCGTGGCGTAACAAGGCCCAGCAGGCCGCTGCCGAACAGGCCGGTTACCCGTTCCAAGCATATGCCCAGACGAAACTTGGTGGGATTATCCAGCGGCTTGCACGGGTCACGATGCAGGCGGCACCGCATTTGATGCTGGCCGACCCGTCCCTGATCGAAGACCGTCTGCGTGATGCGCTGGAGGCGCGCGGGCTGGATAATCTTGCTGCGCCGACTGGCGGTGCCTCACCCGAAGCAATCGCATTCTTCCGCGAACATGACATCGGTTTTCGCATTCGCCGTCTACGTTTGATTGCCCGCCGCCTATCCCGCGAATGGGAAGCCGATCCATTGCTCAGCGACAGCGATGCCGATGCGGCGCGTGAAGCGATATTCGCGATACTATCGCTTTATTTCGAACGCGAGGGAGCCGCATATTTAGGGAATGAATTTACAAAGGTAGCTCATAGGGTGCTTGAGGACCCCGGTGCAGTATTGGATGCATTTTCCGAAGGCCGCGAACTGATCGACATTGATGATCAAGCAGAAGAACAGCTCGCTGTGGCTCTCTGCGATATGCCCAAGGATTTGCGCCGCAGGGTGCTGCTCGCCTATCTTGGTTTCCCGTTCTACGATGTGGCGACATTGCCGTTACTGCGGAACGAAGGGCTGACGGAATTCGATCCGATCAAGGTCGACCGCATATCACCCGACGATGCGACTTCGATCCGCGAGGGCGGAACAACCGCAACATTGCGCGGCATAGAGTTCTACAATTTCGGAGCGTTTTTCAGCCGCGCTTACCGCGAGAACGATTATCTATGGGGCAGGTTGCACGGTGCGGAACGGATGATCGACCTGACTTGCTCTACCGTTGAAGATCAGCTTGCACCTGAAATCATAGCTGGATTCAAACACCGGATTTTCGGCGCCATCCTCGACGAAGAACAAGACAGGCTGACGGCCGACCCGTCCCTGATACCCAACATTCGCGCGGAGATTGCCGCCAAGTTCAGCTAAACGGTCTGCTAACCTGCAAACGCGTCCTTTACGCGGTCAAAGAAACCGCGGCTTTCTGGGCATTCGTCGCCCGTTTCAGTTTCCTGAAATTCGCGCAGCAATTCCTTCTGCTTACTGCTGAGTTTGGTCGGTGTTTCAACCGATAGCTCGACAACCAGATCACCGCGCCCGCGCCCTTGTAGCACAGGCATACCGGCTCCGCGTTTGCGAAGCTGCTTGCCCGTTTGGATCCCGGCCGGAATGTCGATCACATTTACTTCGCCATCAAGGTCCGGAATCTCGACCTTGCCGCCAAGCGCCGCGGTGGTGAAGCTGATCGGCATGCGCGTGATCAGCGTCGTGCCCTCACGTTCGAAAACACTGTGCCGCTTGATGTGCAGGAAGATGTAGAGGTCACCGGGGGGCGCGCCATTCGGCCCCGCCTCACCCTTGCCCGACAGGCGGATGCGTGTGCCGGTATCGACGCCCGGCGGAATATCCACGTCGAGTTTCTGCTCTTCATCAACCCTGCCCTCGCCCCGGCAATTGGAGCACGGCGTCTCGATGATTTCGCCGCGACCATGGCAGGTCGGGCAGGCGCGCTCGACCACGAACAAACCCTGCTGAGCGCGCACTTTGCCGTGACCATTACAAAGGTTGCACGTGCGCGTGCCGGTGCCCGGCTCAGCGCCAGTTCCGATGCATGTGCTGCAGCTTTGTGAAACTTCGATCTCAATTTGCGCGTCTTTGCCGTGGAAGGCTTCTTCGAGAGTGACTTCCATGTCGTAACGCAAGTCAGCGCCTCGGCGCGGCTGACGCTGTCCGCCGCCTCCACCAAAACCGCCACCGAATATCGTTTCGAAAATGTCGCCAAGGTCGGAGAATCCGCCTTGTTGGCTACCGCCGCCGCCGCCCATGCCTTGCTCGAAAGCCGCATGACCGTACCGGTCGTAAGCGGCCTTCTTCTGCGGATCTTTCAGGCAATCATAGGCCTGACTGATCGCTTTGAAGCGCGCTTCGCTGGCTGCATCACCCGGATTGCGGTCAGGGTGATACTTCATTGCAAGTTTGCGATAGGACGATTTGATCGCGGCGCCATCGGCATCGCGCGAAACCTCTAACAGTTCGTAATAATCTACTTCGGTAGCCGGCACTTACACGGTCCCTTCCATAAAGGAGGCCGCCCTCGCATGGGCGAGAGCGGCACCTTTAGTCATCGCCGTCAGGCTTACGCCTTCGTGTCTTCGCTGGCGTCTTCGTCGACTTCCGAGAACTCGGCGTCGACAACGTCTTCGTCGGCCTTGGCCGCTTCATCAGCAGCTTCTGCATCACCAGCTTCACCGGCAGCAGCCTGTTCTTTCTCATAGATGGACTGGCCCATCTTCATGGCCACTTCAGTAAGAGCCTGCGACTTGGCATTGATCGCATCCGGATCGTCGCCTTCGAGAGCGGTCTTGGCCTCGGCCAATGCGGCCTCTACGTCAGCCTTCAGCGAAGCGTCGATCTTATCGCCGTGCTCTTCAAGCTGCTTCTCGGTCGCATGGACCAAGCTGTCAGCGTTGTTGCGGGCTTCGGCGCTTTCACGGCGCTTTTTATCTTCTTCAGCAAACTTCTCGGCATCCTGAACCATCTGATCGATGTCGGATTCATTGAGGCCGCCAGAAGCCTGAATGCGGATCTGTTGTTCCTTACCCGTGCCCTTGTCCTTAGCGGACACGTTTACTAGGCCGTTCGCGTCGATGTCGAAGGTTACTTCGATCTGCGGAACACCGCGAGGAGCGGATGGAATGCCGATCAGGTCGAACTGGCCGAGGATCTTGTTGTCCGCGGCCATTTCGCGTTCGCCCTGAAAAACGCGGATGGTCACGGCCTGCTGATTATCTTCAGCAGTAGAATAGGTCTGCGACTTTTTGGTCGGAATCGTGGTGTTGCGGTCGATCATGCGAGTAAACACACCGCCAAGCGTTTCGATACCCAGCGAAAGTGGGGTCACGTCGAGCAGCAGAACGTCCTTCACGTCGCCCTGCAGAACGCCAGCCTGAATGGCAGCGCCCATTGCAACAACTTCGTCAGGGTTCACACCCGTGTGCGGTTCCTTACCGAAGAAATCTTCCACGATCTGACGCACTTTTGGCATGCGGGTCATCCCACCAACCAGAACAACTTCGTCAATCGCGCTCTTGTCCAGACCAGCATCCTTCAATGCCTTCTTACAAGGCTCCAAAGTGCGCTTGATCAAATCGCCGACCATCTTTTCGAGGTCCGAACGGCTGATTGTTTCCACTAGGTGAAGAGGTGTTGAGGCGCCGCCTTCCATACGTGCGGTGATGAAGGGCAGGTTCACTTCGGTGGTCTGCGCGCTGGAAAGCTCGATCTTGGCTTTTTCAGCAGCTTCTTTCAGACGCTGGAGAGCGAGCTTGTCGGTCTTCAGGTCCATGTTCTCTTTTTTCTTGAACTGCGCCGCGAGCCATTCAACGATTGCCGCATCGAAATCTTCACCGCCAAGGAACGTGTCACCGTTGGTCGATTTCACTTCAAATACGCCGTCACCGATTTCAAGAACCGAAATATCGAACGTACCGCCACCAAGATCATAAACGGCGATAGTTTTGCCGTCCTGCTTGTCGAGGCCGTAAGCCAGCGCCGCAGCGGTTGGCTCGTTGATGATGCGAAGCACTTCGAGACCGGCGATCTGGCCTGCATCCTTAGTTGCCTGACGCTGGGCATCGTTAAAGTAGGCGGGAACCGTAATAACCGCCTGCGTCACGTCTTCGCCAAGATAGCTCTCGGCAGTTTCTTTCATCTTCTGAAGGATGAAAGCGGAAATTTGTGAAGGGCTGTACTTCTCGCCGCCAGCTTCAACCCATGCGTCACCGTTCTTGCCCTTGACGATGTCATAGGGAACCAGATCCATGTCCTTTATGGTCATGGGATCTTCGAAGCGGCGTCCGATGAGGCGCTTGATTGCGAAAAGTGTGTTGTCCGGGTTTGTTACTGCCTGACGCTTGGCTGGCTGGCCGATCAGACGTTCGCCGTCTTTCGTGAACGCCACGATAGAAGGCGTGGTACGTGCGCCTTCGGAGTTTTCAATGACCTTGGGCTTTCCGCCATCCATAACAGCGATACAGCTGTTGGTGGTTCCGAGGTCGATACCGATTACTTTAGCCATGGTTTCCCCATTCTATTACAATATTGGACGCCGCCCTTGTCGCTCCCCACTAAGGGCGAAGCAGTCGAGCGGCTCGATTACAGGCCGGATATAGGTGCGGTTTTGCTTGGCACAAGGGATGCAGCGAGCTAGATTCAGCATCAATCCACAACAGGAACAATTTTATGAAAAGTAAGCTTTTGGCTGCCGCAGCGCTCGGTTTTGCGACTCTGGGCCTCGCTGCATGCGGCGAAACCGCAACCGAAGAGCCCGCTGACGAAGTTGATGCGATGCCCGGCGTGTCGGTTGAAAACGCTCGTCTGATCCTGCCCGCCGTAGCGGGCAATCCTGGCGCGGTTTATTTCGACATAAAGAATGACAGCGACCGCGGCGCGTCTATCCAGTCAGTCGATGTTGCAGCAGCCAAGACCGCAGCGATGCACGAAATGTCCGAATGGAACTTAAAAATGGAAATGATGCCGATGGATCAGATTCTGGTTCAGCCCGGTACGACATTCTCGCTCGAACCCGGCAAGATTCACATTATGGCGGAAGGGCTGGAAGACGGCCTAGCATCCGGCGGCAGTACAGAAGTGACGCTGACATTCCTTGGCGGTGACAAAATAAGTTTCCCAGCTGAAATCCGCACCGCTGGTGAAGAACGCTGAACGAAAGTTTCGCAGAAAATCCGGCCGCCTCCTGCCCCATCGGCGGGGAGCGGCCACTTACTTCTGGAGAGATTGCCCTCGCCCGCACTATATTCGGTGATGCAATTGACTATTCAGAAGTCCGCATCCGCCGAAGGAAGTGGTTCCCGTTCCAGCCCAAGCGCGTAACGATGGCCCCGCGCGGACATATTCACTTTCACCCGAGCGGCAACGCCTATTGCGAAGACTTTTCACAAGTCTCGATAGGTCGGCAAGGACTTTTCATCCATGAAATGGTCCATGTCTGGCAAAGCCAGCAAAAAGGTAGCTGGTGGCTGGTTTTCAACCGGATGCCGTGGACACCCTATCACTACAGTTTGAAACCCGGTTGGCCGCTCGAGCGATATGGTATCGAACAGCAGGCGGAGATCGTCAAACACGCATTTCTGCTTCGGAATGGCATGAAGCTAGCGGGAGTCTCTGACGCCAGCGCATATGATTTGATCGTGAGCTTTCCCGGAGCCGCTTGAACAAACCGGTTTCGTTTGATACCAAATCGCCAGCATCCAGGCGGCCAAACCCGCGCCCGGCGAGCGAGTCCAACATGGAGATGAAACACTACGGCATGTCGCGCGAGCGCGGCTTCCTTTCCCAATATGAAATTGACGAGGTCACGCTTCCAGAGCGATTTGACCCGATAACCAAGGCAGCGGGCAATTTGTCCGGCCTGCTCTCAACTGGCAGAGTTAGGCATTGGTTAGAGCAATTGCCGGACCCCGGATTGGAAGATTGGATCAATGGTGCGCCAGACGAAGAAGTCCGCACTGCCATGGTGCATTACAGCTTTCTGGTTCAGGCCTATGTTTGGGGCGAGCCTGAAGCACCCTCTGCCCTCCCCGCCAACCTCTCGAAACCCATAGTCGCCCTTGCAGATCATCTAGGCCAAGCGCCGCTGCTGCCCTACTCAGCCTATGTCCTCGATAATTGGGCGCGGCTCGACAAGAATGGGTCTATCACGCTCGACAATATTTATATGGCCCAGAACTTTGCTGGAGGAGACGACGAAAACTGGTTCGTAATGATCCATGTCGCCATCGAAGCAGAGGCAGGCGTGTTGCTCGACAATGCTGTGAGCCTGGTACGCGCATCGCGTGACAAGAATGCAGCAGAAGCCGAACGCCTCCTGACTGAAATGGATGCTGCTTGGGAGAAGATTTACGACGTCTTCAAGCGCATGATCGAACGCTGCGATCCCTACATCTACTTCAATCGGGTGCGCCCATACATCCACGGCTGGGCAAACAACCCTGCGCTGGATGGCGGGCTGATCTACGAAGGCATCGATGCTTACGGCGGCAAAGCACAGGCCTTACGCGGGCAAACTGGGTCACAAAGCTCAATCGTCCCGGCAATGGATGCCTTGTTCGGCGTGGCGCACAGTGCCGATCCGCTGAAGAGCTTTCTGGACGAATTGCACCAGTACAGGCCGGTGCATCACCGCAAATTCATCGAAGATCTGGCGCAACAGACAACTTTGCGCGAATTTGTCGAGGCATCAGGTGTGCAATCGCTGAAAGACTCGTTCAACAAATGCATCGAGCAGGTTGCCCGCTTTCGCACGCGCCATCTCGAATATGCCGCGAGCTATATCAACAAGCAGGCCGCCGATCTTCTGGGCAATGACCCAGACGTCGGCACAGGCGGCACGCCCTTCATGAAATATCTAAAGAAGCACCGCGACGAAAACCGCGCACAAACTGTGGCTTAGAATGTAAAACGGGGGTGCCGCATCAAACGGCACCTCCGAAATTCTGGATTAGTCTGGCTTCTTCGCAACGCCGACCATTGCTGGCCGCAGCAAGCGGTCACGGATCATGTAACCCGCCTGCATTTCCTGCACGATTGTGCCGGGTTCAGCGTCTTCGCTTGGGGTTTCGAGCATCGCTTGATGCTGGTTGGGGTCAAGCGGCAGACCGACTGAAGCAATGCGTGTAATGCCGTGCTGGGTGAACACCTTGTCGAGTTCACGCTGGGTGGCCTGAATACCCTGCACCAGGCCTTTAAACTTGCTGTCTTCGCGCAAATCTTCAGGGATCGCATCAATCCCGCGTGCCAGATTATCAGCAACAGTCAGAATATCGCGGGCAAAACCGGTTGCGGCATAGGCGCGTGCGTCGGAAATATCCTTTTCCATCCGGCGACGGACATTTTGCGTTTCGGCCTTGGCGTAAAGCGTTTCCTGCTTTGAAGCCTCTAGATCACCGCGCAGAGATGCCAGCGCATCCTCGAGGGTCTCGCCATCTTCTTCGGGCTGACCATCATCCAGAAACTCTTCCGGCACGCCTTTTAGCTCTTCTACGACAGCTTCGTCTTGCGGCTGCGGCTTATCATTGTCTGTCACGTCAAGAATTCCGATTATTTGATAATTTTGCCCAATGATCGAGCTGTGAAATCTACCATGGGGACCACCCGCGCGTAATTCAACCGCGTGGGGCCGATCACCCCCAAAACTCCGACGACTTTTCCGTCGCGGTCACGGTAGGGCGAAGCGATGACGGATGAGCCCGAAAGCGCAAACAGACGGTTCTCCGCTCCGATGAAGATGCGCGCAGCTTCCGCATCCCGCGCACTTTCCAGCAGTTCGGAGACAGACTGTTTGTTTTCAAGGTCATCGATCAAAATCCGGACACGCTCGATGTCGCCGAGCGTTGCATCATCGAGCAAATTCGCTTGGCCACGAACGATGAGCACGGGCCGCTTGGCCGCATCTTCGCTCCAGACTGCTAGCCCCTGCCTGACCAATGCTTGGCTGGCGGCATCAAGCGCTGATTTGCCCGAGGCAATCTCTCGCACCATCTCGGCCGCAGCTTCCTGCAATGTTTTGCCAAGAACACGCGCGGTCATATAATTCGTGGCCTGCTGCAAAGCTGCTGTCGACACGCCGCCTGGCATTTCGATGACGCGGTTTTCGACATGGCCGTCTTCGCCAACTAGCACAGCTAACGCGCGGTCCGGTGAAATCGGGACCAAGCTGATCTGCGACAGGCGAGTTTCACGTGTCGGCACCATCACCATGCCGGCAGCGCCGGTAATGTCGGACAATAGAGCACTTGTCGCTTCAAGGGCTTGCTCGATTGGGCCGGGCTCGCCTAGCCGCGCTTCGATTGTCGCGCGTTCGTCAGCGGTCGGTTCAGCCACTTGCATCATACCGTCAACGAACAGCCGCAGCCCGCTTTCGGTAGGCATACGCCCGGCGCTCGTATGCGGCGCGGCCAGATAACCGGCCATCTCCAGATCTTTCAAAACTGAACGGATCGAGGCAGGTGACAAGTTGAGCCCTACCCCGCTCGCCAAAGTTTTCGATCCGACAGGCTGCCCCGATTCGATATATCCTTCGACCACGAGCCGGAAGATTTCCCGCGCGCGTTCGGTTAGTTCGGAAACCGTCTGGTTTGGTGAAGAAGCTGGAGCCATCGCGATGCATATAAGGAAATAAAACCTGTTTGTCCTGAGCTTGTCGAAGGACCGCACTTTCTTTTACTGCCGCAAGAAGTAAGGACAGCCCTTCGACAAGCTCAGGGCGATCGGTTTTGGGTGTCTAGGAGACTGAAATGCGACCTTCCGGAAGAGCGCCCGATGAAATGCGCGCGATTACTATTGAAACGAATTACACCAAACATGCCGAAGGCTCTTGCCTGATTTCATTTGGCGATACCAAAGTGCTGTGCACTGCCAGCGTCGAAGAACGCATCCCGCCTTGGCTTCGCGGCAAGGGTGAAGGCTGGGTAACGGGCGAATATTCGATGCTTCCACGCTCGACCAACACACGCAACCAGCGCGAGGCGGCTCGCGGCAAGCAGTCAGGCCGGACGCAGGAAATTCAGCGCCTTATTGGCCGTAGCTTGCGTGCCGTCGTCGATATGAAGAAGCTCGGCGAGCGTCAGATCACGCTCGATTGCGATGTTATCCAAGCCGATGGCGGAACCCGCACAGCTTCGATCACCGGCGCATGGGTTGCGCTGCGCCTCGCAGTCAACAAGCTGATGGCAGAAGGCGCGATCACGCATGATCCCATCACTGCTAAGGTCGCCGCTATTTCCTGCGGTATCTACAAAGGCAATCCGGTCCTCGACCTCGATTACATCGAAGATAGCGACGCCGATGCGGACGCGAATTTCGTATTGATCGAAGGCGGCCAGATCGCTGAGGTGCAGGCAACTGCCGAAGGCGCAACCTATGATGAAGAAGGCCTCCTGCGCCTCCTCCGCCTTGCGCAAATCGGCTGTGACAGCATCTTCAAGGAACAGGATGCTGCCACAAAATGACGCGGCGGATCGGTTCGGGCACTCTGGTGATCGCCACGCATAATTCCGGCAAGCTGAAAGAGATTGCGGCTTTGCTGGAGCCGCACGGCGTCAAATGCCTTTCGGCAGGATCACTCGGGCTGCCGGAACCAGCCGAAACCGGAGAGACCTTTACCGAAAATGCGCTTATCAAAGCGCGCGCTTCGGCGAAGGCTTCCGGCATGGCGGCACTCGCTGACGATAGCGGGTTATCGGTCGCCGCGCTTGATGGCCGGCCCGGAGTTTACACAGCGGACTGGGCCGAGCGGCAATGGTTTGAAGGCGAAGCAGGCCGCGACTGGTATTTGGCAATGGGCAAAGTTGAAGGCTTGCTGGCGGGCAAAGGTCCCGATGCACCGCGAGATGCGTGGTTCAGCTGTGTGCTGGCACTCGCTTGGCCGGACGGTGAAAGCGCAGTTTACGAGGGACGGATCGACGGGGCGCTCGCATGGCCTCCGCGCGGAACGCTGGGGTTTGGCTATGATCCCGTGTTCGTGCCGCAGGGCCGCGAGCAGACCTTCGCTGAACTTGATCCAGCGGAAAAGCACGCGATGAGCCACCGCGCCGATGCTTTCAGAAAGCTCGTCGCCGAGCAATTCGGCTGAATGGTGCTAACCTACCGGCTTTCCGACCCAATTGCCTGATGGCCAATAGCGGCAGGCAAGGAAATCATGGCGTCGCCCGGTAACGAGCGCGCAGCCAACTTCCTCCGTAGCGGGCCAGATAATTTGCGTGTAATGGGCGACATCGGCCCACTTTCCGGTCGTCGAAACTTCCGGAAATGTGCCGCGACGAAACATTGTCCGCTCACTTAGAAACGCGTCCATCATATCCTCTGCGCGGTAATATCCTGTGGTGCCGCGCCATAGGTTTTCGCCAGCATTGCGGCGTTGCTCATTCGTCGAATGATACATCCGGTCATCCCGCGCCATCTGCTTTGCCCAAACCCGGGCTTCTGCTGCGAGCTTTGGACTCCACTTCAGGTCCGGCACATCAACCTGCGCGCGCGCCCTGTTATGTTTGATCAGCAGTGTCTCGGCAAATGGATGATTCACAGCATCCTGCGCACCCGCAGGCATCGCCAAGCACATCGCCGCCAGAGCAGCGGTTGTAATTGCAAGGATCGCGGTTCGTCTCATGCCAACGACCTTGACTTTAACCAGTTAACGAAGCCTGAAAGGATCATGGCACGCGCGCTTTATATCCATTGGCCCTTTTGCATCGCAAAATGCCCATATTGTGATTTCAACAGTCATGTCCGTAACGAAATCGACATCGTCCAATGGCGCGAAGGCTTGTTGGCAGATATGCGCCATGAGGCTGAATTGGCGAGCGGCGAGCTGCTGGAGAGTATCTTCTTTGGCGGCGGGACTCCATCGCTGATGCCGCCCGAACTGGTCGGCGCGCTTCTGGATGAAGCAGAGCGTTTGTGGGGCTTTGCACCCGGCATCGAGATTACGCTTGAAGCCAATCCGTCGTCGGTTGAAGCATCGAAATTCGCCGATATCGCGCTCGCCGGAGTGAACCGTGTGTCCCTCGGATTGCAGGCACTAGATAACGACACGCTACGTTTTCTCGGCCGATTACATAATGCGGATGAAGGCATCGCAGCACTCGCTACAGCGCAGCAACATTTCGAACGCGTCAGTTTCGATTTGATTTATGCGAGGCCAAAACAAAGCGTCGTTGATTGGTCTAAAGAACTTGAACGCGCCCTAGCCTTCGGAACCGGGCACCTGTCGCTCTACCAGCTCACCATCGAACCCGGCACCCGATTTGCGACCGATGTGAGGCGCGGCAAGTTCGATCCATTGGCCGATGATCCGGCTGCCGACCTGTTTGCCGTAACGGCCGAACTGACCGCCAATGCCGGTCTGCCCGCCTATGAGGTCAGCAATCACGCAAGGCCCGGCGAGGAAAGCCGCCATAATCTAACGTATTGGCGATACAGCGACTATTGTGGGATCGGCCCCGGTGCTCATGGACGCCGCAGCGGACGAGCGACTATCCGCCATAAGAAACCCGAAAACTGGCTGGCGGCAATCAAGGCGCGAGGCTACGGGATCAATGAAGACCGCCAGCTTGGTACCAATGAGCAAGCCTCCGAAGCGCTTTTGATGGGATTGCGGCTGGCTGAGGGTGTCGATCTGACCCGCTTGGGTAGGCGCCTCGGCATTGCGCCTGAGCTGCTGATCAATGCAGAGCGATTAAACTTCTTCAGCGACATCGGCTTGGCATGGCGTGACGGAGAAACCGTGGGCGTTACGCCGGAGGGAATGCCGGTGCTCAACAGCCTCTTGGCGGAGCTGGTTCCGACTGCACTGGTCGAGGCATGATCCAGCCGCAGCTCACGGACGAATGGCGCAGCCATCTCAAAGACGGACGGCGGCGATCCCAGCATACAGTTCGCGCCTACCTCGCAGCAGCCAACAGGCTCTTGGCGGCGAATGATCTGGCGGATTGGTCGGACATCGCGAAATTGGATGCCGGAAAACTTCGCGCACATCTGGCGGAGCGGCGCGTGGAGGGACTTGGCAATGCCTCGGCAGCGCGCGAATTGTCGGCCCTCAAGGCGTTTATCTCTTTCGCCAAGGCACAGGCGGGACATTCCGACACATCACCGCCAAGAATGCGGGGCCCCCGAATGAAGAAGGGCCTGCCCCGCCCAGTTACGCCGGACGAAGCCGCGGGTCTGGCTGAAGAGGTTGCGGCGAATGGCGAAGGTTGGATCGGAAAGCGTGACCGGGCAGTGCTGCTTTTGCTCTACGGAGCTGGGCTGCGGATCGCCGAGGCATTGTCACTGACGGGCGCTGCACTCCCCCTAGGCGAGACACTGAATGTGACCGGCAAAGGGGGGAAACAACGCGTGGTACCCCTGATCCCGGTGATCCGAGAAGCTGTGGCGGACTACGCCGCCGATAATCCGTGGCCTCTCGCTCCAGATGATCCGTTGTTTCGCGGGGTGAAAGGCGGGATATTGTCGCAAGGTATGGTCCAGAAAGCAGTCGCGCGCGCTCGCACGGCGTTAGGTCTTCCATCCACCGCTACACCGCACGCGCTGCGGCACAGTTTTGCCACGCATTTGCTCAGTGCCGGGGCGGACCTCAGAAGCCTGCAGGAATTGCTGGGTCATGCCAGCCTTGGATCGACGCAGATATATACAAAGGTCGATACCGCTACATTGCTCGACACGTACCGGTCAGCGCATCCGAGAGGGAAAGGTTGATCACTTTCGTCATCCCAGCGCAGGCTAGGATCGAGTTAATCTAGATTGGACCTTATTGATAGCGATCCCAGCCTGCGCTGGGACGACGATTAGTTTCGTTCCGCGCGCGGTTTCCACGTCGCTAGCCGCCAGAAGTATGCTCCGACAGATATCACCACGATGGCGAACAGCAACCAACCGACGATATTGTCATTGTCATCGAACGTCCGCGACAGCCACTGCGTCCCGAAGATCAACATGACATTCCAAAGCGCCGCACCAGCTGCCGTAAATAAACAGAACTTTAGCTTGTTCATGTGAGCTAATCCTGCAGGCAGTGAGATCATCGTCCGCATCACAGGTGTCGCGCGCAGAATGAACACAACCCAATGTCCGTGACTCTGAAAGAACTTGCTCGCGAGTTCGACATCTTCCATTTCCATAGTTAGCCATTTACCAAACCGGTCGATCAGCGGGCCTAGTCTGCGATATCCGAAGCGGTCGCCGATCCAGAACCAGAAGTAATTGCCCACCAATGTGCCGAAAGTGCCCGCAATCAGCAGCGGCCAGAATTCCATCCGGCCACGTTCGACGGCAAGCGCCCCTGCCCCCATGATTACCTCGGAAGGCATGGGTGGGAAAATGTTTTCCATCATCATCAGCAGAGCCACGCCGACGTAGCCAAGCCGCGAAATTATCTCAACAATCAGTTCGTCCATGATGCTCTAACGCAGATCGCAGATATACGCTTCACGGACCCAACTTTCGTCATTCCCGCAAACGCGGGAACCCAGCTGAAAAATTGCACGGTGCCGCTCTGAGTTCCCGCGTTTGCGGGGATGACGAGGGAAGGCATTAACTCAGCCGCGCTTCGATCGCATCCCAGATCAGTGCCGCAGTATCGGTGCCATTGAATGCATCGATTGCGACAATACCGGTAGGCGACGTGACATTAATCTCGGTCAACCATTTGCCGCCAATCACATCGATTCCGACAAAAATCAGGCCACGCTTTTTAAGCTCCGGTCCCATGGCGTTGCAAATTTCCTGCTCGCGCGGTGTGAGTTCAGCCGCTTCGGCGAAGCCGCCCTGCGCGAGATTCGAACGAAACTCTCCCTTGCCCGGCTTGCGATTGATCGCACCTGTGACGACGCCGTCGACCAGAACGATCCGTTTGTCGCCTTGACTTACTTCAGGAAGGAATGGCTGCACCATATGCGCTTCCGGCCACGTTTGATTGAAGACCTCGGACAGGGCCGCCATGTTGGTGCCAACTTCGTCGATCTTGAAAATCGCCTTGCCGCCATTGCCGTGCAGCGGCTTCACGACAACCGCGCCGTGTTTCGCCTGAAAAGCCTGAATATCCTCCAGACGCCGCGCAATCAGCGTAGGCGGCATAAAGCGCGCGTAGTCCAAGACGAACATTTTTTCGGGCGCATTCACCACTTCGCGCGGATCATTGGCGACCAGAGTGCGGCCTTTCAGCCTGTCGAGCAGCAGCGCGGCACTGATATATCCCAGGTCGAACGGCGGGTCCTGACGCATCATGACAACGTCGATGTCTTCGGCAAGGTCAATCAGCCTATGTTCGCCCATGGTGAAATGATCGTCCTCTACCCGCTGGACGGTGACCGGCGCGGCATAGGAGGTCAGCTTGTCCTCGCCCGTATCATAAGCCAGCGTGCCGACGTCATAGTGCCAGACTGTATATCCGCGCTCCTGCGCCGACAGCATCAACGCAAAACTGGAATCGCCGGCGACTTTCACGCTTTCCATAGGGTCCATCTGCATCGCGATGCGTAGGGTCATTTGTCGGTCCTCAAGGTTGGCAAGCGTTGACGATGTGGCGCGGGCGGTGACCCGGCGCAAGGAGCATCACATCAATACTGATAGTTTCATGCGGCTCGGCATATTCATGCGCCACCGCTTCCACAGCGGCAGCCACGTGGCGCAGGCGGTATTCGTCAGTTGCATGGTCGAGGTCGGCAGGCTTCGCGCGCCACTTAACTTCGATGAAGACAATGGTGTCGCCGCGGCGGACGATCAGGTCGATTTCGCCGCGCGGTATCTTTACCCGTTTCGCGACAGTTCGCCAACCTTGCAGCAGCATGCAGAGCGAAGCGAAACGCTCCCCCTTGCGGCCGCGCTGTTTAGCAATCTGCCGCTTCATTCGCTGCGTAGCTCCAAAGCCCGGGCATATAGCGCCCTGCGGTCGAGACCGGTCGCACGCGCAACCGCCCCCGCCGCTTGTGAGGCCTTGCTAGTCTTGAGACCAGCGCGGAGCATGTCGTCGGCATCCTCCGCGCTGGTCTCGGCATCAACGGGCGGACCGATCAGCAGCACGATCTCACCCTTGGGCGGATGCGCTATGTAATGATCCGCCAGCTCGGCTGCGGAGCCGGTGCGGCATTCCTCGAACAGTTTGGTCAATTCGCGGGCCACAGACACTTCGCGCCCGGGCAAGCTGTCGCCGATGGCAGCGAGCGACTTTGTTAGACGCGGGCCTGTTTCATAAAAGATAAGCGTCGTTCTAACCGGAGCCAGTTCCACCAATACCTCGCGCCGCGCCTTTTCCTTTGCTGGCAGGAAGCCTGCGAACAGGAACCGGTCATTCGGCAGACCCGACAGAGTGAGCGCCGTGGTGATCGCATTGGGGCCTGGAATGCTGGTTACTGCAGTGCCAGCTTCGCGCGCATCCTGAACCAGCCGGTATCCGGGGTCGGCGATCAGCGGCGTTCCCGCATCGCTGACCAGCGCCACCGCGCGGGACTTCATCGATTCAACCAGCCGGCCGCGGTCTTTCTGTCCGCTATGATCATCATATCGCCAGAGCGGCTTCGACAAGCCAAGGTGTTTCATTAGCTTGCCAGTTACCCGGGTATCCTCGCATGCGATCCCGTCACAGCGCGCCAGAATATCCTGTGCCCGCATTGTGATGTCCCCGAGATTGCCAATCGGGGTCGCGACTATATACAGGCCGGGAGGCAATTTTTCTGGTGGCTGGATGTGTGGTGCTGTCTCGGTCACGGAAGCCTCTTGAACTATCCACACGGAGAGCGGCAAGCATGTTCGGGAATTTAATGACAGGGCGCGTAAACGGGCACGCACTTATGGTGATGGGCAGCGCGCTACTTCTGGGGGCCTGTTCCGTGATTCCGAAGGGCGCCGGCTCAGCTCCGGTTGCGCCTGTACCGACGCCTGCACCCGCCCCCGTTTTCGAACCAGAAGTTCTGCCGCCGGACCAACAGCGTCACCGCGTCGCTCTGCTTGTGCCGCTATCGGGCCGCAATGGCAGCGTCGGGCAAGCCATCGCCAATGCGACGACCATGGCGCTGCTGGATACGAACGCAGAGAATCTGCGGATCACGACATATGACACAGCCACTCGCCCCCGCGATGCTGCGCGGCGCGCTATGGCTGATGACAATACGTTGGTGCTCGGGCCGCTGCTTGCAGAAAACATTCCTGCCGTTTTGGCCGAGACCCGCGCGGCGGGCGTGCCGATGATTTCGTACTCCAACGATACGAAAGCTTCTGCTGCAGGCGTATATTTGCTCGGTCAGGTTCCAGGGCAATCGATTGACCGCACAGTCGAATATGCCAGCAACAAAGGCGTGAAACGTTTCGCTGCACTCGTTCCTTCCGGCGATTATGGTGACGGCGCGGAGGCAGCATTCCGTGCGGCTGCTGCGAAGCACGGAGTAACTCTGGTTACGGTCGAACGCTACGATCGTGGCAATACTTCAATCGTCGGCGCGGCTCAGCGGCTGAAAACGCGCGGCGGATTTGACGGTGTGCTGATTGCCGACGGTGCGCGACTATCCGCAGATGCTGCGACCGAACTCAAACCCGTTGGGAGCGGTAATCTGCAACTAATCGGTACAGAACTGTGGAGCGGCGATTCCGCCGTGACGCGCGCCTCTGCGATGAACGGCGCACTGTTTTCAGCAGTGTCGGACGAGCGCTACCGGCAGTTCTCCGAAAGCTACCGTACTCGTTTCGGCAGCGCTCCCTACCGTATTTCAACGCTCGGCTATGACAGCGTGCTGTTGGCATTACGTGTGGCATCCAAGGGCTGGGAACCGGGCGAAAGCTTCCCGACCAGTGAGATGACCGACCAGAGCGGCTTCCTTGGGCTCGACGGACCATTCCGCTTCAGCAGGAGCGGTGTCGCTGAACGATCTATGGAAATCCGCGAGGTTCGCCCTGGCAACGTGGTGATTGTCGATGCTGCGCCTGCACAGTTTGTCGATTAACTCGCCGCCGCGACCAGACGGCTGGCGATAAAGCAAGAACGCTGCTTGTAAGCCGGAGAATCGCGGGCATATAGCAACCGCATGGCCGACGACCTTTTTAAAGATCCACCCGCGGATAACAGCAAATATGACAGTTCTTCGATCGAAGTTCTCGAAGGGCTGGAACCTGTCCGCCGCCGTCCCGGCATGTATATTGGCGGGATCGACGAACGCGCGCTGCACCACCTCGCCGCCGAAGTAATAGACAACGCAATGGACGAAGCCGTCGCAGGATACGCCAACCGTATCGAAGTAACGCTGGAGCCGGGCAACCGCCTGACCGTCAGCGATAATGGCCGCGGCATTCCAGTCGACGAACATCCGAAATTCCCGGGCAAATCGACGCTCGAAGTCATTCTCTCGACGCTCCACTCCGGCGGTAAGTTCAGCGGCAAAGCCTATGCAACAAGCGGCGGCCTGCATGGGGTAGGCGTGTCGGTGGTCAACGCGCTGTCCAGCCACACCCGCGTGGAAGTCGCACGTGACAAGCAGCTCTACGCGCAGGAATTCTCCAAGGGCGAAACTCTCGGCAAGATCAAGAAGCTTGGCGCAACGCCTAATCGCCGCGGCACCACGGTAGCCTTCACGCCCGACACCGAAATCTTCGGCGACCGTCAGTTCAAGCCAAAGCGCTTGTTCAAACTTGCGCGGTCCAAGGCTTACCTGTTCGCAGGCGTCGAAATCCGCTGGAAATGTGCGCCCGAACTGGCGGGCGAAGACGTGCCCGAAGAGGCGACATTCCAATTCCCCGGCGGCCTGGCCGACCATCTGGCTGAACAGATAGCAGACCGCGAATGCGTCACCGCGATCCCCTTCACAGGCGATCAGGACTTTTCCGCTAGTCCTGACGGCATTTCAAAAGGTCGCGTCGAATGGGCCATCGCTTGGCCGCTTTGGTCCGAGGGATCGACCAGCTGGTATTGTAACACCGTGCCCACTCCCGATGGAGGCACCCATGAACAGGGACTGCGCGCTGCATTGACCAAGGGGCTTCGCGCATTTGGCGAGCTTACCGGCACGAAAAAGGCCAAGGAGCTTACCGGCGATGACATCATGGCTGGCAGCGAAATCATGCTGTCGCTGTTCATCCGCGACCCCCAGTTCCAGAGCCAGACCAAGGATCGCCTGACCTCGGCTGACGCAACGCGGCTGGTCGAAAACGCCGTTCGCGATCACTTCGACCACTTCCTCACAGACAATATGGACCGCGGTAAAGCGCTGCTGGGCCAAGTCATGGAGCGGATGGATGAACGCCTCCGCCGCAAGGCTGAGCGCGAAGTCAAACGCAAGACCGCCACCAACGCCAAGAAACTGCGCCTGCCCGGCAAGCTAACTGATTGTTCAGGCGAAGGTGAAGGCGAAACCGAAATCTTCATCGTTGAAGGGGATTCGGCTGGCGGCAGCGCCAAGCAAGCGCGCAACCGCAAGACGCAAGCGATCCTGCCTATCCGCGGCAAAATCCTCAATGTCGCCAGCGCCACTCCTGAAAAAATCGCCGCTAACAGCGAAATCGCCGACCTTTCGCTCGCGTTGGGATGCGGGACGCGCAAGGATTGCGATGCGGAAAACCTTCGCTATGACCGCGTCGTCATCATGACTGACGCCGATGTCGACGGCGCGCATATTGCTACGCTGTTGATGACGTTCTTCTTCCAAGAAATGTCTGACATCGTCCGCAAGGGGCACCTATTCCTCGCGCAGCCGCCACTCTACCGCCTCGTGTCAGGTAAGGAAAGCCGATATGCCCGCGATGATGCACATCGTGCAGAGCTGGAAGCAACCGTATTCAAGGGCAAGAAGGTCGAAGTCGGCCGCTTCAAGGGTCTCGGCGAAATGAACCCTTCACAATTGCGCGAAACCACCATGAACCCCGAAAGCCGCAGCCTGATCCGCATCACTCTGCCGCAAGAGTTCGAAGACCGCGCCGTAGTAACCGAATTGGTCGACCGCCTGATGGGCCGAAACCCCGAACACCGCTTCAACTTCATCCAGAATCGCGCGGGCGAAGTCGACCGAGATTTGATCGATGCCTGATCTATCCTCCCCCCTTGCCTCTCTGTTGCAGTGCACCTAAGAGTTTAATCAACCGATTAAACGACAGGATTTATGCATGACAAACCAGACCACCAGCGGCTTTGAAGGAACCCGTGACTACATCGCGACTGACGACCTGAAGGTTGCAGTCAATGCGGCAGCAATGCTTCGCCGCCCGCTGCTGGTGAAGGGCGAACCAGGCACGGGTAAGACTGTACTGGCTCACGAGGTCGCCAAATCCATGGGCGCGCCCCTGATCGAGTGGAACGTCAAATCCACCACTAAGGCGCAGCAGGGCCTGTATGAGTATGACGCCGTTGCGCGCCTACGTGATGGGCAGCTCGGCGAAGAAGCCGTTCACGACATTTCAAACTATATCCGCAAGGGCAAATTGTGGGAGGCTTTCACCAGCCCGCAGCTGCCTGTGCTGCTGATTGACGAGATCGACAAAGCTGACATCGAATTCCCCAACGATCTGCTGCAGGAACTCGACCGGATGAGCTTCGACGTTTACGAAACGAAGGAGCGGATAACGGCGAAAGAACGCCCGATCATCATCATCACATCGAATAATGAAAAGGAACTGCCCGACGCATTCCTGCGCCGCTGTTTCTTCCATTATATCAAGTTCCCCGATCGCGACACGATGCAGTCGATCATCGACGTCCACTTCCCCGATATCCAGAAGAACCTCGTGAGCAAGGCGATGGATATATTCTACGAATTACGCGAAGTGCCAGGTCTGAAAAAGAAGCCCAGCACCAGCGAGTTGCTTGACTGGCTGAAGCTACTGCTCAACGAAGATATGCCACTGGAAGTCCTGCAAAACAGCGATTCCACCAAGGCCATCCCGCCACTCCACGGCGCGCTGCTGAAGAACGAGCAGGATGTTATGATGTTCGAGCGCCTCGCATTTATGTCGCGCCGCCAGACCTGATCCACCCATGTTCTTCGATTTCATAGACGAACTGCGCAGCGCTGGCATTCCAGCCAGTTTCAAGGAGCATTTGACGCTGCTTGAGGCGCTGGACCGGGATGTGATCGAGCAGACGCCTGAGGCATTTTACTATCTCTCCCGCGCGACATTCGTGAAGGATGAGGGGATGCTCGACCGGTTTGATCAGGTGTTCCAGAAAGTCTTCAAGGGCATCAGGTCCGATTATGGCCAGAACCCGGTCGAAATCCCAGAGGAATGGCTGAAGGCGGTTGCGGAGAAATTCCTGACGCCGGAGGAAATGGCCGAGATCGAGAGCCTGGGCGACTGGGACGAGATCATGGACACGCTCAAAAAGCGGCTCGAAGAACAGCAAAAACGCCACGAGGGCGGCAATAAATGGGTCGGCACGGGCGGCACCTCGCCCTTCGGTCATGGTGGTTACAACCCTGAAGGCGTGCGGATCGGCGGCGAAGGCAAGCATAAGCGCGCGGTAAAGGTGTGGGAAAAACGCGAGTTCAAGAACCTCGACAGCACCCGAGAACTAGGCACGCGCAACATCAAGATGGCGCTGCGCCGCCTGCGCCGCTTTGCGCGCGAAGGCGCGGCGGACGAGCTTGATCTGGACGCGACCATCGACGGCACGGCCAAGCAGGGCTGGCTCGATATCCGCATGCGGCCTGAGCGGCATAATGCGGTAAAGCTGCTGCTGTTCCTCGACGTGGGCGGATCGATGGACCCATTCATCAAAGTAGTCGAAGAATTGTTCAGTGCAGCCAATAGCGAATTCAAAAACCTTGAATTTTTCTACTTCCACAACTGTTTGTATGAAGGCGTGTGGAAGGACAATCGCCGCCGCTGGACCGAACGAACCAAGACCTGGGATATCCTCCACAAATACGGCCACGACTATAAGGCGATCTTTGTCGGTGATGCGGCCATGAGCCCCTATGAAATCACCCATCCGGGCGGCAGCGTGGAGCACATGAACGAGGAAGCCGGCGCAATGTGGATGCAGCGCGTCGCCAACACCTATCCCGCGACTGTATGGCTCAACCCCGTGCCCGAAAAGCAGTGGGGCTACTCACAAAGCACCAAGATGCTGAAGCAACTGGTGAACGACCGGATGTATGAGCTCACGCTGGACGGGCTCGACGAAGCGATGCGGGAGCTGACGCGGAAGCAGGGTGGTTAACCGCACGCAAACCCGTTTCCACGCAGTCCGGCGACAGCTCGAAGCCCGCATTCCGCGCGAAGGCTGGCGGCAGTATCTATACGAATTCCTGCTCTTCGGCTTCAAGCAGGCTTGGGCATGCCTGTTCGGGGGATTGCTGCTGTTTCTGCTGCTCGCGACGCATCTATTCTATCCCGATGACGCGCCGCTGCACCGATATGACTTTCTGACGATCTGCGCGATTGGCATCCAACTGGCGCTGCTTCTTCTACGTCTTGAGAGTCTGCGCGAAGGAGCAGTAATCCTGATCTTCCACGTTGTCGGCACAGTCATGGAACTGTTCAAAACCTCCGCTGGATCATGGACATATCCCGAGGATAGCGTGCTGCATATTGGCGCCGTACCGCTATTTTCAGGCTTTATGTACGCTGCAGTCGGCAGCTACATCGCGCGGGTCTGGCGGATATTCGAGTTCCGCTACACGCATTATCCGCCAATGTGGGCAACCTATCTGCTCGCCGCAGCGATTTACGTGAACTTCTTCGCGCATCACTGGATTTACGATTTCCGCTGGTTCCTGTTCGCGGCAATTTTCCTGCTGTTCTGGCGCACACAAATCTATTTCAAACCTTGGCAAACCTATCGCCATATGCCCCTGATAATTGGTGCGGGCCTGGTGGCTATATTCATCTGGTTCGCGGAGAATATCGCGACCTATGCCAATGCGTGGAATTATCCAGGGCAGGAAGATGGTTGGGAGATGGTCTCCTTGAACAAGCTCGGGGCCTGGTACCTGCTAATGCAGATCAGCTTCGTGTTGGTTTCGCTAGTGCAAAAGCCGATACCGGCCACCAATCTCACGAGTGGCGACCGGCACATCTAGAAATTCAGCGTGTCACTCCCCGTACCATTGACCGGTACCGCGAGACTTGGTGGCGGAGTACCATTCCATGGTTAGACCCCCACGGCGACCGGTGGAATCGCCCTCTTTGCCCTCGATGCCGCCAACACATCCAAGAGCGGTTTCAGGCCCGCGCTCGCCCAAGTAATTGCATCCGTATATCAGCGAGCCGGTTCCGGTAGAATCGCTAGTGGTACAAGCTAGATGGATGGCAAAAATACCGCCGTCAGGTTGGTCCATGCCAACGCATTTTACTGTCCCTGACACCTTGCTCCCGTCAGAAAAGACGGTGTTATACGTTCCCTTGACTACGCCGCCGCCATATTGCGGTCCATCAGCGCCAGTCATTCCGCCAATTGTTTCAACTGGTTCCCATGTAACGTCATAGGTAAAACTTTGCCCCATTGCAGTGCCGGAAAATAAAATCGATGCCGCAGCTGCGGCGCCCATGAAAAACTTTTTCATAGATTTGCTACCTTATGCAAAAAACTAGATAAAATCTGTAAAACAGTTTTACTAGTTATGATGCGCCCCTGAAATAATAGTGACACAATTTTTCAATTTTTGCAATTCAGAGCCAACTTCAAGTAGCCTATTTTAGCTGAGCTTGCTGTTAAGTCAGGCAGTTAAACACGGAACTTCGGTATTAATACCTCAAATGCCTCAGCACCGCTTCGCACCAACTCGCCTCATCCTTGGCCGCCAGGGCCTCCAGATCAGCCAGTGCACTTCCGGCATCATCCACCCATTCACGTAAGCTCGGCCCGCCATTGATCACATCAATCGCGAGGCGTTCCAGCTCATACTCATAGGGGAAGTCGCGCCATAGGTCGTAATCGGGGTGCAGGTTGCGGATGGCTTTGAAGGCTAGCGCTTGCAGGCGCCACGGCTTGAAGGCTTGGTGATCATAGAACGGGCCCTCCGCGTGGATCATCAGGGCGTTGCAGAGCTGGCCTGCGTGTTTGTGAAAGGTTGGCTCGAAGTGGCATTCGCGTAAGCCGCAGCCTTGCATCCATTCGGGCGCGATGCGGCGCATTTCGGCTAGCACCGCAGCTGCGTCTAGGTCGGGCGCGCCGAATAGCACTTCCAGCGGGCGGGTGGTTCCCCTGCCCTCGCTCACATTGGCGCCTTCGATCATCACTGTTCCGGCATAAGTGCGGGCCATGTTTACATTTGCCGCATTGGGGCTCGGGTTGATCCACACGCGGTCCGTTGGCCAGCCGTAACCGGGTGCGGCGTCAGGCTCCCAGCCCTGCATTTCGATCACCTTATACGGCACGTCGAGGCCGAAGTGATCGATGAACCAGTGGCCCATTTCACCCAGCGTCAGACCGTGGCGCATCGGCATGGGGCCTGCGCCGACAAAGCTTTCGTGTCCGGGCAGCAGCAGTGTGCCCTCTACCGGACGGCCAGCAGGGTTCGGGCGGTCTAGCACCCAGACTTCCTTGCCGTGGGCCTGCGCTGCTTCAAGCATATAAAGCAGCGTTGTGACGAATGTGTAGATGCGGCAGCCAAGGTCTTGCAGGTCGAACAGGAATACATCTGCGGAGGACATCATCTGGCCGGTCGGGCGGCGGACTTCGCCGTAGAGGCTGAACACGGGGATGCCATATTGCGGATCGGTCTCATCCGCCGTTTCGACCATATTATCTTGCTTATCACCCTTCAGTCCGTGCTGGGGGCCAAAGGCGCTGGTGATGTTCACACCCGCAGCAATCAACGCATCGAGGCTATGCGTCAGGTCTTCTGTGACCGATGCAGGATGGGCAACGAGGGCGACACGCTTGCCATCGAGCGGGGCGCGTAGTTCAGGCTCTGCCAGCAGGCGATCTATTCCGAATTTCATAGTGATACCGCTCGCTCCACTGTCAAGGCGCGGCACACTTCGCTATGGAATTCCGGTTTACCCTCCGCGAAATCGAGTGCCCAGAAACGCAGTACGCCATCTTGCTCTTCGATGATCGCGTTCAAAGCGACCTTGGCCGGAAGCGGCAGTTCAGATTTGATATCGGCGATCAATTCCATACCTTCCGTAGTTGCTTCGAAGGTGATGGTCACTTCAGCGGGCGCGTTTCGCATCCCCTCTCGGAAGCTATCGAAATCATAACAAGCCCAGCGGGTAGAGGGCGACAGATTGAATTCGCGGTAGGAACCATCTTCGCGCTCCCAGAAAATTTCAAAGCAGGTGGCTTTCCATAAATCGTCCATTCGCTCGGGCTCTTCTAGCCCCGGAATGATGGCTTCGATCATTTCGCCACTGGCGGCAAAGCGCGCGCGGCAACCGTCTTTGGTCGATAACACTTCAGCAGTGACCTGGATGACAGCGCCCGCCGGGCAAACGGGATGGAGACGTAATGATTTCATCGACAAGCTATTGCCGAGCGTGCCCAAGTTCGCAAGTCACTTGGGGGCGGCCAAAAACGCTGCTAGGAGCGCGTCCCTATGACCGAGCACAAATCCGAACTCATGCGCCTGTTGACGGAGCGCGGCTACATCCACCAGACCACCGATGCGGCGGGCCTAGACGCGCTCGCTGCCAAACAGGTCGTTCCGGGCTATATCGGCTTCGACGCCACTGCGCCATCGCTGCACATCGGCTCTCTTGTGCAAATCATGCTCCTGCGACGCCTGCAGCAGGCAGGGCACAAACCAGTCGTTGTTATGGGCGGAGGCACTACCCGTATTGGCGACCCCACCGGACGCGACGAAAGTCGCAAGATGCTGACCGACGAAGCTATCGATGGGAACATCGCATCTATACGCACTGCCTTCGAGCAGCTGCTGACCTTTGGTGATGGTCCAACAGATGCCGTCATGGTCAACAATCAGGATTGGCTGGGGAAGCTTGGCTACATCGAAATACTGCAAAAGGTTGGTTCGCATTTCACCGTCAACCGGATGCTATCATTCGATTCAGTGAAGCTGCGGCTTGAACGCGAACAGCCGATGACTTTCCTCGAATTTAACTACATGATCCTTCAAGGATACGATTTCCGCTACCTGTCGCGGGCAATGGGCGCACGCTTGCAAATGGGCGGCAGTGACCAGTGGGGCAATATCATCAACGGCGTGGAGCTTGGCCGCCGGATGGACGGCACGGAGCTGTTCGGTGTCACTACGCCGCTTCTCACCACCGCAGACGGCGCGAAGATGGGCAAGACGGCTGCCGGTGCAGTGTGGCTGAATGAAGACCAGCTGCCTGCCTATGACTTCTGGCAATATTGGCGCAACACCGATGACCGCGATGTCGGCAAATTCCTGCGCCTGTTCACTGACCTGCCCTTGGACGAAATTGCTCGCCTCGAGAAACTCGAAGGCAGCGCCATCAATGATGCGAAGGTGGTGCTGGCCAATGAGGTTACCGCTCTCGTACGCGGAGCGGAAGCGGCGAAGACAGCTGAACAAACCGCTAGCCAGACATTTGCCGGCGGCGGCGTAGGTGAAGACCTCCCAGCATTTGATCTGCCGGCAGAAGGAATTTCAATCCTAGATGCATTGGTCGGGATAGGATTTGCCAAAAGCCGGGGTGAGGCAAAACGCTTAATCGCTGGCGGCGGTGCGCGTGTGGACGGCGAGCAGATCAAAGATGAGAATCATCACATCACTGGCGGTTCAGAAGTTCGGCTTTCTTCAGGAAAGAAGAAGCACGGCATATTAAATCCTTAGTTTTTAATAGCATTGTCCTATATTGGGACAGGCAGGCTTTACCCTTTATCAGCCTTTTACCTTCATAAAGTGGTTTCAATGACCGCCATGGAGGGCCACCAACCAGTGTCTGTTGGAGCATCACTTTCTGTAACTGATCAGCGCCGCGCTACGCGTCATCCGGTCGACTATCCCGTAATCGCGGAGCACCGCGATCACGGCGATATGGACCTGCAGGTCTCGAATATCTCGGCGCATGGTTTCATGATCGACAAGGCTCCTGAGCTTTGCCGCGGTGAACGGGTTATCATTCGCTTCCCGGTGATTGGCCGGATCGAGGCCTATGTAATGTGGCTTTCCGGCGAACGCGCCGGCTTCCAGTTTGAGCGGATTATCCGGCTCGAAGACTTCGTTGCCGTAGTGGAGGCGCTGCAGCCTAACCCAAGGTTGCGAAAAGACCGCTGAGGGCTGTCTACGCCTCCCACTTCACAATAAGGCTAAGCCCTGCCATTGCGCAGGCGTGAGCGAACCGACAAACCCATTCCAGATCCCGAATTTCCGCGCCTACTGGGTATCGCGCTTTGCGATGACTTTGGCGCAATACGCCATGCTGCTGATTATCGGCTGGCAGACCTATAATATCGCACGCGACGGGGGCATGGGCGTTGGCGAGGCTTCGGGCCAGCTGGCTCTGATCGGCCTACTACAATTCGTTCCGCTATTCCTGCTAACCCCGTTTTCAGGGCTTGCTGCTGACCGGTTGAATCGCCGCAATGTCGCGCGGCTGACAGTGATGCTGCAAGGCGTGTGCGCGGCCATTTTGGCTTACCTCACTTACACCGATGCAATCAGCCTAACGAGCTTGTTCAGCGTCGCGGTCCTGCTCGGCATCGCCCGGGCCTTCGCCGGTCCTGCTCTGTCTGCCCTCGCCCCGAACCTTGTGCCCAAAGCCATTTTGCCCACGGCCATCGCGCTATCATCCATTGCGTGGCAAGTCGGGATGATTGTCGGTCCGGCCATTGGCGGCTATTTCTATGTCGTGGATCCAGCACTGCCCTACTTCATAGCGGCGGGCCTGTTTGTTGTTTCTCTGACCGCGCTCAGCTTCATTGGCCATGTGCCCAAACCTGCCCGCGTCGGCACAGACCGGCCCATCGGACAGATCGTAGACGGGCTCAAATATGTTGTGCGGAACAAGATGGTGTTCAGTGCCATCACACTCGACCTGTTCGCTGTGTTTCTGGCCGGTGCGACGGCGCTGTTCCCCGTCTATGCGCGCGACGTGCTGGAAGTTGGCGCGACCGGCCTCAGCCAATTGGCTGCCGCGCCCGCAGTCGGTGCTGCCCTCACGGCCCTGTGGTTCTCCTTCCGCCCACTCAAGACAAATGTCGGACCCAAGATGCTTTGGGCGGTGGCGATCTTCGGCGTGGCTACCATCGTATTCGGTCTATCAACATTCATGCCGCTCTCGCTCGCGATGCTGTTCATTGTCGGCGCGGCTGATATGTTCTCGGTCTATATCCGCCAGTCGCTGGTCCAGCTGCATACACCAGATGACAAGCGAGGCCGCGTTTCGTCAGTTTCGCTGCTGACAATCTCCGCCTCCAACGAATTTGGTGACTTCTTTTCCGGCACACTGGCATTCTTTGTCGGGCCGGTGGCTGCCGTTGTAACTGGCGGCGTGGGTGCACTTGCGACAGTCGCGCTTTGGTCGCGCATCTTTCCAGTGCTAAGGAATACGCGGACCTTCGATCCGCCTGATGAGTTAGACGATACAGACACCTCCCCCAATACGCAGGAGCAAAAACAATGAAAGCCGCCAACGTCCTCGCCACTATCGGCAACACACCGCATATTCGCATGGCCCGGATGTTCCCCGATCATGAAGTCTGGGTGAAGAGCGAGCGCGGCAATCCCGGCGGATCAATCAAGGACCGCATCGCGCTCGCCATGATTGAAGATGCCGAGAACAGCGGCGCGCTTAAACCGGGCGGCACTATTGTGGAGCCGACCAGCGGCAACACCGGCATTGGCCTGGCAATGGTAGCCGCAGTAAAGGGCTACAAGCTAGTCCTCGTCATGCCCGAAAGCATGAGCATCGAGCGCCGCCGCCTAATGCTGGCCTATGGCGCGACTTTCGATCTGACGGACAAGGCCAAGGGCATGAAAGGCGCCATCGAACGCGCGACCGAATTGACCGAACAAATGGACGGCGCATGGATGCCCGCCCAGTTCGACAATCCCGCAAACTACAAGGTCCATATGCGAACCACCGCTCAGGAAATCCTGAAAGACTTCGCCGACACGCCTATCGACGTGATGATCACCGGTGTCGGAACCGGCGGCCACCTGACCGGCTGCGCTGAAGAACTGAAGAAGACCTGGACGGCCATGAAAGCCTATGCCGTCGAACCGGAACTATCGCCCGTAATCGCAGGCGGTCAGCCCGGGCCTCACCCGATTCAGGGCATCGGCGCAGGCTTCATCCCCGGCAACTTGCATACACAAGCAATTGACGGCGCGATCCAAGTGGATGCGGGTGCTGCCAAGGATATGGCGCGCCGCTGCGCAGCCGAGGAGGGCCTGTTGGTCGGTATTTCATCCGGTGCGACCTTGGCAGCGATAGCGAAGAAACTGCCCGAATTGGATGCCGGGGCGCGGGTGCTGGGCTTCAACTACGACACGGGTGAGCGGTATCTGTCAGTGCCGGACTTCTTGCCGGAGTAAACCAGCAACTGCTGGCTGCATCACTGACCAACAAAAAACGGGCCGGAGAATCACTCCTACGGCCCGTTCTCTTTTGCGCAATCTGACTTTTAAGCCGTAGCGAATGCCTCAGCAGGCAGTTCCATCATCGCGTCGCCGCCGGTTTCAATCTTGCGGCGGAGTGCGCCTACGTCCGGTGTGAAGCGCTCGCCGAAGTAGCGCGCTGTTACCAGCTTGCCTTCGTAGAACGCCTTGTCGTCGCTTCCGTTCTTGAGCGCCGCAGCGGCCGTCTGGCCCATCCGCAGCCACATCATGCCCAGAGCAACGATGCCCATCATATGCATGTAGTGATGCGCGCCAGCGCCGAGGTGGTTCGGGTTCGCCATCGCGTTTTGCATGAACCACATGGTGGCTGCTTTCAGTTCGCCGTTTGATTTCTCGATCCGCTCAGCGAGTTCGGCCAGCTCAGGCACATTCTTAGCTGCGGCGCATTCCTCGTCGACAACTTTGAAGAACGCCTGCACTGCGCGGCCGCCATGCTGGGCCAGCTTACGTCCGCACAGATCCATTGCCTGCACGCCGTTGGCACCTTCATAGATCATGGCGATCCGGGCATCGCGGACATATTGGGACATGCCCCATTCTTCAATGTAGCCATGGCCGCCATAGACCTGCTGCATGTTGGTCGCGATGTCATAGCCTTTGTCAGTGCCGTAACCCTTGATGACCGGGGTCAGCAAACCAATGATATCGTCGGCGGTTTCACGCTCTTCTTCGGTCGCGGCCTTGTGGCTGAGATCAACCTGTAAAGCGCCCCAAATGCACAGTGCCCGCATGCCTTCGTTGAACGCCTTGGCGTCCATCAGCATCCGGCGAATGTCAGGGTGGACGAAAAGAGTGTCAGCTTTTTCTTCAGGCTCGGCAGGACCGGTCAGAGCGCGGCCCTGACGGCGATCGCCAGCGTATTGAACGGCGTTCTGATAGCTGACTTCCGACTGCGATAGGCCTTGTATACCAACACCCAAACGCGCGGCATTCATCATGATGAACATAGCGGCGAGGCCCTTGTTCTCTTCGCCGACCATGTAACCGATCGCATCGTCATAATTCATGACGCAGGTCGAGTTGCCGTGGATGCCCATCTTATGTTCGATCGAGCCGCAGGAAACGCCGTTGCGCTTGCCGGGGTTCTCGTTTTCGTCGAGCAGGAACTTCGGTACGATGAAGAGCGAGATGCCCTTGGACGACTCCGGCGCGCCGGGAGTCTTGGCCAGGACGAGGTGGATGATGTTTTCCGCCATGTCATGCTCGCCGGAGCTGATGAAAATCTTCATGCCAGTGATGGCGTAAGAACCGTCAGCTTGCGGAACAGCTTTGGTGCGGATGAGGCCCAGATCGGTGCCGCAATGCGGCTCGGTCAGATTCATTGTACCGGTCCACTGGCCGGAAATCATTTTCGGAGCGTATGTTTCCTTTTGCTCCTGCGAACCCTTGGCAAGGATCGCCGAAACTGCGCCATTTGTCAGGCCGGGATACATGCCAAACGCCTGATTGGAGGACGCCATAAATTCTTCCATCACGAAGCCGATGGCGTGCGGCATGCCCTGCCCGCCAAATTCTTCAGGAGCGGACAACGTGCCCCAGCCCGCTTCCTTGAACTGCTCGAACGCTTCCTTGAAACCGGTTGGAGTTGTTACAGAACCATCTTCGTGCCGCGTACAACCTTCCTGATCGCCCACTGCATTGAGCGGGAACAGGACTTCGGCGGTAAACTTTCCGCCCTCTTCAAGAACAGCGTCAACAATATCAGCCGATGCGCTCTCGAAGCCGGGTAGGTTGCCGTAGCTTTCCAGGTTCAGCACTTCATTCAGGATGAAGCGCGCGTCACGGACGGGAGCTTTATAGGTGGGCATGGTATTTCCTTAGTTGAAGTATGGAACGCCGCGATCAGCGCGGCAGGTCCAGATTTTCGATCTGCGTGATAAATTCTGAAAGCTCAGTGATGGAGGCATCAATGTCTTCGCGTTGTTGTTTCAATTTGGCGACATGCGCGCGACAGCGTTCAATTGTGACGCGGCGCTGTTCGACCCGGCCATCACCCAGATCATAGAGATCGATCATCTCCTTGATCTCCGTCAGGCTGAAGCCAACATTCTTAGCCCGCATAATCCATGCAAGCCGCGCACGGTCGCGCATGGAGTAAATCCTCTGCAATCCGACACGAGCCGGAGCTATCAGACCTTCATCCTCGTAAAAGCGAAGCGCGCGAGCCGTCACGTCGAATTCGCGAGTGAGGTCAGAGATCGTGTATTTCTCACGTGCCTGCGCATCGGGGCGATTGATATGGGCACCCGAATGTGCACCTGATCGGGTGCTGGGGGCCTCTGGGGCGGACTGGTTGATGGTCTGGGTCACGCCTTTCTCATAGCTAACCTTAACGTAAAGGTCAATTCAGGATTTGGCTCAAACCCTTTCCAGCCAACGCGCGATAGAAACAACTCACCGCGCCACTGTGGCAGGCTGGACCAGCAGGATCGCAGAGCAGTATCACCGCATCTTGGTCGCAATCGACTAATATTTGCCGCACTGCCAAAGTGTTGCCCGATGTCTCCCCCTTCATCCAAAGCTGTGCCCGCGACCGCGAGAAGAAGTGCGCAATTCCGGTTTCACGAGTCTTGGCCAAAGCTTCTGCGTCCATGTGCGCAAGCATCAGAACCTCTTTGCTGGTTGAGTCCTGAACAACCGCAGTAATCAAACCCTTATCGTCAAATTTAGGCAGAAACTCGGAGCCGGCCTCACGGCACAATTTATCGTCATTTTGCATGAAGTGTTTCAATCCGCTTCCTGTTGCAGGCCCAAACATTACGTGCGCCGGACCGTAGTTGCAGGATAACCACAATGACGCCTCAAAATCTATGCCTGTCACAATTGGTTCTAGGAAATTTCACAACGGAGTGAGAATACGAACTCGTCTTTCCGTGAGGGAAGTCACCACTAGACAAACGGCGTCAGTAAGAGCGCCGAGGTTCAGGGGTCCAGGCCTGCAGCCGATTGCAAAATCTGGCGCGTCTGGGACGAAAATGAGGGATAGGGTCCCGACACCGCTTGGGGGAGTGATGTCGTAAACCGCAAGGTGGATCCATTGATTTCGTCACGTTACGCCCGGGGCTTCGGCCTCGGGCGTTTCTGTTTCTACGCTATTTGTCTTTGAAAAACTCAGGGCTCGTCCAAGACTCTGGCGAAACAGACCACAATCACCTTGTCCGCGCCGGCCTTCTTGAGCGCATTTACACAAGCGTTGCTGGTTGCTCCGCTGGTCATAACAACATCCACCAAAATGATCTGTGCACCTTGGAGGCTTCCACTACGTCTCGGGTTAACACCAATTGCTCCCGCTAGTGCTTTTGCACGGGCTTTCTTGCCAAGGCCGCCCAGCGAAGGGGTCTTCTTCAACCGAACAAGCCCATCAACACACATTGCGGCGCTCTTCAATTTCCCCTTCTCGCTCGCAAGCATCGCTGCCCGGTTGAAACCGCGCTTCCAGATACGCAATCGATGCAGGGGTGCTGGAATGATTAGCCAGTCACCCTCAAGTTCCGGCAAACACGCGGCCATTAGCTGCAATCCCGTCATGAATGGGCGGGTCCGCCAAACAGGGAGCGCAAATGGCATGATCCTGCTCTACCCCGTCCGCAAACAGTCGCTGGCAGCTATGGCAAGCGGGGTTTCGGGGATCACGAGTTGGGACCAGCATTCACTGCACAGCCCCGTCTGCGCCGCCCAGCCATCGCCTCATAGCGGGCAGATCGGCGGGTAAATCAGATCCACAACAGGGGCGACGATTTCTTTGAAACTCACGACAAACACAGTGGCTGACTTGCGCGCGGACAGCAAGCAAGGCAGAACTTAAAGCTATGGAAGTAAAGACACCTCCGCAGATTTTCAGTGACGCACGCCGCCTTGCAAATCGCAAGCGGATGCATGCTTTGCAGCAACGCGGGGACGCCGCCCGCTATGTGCTGGATGATATGGTGGAAGATACTATCGATCGGCTCGATTTCATGCGTTTGGACCCAAGGCGCGCGTTGGTGATCGGTGACTGGACTGGTCGCTTTAACGAATCTCTGACGGGCGCAGAAGTCGTGGCAGCTGATCCCGCCGGCATTGGTGGGACCTTGGAGCTCGGCGAGGGCCTGCCCTTCCCGGTCCAAGGTTTTGACCTGATTGCCAGCTTCGGCACGCTCGACACGGTCAACGACCTGCCAGGTGCGTTGATCCATATTCGTGATGCTCTAGCTCCAGGCGGCTTCTTCATCGGCAACATTGTCGGTGCGGGAAGCCTGCAGAACTTGCGCGCTTCCCTGCTCCAAGCCGACGGTGAGAGGCCAGCGGCGCGGATGCATCCTATGGTCGATGTCCGCGCCGGATCGGAGCTGATGCAGCGTGCGGGTTTTACCAAACAGGTGGTCGATGGCCATTCAGTCGACGTGCGCTTCGGTTCGCTCGAAACGCTTATCGGTGATTTGCGCGAACAAGGCCTTGGAAACGCGCTAAACAATCGCGCACCGCCACTGGGGCGCTTTGCCTACCGCTTCGCGCAGCAGGCTTTTAAGGCGAAGGCTAATGCTGACGGCAAGACTGCCGAGCGCTTCGAGATTATCACTCTAAGCGGCTGGAGGTCTTAGCGCTCCTTCTACCTTAGGGCCGCCTGCGCTGCTGCAAGGCGCGCAATCGGTACACGGTATGGTGAGGCCGAAACGTAATCGAGGTTCTGCTGCTCGCAGAAGTCGATGCTAGCCGGATCACCGCCATGTTCGCCGCAGATTCCGAGCTTAATTTCAGGCCGCGTTGCTCTACCCCGTTCGGCAGCGAGCTCGACCAACTGGCCGACGCCTTCAATATCGAGGCTGACGAACGGATCACGCGGATAGATGCCGCGTTCGACATATGGTGCGAGGAACCGAGCCGCGTCATCCCGTGAAACGCCGAGAGTTGTTTGCGTCAGATCGTTTGTGCCGAAGGAGAAGAAAGCAGCGTCATGCGCTATGTCGCCAGCCACCAACGCAGCGCGCGGTAGTTCAATCATTGTGCCGACGAGGTATTCCAGCTCACGGCCCTTCTCGGCGAAGACTTCGCCGGCGGTCTTGTCAATCAGTGCCTTGAGGATGGTAAGCTCACGGCGCGTTGCGACCAGCGGAATCATAATTTCGGGAATCGGTGCTGCGCCAGATTTCTCGGCCACATCGCAGGCCGCTTCGAAGATTGCGCGCGTTTGGATTTCGTAGATTTCAGGATAGGTAATGCCGAGACGGCAACCACGATGGCCTAGCATCGGGTTGAATTCATGAAGCTCGGCCGCACGGCGTTTTAGGTGATCGACGCCCAATCCAGTGGCGTCAGCTACTTCAGCGAACTCGGCCTCGGCATGCGGCAGGAATTCATGGAGCGGCGGATCGAGCAGGCGGATGGTGCATGGAAGGCCAGCCATCACTTCGAAGATCGCAGCAAAGTCGCTGCGCTGTTCGGGCAGTAACTTGGCGAGCGCCTCACGGCGGCCCGCTTCATCGTCAGCCAAGATCATCTGGCGTACGGCGGTAATTCGGCCTGCATCAAAGAACATATGTTCGGTCCGGCACAGCCCAATGCCTTCCGCACCAAACTGCAGTGCCATTTTGCAGTCCTGCGGCGTTTCCGCATTGGTCCGCACTTTCATCCGGCGGTTTGCGTCGGCCCATTCCATGATGACGCCGAAATCTCCGACGAGTTCGGGTTCGATTGTCGCAACGGCGCCGAGCATAATCTCGCCCGTGGTGCCGTCGAGGGTAATGACATCACCCTCTTTCAACTCGCTCAGGCCGATTTTGAGCGTGCGGCTAGCGATGTCGATCACAACTTGCGAAGCGCCCGAAACGCACGGACGCCCCATACCGCGAGCAACCACAGCTGCATGGCTGGTCATCCCGCCGCGCGCAGTCAGGATGCCTTCTGCGGCGTGCATGCCGTGAATGTCTTCAGGTGAAGTCTCAACGCGGACCAGCACAACCTTTTCGCCGCGTTGGGTCCAGCTTTCGGCAGCATCGGCATCAAGCACGATCTTGCCCGAGGCCGCGCCCGGCGAAGCAGGCAAGCCGCGTGCCATGACGTCACGAACAGCATCGGGATCGAGCATCGGGTGGAGCAATTGGTCCAGCGCCATCGGATCGACGCGCAGCACAGCGGTGCGCTGATCAATCAAGCCTTCGCCCGCCATATCCACGGCCATCTTGAGCGCAGCCTTAGCTGTGCGTTTGCCGCTGCGGGTTTGCAGCAGCCACAGCTTACCGCGTTCCACGGTGAATTCGATGTCCTGCATGTCGCGGTAATGCGCTTCGAGCAGGTCAAATGTATGCGCCAATTCGCCGTAAGCATCGGGCATGGCCTCTTCCATGCTCAGCGGTCTGGCATTGGCTTTCTCGCGCCCGGCCAGCGTCAGATATTGCGGCGTGCGGATGCCCGCTACCACGTCCTCGCCCTGCGCGTTGATCAGCCATTCGCCGTAATAGTTTTTGTCGCCAGTCGCAGGATCGCGGGTGAAAGCGACGCCGGTCGCGCTGGTTTCACCCATATTTCCGAACACCATTGCTTGGACATTCACGGCAGTACCCCAGTCGGCGGAGATGCCGTTGAGGCGGCGGTAAACCTTGGCGCGGTCACTGTCCCAGCTGTCGAAGACTGCCGCGATGGCGCCCCACAATTGCTCGGATACGTCTTGCGGGAATGGCTTGCCCTGCTCGCGCTCGACGATGGCTTTGAACTCGCTGACCAGCGCTTGCCAGTCTTCAGCTTCCAGCTCTGTGTCGGAGAAGAAGCCCTTATCTTCCTTGGCGATTTCCAGCGCTTCCTCGAACTCGCCGTGGTCGAGGCCGAGTACGACGTCGGAGTACATCTGGATGAAGCGGCGGTAGCTGTCCCAAGCGAAACGCGCATCTCCGCTGCTGGCTGCAAGCCCTTCGACCGTCTCGTCATTCAGGCCGAGATTGAGTACGGTGTCCATCATTCCGGGCATCGAAACGCGGGCACCGGAGCGGACGGATACGAGCATCGGATT
>JBBKVP010000011.1:0-7734 GCA_037968495.1 Pontixanthobacter sp. | reverse complement strand
AAGCTGGATTATAGCCATGTGGCCGATCTCTTCCGCGCGACTGATGAAACTGTCTTTGATGAGATACAAAGCTGGCAAGCAGTCTTCAGCGGGAAACGGATTTCGATCCCCGTTTAAGGCCGCGATCTTCGTATTACTGTTTCCTGCGGCGCGGTCAGGCTGCAGCCAGAAGCTCTTCCGCCAGTTTGATGCGATTAGTATGCGACGCCATAGTAAGAGTAGACTCGCTCACCATACTGGCGGGTGAAGGTTGCCTCGGAGCCGGACTTGTACGAAGGAGCGTCTTTCAGCTTGTCCTTGTCGATATCCACGCGGTAGCCGCCCCTTTCGGTGTCATAATCAAGCGCATCCCACGGCAGCGGATAATGGTCTTCGCCCAATCCAAGGATGCCGCCAAAACTCATGACTGCATATTCGACGCGGCCGTTTTTCTTGTCGACCATGAGGTTCTCGACTTTGCCGAGCTTCTCGCCCTTGTTATTAAAGACTTCGGTTCCTTCAACCTTGTCCGAAGCAATGAGATTGTTGGTCTCGTCGCGGGCCAAAGTTTTGGTTCTTTCCATAGTGTCGACCATGGTGTGTTCTCCTGAATGTGTGTGATCCGGCGTCTTACGGGGCGCCTCAATGCGCCTCCTCCGCCTCACAGCGCTTTGTATACCTAACCTATGGATCGGCGGAGGTTTTGTTCCGACTATGCCATTGCCGTATAATAACTTTCTGGTTAGCTGCAGGATATGACCAAAACAATACTGCGTTTCGCCGTTTTCGCCATGACATTCCACGTTTTCGCCCTGCCTGCACCGTCGCTGGCTTGGGGGCCGGACGGGCACCGGATCATCGGCGCCATCGCCGAGGAGCGGATCAGCGGGAAGACTCGCGCAGAGATCGAGTTGATTCTCGGCGAAGAGGATCTGGCTCAGGCCTCTACCTGGGCTGACAACGAACGCTCCAACCCCGCAACATTCTGGCAGACCGAAGCGGGCCCCTACCATTATGTCACTGTCCCCCAAGGCAAGCGCTACGCGGAGATCGGTGCCCCTCCCGAAGGCGACGCACTCACGGCGCTCGCCCGCTTCACCTCGACCGTGCGAGATCCCAGTGCATCCCGCGGCGACAAGGCTCTGGCACTGCGCTTTATCATCCACATCGTCGGCGATGTTCACCAGCCTCTGCATGCGGGCAATGGGGAAGATCGCGGCGGCAACAATGTTGAAGTGCTCTGGTTTGGTCAGCCGACCAATCTGCATTCGGTCTGGGACACCAAGATGATTGAGGCGCAGAAGCTGAGTTACACTGAATATTCGCGATGGCTGGGCAGGCAGATCGATCCGCAAGAGACCATCACATGGTGGAACGCGGACCCGCTAACCTGGATCGCCGAGAGCACGCTAATCCGCGACCGAATATACCCTGTGGTGGGCGAAAAGACCCCGTCGCTTGGCTACGCCTACCAGTACGAGCATCTTTCGGTGGCTGAGGAACGCCTGCAGATGGGCGGCATTCGGCTGGCAGCTTACCTCGACCGCTTGTTCGCTGGGAAATAGATGTGAGCGGCTTATAATGCTCAGGTAGGACCGTCTGCCAGCCGCGCAAACAAAAAGGCCTGCGGCGTGACCTTCCGCCCTCTATCAAAAGCTGGCCGACTTCTGCGGCTAGGGCAACCGTAATATTTCAGGCCCCATCGATGCGGCGCCCGCCCATCTCAATCAGCATGCTCTTGGCGATGCTGCAGCCCACACAAATGAGCGCTATGTCAGCGCCGGCGCGGCGTCAGGCTGATCCGTCATCAAGCGCCGCATTCGCTGGGGCCGGTAAAATGCGGGCTACTGGCCGGCTGAAGCTGCAGGGCGTTCTCTCATCTCATCGGCCCAGCGGGTGAAATGGATTAATTCGCCGGCTACGCGAAATTTCACCATCCGAGCAAAATCAAGCGCGGTAAACGCAATCACGTCTGCGATCGTAACCCTGTCGGCCGCGATGAACTCGCTGTCAGACAGCCGCCGATCAAAGAATGCCAAAGCCCGGTCGGCAGAGGCGCGATTGGCGGTCGCGATTTCGGGTACTTGCCGCTCAATGGCGCTGAGCGCGGGATGAGAGTGCCGCACGCACAGCATAAGCGGTGTCGCGAGTAACATTTCGGCACGGCGGGCCCACATCTCGATGATAGCGGTTTCTTTTGCACCGCGCCCGAACATGTTCGGCTCAGGGTAAATGCTCTCCAGGTAGCGGCAAATCGCAATCGATTCGGTGATCGCGGTGCCGTCATCGAGTTCGAGGGCAGGCACATTGGCCAGTCCGGCCCGGGCGATGTAACCGTCCGTTCGATGCTCTCCCTTGAGAATGTCGATTTCGACGATCTCAATATCCTCAACGCCCTTTTCTGCCATCACCCAGCGCACGCGGCGAGGATTGGGAGCTCTTCGGCTATCATAGAGTTTCAAGACCACCTCCCGTTGTTACGCCTCCAGCTTGTCCTGCGTTTTGGTGTCAAAATCAAGCGGATCGTGCCGCTCGCGGAGCTGGCTTGAGGGATTGCCCGTCACCCGGTTGACCATGCGCCCACGCTTGACCGCTGGGCGGGCTGAAACAGCGTCAGACCAACGCCGCACATGGGTATATTCCTGGACCTGAAGGAACTCGCCCGCCTCATAGAGGAGGCCTTTCGCGAGCGCGCCGTACCACGGCCAGATGGCCATGTCGGCAATCGTATAGTGCGCGCCGGCAACATATTCGCTTTGGGCGAGCCGCTGATCGAGAACATCGAGCTGGCGTTTTACCTCCATGGCGTAGCGGTTGATCGGATATTCCAGCTTGTCCGGCGCGTAGGCATAGAAATGACCGAAACCGCCGCCGAGGAAGGGGGTGCTGCCTACCTGCCAGAAGAGCCATGAAAGGCATTCGGCTCGCTCGGGCTGATGGACGGGGAGAAACTCGCCAAATTTTTCAGCAAGGTGAAGCATGATCGCGCCGGATTCGAACACCCTGAAGGGATGCGCGCCGCTTCTGTCCACCAGGGCAGGGATCTTCGAGTTTGGGTTGATATCGACAAAACCGCTGCCAAACTGAGCGCCTTCATTGATCCGGATCAGCCAGGCGTCGTATTCAGCCGCTTTATGGCCAAGCTGGAGAAGTTCCTCGAGCAGCACCGTGACTTTCACCCCATTGGGCGTTCCCACCGAATAAAGCTGGAGCGGATGCTTACCGACAGGAAGTTCCTGATCGTGGGTCGGACCTGCAACCGGACGGTTTATGTTCGCAAAGCGGCCGCCGCTTTCCTTGTCGCCAGCCTTGTCCCAGGCCCATATTTTCGGCGGATTATACTCGGCGCGGTCACTCATCGTTTTTACCAGCTTGGCCAATAATTGGCTTCATTGCCAGCACCTGATCGATGCGGTCTACAGCTTCATTATATCTCTTCGCCTCGAGCCCACCAAACCTATCCGAAAACGAAGCTTTGGAGAGGCCTTCAGGAGCCGTGAGCAGAGATTTCGGAAGTAAGTCTTCTTTCCGCGCCAAGCTGAGTGCGCGCGTCGCTAGAGCTGAGGTTTTTGGGTCCTGGGAGAGGATCGCGGCCTGCATCCCGGCCCGGTCTGCGGCGAGGTCGACGAATGAGAACCCTGAACCATTAGGCAAGCTGTCGCCTAATTCCTTCCACTCTCCCAAATTGGCGGTAACCTTCGCTCCCAGAACAGAGGTCAATGCCGCCGAGTAAACCCAGTGCATCGCCAGATCTGTGCGCCCTTGAAGCGTGATTGACTGTGAGGGCGGCGGACAGTCTTTCTTAAGGGCCTGCGCCTCTGGAGCAAGTATATGAGCCTGCTCTTCGACCACCAGCAAAGACAGGGCAACGAATGCCGCCCGGTTATAATTGGCTGCGTCAGAAGAAGGCGCCTTGGCGAAAAGCCTGCTCACCAGCACGGGCAAGCGGTCCGCTGGCGCTTTTCTCTGATCAGCAGCGGCCTGACAGTACAGGTCTCTAACAAGTTTCTGGTCGATGCTATCAGCTCCAACCAAGCTTGCATGACCCATGAAACTGGCATTTTTGGGCAAAGCAATCTCAGCAATGACCCGGCTATCTTCAACTGTTACACGTCTCACCAGCTCGTCTAGCGGCGGAATTTGCGCGCCGCTTGAGGCGAAACTCCAACGAACGGCACCTAATAACCACCTGGAGGCGGTGGGAGGAAAGCTGATCCGGCCAATTTTGAGGCGGTAGGCAGGAAATCCGGTATGCTCTCCTGCTACCGTAGATTGGGTGTTCAGCCATAGGCCAAGCGGAAGAGGGATACTCGCGCTGACCGACAAGACTTCGTTCGTGAGGCGCGTCTCAATGCGCTGGATACCGCTTACATCGCTGAGGAGGGCGGCCAAACCGGCAATGGTCTCAGCGCTGAACTCAACTTGCGTGGCAGCGCCGGTACCTTGCGTTCGTTTTAGTTCGCTCCAGACATCCTTGGCAGCCCGCACATCTTGCGCAGAAGGCCGCTCCGCGGGCTTAACCGCGGCGCCTGGATCGATGAATATCACGGCCAATAATGTCACTAGCAACGTCACAATTACCGCGCCATTGCGCAGCCAGGTTACAGGAGGCGGGGAAGACATCGCCTGCACCTAAACGAACGAACGTTTGCGATCCAGCCACAAGCAGCAGGCGCCCTTACATTGTCAGCGCGGGATCAAGTTGACCGCCTGCGGGCAATCCTTCATCGAATTGCGCTGATATAGGGGAGGGCCTAAGTGCCAGACATTCTTTTTCACCAATATGACAGTTCGCCATTTTCAGAGAAGGTGCGCGTTTGCCTTGGCATCAAGAAGCTGGCCTGGGCTGCGGTTGATCAACCCGTCATCATGCCCAAACCTGAACTGGTGGCGCTGACGGGCGGCTATCGCCGCATTCCGGTCATGCAGATCGGCGCAGATATTTACTGCGACAGCCAGCTAATCGTCCGCGAACTTGAGCGGCGCTTTCCCGAGCCAACGTTGTTTCCGAATGGCGACCACGGCTTGGCATATGCCAATGCGATCTGGTCGGACCGCGCGGTGTTCCAGGCCGCGGTTGCGATAATCTTTGGCGGCCTGGGCGACAAAGTTCCGGCCGCTTTTGTCAAAGACCGCAAAGCGCTTTCCGGACGTTCGTTCGACCCAGCCGCGATGCAGGCGGCGCTCCCTCATATGGAAGCGCAATTCAGGGCACATATCGCTTTGCTATCCGATCAGCTTGCCGATGGGCGCAGGTTCCTGTCTGGGGACCACGCGGGACTGCTTGATGCCAATGGCTATTACAATTTGTGGTTCATCCGGTCTGCCTTTCCGCCAGCAGCAAGCCTGTTCGAGAGCATGCCTCACGTGCCTGAATGGCTGGAGCGGGTGAAGGCGGTCGGTCATGGCAAGCGAACAGAGGTGAGCCGCGAGTCTGCACTCGATCTGGCGCGGACAAGCGAGCCAGCAGCAAGCACAGTTGCGCCAAGGGACGCCGAGCTTGAAGGTAGGCAAGTAACCATTGCCGCCGACGATTATGGGCGCGACGAGGTTACAGGATTGCTCGTAGGCTCGTCCCAGCATTATGTATCGATCCGCCGCAATGATCCCCGTGCCGGTGAGGTCGTTGTGCATTTCCCGCGCATAGGATTTTCCGTTCTGAGCTGACGCAAACTGTTCCGTTTCCGGTAAAGCCCCAGCTTGCGCGCGTTCTGATTGCCCTGGGACGCGCCAAGCCTTGCGCAGCACCGTGCATTAGCGCGCTGCAGCGCGGCGTACCTCAACTGATATCGCGCAACATCTCCTGCGACTCGCGAATCAGTTGCATGACTTCCCGCTGCTCCTCGAGCCGCTCTCTGGTGTAAGCTCCGTGCTTTAGTGCGTTCTGGTTGCCAGTCGGCGCGCCTGACCCTTTGGCGCCGCCATGCATGCGGCAGCGCGCCTTACCCTGTACCGCTGGCGATCGACACAGCGCACCTGAACGGGTCTTTGCGCCGCAGCGCGCCGCTGCCATCATCGGTGCGGTATTGCGCCGGTGCAGACCGCTGCGTTTGCTTGCCATCACGACCTCGTCCGTTGCCTCACTTCCAGAGAATACACGTTCGGTGCTTGGACCACTTTGTCGCCGTCAGCCGAGGTTATGCTGGTATCAGGATCTGTGTGGTCGGACTTGGACTTCGCCTTTACGGAGGCTGTCACAGCGTCTCGAGCGTTGACCTCTCCAACGATGGCTTGGCCGCCGGAATGCACGGCGACATGTTCGACTATGATTTTCTGCTTTCCCTTGCCGCGGTGCTTGTCGAGCGCCTCCAAAAAGCGAACCGACTGCTCTCCCAGCTTCAACGCATTCCGTAATTCCTGGTCGCGAATTTTTTCTTCGGCAAAGTCCTTGTGCGCGCGAAGATAACAGCATGCCTGTGCTTCTTGAATCATAACTATCTGGACGCACAGACGGCGTTCGCTTTCATCCTGCGGATCGAACGCGGCGAAGCTCGCAACCACCGCTTCCATTATTTCTTGCTTTTTACGAAAGGTGAAAGGTTCATCCGGCATGGTTCTTATTACTTGGTCTAAGAAGTGCCGTGCGTGAGCGCTACTCTGGGTGTTGAGCGCCCTAGCGGCGCGCAGGTAGATATCTTCTTTCACGTCTTGGGCCGGTACCAGCGCAGCGTGATCATCAGGAGAATTGGCCATGGTAAACTTCCTTCTATAGTTTTTCTCTCCCTGAAATCTTTTACCGCAAATCTCAGGAGCGCCCAAAGCCCCTATTTTTCGCAACCGGGGGCGCTGGTCGGGGCGCTGGTGTAAGCTAGGGCGCGCGCGCCATCTGGCCGCGAACCTGCGCAGCTTTTCTACTGTGCAGGGGGTTGAACCGCGACTTTCCCCTCGAGCCCCCCTATTTGGCCATCCGCTAGCGGTGTACCCAGGGACACTATTTCTAGCGCCACGCTGGCTGCAGCTATTGGTTAAATTCTGCCCCCCTCTTTGGGAAGGACCGCCCACGCGCGTTTTTGAAATTTTGATTGTTTTTCACAAAAGGGGGGGGGAGGGCCTTACCCACGCGCGATAACGCCACCTGTCGGGCTCGCCTTTACTTTCCTGCTACTGCCGACTTTGGAAGCTGACGCTGGAACGTTTTCTTGCTGTAATCCTTGTAGAAACTGACAGTTTAGAAGGACCTTTACATGCGGGCCACCATTGTGGCTCTTGCCGGCTTGGCCTCGTTTACTGCCGGCTGCACCAACTCCCTGGCCGTTGATGCGACAGGAGCAGAGATTCCAACCAAAGAAATTTATGCGAGCACATTGGGCGAAGCCGCCGGCGTCCTATCTCCTGGCGAAGAGCTGCAAGGATGCGTATTGCGCGTCGAGACAGAAACTACGACCAGCCGCTTCGTTTTCCTTCAAAACAATATTTTCAGAATGGAAGACAGCTCCGGCGAACTCATGGTGCAAGGGACATACCGTACCCAAGGTAATGATATCTGTGCCGGCTGGTCTCCTCGTGATAAAAAATTCTGACGCCGGTCATCGCTCTTTCGCTTGTTGCGGCCACCGTCCAGCACCATCGACCTGATTTGAGATATTGCTTGGATTGCTTGGCTCAGATCGGCGCATTGGATTGAGGGCACAGGCCCGTTATAGAGGGGCGAGCAATGCTTCGGGCGGGATGATTAATTTGGTTAACGAACAGCAATCTGGTGAGGCAGTCCGGACAGGCTATGCGCCGCGCAAGAAAGTGCGCGCAGGCCCGCTT
>JBBKVP010000010.1:0-25704 GCA_037968495.1 Pontixanthobacter sp. | reverse complement strand
GATCCAGCTGTATCGACCAAATTTACACCGGGAGCGGTGAAGAATCGATACTTCAGGCCCGCATCCCAGTTACTGCTGATGGGAGCGCGAACGCCAGCAATTGCTTGATAGGCGAAGCCAGTATCCGAATCGTCCACGATGCCAGGGCTGGACGCTTGAATTGACGCTTGAACGTCGACACGTGCAACACCGACGCCGCCGCCGACATAAGCTTGGAGGCCATCATCGTCACCGAAGTCCAGCAAACCGTTCAACATGAAGCTCAGAGCGTTTGTGTCGCCAGCAGCATCAAATTGAGTCCCAGGACCGGGACCAAATGTGCCGGCAGGGGCTTCTACGTTACGAACGTCTGCTTCGCGGAAGCTGGCCTCTGTTTCGAGGCGGAAGCCACCGAAATCGTAGCCAACAAGGCCACCGAAGTCATAACCGGGATTGTTATGTTCGGCCGTCGCAAAATTCTCAAAACCGTTTACTTCGATATTCAAGTCTTCAGCGAGCATAGCCCCGCCTTCGACGCCAACATACCACTGACCATCGCGGGCCAGGGTAGGCGATGCGAGGGCCGTAGAGGCCATCGCCATTCCTATGACGAGTTTCCGCATTATACATTCCCCTTAAAAAAATTTCGGATTAGAGCCACCGAGAATTGTTTTCCTAACTTTTCCCCGGTGACGAAGCAAGTAGGCATTCACACCAGACTGTTGCATTAAAGCCTCTGTTTGGAGAACCGTTGGCAAAAAACTTCACGATTCATGCCCGTCTCGAAGCGCTAAATGCCCGAATTGCGAGATCGTTCCAATTTTCTATGTTGGCAGGATTTCTGCAATCCGAAGGGTTTCCACAAGACTTTTCGGTCGCCTCTGCTGGTTCTAGTGCTCGTACCCATCCATCCGAAAAGCGGGTCTGCTGGGCCGCGTCACGGTCGAAGACCTGCATTTCTTCGCGCGGCCCGATCATAACCCATGCGGTCGCTTGTCGGCACGCGAAAGCTTTAGCATGTCCGCTCCGGTCTCCGCCAGGATTGTCGCCAATCAATCAACACTCCCCGACAGTTGATTGGGCTGGAGGACTATTGATCACTCCTTCGACAGCAGCGTAAAGCATACTGTCAGTCAGAGCGACGCTCTGATTCACAAAGAACTCTTTCTGTGCATGACCAGAAAAAGTTAAGGTAGGCCGAACCATGCTGATTTGGTGGTGAATGAAATAGGCTCATCCATTTTTGTTTCCTCAAGTGAGGATTCTGGAGATTTTTAGAGTGCCCCAAGCAGCAAGGGTCCGGATTTTGCGAATCGGCCGACCTGCCTGACCCAAACCAATTCTTCAGAATTTCCAATACTCAATGCTGCGAAGACGCTTTCGGGGATGCCCGAATTTCCGTCACACTTGTATGGCTGCGCTGCGCCCTGGTCATGACGGCACTTTCGCGGTGTGCCGCCAAACTCCGAAGAGTGCTGGCGAAATCATACTTGCCGCCTCCAGCCGTTGCGTAAGCACCTTCACGCAACCGCCTCAACACCTCTATTTCGAGATGGTCATAACCCTCGCACAGGGCCTTCTGCCATTGAGCGGCAAAGCGTGGTTTCTCCCTACGGGGCCGATATGCCGTGCCTAGCTCGATTTTCGCTTCGCGAGCCGATGCCGCGACATTCGAAAGGCGCGCCAGGGTTTCGATAAAGGTGATGCGCCAACGTGTGTTGATGCTCTTGCTTTTGTTCTTGCCGTTTTTGGACGATTTTCGGGTCAGCCTTATTGATTTTGTCATCGATCCACCTGTTATCTCGGAGCGATATTCCTTAACGCAAAACGGGCCGCCCCGTTAGGAGCCGCCCGTTGTTCGAATAGGTTTATTGCGATACTCCGTTTGTCTAACCAAATAGCGTCACTATAGCAACAGAAAAGTACCAATTAGGTTATATATTCAGGCTTGTCGTTGGTTGCGCTCTCCTTTAAGCGCATCGGGTCTCTGGCGACCTGAAGAACCTAGTCTATGCTCCGCAGTCTATATAATTGGACCTTGGAAAAGGCCTCACACCCCCACGCTGTATGGTGGCTAGCGTTTTTCTGCTTCATTGAATCGAGCTTCTTTCCAATTCCGCCGCATCCGCTTTTGGGGTTGATGTGTCTCGCTGAACCGAAAAAAGCGATCCGCTTTTCCGTCGTTGCTGTAGCTTCTTCGGTTGCTGGCGCTTTGCTTGGCTATGCCATCGGCTGGGGACTTTATGACGCTGTAGGCGAACAATTGATTAGCGCGCTCGGTCTAACCAGCAGTTTCCCCGTCGCAGCCTGCACGTTGCGCGAATTCGGAGCCGAAGCTGTCATTTTCGCGGCCATGACGCCGGTACCCTTTAAATTGCTGACAATCACTGCCGGGTTCATCGAGATGGATCTCGTAACATTTGTAGTGGCCAGCATCATTGGCCGCTCGATCATTTTCATGACTGTGGGCATTTTGTTCCGCATCTTCGGTGCGCCGATCAAGCGGGTGATCGACAAATACCTCGGCCTGCTGACCACATTTTTCGCAGTGCTGATCGTCGGCGGTATCCTCGCGGTTACTCTGCTGGGCGGCGGTGAAGAACCTTCGGACGGGGTATGTAACAGCGCCACGATGGAAAATATGAAAGCGGTCTAGCTAGCGGCGGCTGAAGCGGCGCAAGCTTTTCAGGTCTAGCACTTCGATTTTGCCATAGCCTCTGCTTAGAAGACCGGCGGATTCCAGTTGCGCAAGCGAAGTGCTTACGGTCATGCGCGTGGTGCCTACCAGCTCGGCAATTTCCTGTTGGCTAATGGCCACGTTGGTTTGGCCTCCGCTCGCCATTCTAGCCAAAGTGACCGCAACACGCTCGGTAGCGGACAGCCGCCCGCGCTCGACCATGGCATCAAGCTGCTCCTGCAGTTGACGAGCCAACGCAGACAGCAATGCTCTGGATGCGACCGCGTCATTCGCCAATTCGCGTTCGTAATTTGCCGAGCGGATCCAGCGTAGCACGGTCCCCTCTTGCGCGATTGCATCGACTACGCGCCGCTGGCCTGAAAGAACAGCCAACTCGCCGTAACTGTCACCGGGCCCCAGCTGTGCAATAGCGTCGAAATCACCGCGTTCGGAGAATTGGCCGACGCGGACGCTGCCCGCTTCAATCAGCCAGAACCCTGTCGCCTCCTCATGCCGGAGTGTCACGAGCTGGCCATCTGAGAATCTCTGCGTGGGCGCCCCCAGCATCAACCTTTGCCTGACGCCATCAGGTAGCGCGGCGAACAAGGTTGGCGCGACCACCGAGCGTGCGGCAGTCCGGACCATGTCAGATTGTAAAGTACTTGGCATTATATGCCTGAATAACCGTTACGATGGCCGGCGACAATAGATAGGACCGCTCCCATGCCATCATCCACAATTGCAATTCTCCTGATCTATTTCAGCTACGGCGTGATCGAGTTTTTCCGTTCCAACTTGTTCGGCAAGAACGAGCAAACCCGCGATGATGGGATAATCGAATTCGTGAGCACCACCGTGCTTTTGCTAGCGACCCAGCCTGCAATCCTGTTCACCTCCGGCGCTTTGGCGGGCTTGGTCGCACCCGACATGAAGAACGTCCTTGCTGGTATCAATGTCTTTACCGCGATCTCGCTGTTTCTGGTGCTGGACGACATGGCCCAATATTGGTGGCACCGCGCTTCGCATTCGACAAAATGGCTCTACAATCTCCACCGCGCGCATCACAACGCACGCTATATGAGCATCCGCCTCGTGTACCGGAACAATATCTTTTATTACATGATGATGCCCGGAATTTGGTTGTCGGGTGTGCTGATCTACATGGGCCTGGGCTGGGTGTACGCCGGATACATCGTCGTGAAGCTGCTGGTGATTACCGGCGCGCATAGCGATGTTGCGTGGGACAAGCCGCTCTATGCAATCAAATGGCTGTCACCGGTGATGTGGGTTGTCGAACGCTCGATCTCGACGCCAGCCACGCACCATGCCCATCACGGACGCCACCTCGAAGATCCGGCGACCCATTATAAGGGCAATTACGGAAACCTGTTGTTCTTTTGGGATGTCTTGTTCGGCACTGCGAAATTCACCCGGACCTATCCGCAAAGCTACGGGGTCGAGAACTTGCCCAAAGCAACGCTGGGCCAGCAGTTGCTGTGGCCGCTGTTTCCCGAAGGCAAGGAGATTGAAGGTGAGGGCGACGTGGAAAAATCTGGCGCTAGCGCCCGTTAGATAATCCCGATTGCCTTACCGGCACGTTCGAACATTCCGAGGATCGTGCGAACTTCTTCCTCGGTATGTTCCGCGCATAACGAGCAGCGGAGCAGCGTCATATTGGCCGGGGTTGCTGGTGGGCGAGCCAAGTTCACATAAAGCCCTTCGTGCAGCAGCGCTTCCCACATCGCCGCGCCTTTTTCGAGATCGGGCATGATGACCGCGATGATCGCGCTCTGCGCCTCTTCAGTACCAAGCTGGAAGCCTAGATCGCGCAAACCTTGGTGCAGGTTGCGTGAGTTCTCCCACAGATGCGCGCGCTTGTTGGAGCCGTGCATCAGCTTGCGGATGCTGGTTGCTGCTGTTGCGACAACGCTCGGCGGCAGGCTGGCGGTGAAAACGTAGGGCCGGCAAACCAGCCGCATGATTTCAAACTTAGGATGGTTGGAAACGCAGAAGCCGCCGACCGTGCCGACGCTTTTCGAGAAGGTGCCGATAACGAAATCGACATCGTCCATCACGCCGACATCTTCTGCGACGCCGCGGCCATTTTCACCAATGAAGCCCATCGAATGCGCTTCGTCGACCAGCACCATCGCGCCGTTCTCTTTCGCGATGCGGACCATTTCCTTCATCGGCGCAACATCGCCCAGCATCGAATAGACGCCCTCAATCACGACCAGCTTACCGGCACCTTCGGGAACGCGCTTCAGGCGCTTTTCCATGGCTTCAATATCGTTGTGTTTGAAGGGCACGATTTCGGCATTGCCCATCGCGCAGCCGTCCCAGATGCTTGCATGGCTATCGATGTCGAGAACTACATAATCGCCCTTACCGGCGATGGTGCTGATGATGCCGAGGTTGGCTTGATAGCCAGTGGCGAAGACCATCGCGTGATCCATGCCATAAAATTCCTTGAGTGCGTCCTCGCAATCCTTATGACCCTGATACGTCCCGTTCAAAACGCGGCTGCCGGTGGTGCCGGTGCCGAAATCGGCGAGCGCCTGTTTACCCGCTGCGATCACGTCCGGATCGAAAGTCATGCCCATGTAGTTATAAGTGCCGAGCAGAATCGTATCACGCCCGTTGCAGATCGCACGGGTTGGCGAGAGGACCTTCTCCATCACTAGGCTGAAAGGATCGGTCAGCCCGTGTTCGAGCAAGGCTCGGCGTTGTTCGATTAACGGATCGAATTTGCTGAACAGATCGGTTGCGTTGGCGGTTTCGCTCATGATGCGCTCAGATATCCTTGGACTTGCAGACGACATCGACCAACTGGCCGTATTTCTCGATCTCGGCCTGCTGATTCATGCTGATAATGATATCGAATTCGTCCTCGATCGCGGCGACGAAGTCCATCACCGTCAGGCTATCAAATTCAAGATCGCCAGCAAAAGTGGTTTCTTCGGCGAGCGCTACTTCCTTCTTATTGAAGGGTTCGATCAGGCTGCGAATGGTCGCGTCTACGTCTGCTCTGTCCATGGGCGAAGTGTCCTAAGAGTGGTTTACGGCGCAAAAGAGGCTAGCGGCGATGAATGTCAAGCGAACGGACCGCAACTATTGTTCCGCCGCCCCATCGGTGTTGGTGTCAGGAAGCAACGTTTTCACTGCCTGCATAAACGGCCCGATGCTAACCGGCTTAGCGAGATAGCCCTCCGCTCCGGCATCGCGGATCCGGTCCTCATCGCCTTTACCGGCATAGGCTGTTACAGCCATTATAGGGATCGCGCGCAGGGATGCATCCTCTTTCATTGCGAGGATCAGGTCGATGCCGGAAACCTCGGCCAATTGGATATCCATGATGACTAGGTCCGGGGCGAAGCTTCGCGCAGCGCCTAGTACGGCGTTCCCGTCAGCGACGGGTTCGACTTCCATACCGCCAGCGCGCAGAACGTCCGTGAACAATTTGCGGTTGAGGTCGTTATCCTCGACAACCAGTATTCTCTTCGCCATGGCCCACCCTTTATGGCCCATACAGGACTCTGACAATTCTTCGCGACAAACCTTCCCCCGCTCCAAACGATCCGCAAGTGCTTGCCTTGTCAGCACTTGGCTGGGTTTTGGCCGATGATGACCGCGCGCAGCGCCTGCTTACTTTGACAGGCCTGACGCCGGATATTTTACGCGATAGCTTGGGCGACCGTGCCATCCATCAGGCCGTCCTCGATTTCCTATGCGGTCATGAACCTGACTTGTTGGCAGCTTCCGAGGCGCTTGGCGTCGAACCATCCGAAATCGCCTCGGCGCGAGAAAGACTGAACGCATGAGCCGTCCTTTAGTTATTACCGATTGCGACGAAGTGCTTTTGCACATGGTTAGTCATTTCAAGGATTGGCTGGACGAAGAACAGGATGTCACCTTCAAGATGAATGGCGGCGATTTTGCTAACGCCCTTCGCCGGAAGGATAATGACAAGCCGGTCGAGCAGGCCGAAATTTGGCGGCTGCTGAACCTGTTTTTCGATCATGAAATGGACCGTCAGACAGAGATTCCGGGGGCTTCGGCTGCTTTGGCCGAAATTGGCGAGCAGGCGGATGTAGTGGTCCTGACCAACTTGCTCGATCATCGGCGCGACCAGCGCTCGCAGCAACTGGCAACGCATGGTATCAATGTGCCTGTGTTCACCAATCAGGGGCCGAAGGGCCTCGCGATCCGCAGCATTCTTGATGAATATAAGCCGAGCCGGGCGATCTTCATCGACGATCTGGCCCAGCATCATGCTTCGGCCTTCGAAGAGACCCCCGAAGTTGGTAGGCTGCATTTCGTTGGTGAGCCAACACTTGCTCCGCATATTCCATGCGCGCATGTTGCGGGCCATGCCGATGCGCGCATTGACCAGTGGGACGAGGCCTTGCCTTGGCTGCTAACCCGCCTGCATAATTGAGATCTGATGATGAAACCTGAAGAAAAACTCGCCAGCCTCGGCATCACCCTTCCACAAGCCGCTGCACCCGTTGCCAGCTATGTTGCAGCAGTTGAGCATAATGGCCTGCTGTATGTTTCGGGCCAGCTGCCCTTTATTAATGGCAGTATCGTAACAGGCCGCCTTGGCGATGATGTCGGAATGGACCGCGGTATTGAGGCGGCGCGCGCCTGCGGGCTTATGATCCTTGCGCAGTCCAAGGCTGTTCTGGGATCGCTCGACAGGATCGAACGGATCATCAAGCTTGGCGGATTTGTGAACTCTGATCCGCATTTCACCGACCAGCCCAAGATCATCAATGGCGCGTCTGATCTCATGGCCGAAATATTCGGCGATGCCGGCCGCCACGCCCGTGCTGCTGTTGGCGTGCCTGCACTGCCGCTAGGAGCTGCGGTCGAGGTCGATGCTATTATCGCTGTCCGTGCCGGATGATCGCCGCGACGCGGTAACCCGCTCGGGAAGCGGGCTTGGTTGGCTGGGCGAGTGGCAATTTGCTCACCGCGGCCTTCACGGCGATGGCGTGCCCGAGAACTCCCCATCCGCCTTTGCTGCTGCAATTCGTGGCCACATGGGCATTGAATGCGATATCCAGCGCAGCCGCGATGGCCGCGCGATGGTATTTCACGATTGGGAGCTAAACCGGCTGACGAATGCTACCGGCGCAGTTTTGGCGAAGACTTCCGATGAACTTGGCCAGATCGGCCTGTCTGACGGCGACGATACCATCCCCACTTTGCGCCGAACCTTGGACCAGATTGGCGGGCGCGTTCCGCTGCTGATCGAAATCAAGTCTAAGAAAGGCGTGAAGGTCAGTCCACTATGCCTACCGGTCCGGCGCGCACTTGAGGGATATGACGGGCAGCATGCCATTATGAGCTTCGATCCGCGTGTGTCGCGCTGGTTCGCCGATCATTCGCCCCACACACCGCGCGGTTTGGTTGTGACCGAAGAAAACGAACGCGGCCTGATGGGGCAAATCCGGCGCTCGCTGGCGTTTCGCCATGCGAGGCCGCAGTTTCTTGCTTACGATATTCGTGACTTGCCCAGCAAATTTGCAGGAGCGAAGCGGAAAGCGGGCTATCTGGTGCTGACTTGGACGGTAAAGTCTGCAGAACTCAGGTCGCGCGCAGCGGAACATGCCGACGCCCCGATTGCCGAGGGGGCAGGAGTGGCGTGAGCGCCGACAGCGCAGAAGAAGGCGAGTTCATTGCCAAGGTCGCCCCGGCGATTGGCGAACTACGTCAAGCCGAGTGGGATGCCCTAGCGGGGACCGACAATCCGTTCATGTCATACGCTTTTCTTACCGCACTTGAAGAATCCGGCAGTGTCGGGCCGGGTACGGGATGGAGTCCGGCTCCGATTGTGATTGAAGGCGCGGATGGCAAGCTTGCGGGCGCACTGCCAGCCTATGCGAAGGGGCACAGCCAGGGCGAATATGTCTTCGACCACGCCTGGGCCGATGCATGGGAGCGGGCCGGGGGCAGCTACTATCCAAAACTCCAGATCGCTGCACCATTTACGCCTGCGACCGGGCCCCGCCTGCTGGTGGCAGACGACAAATATGCAGTGCCGCTGCTGCGTGCAGCCGAGCAGCTATGTATCCAGCACGGTTTTTCTTCAGCGCATGCGACATTTATCGAGCCAGACCAGCTGGAACTGTTTGAGCGGGCCGGCTGGCTCGCCCGGAGTGACATCCAGTTTCATTGGACCAATCGGGACTATTCAGACTTCGAAGGTTTTCTCGGCGCTTTGGCGTCGCGAAAGCGCAAAGCTGTGCGCAAGGAACGCGCGGCGGCGCAAGAAGGCGTTCGTATCGAACGTCTGACCGGCGACGCGATACTTCCGAAGTATTGGGACGCATTTTGGGAGTTTTATCAGGATACTGGCGCGCGCAAATGGGGGACGCCCTATTTGACGCGCGAGGCCTTCGACCTGTTGTCCGAAAAAATGGGCGAGCAATTGATGCTCATTATAGCTTTTGCCGAAGAAGAGCCGATTGCCGGAGCGCTTAACTTCATCGGCGGCAGCGCGCTATATGGCCGCTACTGGGGGTGTAGCGTCGATAAACCGTTCCTGCATTTCGAGATTTGTTACTACCAAGCCATCGATGCTGCCATCGAACTAGGGCTCAGCCGGGTTGAAGCGGGCGCTCAGGGCGGCCACAAACTCGCTCGCGGCTATGAACCGGTGCAAACCTGGTCGGCCCACTATATTCCTGATCCGGGCTTCCGGTCGGCTGTGGCCGATTTTCTCGTGCAGGAACGCAGAGGGATCAAGGATCACGCAGTCCAGCTAAGCGTCTATACGCCTTTCAGGAAAGGGTAGCTTAGGCGACCTTGCGGCTGCCTGCAGCGAGCCATTCGCGCGCGCGGCGCTGTGCTTCGGCGATTTCGCGGGCGGTCATTTCGTCTGCAATGTCGGCGCGGCACCAGGTTGCTTCTTCGTGACCTTTGGATGCAGCTAAATTGAACCATTTATGCGCTTCGATCAGATCGCATTCGGCGCCGTGGCTGCCGGTGGAAAACGCAACGCCGAGATCATAGTAGGCAGCGATATCGCCTTGTGCAGCAGCCGCGAGGCAGCGCGCTACAAGCATATCAGAGCCGCTAATAACGGCAGGTACGGCGTTTTCAGTTTTAATATCGACCAGTTGCATTTCGTATTCCCCCAGTTGCCGGCGAACCCCCTGGCCGCCGTCTGAAACTGGTTGTCGCGCCTTTATGGTCAATAAATAGTTAACGCGTTTGTCAATTAGTTTCGCCGCGGGTCTCGCGTTGACTTCTCAAACGGCTTGTTCCGCTCCGCTTAATATTGCTGCTTCTAGGGGCGATTTCGTATTGCGACTTGTGCCTTAATTGTCTGCGCCCTATAGGCCCGCGCCATAGGTAGGACGTCTACTAAAATCCGATTGGGCAGGCAGGCGAAGATCGTCCGCATATTCGGTGTTGAGAAGGATATAACCGAACCAATGAGCACCTCGCTGACAGACGACATTGATGTCCTCGCAAAAGCGAAAAGTGCGCTCGAAACGGATTATGTTCCGGGCGATACTGAAGAGTATATGAGCGAGAAGCAGCTGAATTATTTCCGGATGCTGCTGCTGGAATGGAAGAAATCCATTCTCGAATCTGCCAATGCGACATTGCAGTCGCTACAGGACGGACCGATCCGCGAAGCTGATCTGAATGATCGTGCTTCCAGCGAAACCGAATGGGGCATCGAACTCCGCACTCGCGATCGGCAGCGTAAACTCGTTACCAAGATCAATGCTGCATTGCGCCGGATTGACGAGGGCGAATATGGCTATTGCGAGAAGACCGGTGACCCCATTGGCCTAAAACGCCTGATTGCCCGCCCTGTGGCGACGATGACGGTCGAAGCGCAAGAGGCGCACGAGCGCCGCGAGAAGATCAGCCGCGACGATTAAATTCCGGCGCTGTATTGCCGGTTAAACTTTCTTTAGCGCTTACCAGTGTATGCACGAATTTAAGCGAGTTGTTGCGGTTAATTCGCACACGCGCTGTATGTTTGACACTCGGTTTTCAGGAGCAGAGATGAGCGCCGTCGATACTAGGCATATTTCACGCGACAGCCTGTTTTTGGCTGCTGAAGTACGCTTGGGCGGTGTCGATAATGGCCACCGTGTCAAAGTGCGCAACTTGTCGCCTGGCGGCATGATGGCCGACGGCGAAGCTCCAGTCGTGCGCGGCTCGATGATCACCGTTGATCTGCGCAATATTGGCCGCGTTGATGGAACGGTGGCTTGGGTCCAGGGCAACCGGTTTGGAATCGCCTTTAACAAAGAAATTGATCCAAAGCGCGCCCGCGCGCCCGGTTCGACCGCCCAGACCCCTGAAGCGATTTACAGGCGCTCTTCGGTCCTTGATCCCAACGATCCGGCGAATGCGGAGCGTCTCCGCAAAATTTGACGTATTTGCGCTGACCGGCCTGCCTACCATGTGCTAGTGGAGCCCGGATGCAGGTTCGTTTCTCCCTCATTCTGACTTCTTTGGCTGCGCTCGTACTGAACCTGAGCGGCTGCGATAGTTCGCGCGATGACGGTATCGTCGATGCGGCTATCATCGGAAACCCAGATGCGATGTACGCACCGGGCTTGCGTCTTTCCACGGCCGGCCAGCTGCTGCGCGGAGCGACGGCTGAGGGGCTGGTTGGGCTCAATGCTGCCGGGGAGGTCGTGCCTTCACTCGCCGACCGCTGGATCGTGACCGACGACGGACAAAGTTACATATTCCGGTTGCGCAATGGTGAGTGGGCCAACGGGACGCCGCTAACTGGAGAATCCGTCCGGGATGCCCTGACCCGCAACTTACAGGGACTAAAGGGTACTTCGCTTGGCCTCGATTTGTCGCCCATTTCCGAAGTGCGCGCAATGACTGGCCGAGTGGTTGAGATACGTCTGGAGGCTCCGGTCCCCGGTTTGCTGCAATTGCTCGCCCAGCCAGAGCTTGGCCTGTTGCGCGACGCCGTGGGGGCTGGGTCAATGGGAATGGAGCGGGATAAAGGCACGGCTGTTCTGAATATGTTGCCGCCCGATCGCAGGGGATTACCTATGATCGAGGGGTGGGACGAGGGGGTCAGCCCTGTGCGGGTGCAGGCAATGACTGCCACTAATGCCATCAAACAATTCGACACAGGCGCTGTAGATATAGTTTTGAACGGCCGAATCAACTCTCTGTCTCTAGCTGATACTGGCCCGCTATCACGCGGAACGATTCGGCTGGACGCCGCCCTTGGCCTGTTTGGTCTGCGTGTGAAGCGCTCCAAAGGATTTCTTTCCGATGCTGGGCGGCGTGAGGCTATTTCACTTGCCATTGACCGCCCATCGCTGGTTGCTCCGTTCAATATTGGCGGCTGGGTGCCTACGACACGTATAGTTGATCCAACTCTGTCGGGCACGCTTGATAGCTCGCAGGAGCGTTGGCCGGACCAGTCACTTGAGCAGCGCCGATCAACGGCATCCGCGCGGGTTGCCTTATGGAAGGCAGCAAATGGCGGTGAAGCACCTCGACTGACCATCGCGATGCCTCCAGGCCCAGGATCGGACATATTATTCCGCCAAATTCAAGCCAGCCTGTCATCGGTCGGAATAGCCAGTGAACTGATGGGAATGGACACCGACGCTGATCTCGAATTGGTTGACCGGCTTGCCCGGTTCGACAGCCCGCGCTGGTTTCTGAACCAGTTTCACTGCTCGCTCAAGCAAGGTCTATGTTCACCCGATGCAGATGCATTGGTTCTGGATGCCATCAGTCAGGGCGGGCCCGGCGAGCGCGCGAACTTGCTGCTTCGAGCAGAGCGCGAAATGCTTGCTGCTAACGTCTATATTCCCTTCGGCGCCCCTATTCGCTGGTCGCTCGTGCGCGGCGATGTGAAGGGCTTTGCGACCAACCGCTGGGGGCTGCATCCCTTGCCGCCGCTGGCGATGGGCTCCATCTAAGGGCAAAGGAGTTTGTGAATATGGATCAGCCAAACCGCCCGCGCCCGATGGGTATCGAGGTTCCCACCGGCACCGATGTGGTTTCCGTCCGCAAGCGGATCGAGGCGATGGAACATTTGCTCGAGCGCAGTTTCCATGTGCCCGGAACGAAAATCCCTGTCGGCCTCGATTCGGTTATCGGTCTTGTTCCGGTCATCGGTGACATCGTAACTGCGGTGATGGGCATGTATCTTGTTTGGGAAGCCAAGAATATCGGCCTGCCCAAATGGAAATTATGGCGCATGGCAGGCAATGTCGGCTTTGATTCGCTGCTGGGCGCTGTGCCGGTCGCGGGCGATGCGTTCGACTTTCTCTACCGCTCCAACACTCGCAATTTGCGAATTGTGAAGAAACATCTCGACAAGCATCACCCCGAAACGAAGATTATCGAGGGGTGACCTGTAGCAGGGCGTCGTGATAGCGTCCCTTACATGTCAAAAGACGTCACCTATTCAGGCTATCTCGATCTCGAGAAGATCCTTTCCGCCCAGCATCCAGCGTCAGCTGCGCATGACGAGATGCTGTTTATCATCGTCCATCAGGCCAGCGAACTTTGGCTGAAGCTGTGCTTGCATGAACTCAATACGGCGCGCGATGCAATCATCGCTGACACGGTTAGGCCTGCCTTCAAGATGCTTGCCCGGGTCGCAAAGGCCCAGAACCAGCTGATCCAAAGCTGGGACGTGCTTAGCACTATGACCCCGCATGATTATTCGCAGCTTCGACCGCATTTGGGCACTTCGAGCGGATTCCAGTCTGCTCAGTATCGCCTGATGGAATTCCTGCTTGGCGGGCGCAATCCGGACATGGTCACGATTCATGAGGCGACGCCTGACGTGGCGGCGGCTTTACGTGCCGAGATGAGCCGGCCCAGCCTTTATGACGAGGCTATTCGCCTGCTGTCGCGGCGCGGCTTTGATATTCCTGATGCAATTTTGCAGCGCGACGTCGCAACACCGTGGACCGCTTCTCCAGAAGTCGAGGCCGCATGGGCGAAAATCTACCGCGATCCTCAGGAACATTGGAATCTTTACGAGCTGGCGGAAAAACTGGTCGACCTTGAATATCACTTCCAGCGCTGGCGGTTCGGTCATATGAAGACGGTCGAGCGGATTATCGGTTTTAAACGGGGCACGGGTGGCACATCCGGCGTCGGTTATCTCGAAAGTGTGCTGAAGAATGGCTTCTTCCCCGAACTGCTGTCTGTGCGAACTGCAATATGACTAGAAAAATTTGGGACATCTCGCAGCGGCTGCATCCCGAAATACCGGTTTGGCCGGGTGATACGCCCTTTGGCGGCAAACAAACTTGGAAGATGGCCGAAGGTTCGCCGGTAAATGTCTCGCGGCTCACCCTGTCGACCCACACGGGCGCGCACGCCGATGCGCCTCTGCATTATTCAGAAAACGCTCCCGACATCGCCTCGGTCGATCTGAAGCCATATCTTGGCGAGTGCCTGGTGATCGACGCTCGGCTGGCAGTTGGCGCGATTGAAGAGACTGATCTGCCCAATCTGAATGGCGCGGAGCGTGTGCTGTTCCGAACCTATGAGAGTTTCCCGCATGAGGCATGGCAAGAAGGTTTCACAGCCATTGCGCCCGACACAATTCGCTGGCTGGCGCTGCACGGCGTGAAACTGGTCGGCATCGATACGCCGTCGATTGATCCGCAGGAATCCAAGACGATGGATGCGCATAACGCTGTTCTGGCGGCAGATATTCGCGTGCTGGAGGGGCTCATGCTAGATGATGTCGAGCCAGGTCGCTATGAGCTTATAGCTTTACCGTTGCCAATCGCGGGAGCCGACGCATCGCCCGTCCGTGCAATTTTGAGAGACCTTCCATGACCGATATCGCTGAAGCGCGACGTCTGGATGACACCGATCCGCTGGCGCATTTCAGGTCTCGTTTCACATGGCCTGACGGGGTAATTTACCTCGACGGCAATTCGCTTGGCGCGCTGCCCATCGCCACTCCCGGGAGGGTTGAAAAAGTCATCCGCGAAGAATGGGGCATCGGCCTTATCCGCAGTTGGAACGATGCTAACTGGATTTCGATGCCGCAGCGTGTTGGCGCAAAGATCGCCCCACTAATTGGTGCTAACCCTGATGAAGTGATCGCGGCGGATTCTGTGTCGGTGAATTTGTTCAAACTGATCGCCGCTGCGCTGGCAATGCGGCCCGGGCGCAAGGTTGTGCTGTCCGAACCGGGTAACTTTCCAACCGATCTTTATATGATTCAGGGATTGGAGGGGCAGGGCCTTGCCGTTCAAAAGACTGCAGAAGCGGAGGATCTCGAAGCTGCGCTCGGTGATGAAGTCGCGCTGCTTTTGCTCACCCACGTTCATTACAAGTCGGGCCGCATGCATGAGATGGCACGGCTGACCAAGGCAGCGCATGATGCAGGCGCTTTAGTCCTGTGGGACTTGTCGCACAGCGTCGGCGCGGTTGAAGTCGATCTAAATGGTTGCGGTGCCGATTTTGCCGTAGGCTGCGGATACAAATATCTCAATGGCGGGCCGGGTGCGCCTGCCTTTTCCTATGTCGCCAAACGCCACCATGACGCTTTGCAGCAGCCGCTAAGCGGTTGGATGGGTCACGCCGCGCCTTTCGCATTTTCGGACGATTACACGCCTGCCCCGGGAGTGGACCGACTTTTGGCCGGTACTCCGCATATTATCGGACTCGCGGCGTTGGAAGTCGGCGCAGATATCGCAGCGGAAATTGGGATTGCACCACTTGCCGAGAAATCACGGCGAATGAGTGAGTTCTTCCGTGCAGTTGTGACGGAAAAGCTACCTGATCTGGAGTTAGTGAGCCCTATCGATCCGGCGGTGCGGGGTAGCCAGCTCTCCTTCCGGCACGAACACGCCTATCCAATCTGTCAGGCATTGATCGCTCGCGGCATTATCGGTGACTTCCGCGAGCCGGACATTTTAAGATTTGGCTTTGCGCCCAGCTACCTGTCGTTTGAAGATGTTTTCAAAGCGGCAACTGCGCTGGCTGAGCTGATTGAAACTGGCGAATGGCAGCACCCGGAGTTTTCCGAACGGTCAAAAGTGACCTAGGCTTCTAGCTCAACGTCCCAATACAGCCAATCGCGCCACGTTTCGTGAAGGAAGTTCGGCGGGAAACCTTTGCCGCGATCTTGCAATTGCCAATTTGTTGGCCGGATTGGCTTGCACAGCACACTCATATGCGCCTGCTGCGGCGTGCGCCCACCCTTCTTCATGTTGCACGGGGCGCAAGCCGTAAGGATGTTCTCCCAAGTCGTCTTCCCGCCGAGCCGCCGCGGAATGACGTGATCGAAAGTCAGGCTCTGCGGGCTGCCGCAATATTGGCAAGTGAAGCGGTCGCGCAGAAACAGATTGAAGCGCGTGAAGGCCGGAAACTGGCTGGGCTTCACATATTGGCGCAGCGCAATGACCGACGGGATCGGCATATCAAGCGAAGGCGAATGTACCGCCCGGTCATAGCTTTCGATCACATCGACCCGCTCAAGGAACACCGCCTTGATCGCGGTTTGCCACGGCCATAGGCTGAGCGGATAATAGGATAAAGGTGTGTAATCGGCGTTCAGCACCAACGCGGGGCAGCTTTGCGGGCTGCGTGCATGGTCTTCTTCTGCGCTACGGAACCTTGCGGCCCGTTCGATCAGATCTGCTTTGAACAAGGCGTAATTTCCTCCGTTCCGAGTGCTTAGGAGCATGAAGCAGGGCAAAGCGTCAAGACTGTGACAGGCCTGCAATCCACAAGCATTTGTGCCGGAAGGCCGCTTGGTTGTAGAGACCATGCCATATGCGCAATCCCTTAACCGTCACCCGTTTTGCGCCGAGCCCGAATGGCCCGCTCCATCTTGGCCATGCATATTCTGCAATAGTGGCGCATGATTTGGCGCGTAATGCGGGCGGACGTTTCCTGCTGCGTATCGAAGACATTGACGGCATGCGCAGTCGGCGCGAGCTTGTGGATGCCTTCCGCAAGGACTTGGCATGGCTAGGCCTTGAATGGGAGGAAGTTCCGGCACAATCGCAGAGATTGGCTAGCTACGAAGCAGCCGCGGAGGAGCTGAAAGCGCTGGGCCTTCTATACCCGTGCCTTTGCACCCGCGCAGAGATTGCGGAAGCTGCCACCGTTACCGGACCTGAAGGGCCCGTCTATCCCGGCACCTGCAAGAACCAGAATATTCCGAAGGGCGAGGCAGTCCAATGGCGGATTGATATGGAGCGTGCATTGGCTGAAACAGGGCCGCTGGAATGGGTCGATACGCTTGCCGACATTCAGCAATGCGAAGCACTGGCGGCTGGCGACGTAGTGCTTGCGCGCAAGGAGGCTCCAGCCAGCTACCACCTTGCTGCGACGGTCGATGATGCGGCGGACGGGGTCACATTGGTAACGCGCGGAGCCGATCTGTTCGCCGCCAGCCATATTCACAGGGTGCTTCAGGCGCTGCTCGGTCTTCCGGTGCCGACATGGCATCATCATGACCTGTTGCTCGACGAAACCGGACAAAAACTGGCGAAGCGCAAAAATTCGCCAGCGCTCGCAGATCGCCGCCTCGCAGGCGAGGACGGGCTCGCACTGGCCGCACAATTGCGCGCACGGAACTTCCCGACTGGCATTTCTCTGGGGCGTCCCTAAATAGACGCCATGAACACTATTTTTATCATCGCTATCGTCCTTCTCGCCATCATGGTTCTTGTGAGCCTGGTTCGCGGGATCATCGCTTTCATGAAAAGCACCAAAATCGATCTCGAGACGGGTGAGGGTGTTGATGCGACCGATATGCAGCTGATGCAGAACAAAATGATGTTCAACCGGATCAAATTCCAAGGGCTGGCAATTCTGGCTATCCTCATCCTGTTTATGTTGAACCGCTAAAGTCGCGGCGGGCAGCATGGTCAAACTCAACAAGATTTACACCCGCACTGGCGACGATGGCACGACCGGCCTGGTCGATGGTTCGCGCTGCGAAAAACATGCCGCCCGTATCGAGGCGATTGGCGCGGTCGATGAAGCCAACAGCGCTGTTGGTTTTGCCGCCGTATCAGTTGGCGGTATTCACCAAGGCGGGTTGATGCGGGTCCAGAACGATCTGTTCGATCTGGGGGCTGATCTGGCGACCCCCGCCGCCGAAGGCGATGATTTTGCGCCATCAGAAATGGTGCTTCGGGTAGTTCAATCGCAGGTCGATTGGCTCGAGCGCGCAATGGACGCATTCAACGAAGATCTTGATCCACTCACCAGTTTTGTGCTGCCCGGTGGAGGCGAAGAGGCAGCACGGGTCCACATTGCTAGGGCATCGGTTCGCCGCGCAGAACGCGCGATGGCGGCGCTGGCTGAAGAAGAACCGGTTAATCCAGTGGGATATGCCTATATCAACCGGCTCTCTGACTATCTGTTCGTCCTTGCCCGCGTCCTTAACGATAACGGACGCAAAGATGTCAAATGGACGCCGGGCGCCAATAGATAAGCCGCTCTGGCAATCGCAGATTGCAGCGGCTAGAGGCTATGCTGCAGCTGCGAAGAGGGCATTTAATGAACAACGTCGGAATTATCGGTGCGGGCCAAATGGGCGCGGGCATTGCGCAAAGCGTGGCACAGGCCGGAATGCAGGTAATGCTGGCGGACGTAGACCTCGCGATCGCGGAAAAATCCAAGGCTGGTATCGAGAAAGCTCTCGATCGGTTGGTTGGCAAGGGCAAAATCGACCCGTCCGACGCTGCCGCGATACTTGGCCGGATCACGCCTGTAGCGGATTATGCCCCTATGGCAGATGCTGAACTGATCATCGAAGCGGCGACTGAAAAAGAACCGATTAAGCAGGCAATCTTCGCCGAAGCTGGCAAGATTCTCGGGCCAAACGCTATTCTGGCGAGCAATACCAGCTCGATCCCGATTACGCGGATGGCGAACCATTCGCCTGACCCGGCGCGCTTTATAGGCCTGCACTTTTTTAATCCGGTCCCGATCATGGGTTTGATCGAAGTTATTCCCGGCCTCGCGACTGCACCTGAAACAACGGAGCGGATGCGCGCGTTTGCAGGACTGCTCAACAAACAGGTCGTCGAGGTTCAGGATGAACCGGGCTTCGTCGTAAATCGCATTCTGCTGCCGATGATCAACGAAGCGGTGTTCGTGTTAGGGCAGGGCACTGCGAGTATCGAAGATATCGATAAAGGCTGCCGGATCGGGCTCAACCATCCGATGGGCCCGTTGGAACTCGCTGATTTTGTGGGTCTTGATACATGCCTCGACATCGTCATGGTGCTGTATAATACTACTGGCGACAGTAAGTATCGTCCGGCGCCGTTGCTCGTGAAATATGTCGAGGCCGGCTGGCTCGGCCGCAAAACTGGCCGCGGGTTTTACGATTATACAGGCGATGCACCGGTGCCGACGCGGTAAGTTAAGCGATCACGCTTTTCCTCAGCAACCATAGGGCAGCGACCAGCAAAGCAGCGCCACCACTCACGATGTAGCTGAGCCAACGCATATGAAGCGTTCGGGGCGCCTTTATATCATGGGTGTGGAGCCGCGCCATGGTTTTGCAGGCATTGCGCTGCGCGGACCATGAAACGATCCCACCAATAATGATGAACACGGTCGCTATTCCTTTGGCGAGCCAAGGCGGATCAAATTCGCCGAATACAGCGCGAAACCCCAACCCTATACCGATCGCGGCAAATGCGGTGCGGAGCCAACCGGCATAAGTACGCTCGGTCGCCTGAACCGTGCGGTCTTCCGCCCAGTCGGTTCGATCTTCAGCAAAATCGGTTCGCTTTTCAGCGAGTTCGTTGGAGCTTGGTGAATCTGTCATTCGGCAAAGGATAACCTCATCACCGGCCTAGCGATAGCCTCTCAGTCAGCTTCAACACGCTACATGATTTCGCCAGCATCTTTAGCCGTCTCGGCCGGCATGACAGAATCCGCGCGCGAGCCGCCATCATCATCTTCGGGTGGTACGAACAAAGGGCGGTCACCATCATCACCCCAACCGCCTTCGTCATTGGAGGGGTCATTAGGATCTGAACCGCCCTCTTCTACCTCGTCTCCGCCCCAAACCCCTGCGTCAGTCTGATCCTTAGGTGCCTCTACCGGTGCGGCTGTTTCGGGCGCTACTGCAACGACTTCTGTTGCGTTATCATCGCCCGTTACAATGGTGATCACGCCGACAATAGTAGCAAGGGCGCCCAATGACAGGATGACATTTATCGGATTAAATGCGTTGCTCATATGAACGAAGATAGCCGAACAGGGTTAAAGATCGGTTTTCAGTGCATCCTGTTTCAATTCATACAGCAATTCCAATGCCTCACGCGGTGCGAGTGCATCAATGTCGAGCCCTTGCAACCGCTCACGTAGCGAATCGATCTGCTCTTGGCCCAATTCGGCGGCGGCGGCGAAGAGCGGCAAGTCGCCAAGGCCCGCAGCCAAGCCTCCAGTTTCGGCGCGGCCTTGTTCAAGCCGGTTCAACACCGACTGGGCCCGCGAAACCACTTGCGCGGGAACGCCGGCCAGCTTGGCGACTGCGAGTCCGTAACTGCGGTCGGCAGGCCCCTCTGAAAGCTCGTGCAGCAAGACCAGATCGCCCTTCCATTCGCGTGCGCGGACATGGTGGAGAGATAGCGCGTCGCAGCTTTCGGCGAGCCGCGACAGTTCGTGATAATGCGTTGCAAACAAGCAGCGGCAGCGATTGGTTTCATGCACTGCCTCGACCACAGCCCAAGCCAGTGCAAGGCCATCATAAGTCGATGTGCCGCGTCCCACTTCGTCGAGAATTACGAAGCTGCGTTCTGTGGCCTGCGACAAGATGGCAGCGGTTTCGACCATCTCGACCATGAACGTCGAACGCCCTTTCGCAAGATTATCCGATGCGCCGACACGGCTGAACAGCCGGTCCACCATTCCGATTTTTGCGGAGGTGGCGGGAACATAGCCACCGGCCTGTGCCAGCAAAACAATCAATGCGTTCTGGCGAAGGAATGTCGATTTACCGCCCATGTTTGGCCCGCCGATGAGCCACAAGCGATCGACAGTTGAAAGCCTGCAATCATTGGCGACAAAGCGTTCGCTACCGCTAGCAAGTGCCGCTTCGACGACTGGATGACGGCCCCCTTTGATCTCGAGACAATTGTCTTCGACGACTTCGGGAGCGCACCAATTACCTTCGGCTGCACGTTCCGCTTGTCCTGCGGATACATCAATCCGGGCGAGAGCATCGGCAGTTCGGGCGATGGCTTCGCGTGCCTTTACAACCTCGCCGGTCAGCTCTTCGAAATGCGACTCCTCGGCACCCAAGGCCTGACCGCCAGCTTCGGTGATCCTCGAGGCCTCTTCATGCAGAGCAACCGAGTTGAAGCGCACCGCGCCTGCCATAGTCTGGCGGTGGGTGAAGCCGCTATCGGGGGCCATCAGCGCGTCTGCATGTTTGGCTGGTACTTCAATGAAGTAGCCCAGCACACCGTTATGTTTGATCTTTAGCGCCGCGATGCCTGTTTCATCCCGGTAGCGCGCTTCCATTGCGGCAATGGCGCGGCGCGCATTGCCGGATACCTGACGCAACTCGTCGAGCGCGGCGTCATAGCCCTCGGCAATAAACCCGCCCTTAGCGCGTTCGGTCGGGGGCGCGGGCACCAATGCGCGTGAAAGTAAGTCGGTAAGTGCACCGTGTCCGCCCATCGCCGGTAGTAGTTGCGCCAACAATGCCGGTACATCGGGCTTACCTTCAAGAAAATCGCGAATGCGCCGCGCTTCGTTCAGACCGTCGCGGACCTGTCCCAAATCGCGCGGACCTCCCCTTCCAGCGACAACCCGTCCAAGAGCTCTTCCGATATCGGGCAAGGCGCGTAACACCTCGCGCAAGTCGGCGCGGATCAACGGGTCAGTGTGCAGCCAGCGAACTAACTCCAGCCTTTCGCGGATCGCTGCTGCATCGGTCAATGGAGCGGACAGATCGTCCGACAATTGCCGCGCACCCGCTCCGGTTACGCAGCGGTCTACGGCGGCGACCAGACTCCCTGCACGGCCACCCGTTTGCGCGCTCAAAATTTCTAGGCTGGAGCGGGTCGCCTCGTCCATCGCCATATGCGCCGCGCCTGATCTGGCAACGGGCGGTAACAAGAACGGCAGTGTCCCGCGCCCAGCGTGGTCTAGATAGGCGATTAATCCGCTAGCGGCTGCCAGCATTGGCCTAGAGAATGTGCCGAAGCCATCGAGCGTGGAAACGCCGTGCAGTTTTTTCAGGCGGCTCTCGCCGTCGTCGCTGCCAAAATCATGGGCAGGTCGTTCGATGGAATTTTCGGGAGCCTCTTTCCAACCCTCCGGTGCAACAATTTCGCTTGCGCTTAACCTAGCCAGCGCGGCGCCAAGCGCATCCGGCTCGCATTCTTCCAACTCCACGCGGCCGGTAGAGATATCGCAAGCAGCAATGCCGACAGTACCGCGAACGTCGCAAATCGCCGCGAGCATATTGGCCCGGCGCGGTTCCAACAACGATTCTTCGGTTAACGTGCCAGCAGTCACAAACCGAACGATATCTCGTGCGACCAAGGCCTTGTACCCGCCGCGCTTTTTGGCTTCCTCTGGCGTTTCCACCTGTTCGGCAATCGCGACGCGGCAACCCGCTTTTATAAGACGCGCGAGATATCCTTCCGCTGCATGCACCGGAACGCCGCACATCGGCACGGGATCACCGCTGTCTTTGCCGCGCGCTGTCAGGGCGATGTCGAGAATGCCGGCGGCGACCTTCGCGTCGTCAAAGAACAATTCGAAGAAATCACCCATCCGGTAGAACAGCAGGCAATCACCGGCTTCGCTCTTCAGTGCGTGATATTGTTCCATCATTGGTGTGGTCTTGCCGGCCATATTCTGCGGCGTTAGCGGCCCTTGCGCCGATTCGGGAAGCCGCATGCATACGCTTTCCCCTATCGCCGCAGGGTCTGGCCCTGTAAGGTCAGCCGAACGAAAAGGATTGTGTGTGGCTGACGATAAAGATCTGAGTTTTACCGAGCGCGAAGCTTTGTTCTATCACAGCACGATCCGGCCCGGTAAAATCGAGGTTATAGCGTCGAAGCCGATGGCCACACAGCGCGACCTCAGCCTCGCTTATTCGCCCGGCGTCGCTGCCCCGGTTCAAGCGATTGCTGACGATCCTGCCAACGCCGCGATCTATACCAGCCGAGCCAATTTGGTTGCGGTGATCTCCAATGGTACGGCAATCCTCGGTATGGGGAATCTTGGCGCGCTGGCATCCAAGCCTGTGATGGAGGGCAAGGCAGTCCTCTTCAAACGTTTCGCCGATGTGGATTCAATCGACATCGAACTCGACACTGAAGACCCTGACAAATTCATCGAGGCAGTTGCGCTGATGGAACCGAGCTTCGGCGGCATAAACCTCGAAGACATCGCCGCGCCTGAATGTTTCATCATCGAGCAAGCCTTACGCGAACGGATGAAAATTCCGGTCATGCATGATGACCAGCACGGAACCGCGATTATCGCAGCGGCGGGTCTGCTCAACGCTTGCCTGCTGACGGGACGTGATCTCAAAGACGTAAAGATGGTCGTGAACGGCGCGGGAGCTTCGGCGATCGCTTGCACCGAATTGATCAAAGCGCTTGGCGTGCCGCACGGCAATGTGATCATGTGCGACCGGTCCGGCCCGATTTACCGCGGCCGCGAGGGCAAAATCGACCAGTGGAAGAGCGCGCATGCTGTCGATACGGACGCGCGTTCGCTGGAAGAGGCTCTTACCGGCGCCGACATTTTCCTCGGCCTGTCAGCGGCGGGCGCATTGAAGGCCAGCGACGTTGTGAAAATGGCCGATCAACCGATCATCTTTGCAATGGCCAATCCCACGCCTGAAATCATGCCGGACGAAGCCAAGGCGGTGCGCCCTGATGCGATTATCGCCACTGGCCGGTCGGACTTCCCGAACCAGGTCAACAATGTGCTCGGTTTCCCCTTCATTTTCCGTGGCGCGCTGGATGTGCGAGCCACCACCATCAATGAAGAAATGAAGATCGCTGCTGCCCGCGCGATTGCAGAACTGGCCCGCGAAACGGTGCCAGAAGAGGTCGCCGCAGCCTATGGCAAGAACCAGCAGTTTGGCCGCGAATACATCATTCCCGCACCGTTTGATCCGCGCCTGATGGAGCGGGTTTCTTCTGCCGTTGCCAAGGCGGCGATGGATAGCGGCGTTGCGCAAAGCCCGATCGAGGATTTTGCGGCCTATGCCCATTCGCTTAAGGCGCGGCTCAATCCTACTACTTCGGTCCTCACGCAGGTTTACGAAGATGCCAAGAAGAACCCCAAACGGGTGGTCTTTGCGGAAGCCGAAGAAGATGTCGTCCTGCGCGCAGCGATCCAGTTCCGTGATTTCGGTTACGGCACACCGGTTCTGGTTGGCCGCACGCATAAGGTGAAAGAGAAGCTGAAAGCGTTGTCGGTGGACGATCCGGACAGTTTCGAAATCCAGAACTCCGCCGATTGCGCCTTTATTCCGGAAATGGTCGAATATCTCTATAAACGTTTGCAACGTAAAGGCTTTACCGAGCGCGATATCCGCCGAACCGTTAATCAGGAGCGCAACGTCTTTGCTGCACTGCTGGTTGCATTGGGGCACGGTGACGCGATGATTTCTGGTTTGACGCGACCCTTCGGTCAAACCGCGCGCGAAGTCGGGCTGGTGCTCGATCACAAACCTGGCGCGATCCCCTTTGGCATCCACCTGATGATCGGCAAGAATTACACCGTCTTCCTCGCCGATACGACCATCAACGAACGGCCTGATGCAAAGCAGCTCGCCCATATCGCCAAGGAAACTGCGGCAGTTGCCCAGCGCCTGGGCCATCAACCGCGCGTTGCCTTCCTCAGCTATTCGACCTTCGGCAATCCGTCGGGCAAATGGCTCGATAATATTCGCGATGCGGTCCACATCCTTGACGAGGACGAGAGCGTGACCTTCGAATATGAAGGCGAGATGGCGCCCGACGCCGCGCTTAATCCTGCGGTCATGGAACGCTATCCCTTCAGCCGCCTGTCGGCGCCGGCCAATGTGCTGGTAATGCCGGGCCTGCAATCGGCCAATTTGTCGGCCAAGCTGCTACGCGAGCTTGCGGGCAATGCCGTAATCGGCCCGATGCTGATCGGCATGGAGAAACCGGTCCAGATCGCTCCGATGACTGCCATTGCGCCCGACGTTCTGACACTGGCGGTTCTGGCTGCGGCCGGGGTGGTGAGTTAAGCCGTTAGGGTTACACAAGTTACACCCTGTCACCCTAAGTCGTGCGAGTATTTCTGTAGTATAATCATGTCATTACCCTCTGTGAGAGTAGGGTGACAGTTTTCCTGCTTATGCGGAAAAAGCTATACGCCTGACTGATGATGTGAAAGAGCCGCCGCGACAGTAGCGCGGTGATTGCACGTAGGAAAACGGTTCGGGATTGCCCGCTAGTGGGTGGGAAGCGGTCGTTAGCCTTTATAGGTAAAATAGGTGAATGTTGACTACAAGCGAGATCTGACAATATTCGTCAAGTAGAGCTATAGACTACATTCTGTTTGAGAAAACGGTGGCTCAACCTATGGTGGTCTAAACAGTCTGGGGGCCTTCCATGAAGCTTATCATAATGTCCGTTGCCGCGCTTCTTTCAACGTCGGCATCAGCACAAACCTCCGAGTATCGGGTTCTTTTCGGTGGTGATGATGTGGGTGCGTTGGAAGTTGAGACCGAAGGCGACACGTCGAATATTGTATTTGACTATAAGCAAAATGGCAGGGGTCCCACGATTGCGGAAACCATCAAAACGAACGCAAAAGGTATTCCGACCAATGTGACTATAACCGGCCGGACGACGTTCGGTAATGCGGTAAATGAGAGCTATGCTTGCAGTGACGGAAAAGCGGGCTGGCAGGATTCAACCGGCCCAGGCTCTGCGGATTCATGTTCTTTCTACATCGATCAGAATGGTAGCGGATGGGGCACCGCTTTGCTCGCCAAGGCACTTCTCGATGATGAAGACAATGAGATGGCAGTACTTCCCGGTGGCACTGCGCGTATTCGGGCGCGCGACACG
>JBBKVP010000009.1:0-17188 GCA_037968495.1 Pontixanthobacter sp. | reverse complement strand
CTGCCGATCAAGAAGCCCGCCTACCGCAAGCCACTCTGATTTCATCACGGACTTTCCCCGAAGGCACCTTTGCCAAAATGATGAATGACACGATGAAACCCATGATCGAAGGAATTATGGGCGGAACATTGTCGGGCGTTACTGACTATCCGATCGAGCAAATTTCAGGGCTTGCGGGCGATCAGATGCTCAATCCATTCGATAGCGCAGATGCCGAGAAGCTGGCTGAAGTCACCGCCATCATCGATCCTGCTTATCAGGAGCGTAACCGCGCAACGATGGAAGTGATCCTGCGGATGGTATCTGAAATGATGTCGCAAATCGAACCCGCTTATCGGGACGGACTGGCCAAGGCTTATGCCAAGCGTTTTACCATTGATGAACTGGCCGAGGTCAACCGCTTCTTCGAAACGCCCGTCGGTAGCCGTTACGCGGTTGAGTCGCTGGCGGTAACCTATGATCCGCAAGTAATGGCTGCGAGGAAATTTTTCGAACTGAACGCGGCCCAGCAAAAGCGCCTGTCGGATTTACTCGGCGTGCCGGTCGAGACACTGGCGGAAAATGCCGCAGCAATGGAGGCCGAGGACGGGACGTCTTGGGAAGATGACGAGGAGGAGAAATACGATGATTCCGAAGATGTAGCCGAAGGTGTGGCCGAAGAAGCAGCCGAGTGGGGGCGTTCAGGAACCGTCATTCTCTTTGCTCGTAGGTGCGGCGAAGGATGACCCATTGCTAACAACAAAAATTACTGCTGACGAAGCGCAGCGCGAGCTTTTCGCGCGTATTTCAGACGCTGATTTCCCTTGCGTTGGCGCGAAGTCGGCAATGGCGCGCGGCACACTCAAGGTGCTCGCGGCCCATTCGCTTGATAGCGGCTGGGACGATTTGGCGATCCACCGGGAGCTTATGCAATGGGCTCGCGAATACCGCGCAAACCCAATCGGTCTTCGCAGCCTGGCCGTTGTATTTGATGGACCTCACAGTCTGACCGAGTCTAGCTTCGAAAGGATGATGTGGCAGCGCATCCAATCTTTTGCCGATAAAGATGCCTGGCTGGGCCAACCCTATGATCACCGTGTAAGCGCCGATCCGGATGACCCTCATTTTTCGCTCAGCTTTGGCGGCGAGGGGTTCTTTGTTGTCGGCCTGCACCCGAATGCTTCGCGCCCGGGTCGCCACTTTGCCCGCCCTGTGCTCGCGTTCAACCTGCATGACCAGTTTGAAACATTGCGCGGCGATGGCCTGTATGACCGTATGCAAGATGCCATTCGCGCGCGCGATGCAGCCATTGCCGGTTCGCTCAATCCGATGTTGTCGAGACACGGCGAAACCAGTGCGGCGCGGCAATATTCTGGCCGCGCAGTGGATGAAGCATGGCGCTGCCCGTTCAGCGACAAGCGCGCATCATGAGCGGCCGTGACTTGTCTGGTCGGATAGCGCCGCGGAGCGGCACCGCGTTCGAGCTACGCAAGGGTGAGGTACTCAAGGTCATCGATCCCGAGGGCATGCAGGTCTCCGATCTGCTGGCCTTCGCATTGGGCGATACGGGCGAGGTCGTCTCCAATGGGCGGACATTCGACTATGAAGAGACGATCAAGCTTACCGAGGGTAATCGACTCTGGTCCAATCGCTCGAATGTGATGCTGTCGATCATTGAAGACACGGCCGGATGCCATGACTTCCTGCTCACGCCGTGCAGTGAAGCAACCTTCCGGCACTTTTATCCCGAACATCCGGTCCACCGTGGGTGCTTTGGCAATCTGGCAACGGCTTTGGCGAAATATGGTGTGTCAGAAGATGCCATACCAACGGCCTTCAATCTGTTCATGAATGTGCCGGTTGATGCCAAGAGCGGACGTCTGTCCGTGGAGCCGCCACCCAGCAGGCCCGGTGACTTCATCCGTATGCGCGCGGAAATGGACTTGGTGATCGGTATCACAGCATGCTCGGCCTATGCTTCCAACGGCGGGAGCTTCAAACCAATCGATTACATAATCGAAGGGTGATTTGTGCTGTTATGCGTTAGGAAGGCCGATGGCCGACAAGATGCCGAATTTGCCCTCTGAAATTACGGACTGGTTTGCTGGACGGGGCTGGCGTGTTCGGCAGCATCAATCGGATATGCTTGCGGCCTCGGATGCAGGCAAGCATGCCATGCTGGTGGCCGACACGGGGGCGGGTAAGACGCTGGCCGGCTTCCTTCCAACATTGGCGGCATTTACGCTTTCACGTCTAGCAGGCGGTGAGCCGCCCGACGGTCTGCACACGCTCTATATCTCGCCGCTAAAGGCGTTGGCGCATGATGTGCAGCGCAATCTCATGGCGCCGATCGAGGGCATGGGGCTGCCGATCAATGTTGAGATGCGCAGCGGTGACACCCCGTCCGACCGAAAGCGCCGCCAGCGAAACAAACCGCCGCATATCTTGCTGACGACCCCTGAATCGCTTTCGCTGCTCCTGTCTTATCCCGAAAGCTTTCAGATGTTCGCAGGGCTGAAGCGGGTCGTGGTGGACGAGGTGCATGCCTTTGCGACGGGCAAGCGCGGCGATTTGCTGGCATTGGCATTGTCGCGGCTCCAAGCGATCGCCCCCGATATGCATCGCGCTGCCTTGTCGGCCACAGTCGCCGAACCCGAGCGGTTTCGCGAATGGTTGGCGCCGTGGGGCGATCTCGATCAGGTGGCATTGATCCAGGGTGAAGCCGGGGCTGATCCAGAGGTCGAGATATTGCTGCCCGATGGCGAGCGGGTGCCATGGGGCGGACACGCGGCGGCATGGGCTGTGCCGCAACTTTACCAGCAAATCCGCGACAATAAGACTGTGCTAATCTTTACGAACACGCGCTTCTTGGCGGAATATATCTTTCAGCTGCTGTGGGAAACAAACGAGGAGAGGCTGCCAATCGGTATCCACCATGGCTCACTGTCGAAAGAGGCGCGGCGCAAGGTGGAAGGCGCGATGGCGCGCGGCGAGTTACGCTGCCTGGTGGCGACTTCCAGCCTCGATCTGGGCGTCGATTGGGGTGACATTGATCTGGTGGTGCAGATGGGCGCACCCAAGGGTTCCTCGCGGCTGCTCCAGCGGATCGGTCGCGCAAATCACCGGCTCGATCAACCTAGCCGCGCATTGATCGTCCCCGGCAATCGATTCGAATTTCTCGAGGCGACCGCGGCAAAGGATGCGGTTGACGAGGGGCAACGTGACGGCGAGGATTTCCGTCCCGGTGGCCTCGATGTGCTGGCGCAACATGTCATGGCCTGCGCCTGTGCCGGGCCCTTTGATGAGCAGGGGCTGCTATCTGAAGTGCGTTCGTCGCTTGCCTATGCTTGGTTGGATGATGCGGCCTGGCAGCGCGTGCTCGGCTTCGTGTCGAACGGCGGATATGCGCTGAAGGCCTACGACAAGTTCAAGCGGATCGTGCGGCTGAAGGATGGCACTTGGCGGCTGACCCATCCCGACCATGCGGCGCGTCACCGGCTCAATGCAGGCATCATTATCGATTCCGAAATGCTCGAAGTGCGGTTCAAGAACGGGCGGAAGCTGGGGCGGGTGGAGGAAAACTTTGCTGCGGGGCTTTCGCCGGGTGACACATTCTTCTTTTCGGGTGCTGCCCTGGAGGTGGAGCACATCAAGGATATGGATTTGATCGTCCGGGCCTCGGCAAAGGCGGCGTCGATACCATCTTACGGCGGCGCAAGGATGCCGTTGACGACTCATCTGGCGGAACGGGTGCGTGATATGCTGGTAGACCGGGCCGGCTGGGCGCGGTTCCCCGATGATGTGCGTGAGTGGCTGGAAGTGCAGGATTGGCGTAGCAAAATGCCTGGGCCGGGGCAGTTGCTTGTTGAAAGCTTCCCGCATTCCAAGCGGCACTACAGCGTGTACTATACATTCGAGGGATGGAATGCGAACCAGTCGCTGGGGATGCTGATCACGCGCCGGATGGAAGACCGGGGCCTGCAACCGGGCGGATTTGTTGCGAATGATTACTCTCTCGCCGTGTGGGGACTGAAGCCGGTCGAGGATCCCGTTCCGCTGCTTTCGCCTGATATTCTTACCGATGAATTTGCGGATTGGGTGCAGGAATCGCACCTCCTGCGCCGCGCATTCCGCGAGGTTGCCGTTATCTCCGGGCTAGTGGAACGGCAGCATCCGGGCAAGCGGAAGAGCGGCAAGCAGGTCACCTTTTCGACCGACTTAATCTATGATGTCTTGCGGAAATATGAGCCCGACCATGTGTTGATCGAGGCCGCTTGGGCTGATGCGCGGGAGCGGCTGACGGATGTGGGCAGGCTTGCCAATCTGCTCGAGCGGTCGGCAGAACAGCTGGTCCATATCAAGCTCGACCGGGTCAGCCCTTTGGCAGTTCCAGTAATGGTAATGATCGGCCGCGAAAGTGTGCCGCAAGGGCAAGTCGACGATGAATTACTGCTTGAAGCAGAGAGCCTTGCGGCTGCCGCGATGCGCCCTGAAGACCGTCCCGACATAACCGGCTGAAACCGGGCTCACGTCCAGACTACTTCCCGAAGGTCTTATATTTCTCATTATCGACAAAGCCGAATTTGGTGACGCCGGATGCCTTCACTGTTCTCAGCACCTGTGCCGACATGTCATAGCTTGCCAAAGCATCGGGAGCATATTGCAGCTCCGGTTCGGGATTGATTGCCTGGCTATTGGCGAGGATCGCAGCGAGCGCGCTCTGCGTCACTTCGTGGTCGTCCAGAGAATTTGATCCGGCGGAGTTATGCTGAGGCGGTTCTTGTCGTCATTCATGGGAACGTCGATCTTTGGTGGTGGGCCGGGTAGATCGACGACCATATTATGTGCTGTGACTGGAATTGTGATGATGAACATGATCAGCAGCACCAGCATCACATCGATCAGCGGCGTCGTGTTCAGCGCTGGGGGTAAGGGTAGCGGCCATAGGTCAGTCCTCCTGCACGACTGAGGGGGGAATGGCCGGCTGCGCGCGGGGTCAGCCGCGATCATGATACACCTAAGTTGCTGAAATCAAGAAATTTATGCGACTGTGCCGTTTCGAAAGACAAAAAAGGGGGCGGCCAAGCTATATGCTAGGCCGCCCCCTTTTCAGTTCATTGCCAGTTGGCTGGCTTAGCTGCCTGTGCTGAACTCGCGATATTTTTCGTTGCCGACGAAGCCGAACTTTGTAATGCCCGACGCCTTGATGATATTCAGGACGTTGGCTGATAGTTCATAGCTGGCTAGCGCTTCAGGCTCAAATTGCAGTTCGGGTTCAACCGCCATGCCCATCGACTGCTGAAGCAAGGCAACCAGTTGGCCTTGGTCGATTGTTTCGCCATTCCACAAGAGCTGGTCAGCTGGAGTGATGATCAACTTGTTCTTCACCGGATCGACATCTGGCGCTGGTTGATCGCTCGGAACGGGCAGATCGATGTTGATCGCATGTGTTGCGACCGGTATGGTAATGATGAACATGATAAGCAGAACGAGCATGACGTCGATAAGCGGCGTCGTGTTCATTTCCATCATCGGTTCACCGTCGTCGGTACCGCCTGACATTGCCATTTGGCTTACTCCTTAATTTCGTTCGGGCTCTGATTGCGAAAATCGCGATCAGATGCCGGGTGCGACCGGGTTTGAAATGAAGCCTACGGTTGGATAACCGGCAGCCTGTACATTGTAGATCGCGCCAGCAACACATGACCACGGAGCGTTCACGTCACCACGAATATGGACTTCGGGGATCAGTTCAGGATTTTCCATGATCACTTCGGGGCCACCAGCACGCGTAACGATGCTGTCGAGACGCTTGAAGCCCTCTTCCCGCAGAGTAGTGGAATCCACCAACGTCGTGTTGTTGTAATAGATCCGACAATTACCCTGGCGCGATGCACCTTCATATCCACTATCACCCGGCTGGAGACCTGCTGCGTCGGTCGAGCTGACCGTGATGAGCAGGTTTTCCACCTTATCCTTCGATTCGATCGATACGATGATCGGAATCTTAAGCTTGTCGATCGACTGGATGGCGACCGGAACGGCGATGAGGAAGATGATCAGGAGCACCAGCATAACGTCCACTAGGGGCGTCGTGTTGATGGACGACATCGGTGTGTCGGTATCATCTGCGACTGCTGCAGCCATTTTACTACCTTACTTGTTTGCTTCGTTACTGTCCGGCGGGGTGCCTATGGCAAGCCCCGCCGGATTGCGATGCGTATGCCCTAATCAGACTTTTTTCGCAGGAGCCGCTGCTGCTGCTGGGCGGGCTGGTGCCTTGACAGCTACGATCGGACGAACAGCGCCCTTCGAAGTGATGTTGGCCAGAACGTCGGTCGAGAAACCGGTCAACTCGCCAGCGATCTTTTTGTTGCGAACTTGCAGCCAGTTATAAGCAAGCACGGCAGGAACGGCGACGAGCAGACCAAGTGCGGTCATGATCAGCGCCTCACCAACTGGGCCAGCAACCTTATCGATCGAGGCTGAACCTTCGAGGCCGATGTTGATGAGGGCGCGGTAGATACCGACAACCGTACCGAAGAGTCCAACGAACGGCGCAGTAGCACCAACCGATGCGAGAAACGGCAGACCGCCAGCAAGCTTGGCATTGATAGTAGATTCCGAACGGGCGAGCGAACCGTGCAGCCAATCATGAGCTTCGAGATCATCGTCCATCTTGCCGTATTGCGTTTCAGCAGCGAGGCCATCGTCAACGATCTGGCGCCATGCACTGTTCTTGTCGAGCTTGCCTGCCCCTTCCCTTAGGCTGTTGGCGCGCCAGAAGTTGGCGCGGATATCGCGGCCTTGCTTGATAACTTTTTGCTGCTCGAAATATTTCGTAAACAGTATGTAAAATGAGCCAACTGACATGATGACAAGAACGCCAAATGTGGACCAAGCGATAACACCGCCTTGTTCCATGGCTTCGAGAAACCCGAACTGGTTCTTCGGGGCGGCTGTTTCGCCGGCTACTGCGGCTAGGATATTAATAAGCATTTGAGTGGTCCTCTCAGAAAGAAGGAAGATAAATAGTGTGGAATGGCTTCGCCCAACGGCGGGTGAAGCCGGAATTCGATTTAGTCAGGCATCTGCCAACGAACTGACATGGTGAAATTACCAGCCACGTCATTGCCTTCGCCATTGGTTGCCGGACGGAATCGGGCACGACGCTCGATGTTTTGACAAGTTGCGGCGTCAAGCTCGGAATTCCCGCTTGATCCAGAAACCCTGCAGTTTGAAACTCTGCCATCAGCGCTGACCGACAGGCTAACCCGTGTTACGCCTTCGGCTCCCTCGCGCAATGCACGGCGGGGGTAATCATTGGTCGTAACCCATGATCCCTGACTGTTACGCGGAGTTGGATCCTTCGGCGTGAAGCGCGGAGGAGGTGGTGCCGGAGGAGGTGCCGGAGGCGGTGCTGGCGGCGCACGCGGCGGAATTACGCGCGCAGGCGGTGCTGGCGGCGGAATTGTCGTCTGGGTCCGGATGTCCGGCGGCGTTCTTGAAACATTAATCGGCGGTGGTGGCGCTACCGGAGGCGGCGGAGCAGTGTCCGGCACCTCTTCAGGTGGTGGCGGCTCCTCTTCCTCTGGTATTTCCTCTTCAGGTTCATCCACATCCACAGTTGTTACACGGTCGACGGCCTTCTTAATCGCTGAATAAGCGAGGCCTGTGACTAGTGCATAGCCAAGTGCAAGATGGATCAGAACCACGATGACAATCGCTACGATGCGATTACCGCTCATCTCCTGGTCGGTGTAAGCCATTCAGTCCCATCACTCCATGTCTGCCCGGACATTCCGGGCTAATGGCGAATCCGGCAGGCTGATGCCAACCGGACAAGCAATCCCATGATTTCCGCAACCGAGCCCTTAGTCAACCGTAGGGACAAAAACCCTGCGGATCAAAGCGGGCCCGGCACGGGCCGTCCGGGGATGAACGTTTTATCCTGTCCCCAAACTCGTCACTTCACTAGCGCCCAAGCCAAGATCGCGCAAACGCTTTTCAGGTTAACGCCTAATTCACGCCGGATATGGCCCAAAGGATCTTGAATCGTGCCAAGTCCCAAATATTATTACTTCTCGCCAGTTAGGATGCCCCAAATGCGAAGCCAATCTAACCTTAAAATCGCCACTGCAATAGCGGGGGTTCTGTCTATGGGTTTAGGAAGTTTTAACGTTTCTGCTCAGGAACTTGTGCAGACCCCTAGGGGCAACACCTATGCCGATTTGGCAGACCTCGCCGATCCTGCCGAAATGGTCGTCCGTGCGAAGATAAAAAAGCAGGCTGAAGTAGAGCTTGAGCGGGCCCCTGGGCTGCAGCCTGGCTGGGCGCGGCTTTATATTGAGGCGGAGACCTTGGGCCTGATTAGCGGCTCCGCTCCGCTTGGCGAATCGCTGCGCTATCTGGTTGATGTGCCGCGCGATGCGAAAGGGCGCGCGCCGAAACTGAAAAAGCGCGAAGTGATTCTCTTCGCCCGGGCGGTGCCGGGAAACGCTAGCCAGTTACGACTTGTTGCGCCGGATGCACAGTTGATGTGGAGCGAGCAAACGGAAATGCAGCTGCGCCCGATTCTTTCCGAAATGATGGGCCCAGATTCGCGCCCGGCAATCACCGGTATCCGCGATGCCCTGTCGATTCGCGGCAATCTTTCCGGCGAATCGGAAACGCAGATTTTCCTTTCGACCGAGAATGAGGGACCAGTGTCCATCACGGTGATTCGCCGTCCCGGCATGGTTCCGCAATGGGGTGTTTCTTGGTCGGAGATTGTCGATCAGGCCGCCCGTCCGCCGCAGCGCTCCACGCTGGAATGGTATCGGCTCGCCTGCTTCCTGCCCGCCAGCCTGCCGGGCAGCGCCAACCTTGCCCGCGACAGCGCGTCGCGCGCGCAGGCAGTGCAGGACTATGACTTCGTGGTCAGCCAGCTCGGCAAGTGCGCCCGGACACGCAGCGAGGCCTAACACTCGACTAGAAATGCAGCGACAAATCTGGCCTAGCCGGACTGCAAGACAAACTGGTTCCCATCCATAGTGCCGCCGCGCTAGGGGCGCGGCATGGCTACGACATTCTCCCACCGCTTCCGCGTTCGTTATGCCGAGGTTGATCCCCAGGCAGTGGTCTTCAACTCGCGCTATCTTGAATATGCCGATTTGGTCATCACTGAATTCTGGCGTGAGATCGGCCTGCATTTCGTGGGAGAGGAATCGCTGGAATTCCACATTGCAAAATCCGTCGTGAATTACCGGCGGCCATTCCTGCTGGACGATATGATCGAAGGCCGGGCGCACGTTACGCATATCGGGAATAGCAGTATGGTCACACAGATCACGCTCCACGGGGTGGATGACGAGGAGGAAGATGGGCCGCGAGCAGAGATTGAATTGGTGCAAGTCCATGTCGATCTGCCAACGGGAACTGCAACGCGCATCCCCGATTCGGTGCGTGCTAAGTTTGGATATGGGGGCGGTGAATAATGGCTGATGCTTTGCGGATTGGACTGGCTGGACTGGGCACCGTGGGGGCGGGTGTCATTCGCTTGCTCGACGCCAACCACGCGTTGATCTCGGCGCGCGCGGGCCGGCCGATCGAGATTACCGCAGTCAGCGCTCGCAACAGGTCCAAGGATCGCGGTGTTGATCTTTCTGCTTATGCCTGGGAAGACGATATGGCCGCACTCGCTGCTCGCGACGATGTCGATGTCGTGGTGGAACTTGTCGGCGGGTCAGATGGTCCCGCGCTTGCACTTGCAAAGAGTGCGATTGGCGGCGGCAAGGGCTTCGTCACGGCCAATAAGGCCATGATCGCGCATCACGGCTTAGCCCTCGCAGAAGCAGCCGAGGCAAAGGGCCTAGCACTGAAATTTGAAGCAGCAGTCGCTGGCGGTATCCCGGTCGTGAAGGGCCTGCGCGAAGGTGCAGCGGCCAACGCTATCGAACGCATTTACGGCATTCTCAACGGCACCTGCAACTATATCCTGTCGACCATGGAAGACACTGGTGCGGCCTTTGCAGATGTTCTGGCAGAGGCGCAGGCTGCCGGTTACGCCGAAGCCGATCCGACCTTCGATATCGAGGGCGTGGACGCGGCGCACAAGCTCTCGATTCTCGCAGCGATTGCGTTTGGGGCGAAGGTCGATTTTGACCGGGTCGACACTGGCGGCATATCTCGTATTCGCGCGGCTGACATTGCCCAGGCTGATGCGCTCGGCTTCGTTATCCGCTTGCTCGGCATGGCCGACAGTGAGCTACAAGACGATGGCACCCGCCGCCTGTTCCAGCGCGTGAAGCCCTATCTCGTGCCCAAAAATCACCCGCTCGCCCACGTCGACGGGCCGACCAACGCGGTCGTGGCGGAGGGCAATTTCTCCGGCCGCCTCCTTTTTCAAGGCGCTGGTGCTGGCGACGGGCCAACGGCAAGCGCAGTCGTGGCTGATCTTATCGACATTGCCCGCGGCGAGGCTGGCCCTGCCTTCTCAATCCCGGTGGAGGAGTTGGTGGAAATGACTCCAGTCGATCCTGGCGACCGGCTGAGCCGCGCCTATTTACGCTTTGCCGTAAATGACCGGCCCGGTGTGCTGGCAGAAATCACCGCCGCGATGCGCGATGCGGATGTGTCTATCGAAAGTCTGATCCAGCAAGGCCAGACCGGCGATGGCAGCGAAGTTCTGGTGGCTATGGTCACGCATGAAGGGCGCGAATCTTGCGTCGATGACGCGCTGCGGCTGCTGTCCAATTCGCCCAGCCTGACTGCGCCGCCGTTTGTGATGCATATTTTGGCGGCCTGAATCTGGCGCGCTGATCTGCGACTTTAATCGACCCGAATTTCACCCTTCGATAGCCGGTCTGCGTCAGAACCCTCTGGCGGTTCCGGAATATCGTCAAAGTCGATGATATAGGCTGGCGGAGGCGGACATGGCGGCAGGAAGCAGCCGGTGATCGTGACCCCGCCAATATCCGGAATGCCATGAACATCGGGTGCGCGTGGAATACCATTATCCGACCCAGCCCCGTCAGGATCGAGATCGCCTGAAGATTCGACGCGGAACTGCGAATCGTCTTGCACTGGCGCGCAGACAACAATTTCCTCGCCCGACGATTCTGGACATGCGGCGCGGGTGTCGACCGGACCGTAAGATGCCCTCGCGCTCTCGATCACTTCTTCGGCAGTAATTTCCTGCGGCGCTTCTTGGGCGTGCACAGCAGAACTATACAACCCGGCCTGCATCAAAGCTGCGGCCGCGAGCCAGCGAACGGAAATTTGTCTTAAAGCCAAGCGCACCTCAATTGTTTGTCCGGGGCGCGCCTGCGGCCATTGCCCTGACCGCCCACACATCCTAAGCGCCTGCTAATCACGATTTGAGGGCTGAATTGGTTATGAATGACACGCTAAAAGATTCTAGAAAAACCTCTTCCGACAACGCCCTCGACCGAGTTCTGGTGATGGAAATGGTCCGCGTGACCGAGGCGGCTGCTATTGCGGCGTCTTATCTGATCGGACGCGGCGATGAAAAGGCCGCGGATGCCGCGGCGGTGGAAGCCATGCGCAAGGCGTTCGACGAACTCTACATGGATGGCACGGTCGTGATCGGCGAAGGCGAACGCGACGAAGCGCCGATGCTATACATTGGCGAGAAGGTCGGCGGCGCGCCGGGCAAAGGCCCCAAGATCGACATCGCGCTTGATCCGCTCGAAGGCACAACGATTACCGCGAAAGCAGGCCCCAACTCGCTCGCCGTTCTGGCCGCAGCGGAAGAAGGCTGCCTGCTCAACGCGCCGGATGTTTACATGGAGAAGCTGGCTGTCGGTCCTGGCTATCCCGAAGATGTAATCAGTCTTGAAAAAAGCGTGACGGAGAATGTCACCGCCGTTGCTGCGGCCAAAGGCGTAAAGCCTTCCGAAATTATCGTCTGCGTCCTCGATCGCCCGCGCCATGCCGAGATTATCGCTGAGCTTCGCGGTCTTGGCTGCGGCGTCTATCTGATCCCTGATGGCGATGTCGCAGGGGTCATCGCGGTAACCGACGAAGATACCACCATCGACATGTATATCGGCACCGGCGGCGCCCCTGAAGGCGTGCTGGCAGCAGCGGCTCTGCGCTGCGTCGGCGGCCAGTTCAACGGACGCCTCGTGTTCCGCAATGATGATGAACGCGGCCGCGCGCGCAAATGGGGTATCGACGATCTCGACCGTATTTATAAGCTTGAAGATCTCGCCAGCGGCGATTGCATCTTTGCCGCAACCGGCGTCACCGACGGCTCACTGCTAGAAGGCGTGAAGCACCGCCGAGGCGGCTTGATGACAACCGAAAGCGTCGTAATGCGCGCCAGCAGCGGCACAGTGCGCTGGGTTAAAGGCGAACACCGCCCGACATCCTGCGCGCGGCCCAATGATTGATCTCTAACATCAGGCTCTAATCCACGGCATTGCGGCTGCGTGATGTTGCGGGTGTGATGGCGCTGGCTTAGAGCCTGCGCTTACATATTCAGCGACCAACACCGGGGACCTCGCCCAATGAAGATCATGGCAGCCAATTCGAACTTGCCGCTTGCCCGTGCGATTGCGGCCTATCTCGAAATGCCGCTTTGCGATGCGAGCGTCCGCCGCTTTGCCGATGAAGAAATTTTCGTTGAAATCCATGAGAATGTTCGCGGAGAGGATGTCTTTGTCGTCCAGTCGACCAGCTATCCGGCGAATGACAATCTGATGGAACTGTTGATCTGCATCGATGCGCTGCGCCGTGCCTCGGCCCGTCGGATCACTGCAGTGGTTCCCTATTTCGGCTATGCCCGCCAGGATCGGAAGCCCGGCCCGCGCACGCCGATCTCGGCCAAGCTGGTTGCAAACCTCATTACTGAGGCAGGTGCCGACCGCGTGCTTTCGGTCGATCTCCATGCTGGCCAGATTCAGGGCTTCTTCGATATTCCAACCGACAATCTCTATGCCGCGCCGGTAATGGCTGCGGATATTCAAGCACGGTATGGCGATCAGGATTTGATGGTAGTCTCGCCCGATGTCGGCGGCGTTGTCCGCGCCCGGGCGCTCGCCAAACGGCTCGACAATGCCCCGCTCGCCATCGTCGACAAGCGCCGCGACCGGCCCGGCGAATCCGAGGTTATGAACATCATCGGCGACGTTAACGGGCGTCACTGCATCTTGATCGACGATATTGTCGATTCAGGCGGCACGTTGTGTAACGCCGCCCAGGCTTTGCTCGATTCCGGAGCCAGCAGCGTCGCAGCTTACATCACCCACGGCGTGCTTTCGGGCGGCGCGGTGGCGCGTGTCAACGAATCTGCGCTCAAGGAATTGGTGATCTGCGATACCATACTGCCAACCGAGGCCGCTCAGGAATCAACCAGCATCCGCATTTTGCCAGTGGCTCCATTGGTCGGTGAAGCTGTGCGCCGCATCGCTGACGAAAGTTCTGTCAGCTCGCTTTTCGACTGACTTTCGGGGGCGCCTGCCAAGGCTTTATGGCGTTTGGCGAAAAACGTTTCAGCGCTTCGACCCGGCGGGCCTGACGGTATTCTAGCGCCATAGTCATAAACGGCTGCGGTGTGCGTACGAACTGCACCGGAGTCATGCCGATCAAAGCTGTGAAGTCGCGGTTCAAATGCGACTGGTCGAAATAACGCAGAGCAATTTCTTCTGCCTCCTTGCTATCAGCCACGCCGCGCAAATGGGCTGCCATGTCGAGCGTCCGTGCCCTGCGTAGAACCTGCTTAGGCGACATTCCGAAGTCGCGTTTCACTATCCGTTCAAGCCGCCGGACTTGGATGCCTTCACGTTCTGCAAACTCTCTTACTTTGGTGTTTGGGTCGGCAAGCGCAATCTCATCGAACGCGCGAGTTATCGGATCGGGCTTGGCGCCTCCTGCATCTTCGATCAGCGACCGCATGCATCCTTCCAAGCTCTCAACCCACTGTTCGGGCGTGTCGGTTTCGTCAAACCGGGCCAATAGATTGCTTTCGTCATACCCGAGTTCGGAATAGCCGAGAATCCGGTCCATAATGCTAGTAAGGGCTGGACCGTTCAGCGCTGCGCATGCTCCGGGTGCAAGGGCGATTCCAACCGTCGCGAAGCTTCCTCTAACGCTTGAAGGCATGCGTTTGGTGTGCGGACCAAACAGTAGCGCCGCCTTATTATATAGTCGCGGCCCATCGGCAGTTTCGGCATGCCAGTCGCCTGTGAAAAGGATACGCAAAATTGCGACATCGGAAAGCATTCCGCAGGTAATCACTTGCCCGGGCTCAACATAAGACTTGGTTGCGTGAACCCGGACCACCCATGGTTCCAGTTCTTGTGCTGGGGCGCGATTTAACGACAGTGGTTGACCGTCATTTGTTTCAGCAAGCGCGGACCAGACGCCTTTGGGGTCAGTATTCAGATACTTGTTAGACAAATCTGCTGCCTCCAAAGAATTGATGGTAAATGAGATTTGACCCATCAAGCCCTATAAGTGCAAGTGTTTATGTGATGGCACTACAAGTAAGTGAAGCAATTCGCGGAATCGCTGACGAAAGATTGGCAAGCTCGCTGTTCGACTAAGCGCTGCGAACTAGAGGCAGCTGGAATGGAGCGCGCATCCATGGGCGTACTGCGTCGGGCGCGATCAGCTCCAGAACTTCGAGACGGCGTGACTGGCGGATTTCCAGGCTAAGCGTCAGGATCGAGTTACGCTCCGCTGCAAAGCGGCTGGGCGTTTGTCCAAAGAATGACGTGAATTCGCGGATCAAATGCGAATCGTCGAAGAAGCGGAGCAGGAAACCTGCTTCTTCCTTTTCGTCCGCCACGCCGCAAATACGCGCGGCCATATCCAGCGTACGGGCCCGGCGCATCACCTGTTTGGGCGTTAGACCGAAGTCGCGTTTGACCGACCGCTGTAATGTGCGCAGCGTGATGTTATTTGCTTCGGCGAAGTCTGTCAGCGACTGGTTGGGGTCGGCAAACGCCGCTTCTTCCACGCGTTGCGACACCGGATCGGGCTGGCCGGGATCCGATTTTGCGATCCGGTCGCGCAACCAGCATTCGATTGCGAGAAGCCAATCTTCCGCGCCAATGGCGGGCCGGTAAAGTCCGGTCAGCTCGCTGTCGATCACTCCGGTTTGCTCCACGCGGACGATGCGGTCGACCATCGTCTCCGGCTTCGCGCTGAACAGGTGGCGCATGGCACCGGGCCTGAGCATGAAGCCCGCCACTTTAATATGGCCGGTGCAGCGCAGCGGCATGACATGCGAATGCTGTCCGCACAGGAAAGTAACGTTGTGCAGCGGCAATGTTCCGCCCTGCATTTCCACTTCCCAGCGGCCTTCTACTGCGGTGCGAACATAGGCCGCATCATTGCAAAGCTGGCCAGCAGTTTCGAAATCGTCCGGTGCTTCAACCAGCGCCACCATCAACCGGCTGATCCATGGCGACATATCAAGGGCAGGGGCGCGGTTAAGCGATAGCGGTACACCGTCCGTGGTTTCGCCGGTTAAGGGCGTGACGTTATGTTCGTCGCTGCCCGCGACCGTAAGTTTTCGTTTCTTTTTGACTATTTGGCTCGGCCCATGGGTGTTGATTAATACACGGCTTTCCCGGCGTAAACAGACAAATTTCGTATTTCTGTTTGACCAGGCCAGTCCGAAGGCGGCAAGGCCCCGCCATGGTCAGACCGTCAGATTTAGCCCTCGCCAACCGCCTCGCCGACGCTGCCGCGGCGGTAATTCGTCCCATGTTTCGGGGCGATTGGACGCATGAGAGCAAAGCAGATGCGTCGCCCGTAACCGAGGTGGACCGTGCTGCCGAAGCGGCAATGCGCGCCATTCTCGAAAGCGAGGCCGCCGATGATGGAATCGTGGGCGAGGAATATGGCACTCGCAACGAGGGCGCGGGCCGCCAATGGGTGCTTGATCCGATTGACGGCACAATCAGCTTCATGGCCGGGCGCCCAATCTTCGGCACACTGATCTCCCTGTTGCAGGACGGCTGGCCGGTACTCGGCATTATCGATCAGCCCATCGCGCGCGAGCGATGGGTCGGGCAGATCGGCGGGGATACGACGCTGAACGGAAAGCCCGTGCGAACGCGGGCCTGTAAGGAGTTGTCGTCGGCCACCATTGCCTCGTCCGCGCCGCAATATTTCACCGATGATAATGACGCGGCGGCATTCATGTCGCTGGCCGCGCAGACTTCGAAAATCGTCGTATGGGGCGGTGATTGTTATAATTATGGCCTGCTCGCGGGCGGCCATCTCGACATTGTCTGCGAGGCTGGCCTCAAACTTTATGACTATGCCGCCCTCATTCCCATCGTCGAAGGCGCAGGCGGCATGATGGCCGACTGGCAGGGCAATCCCTTGGACGCCGACAGTGATGGTAGAGTGTTGGCGCTAGGCGAACCGGCCCGGCTGGAGGAAGTCCTAGAAGCGATGGGGTGACGCCCGCCTTCGCCAACCGCCGAATCGCTTGATTTCCAGTGGCAGCGCTATATAGGCGCACGCTTCACTTACACGTGATTCATTTGCTGGTCTGGCTGAAAGGGCTGCCAGGGCTAGCAGGACGTGTTTCGAACAGGAGACAAAAATGCCCAAGCTGAAGACCAAGAGCGGCGTGAAGAAGCGCTTCAAGCTCACTGCCACCGGCAAGGTCAAGCACGGCGTCGCTGGTAAGCGTCACCGTCTGACCCACCACTCTGCTAAGTATATCCGCCAGAACCGCGGCACCGACGTGCTCGCCAAGGCTGATCACGCAGCAGTGAAAAAATGGGCCCCTTACGGGCTCGATTGAGGCAGGAGTAGAAACGCATGCCACGCATTAAACGCGGCGTTACCACGCGCCAGAAGCACAAACGGTTACTCGATCAGGCCAAGGGCTATCGCGGTCGCCGCAAAAACACCATTCGCGTCGCGCGCCAGGCCGTCGAAAAGGCCGGCCAGTACGCATATCGCGATCGTAAGATTAAAAAGCGCACCTTCCGCTCATTGTGGATCGCACGCATCAACGCGGCTGTCCGCGCTGAAGGCCTGACGTATTCGCAGTTCATGCACGGCGTAAAGCTCGCCGGTATCGAGCTTGACCGCAAGGTTATGGCCGATCTCGCTATGAACGAAAGCGCTGCCTTCGCCACGGTGATCGCAGAAGCCAAGAAAGCCCTACCTGCTTAGGGCCAGCGTAAGCTGCGGGTTATCTTGTAAGCCAAATTAGCGGGCGCGAACTCTCAAGGGT
>JBBKVP010000008.1:0-40567 GCA_037968495.1 Pontixanthobacter sp. | reverse complement strand
CGTAAATTGGAAGAATTCTGATTCGAGCAAATATTTCGATTCTGTCTCGATAAGAAGACGGCTTGATCGACTGTCCTTCTTAAGAAGCGAGAATGACGATGCCGGGCTTCTATTTGCATTGAACGAAGGCATTCACGGCAATATTGACGGCATGGGTCATGACCGGCTTCATCAGAAAGCCAAATTCGGTACAAAAGGACTCATTCAGGATTATGTCGACACCATAACCGATAGTTTAAACTATCTGGCTGACCCGAAAGTCACGGATATTCCCGCCGAAGAAAAAGTGGATTTCTTTCGCCGGGCGCAGCACTGTTACGGACGATCGGCATTCTTGATGAGTGGATCTGGCTCATTCCTCTATTTCCACCTGGGTGTAGCCAAGGCCCTTTGGGACCAGGGATTATTGCCCAAGATCATGTCGGGCTCGAGCGGCGGATCGGTGGTCGGCGCGATCGTATGCACCCACAAAGACGACGAATTGGAACCGTTCTTCGATCCTGAGCACCTATCCGGTCTTTCGGATTCTGGCGGACAACCGGAAAAAGGCCTCTTCGGATCAGCCAAGCGTCTGCCGGCGAAGAAAATTCGCGAACAGCTCAGTAAGATCATCCCCGACCTGACGTTTCAGGAAGCGTATGAACTGACCGGCCGCCACTTGAATATCTCTATCGCACCGGCAGAGCGGCATCAGTCATCCCGCCTCCTGAATGCCATAGCCTCGCCGAACGTGTATATCCGCGAAGCAGTTTGGGCCTCCTGCGCGGTTCCGGGGATATATCCGCCGGTCAGTCTTATGGCGAAAGACCATAATGGCAATCGCGTGCCCTATATGCCCAACCGGAAATGGGTGGATGGTTCGGTTACCCACGATCTGCCTGCAAAGCGGCTGTCGCGGCTTTACGGCGTCAATCACCATATCGTCAGTATGGCCAACCCAGCTGTCGTGCCTTTCGCCAGCGATGTAAAGCAGCCTCGCGGATCTCTCTCGGCAATTCGCAACGCGAGCACGGCGACGGTGAAAGCCTGGATCAACGCCAATGCCACGATTTTTCAGCGGCCGTTGTCATTCTTTCCCGCTCTCAACAGCATGACCAACATGGCACTATCGGTCATGAATCAGAATTATACTGGCGATATCAATATCATCAAACCAATGGTATTGTGGAATCCATCCAAGATCCTGAGCGAGCTATCGCTGGAAGACATACGACTTCTTGTCGATCTAGGCGAGCGGGCGGCGTGGCCCAAGATCGAGATGGTCCGTACGCAAACCAAGATCAGCCAGGCTTTGGAACAGATATTGTCGGAGTACGAAGGCGATCTGACGCATGATTCCAAACACGCCATGAAACGGCAAGTCGCGTGACACCTTAAGGCAGACGCGCCCCGACTCGCATTTGAGTCTTGGTCAGGTACCATACGTCGAAACCGGTCAAAATCGCACCTTCTGCGGGTCCGGTGCGAACGTCTGGAATTGGGTGGAAAGCTGTCATTCGCTCGAAATCCAAATAGTGCTTTCAACCTTGTCAGTGCGATGATAGCCGCGCACCAGAATGATTGCTTCACCTGAAACCATCTATTTTCATGGCCTACCCGGCGCAGGCACAGAATTGCAGCTTTTTGGCCATGAGGTTCGTGAGCGCACGAAACACTTCAGCATTGCAAAGAGGCAATTCCCAAATGCCCCATCTGGAAGGCATGTATTCGAACTCATCGCTGATGAGATACGGAGCAAATCCAGTGGCCAGCCACTGAGGCTTGTTGGCTTTTCGCTCGGTGCGTCGACAGCCCTTCGGGTTGCTGTCTTGCTAGGGTCACAAGTCGAAGAAATTGATATCATCTCCGCAGCTGCGCCACTTCAAACCGGAGACTACCTTGAAAAGATGGCGGGTGCTCAGGTGTTTCGCATAGCCCAAAAAAACCAGTTTGCCTTCAATGTCCTCTCACAATGTCAGTCCGCCTTGTCAAAGGTGGCGCCAAAATTGCTTTATTCGATGCTGTTTTCTACCGCGGTGGGAAATGATCTTGAGCTTCGCGATGACCCCTATTTTAGTGCGCGGATGGTCAAAATACTTAGAGAAAGTCTGGGCAGCGAACTCGCCACCTATCGGTCTGAGATTTCCGAATATGTAGGCGAATGGTCCGAGACTCTCGGGAAGGTATTGCAACCGGTTTCCATCTACCATGGCGCACTAGACAATTGGTCGCCCGTAGAGATGGCCATAAACATCGAAGAAGCATTGGAAAATTGTATCAAACTCGAGGTGTTTGACGACTGCTCGCATTACTCGACGCTAAAAGAATACTCGCAGCGAGTTTGATGGCCGCTATTGGGTCGTTAGCGATCATTCCCAGTAACGACCTTCACCGCTCATTTCACCTAGTCAGCTTCTTATAGGCCAGCCTCGTAGGCCGGTCAGCCGCATCACCAAGCCTGCGCCGTTTGTCTTCCTCATACGCTTCGAAGTTACCCTCGAACCACTCAACATGGCTGTCGCCCTCGAACGCAAGAATATGCGTTGCCAGACGGTCGAGGAAGAAACGGTCATGCGAGATTACCACGGCGCAGCCGGCGAAATTCTCGATGGCGTCTTCCAGCGCACGCAGGGTTTCCACGTCGAGATCGTTGGTCGGTTCATCGAGCAGCAACACGTTGCCGCCGTTCTTGAGCATCTTGGCCATGTGGACGCGGTTGCGTTCACCGCCCGATAGTTTGCCGACGTTCTTCTGCTGGTCCTGCCCCTTGAAGTTGAAGGCACCGACATAGGCGCGGGTGGACTGGTCGTGGCCGTTGACCTTCATGTAATCGAGGCCGTCGCTAATCTCTTCCCAAACATTGTTGCCGGGCGTCAGATCGTCGCGGCTTTGGTCGACATAGCCAAGGTGGACGGTGTCGCCGATTTCAATTGAGCCAGTGTCGGTTGTTTCCTGCCCGGTGATCATGCGGAAAAGCGTCGATTTACCTGCGCCATTCGGGCCGATGATGCCGACGATGCCGCCCGGGGGCAGGGTAAAGCTGAGGTCTTCAAACAGCAACTTATCGCCATAAGCCTTGGAAATACCCTTGGCCTCGATAACCTTGGAGCCGAGCCGTTCGGGCACTTGCACCACGATCTGCGCTTTGCCGGGCTTACGCTCAGACTGGGCGTCTTGTAGTTGTTCGAACTTGCGCAAGCGTGCTTTCGATTTGGTCTGGCGGCCCTTCGGCGTCTGGCGAATCCAGTCGAGCTCTTCCGCCAAGGCTTTCTGGCGGCCCGAGTCTTCGCGGTCTTCCTGGGCAAGACGCTTCGATTTCTTGTCGAGATAGGTCGAATAATTGCCCTCGTAAGGGAAGTATGACCCGCGATCGAGCTCTAGAATCCACTCCACCACATTATCAAGGAAGTAGCGGTCATGGGTGATCATCAGGACGGCGCCAGCATATTCCTTGAGGTGGTTTTCCAGCCATTCGACCGATTCTGCATCAAGGTGGTTGGTTGGTTCGTCCAGCAGCAAAATGCCCGGCTTCTGGATCAGCAAGCGGGTGAGGGCGACGCGGCGCTTCTCACCGCCCGACAGGTTTTCAACCGAGGCATCAGAGGGTGGGCAGCGCAGCGCTTCCATTGCGATTTCGAGCTGGTTGTCGAGCGTCCAGCCGTCCACGCCGTCGATCTTTTCCTGCAGCGTGCCCATTTCTTCCATCAGCGCTTCGAAATCGGTGTCGTCCTGCGGATCGCCCATTTCGGCGGAGATCGCGTTGAAGCGGTCGACCATGTCAGCCGTTTCGCGCGCGCCGTCCTTGACGTTTTCGAGCACGGTCTTGCTTGCGTCCAGCTCTGGCTCCTGCGCCAGATAGCCGACGGTAATGTTCTCGCCCGCCCATGCTTCGCCCGTAATATCGGTGTCGATGCCGGCCATGATCTTGATCAGCGTGGATTTACCTGCGCCATTGGGACCAACGATGCCGATCTTCGCGCCCTGATAGAATTGCAGGTTGATGTTCGACAGCACGGGCTTTGCCGCGCCGAGGAAGGTCTTGGTCATGTCTTTCATGACATATGCATATTGGGCGGCCATCGGGTGCGTCCTTCGGGTAATCTGGAGTGTTTGAAAGTTGCTGGTCAGATAGGGGCTGGGGGCGCTCGGGGCAAGCAGCAGTTCCCTATGCACTTGGCATACAGGCGAGGGCGCATTAGCAAGCGCACATGAAAAACATCACACTCGCACTCGTTGGGCTTTCGCTCTCCGTTTCATCGGCTGCGATCATGGCTCAAGAGGCAAGATCGGTTTCGTTGCCGGATATGGCGGATGGAGCACTGCAGGGTGACACCATCGCCTATGACTTTGTCGAGGGGCTGACTACAGAAGTAGGTCCGAGGCAGGCAGGTACGGAGGCTGAGAAACGCGGCCGCGATTGGGCGGTAAAATGGCTTGAGGATCGGGGCTTCCAGAACGTCGCGGATGAGCCATTCGAGATGGAAACGTGGGTGCCGGGCGAAGTGTCCACAGCCCATGTCGTCAGCCCGTTCCCGCAGCCGCTGGTGATTTCACCGCTTGGCGGCAGCACGTCGACCGGCCCGGAAGGTATCACCGCCGAAGTGGTCGAGTTCGAAACCTTCGCCGATTTGAGTGCCGCTCCAGACGGTAGTTTAGAGGGCAAAATCGCTTATATCAGCCATTCGATGACACCGACGCAGGACGGCTCACAATATGGCTTTGCCGGTCCTGCCCGCTGGGTGGGTGCAAGTGTCGCCGTCAGCAAGGGTGCCGTCGCAACGGTGATCAAATCGGTCGGCACAGACTATCACCGCAATCCGCATACTGGCGGAACGCTAGTAGTCGACGACATGATCCCGACGGGCGCTCTGTCGCTGCCTGATGCCGCCAATCTGGAGCGGATGTTTGACCGCGCGAATGGCCGGCCCATTATCATGAAGCTCGTGCTTACCCCGCGCAATTTGGGCGTTACAACCAGCGGAAATGTTGTTGGCGAAATCGTCGGGCGCGATCCTTCGCGGCCGCCGGTTTTACTCGCCTGCCACCTTGATAGCTGGTGGAACGGTACGGGCGCGTTTGACGATGGTGCAGGCTGTGCGATCGCCTCAGCTGCTGCCCTACATGTGTCGCACACCGGCCAGCCGCTACGCACGATCCGCGTGCTGATGGCAGGCGCGGAGGAAGTCGGTCTGCATGGCAGCGTCGCCTATTCTAAGGCGCATATCGATGAAAAGATCGGCGTCGGTCTCGAAAGTGATTTCGGCGCGGACCGGATCTGGCAAATCCAGACGAACTTCGGCGCGAGCAATCCTGAACTGGTGAAGACGCTCGCAACTGCTGTTGCCCGTTTCGGCGTGGCGCCTTCGACCGCAGTCGCCACCGGCGGGGCGGATATCAACATCTCGCGCGACCAAAAAGGCGCGATTATCGATCTGCAACAGGATGGCACTCGCTATTTCGATCTGCACCATACGCCCGACGATACGCTGGACAAGGTCGATCCGGTCCAGTTGCGCCAAAATGTCGCAGTTTGGACTCAAGTGGCGGGCACCCTAGCCAATTATCCCGGCGACATCCAAGGGGCGGCCGAATGAGCGAGAACACCGTTCCCGAAGCTGCTGAAGATGCAGTGCCGCCGGCAGTCGGGCCGCACGGCCTCACGCCCGTGCATCCCAATCATAAGAAAGTGCTGCGCATTCAGGCTTTGATTGCTTCAGCCTTTCTGCTGATCCCGGCGGCTATCGTGCAGTTCGCTGCGCCGGTTCCATTTGGCGTGGTGCTTGGCCCCGTGGCCCTGCTTTGCGCACTGTTTGTCTGGCGTCTGCCGCGTCGGCGCTATGCCTATAAGGGCTTTGATATGGGCACCGACCGGCTGCGCGTGGTGCGGGGTTATTGGTGGCGATCGGATGCGGTGGTCCCGTTTGGACGGGTCCAGCATCTCGATGTGCAGCAAGGCCCGCTGGAACGCATCTACGGGCTCGCCACGCTAATTTTGCACACAGCTGGAACGCATAATGCTTCGGTACCACTAGCCGGATTGCTGCGCGAAGACGCCGAAGAAATGCGTGAAACTATCCGCCAGCATATAAAGCGCGAAAGTCTGTGACAGACACCAGCGAAACACCTGCTGCGATCCCGGAAAATGCCGGATTGCGTACATCCCCGATAGGTTTCATTGTTAAAGCCATCGAGGGCATAAAGAACGCTGTATTTCCGGTAATCGCAGTTCTTTTTGCAACCGGCGCAAGCGATTACCGCGTCTTGATTGCCATCGCGGTCGGTGTCGCAATTGTGGCGCTTACCGGCTTCTTCTCGTGGCTTAGTTGGACCCGCCTCCGCTATTATGTCGGCAATGAAGACATCCGCGTGGAAAGCGGCATTCTGAGCCGCGAGGCGCGTTCTGTGCCCTTTGAGCGTATTCAGGATGTCAGCCTCGAGCAGAAGCTGATTCCCCGTTTGCTCGGCCTGACCCAGATCAAGTTCGAGACGGGTGCGGGCGGCAAAGACGAGCTGGCGCTGGAATATGTAACCGGTGCCGAAGGCGAACGGCTGCGCGAAGTCGTCCGCGAACGGCGCGAGGGCGTCGTAGAGCGAACGTCCGACGTCTTAGCATCCGATGCTGTTGGCGATGAGGAAGCACCTTCCGTCGAAACCGCAGTGCCGATCTTCGAAATGAATGATCGCCGCGTGCTCACATTTGGTGCGTTCGAATTCTCGCTTGTGATTTTCGCCGTGCTGGCCGGTGCCGCGCAGCAGTTTGATTTCTTGCTGCCCTTCGACATTTGGGATTGGGAAAAGTGGGCCGGTGTCGCTGGCGAACAGACAGATATTGTAAACGGACTGAACGGCCTTGGCATTGCAGGCCAAATCTTCGGAGCAATACTCGCCTTGGGATCGGTCGCTGCGATCGGAGTGTTCACCGGCATAGCCCGCACCTTTGCGCGCGAATATGAATTCCGGTTGGACCGCACACCCAAGGGCTTCCGCCGTCAGCGCGGCCTGTTCACCAAGACTGACGTAGTGATGCCCGTGCACCGTGTCCAAGCCGCGCGCATCCAGACTGGCCTCATCCGCCGCCGCTTCGGCTGGCATTCGCTCAAATTCATCAGCCTTGCACAGGACAATGGCTCATCCAGCCACGCTGTCGCGCCATTTGCGAAGATGGACGAAATTTGGCCAATCGCGGCTGAGGCTGACATCACCCCGGCTGCCGATGATCTTGAGTGGTTCAACCCTTCGCCAAAGAAGTGGGTCGATGGAGGAGCCTTCCTTGCCTTGATCATGCTGATGGTGGCGATTGGCTGGTCGATTGCCGGTTTCCTGACAGTCGCCTTGGCAATTATCGCCGTCGGTTTCCCGCTGATCGCACTTGGCTTTTGGCTCGGCTGGAAGCGTCACCGCTTTGCGCGCGATGTGCGCCAGCTATTCGTGCGCGAGGGGCTGCTATCGCCCGACCTCACCATCGCGCCGCGTGTTGGGCTGCAATCGGTAGAGATCAAGCACGGTCCGCTATCCCGCTGGCGCGGTTATTGCGAACTCCATTTCGGGCTCGCAGGTGGCACCTTGTCGATTAACGGAATAGCGTTTGACGAAGCCGAGAAGCTACGCAGCGAAGTGCTCGAAAGCATCGTCAGCGTCGACTTCTCCGACCTGCCAAAATAGGCTGACTTAGCCTACTGAATTAATAATCGTGGCCAGGGTTGGTCCGCTGCAACTTCCGCATCAGCCCCGGCCAGATCAAATTGTCGCCCATCCCAGTTGTGAATGCAGGTGCGGTCTGTTGGTGAACGCGCTGGCCCATTTCCACTGGCTCTTCATGCAGCTTGTCTTCACTGCCGACCGCTTGCGCGAGAATCTGGGTCTTGCAGGCGTTTTCGAGGAAATACATCCGCAGGAATGCGAGCGCGCAGTTGCCGCCAATTGTCAGCGTGCCATGGTTGCGCAGGATTAACAGGTTCTTCTCGCCAACGTCAGCCACCAGTCGCTCGCGTTCATCCAGGTCGAGCGCGATGCCTTCATAATCGTGATACGCTAGGTCATCATGCACTTGCATGGAAAATTGCGTGTAGCGGCGCAAGCCGTCCTTCTGTACCGAAACAGCGATGCCATATGGCGTATGCACATGGATCACGCAGCCTGCGTCCTCGCGGGCGGCATGCACCGCGCTATGGATCGTGAAACCTGCCGGATTGATGAAATAGGGTGTGTCCTGCTTGATGTTGCCGTCAACGTCGATTTTGACCAGCGCTGAAGCGGTCATTTCGTCGAACATCACGCCGTAGGGATTGATCAAAAAGCGTTCTTCGCCATCCTCATCAGGCAGGCGGGCGGAGATATGGGTGAACACCAGATCGGTCCACGCATGCATCGCGCAAAGGCGATACGTAGCCGCAAGCTCGCAGCGGATTCTCCACTCTTCGTCGGAGACCTTGCCTTCGAGGCGCTCGATCTCGGTTGGGTCAGGAATGTTGAATCCCGCCGTCATACCAAGGGCTGGTTTGGGTTTTTCGACTGCAACGTTCATTCGATCCTCTCACTTTCGAGCGGAGGTCTAGCATAAACATGCCGGCTTTTGCCATTGCGGATGTGATGGATGGAAATGGGCGTCAGCAATCGGGCTGGTTGCTTTATGGGGATGGTACTGAGTGTGGTTGCGTTGCCCCGTCGCTGACGCTCGGGATTTTCAGCGCGAAACCATCTCCCGGATGGTTTCGCCTAGCTGAAGATGGTCGGGGAGACAGGATTCGAACCTGCGACCCTCTGTTCCCAAAACAGATGCGCTACCAGGCTGCGCCACTCCCCGACATTTTCTTCTCGCATGAAACTGGCGGATTGAACCCATTACGCCGAAACCTGGTGGGCCCGGCAGGATTCGAACCTGCGACCTATCCGTTATGAGCGGACAGCTCTAACCAACTGAGCTACAGGCCCACGGTTGGCCTCATAGGACGCCGCGGTGTTTCACTGCGATGCAAACCGCCTTTCAGCTGCTTGCGGCGGGCACCTACCGCGCACTGAGGCGCATGACAAGCGCCATTGCGCATAATTATGCGGTGGCCGCCATTACTTCCGCAACGGTGGTGGGCTTTACGTCGCGCATTTCGAGATATGTGTAGATGCGGCGCCACCAATCATAGAGTTCGTCGAGGTCCGATTCGGTCCGCACATAGGGCGTATTTCCAGGGCTGAGTGACGGACTGTGGAAAGATAGGACGAGCAGCGGCAGGCCGTCATCCAGCGCCATATCAATGCCGCGAATGGCCTCTTCTGCGCTTACGCCCTCGGGAGTTAGTGGAATTCGCTCGAGCAGCCCCAACCTGGCCAATACGCCGCGCAAACGGCCCAGTTTTTCGAGCAGCGGAAACAAGAACCTGCCCTGTTTGCGCAACATTCCCCAGAACACAGTGGTCAGCGGTAATTCGAGCAGCTTGCGATCTTCGCCGACCCAGTAAGGGTGCAAAGGGTGGCTGCGGTAATTTGGTCCGCCGCCCCCACTATAGTCAAAGTTCGACCGGACGGAGGTATCTATAGCAATGCCCGATTCGCGTAACATGTCGGCGGTGTTGGGGCCGAGCCCATAGCGGCCCGCGCGGTAGATCAGCGGCTCTGCCCCGATGTTTTTCGCAATCACATCGCAGAGACGTTTGAACTTCTCACGCTCCAGTTCTGGAGGTAAGTTTCCGGCAAAGCTGTTGTGCTTGTTGATTTCTTCGTGATGTGGAGGATTGACCCACGGATGCAAATGCACACCGACTTCAGCTGTGCCTGCCCTGACGGCACCTCCGATGATTTCTGCCGCGACTGGCGAATTCGCGACGGGCCAGTCGATCAGATAGACCGGGCTAACCCCGATGCCTTCGCAGAATTGCTGGAATTTGCGCAGGCGGGTGACATGATCAAGCGAATGGCCGGCCTGTTTGAACGGGCCGTGCCAGTCGAATTCCTCCTCCGTATCAACCGTCAGCAGAACGCGCTGGCCGAACCCGTCTGTGAACCGAGCGGCGCTCTCTGGATCAGGAGCGTTTAAGAATGATGTTGCGGCCACCAAATCATTAGCCCCTACAGAATTTTCTGACCAACTTTCTTCGCCGGCAATTATTTAAGCAGCGCTATGGCCCAGCCCCTTGGCGGTCAAGGGTTGTCGGTCACGGGGCTGTGCGTATGGAGCGAGCGGTAAAGTAAGTCGCAACAGCTCTTCAGATGCGGTCAGGTCGCCGCCAGCCTCTCGTGCCTCGGCCCGGGCCAGGCGCAGGGCAAACCCGGCACCAAACATGCCTGCGCTGAGCGCAGTGTTGCCGTCGCGCATGGTGGTGCTGAAAATGCTTTCACTGCTGAGGAAGCGCGCTGGCAGGTCGATTTCAATGCTGGCGCTTGTGTCTGTGCGAATCAGTTTCACGCCGATCACCTCGCCAGCCGCGACAGCGCCTGCAAGTGTAGCCATCAAGCGCCAGACGAGGGCGTCAATCTCTTGCTTGGCCATAGCGACGACGCAGGGCACTTCGACATTATCGAGCGCAAATTCGCTCATGCGGGGACGCAGCATTCCGGAAAGCTGGTCGGCTGTCGCGATAAGCATTTCGGCAATATCGCTTTCGCCTTCGGCCAGCTCCAAGTCGCCAGCCTCAAGTTTGGCCAGCCGGTCGAGTTCTTCGAATCCGGCCAGCATGCGCGCGGCGTCGCCTGCGATTGTTGCAGCCAGAGCGCGATATTCATGCGGTGTGGGTCCGAACAATTGCTGCTGGATTACTTCGGCGAAGCCTTGGATGGCATTCACCGGAGTTCTGAGTTCATGCAGCGTTTGGCGGATACGGTCGGATTGGCTGTCGGCTTTGGGCGTGGCGCTTTGATTGGGTGCCACGATCCGGCGTGCCCGGCCGACATGGCCCATGTAGCGCCCGCCATCAGGCGAAAATTGCGGCGCGGCGTCCACTTGCCACTCACCACCAAGCATAGGCACGGTTGCTAACGAGATGCGCACCCCAGCGACTGGTTGCCGGCGGCGTATGGTGGTTCCGATAGGACTTTCTGGTGCGAAGAGGACACCGGTCATTGCGGGCGCAACGCGTTCGCTTGTCCATTCGATCCGGCCGCTTGTGTTGGATGCAAAATCGAACTGGCTGATGGTGCTGGATGCTTGTTCGCTGCCAGTCTCGTTGAGCGGCAGTCGAGGCGCCCCATCGCGAAGGGCTTCGCTGCCGGTGCTGCGAGCCTTGCGATAGCTTTCGATGCGTTGCACCAGCGCGCCGATTTCGCCGGTTTCGAGCTGCTTGGCTGTAGCTGACGGAACAGGTGGCGGGATCGATTGGGCGGGCTGCTCAATCGTTACAGCGTCTGCCATTGGCTTGAAGCCTTCCGGCTGGGGCAGGACATTGTCGCCCACGCCGAGCCGAGCCAGCATTTCATCAACGCTTGGCGGCAGATCGCGGCGATGGCGCAGTAGCCCGCGCGCTCTGATCGGCAAAGCCGGGATCAGCATCAGCCACTCGTCTTCCTGCAAGTCAGCGTGGGTCAGCGCGGCAGTTGCAACTGCTGGTTCGTCTTCGGCCAGCCGCGCAACGAAATTGGGATTCCGCAGCCGTGTGCCAGGGGCCGAGATGATCGCAGCGCGCGTTTTATCAGGAACCCGTTCTGCCAGAGCGCCCAGGCGAAGGAATGCCTTCGCGCGCAATTCATTGTTATGGCCGCCACCATATGCTCCGAGCAAATCGAGAAGTTGTCGATATTGCGTAGCCGCACCGCGTTCGCTCGAGGCGCGGTGTCGCAGCACTGTCGCAAGGCGGTCGTCGAAATGCACATATTCTCCGGATTTGAGCGGGCAGAAAGCCCAACTCTTCATCCGGAGGTCCTAACAGCAGCGCCGCAACCCCCAATCCCTTTAACTCAGTGCGTTGCAAAGCGGGACAATTGCCGTCATAGATAATAATATTAGCGTAGACCGGCATTTTGTGGTGCATTTGATGCATCAGAGTGGACTTTGTTAGGGTGCCGGGTTCCTTTTGGGGCTTTTGAGGGATGGAAACGCCATATGGCAAATCTGGATTCGATTGATCGGCGGCTGCTTTCCGAGCTGCAGGAAGAAGGCCGCATTACGAATGTGGAACTCGCGCAGCGGGTGGGGCTGACTGCACCGCCATGTCTGCGCCGTGTTCGTGCGCTTGAGGATGCAGGTGTCATTCAGGGCTATCATGCGGAACTGGACGCTTCCCATCTGGGATTTGCGATTACCGTATTCGCAATGGTCAGCCTGAAGAGCCAGGCCGAAGACGCCTTGCGCGAATTTGAAGATCATATGAACGGTCTGCCCGAAGTGCGCGAAGTGCATATGCTCAATGGTGAAATCGACTTCATTCTCAAGATTGTAAGCCGTGATTTGCAGAGCTTTCAGGAATTCCTGACCAGCAAGCTAACACCCGCGCCAAACGTCGACAGTGTGAAAACATCGCTTACGATCCGAACAAGCAAGCATGAACCGGGCGTTCCGCTAGAGAAATGAGTCTGGCGCTGGCCCTTGGTGCAACTGCCATAATGTTCATGATGGCAGTTCTTGCAAATTTGCGCCTGCCAGAGGCAGATACTCTACCGATCCATTTTGACGCCCGCTTGCGCTCAACCCGGTCTGCGCCGCGTTTGATATCGCTTTTGGTGGTGCCGCTGATCACAGCACCGCTGCTGATATTTATAGCGGTCTTAGCGCCAGAAAATTCGGACAGCGAGAGCTCCCTGCTGATATCCGCGGGGTTGATAGTTGCCGCGCATCTATTCCATATCTATCTGATAATGCGGTATCTGAAACAACATTCCTGAACTGATCTGACATGACCATTCTGCTCCTTCTTGGCGGCATCGCGCTGCTTGCCATTGGCGGCGAACTTTTGGTGCGCGGCTCTGTCGGTGTCGCGCGCTATATGGGCGTTTCGCCGCTGCTCGCCGGCCTGACGATTGTCGGTTTTGGAACTTCCGCGCCGGAACTTGCGACTAGCCTTCAGGCCGCATTTGCCGGTTCACCAGGCATTGCGGTCGGCAATGTGGTCGGCTCTAACATTGCCAATTTCCTGCTCATCATCGGTATTTCGGCGCTGATCATGCCGCTCGCAATCACGCCCAAGGCTTTCAAGCGAGACGGTTCGGCACTGATGATCGCGACGCTGGCCTGCGTCGGCGTGGTTATGTTCGGCTTTATCGACCGCTGGATGGGCGTGGTCCTGATGGTTGCCCTTGTGGGATATATCATCTGGGCGTTTCTCAGCGAGCGCGACACGCATGATAGCGAAGCAGTCCGGCACGAGCAGGAGGAGGGCGATATTGCTTCGCCCGAAACCGGCATCTGGACTTTGGTGGCAATCTCGATTGGCGGCATTGCGGCGGCGGTACTGGGTGCCGACTGGTTGGTAAAAGCTGCGGTTGATCTTGCTCGCGGGTGGGGCGTTTCAGAAGCAACTATCGGTCTGACAGTCGTTGCCTTTGGCACTTCCTTACCTGAGCTGGTAGCCTGCGTAGTCGCTGCGCTTCGCAATCATGGCGACGTGGCGCTCGGTAATGCTGTCGGGTCTTGCATCTATAATATCTGCGGAATTCTAGGCATCACGGCCATTGTGCACCCCCTAGAAGTTCCGCCTGAAATCATGCGGTTGGATATCTGGGTAATGCTTGGTGTGACCGTGTTGCTGGTCATCTTCTTGCGCACCGGCTGGACGTTCAAACGTTGGGAGGGCGCGGTCTTCGTAGCCCTCTATGCAGCCTATCTGGCGGTGCAGGCGAGTATCGCCTAACGGTTTTCACCGAAAGCTTAGCCCTCTCGGGCAGCCAGATAGTCTTCCAGCCATTTGATTGAATATTCGCCGCTCAAGATATCCGGCTGATGCAGCAATTCCTGATGCAGCGGAACCGACGTTTTCACGCCTTCGATGACCATTTCTTCCAGCGCGCGCCGCAGCCGCATGATGCAGGTTTCGCGCGTGCGGCCATAAACGATCAGTTTGGCGATCATGGAATCGTAATAGGGCGGAATCCGGTAACCAGCATAGAGGCCGCTATCAACGCGCACATGCATCCCGCCTGCCGCGTGGTAATTGGTGACTTGCCCCGGTGAAGGGGTGAAGTCGAATGGATCTTCCGCATTGATCCGGCATTCAATGGCATGGCCGTGGAATTCGATGGCGTCCTGCGTAACCGACAAATCCTTGCCTTCGGCAACGCGGATTTGTTCGCGCACTAGATCGACGCCGGTGATCATTTCGGTCACAGGATGTTCGACCTGCAGGCGGGTGTTCATTTCGATGAAGTAGAACTCGCCGTCTTCCCACAGAAATTCGATTGTGCCCGCACCGCGATAGTGCATGTCGGCCATAGCCTTGGCGCAGATTTCGCCCATGCGGTCGCGCTCTTTCGGATCGAGCACGGGGGAGGGCGCTTCCTCGAGCACCTTCTGGTGGCGGCGCTGCAGTGAACAATCACGCTCACCCAAATGGATCGCCTGACCGCGTCCGTCGCCGAAAATCTGGAATTCAATGTGGCGCGGATTGCCGAGATATTTCTCGAGATAAACTGTGTCGTCGCCAAATGCCGACTTCGCTTCATTGGCAGCAGCCTGCATCAGTATTTCGAGCTGGCTTTCCTCCGGCACGACCTTCATGCCGCGCCCGCCACCGCCCGACGCGGCCTTCACCAATACGGGATAGCCAATTTCATTGGCGACCTTCTTGGCTTCTTCAATCGAGGTCAGCGCGCCGTCTGAGCCTGGAACCAGCGGTAGGCCGAGCTTGCCGGCTGTGCGTTTGGCTTCAACCTTATCGCCCATCGTGCGGATATGTTCGGGCTTGGGGCCGATCCATTTGAGATCATGCGCCTCGACGATTTCCGCGAAGTTCGCGTTTTCGGAAAGAAAGCCATAGCCCGGGTGCACCGCATCACAGCCTGCGATTTCAGCAGCCGAAATAATGTTCGCGACATTGAGGTAACTGTCGGTCGCTGATGGCGGACCGATACAGACGGCGTGGTCGGCCAGCCGTACATGCATCGCATCGGCATCGGCCGTGGAATGCACCGCGACCGTCTCAATACCCATTTCATGCGCTGCACGATGAATGCGTAGCGCTATTTCGCCGCGATTGGCGATCAGCAGACGGGTGATAGCCATGGCGATCTTCCTCAGCCGATCACGACAAGCGGCTGGTCGAATTCAACCGGCTGGGCGTTTTCGATCAGGATCAATTTTACCGATCCGGCCTTATCCGCGACAATCGGGTTCATCACCTTCATCGCCTCGATGATTACCAGCGTGTCGCCCTTGCTCACTTCATCACCAATGCTGACGAAGTTTGGCGAACTGGGATCGGGCGCAAGATAGACTGTGCCAACCATAGGAGATTTGAGCGCATCCGCATGGCTCGCAGCAGGTACGGCCTCGGCGGGTGCCACTGCAGGGGCAGCAGGTGCTGGCGCTGCAGCAGGCGCGACCATTTGAACAGGAGCAGCGGAAGCAATTGCGCCGCGAGAGACGCGGATTTTCCGGTCGCCATCTTCTACTTCAATTTCGGTTAGCCCTGTCTCAGTGAGCATTTCCGCCAGCTCGCGCACTTGGGCGCTGTCAATCTGGATTCCAGCTTTGGAATTAGCTGTAGTTTTAGGAGCCTTGCGTTCGGCCATAATACCTCTTCGGGGGTTGCCTGTTGGGTGCCGCTATGCGCGAGACAGACTGCCTATGGCAAGGCATTTGGCGCGAACCTTACAAGTTTGCGGCTGCTTCGAGTGCCAAGACATAAGATTGCGCGCCGTGGCCCTGAAACACATCTTTTGCTCCCATGCCGACATAGGACGTGTGACGAAATTGTTCGCGCGTCGACGGGTCCGACAAATGTACCTCGTAAACCGGCACATCAATTGCGCGGATCGTATCGAGGATCGCGATAGAAGTGTGGGTAAATGCAGCAGCGTTGAGCAGCACTGCCTTCGCACCTTCTGCATTGGCTTCCTGCAGCCAGTCAACCAGATGGCCTTCGTGATTCGACTGCCGCAGGTCGATGGTCAGGCCAAGTTCATGCCCGCGATCTTCCAGCATGCCGGCAATATCGTCGAGCGTATCGGAACCATAGATTTCCGGCTCGCGCAGACCCAGCAGGTTAAGGTTCGGGCCGTTCAGAATATAGATTAGATTGGACATGCGGGCGGCATAGCGCGCCGCCCGCATGCAGCCAAGCTTACTTGTCGACGCCCTTCACCTTGCCCCGTTGGCGCGCGGCGGTGTAGCCGAGACAGCCGGTGCCAAACAGCGCATAGAGCGGTTCGGGCAGGCCGTTCAGATAGGCATTCATGCCAAGGCCAATATCGCGCGCCTTTTGCGGAGAGAATGCAGCGAGGACACCCATCGGCACCGCCCACAGGATCATCGCATACATTACATAAAGGAAACTGGGCCGGGCGCGGCTGGTCCACGAATCGGGCGACTGCGCCTCCGTCACAACGGCGGACAAGCGCGCTTCGATAGTTTCGAGTTCCTGACTGCCCTGCAGCTTATGCAGCTCCAATTTCGCTTTGGCGCGTGCCTCCTTGTCAGGGATCACCTTATCGATGATCGAGGCGATGGGACCGATGAGGGATTCGAGAATTGCCATGATTGCGCTCCGCTGGTTACGAGTCGCGCCATCAGATAACCATATTGGTTATTGTAGGAAAGTCATTTTCACCATTTATGCAAGACCCCGTTCAAGGCTGGGCGGCGTCGCATCGCCCACACCGCTGCCTCCATCGCAATCGAGTATGGCGCCGGTAATATACGCCGCTGAGTCGCTCGACAGGAATACTGCGGTTTCCGCCAGTTCCTCGATCTCGCCCCAGCGTTTCAGAGCGATCCGGTCGTAGTGTTTTTGCCGCGTCGCATCGTCTGGGGCGAGGCGTTTCATGCCCTCAGTGCCTGCAATCGGGCCGGGACAAACGCCGTTTATGCGTACATCCGGTCCCCATTCGAGCGCCAGTGTGCGGACGAGCTGGTTGATGCCCGCCTTTGCCGCGCAGGCATGGGCTTGCATCTGCATGGCGTTGACCGCTTGCCCGGCGGTGATTGCGATCAGCGAAGCGCCGGGAGTGTTTAGAAACTCCCGGCATCCTTTGAACACATTGAAGGTACCATTGAGGTCGATATCGACGACTGTGCGGAAAGCGTTGGCGGACATGCCATCAACCGGCGCGAGGAAGTTGCCTGCGGCTCCTGACACAACAAAGTCGAGCGGGCCGAATTGCTCGCTTACCTTCTTCATCGCACCATGGACCACATCATAATTGCGGACGTCGGCGGACATGCCGATTGCGCCGTGACCGATGTCTTCAGCAGCGCGCGCGGCCTTTTCAGGATCGCGTCCGCACACCACAACCTGCGCGCCTAATTCGGCATAGCGCTTCGCGATACCGAGATTGATGCCGCTGGTGCCGCCCGCAATGAACGCCACTTTTCCGTCAAACAATCCATCCTTGAACGCGCTCATCATATCTCTCCTAAAATTTGGGAAAGGCTAGGGCGCAGCCAGACACCCGGCAAGTGCATTGCCGGGGTAACAATAGAAAAGGGGGAGAAAACCACTGGTCGGGAAGACAGGATTCGAACCTGCGACCCCCACACCCCCAGTGTGATGCGCTACCAGGCTGCGCTACTTCCCGAGACCAGTCGAAGGCGGGCCTATAGCACTGCGTTTCTGCATGGCAAGCGATGAGCGGTGGGCAGTATCACTTTTCGCTACTTGTGGTGCGTTGCGCGGCCTATACATAGGTGCTAGGCGCGCTGCGCACGTTCGGAGGGTCCTTCGAACGCCCGTTTTGACAGTTTTCGAAGGCCTTTATGACACTCAACATTCTTGCAGCAGCAGCCAGTGCTGATGCACCGCCTGCATGGCTTCAGTTCCTACCGCTCGTCGGTATGGTCGCGATCTTCTGGTTCCTGATTATCCGTCCGCAAATGCGCCGGCAAAAGGAGCATACCGCGAAGGTTAGCGGCATGAAGAAAGGCGATAAGGTCGTCACAGCAGGCGGATTGATCGGCAAAGTCATCAAGGTTGATGACGATTATGCTGACATCGAAATTGCCAATGGCGTTCGCGTGAAAGCGGTCAAATCGACCATCGGCGATATCATTCCGCCGCCCGGCGCAACTGCCGCAAACGACTAAGGCGGACTGACCGAAATGCTCGACTTTCCGCGCTGGAAAAAGATTTGGCTGTGGGGCTTCACACTGGTTGTGATGCTCGCTGCGCTGCCAAGCCTGTTCTCGACCGCCAATTTGACTTGGCCGGAGGCACTCCCGAACCCGACGGTCAATCTGGGTCTCGACCTTGCTGGCGGTAGCCACATTTTGCTGGAGGCAGAGCCTTCGCAAGTTGCCGCACAGCGTTTGGAAAATATGGAGGAATCGGTCCGCGCGGCAATGCGTTTGGCCGAGCCGCGCATTCGCATCGGTGACGTATCGACGCGCGATGGTAAGCTCAGCTTTATGCTCGATGATTCCAGCCAAGTGGACATGGCACGCGAACTGATGCTGCCAATGTCCAATGGCGACGGGCTGATCCGCGAATGGGATATTGCGGTCGTCGACGAAAGCCGGTTTATCCTGACGCCAACGGCGCAGGGCATCGAAAACGCTGTGACCAATGCGATGGACAGCGCAACGGAAGTTGTCCGCAAACGTATCGACTCCCTCGGCACGCGTGAGCCGACCATCATCCGCCAGGGTGATGACCGCATTGTGGTGCAGGTTCCCGGCTTGCAAGATCCGGAACAGCTGAAGGCATTGCTAGGCAAGACTGCTAAGCTTGAATTCAAATTAGTTGATCAGACTGCTTTGCCTGCTGATGTAGCGCAAGGAATTGTTCCTCCGGGTAGCCAGATTTTTCCTTATGCGCCATCGTCTGATTTTCCGGGCCAAGCGCTGGCGGTTAAACGTCTAGGCGGCATCAAGGGCGACAGTCTTGTCGATGCGCGCCAAAGCTTCGATCAGCAAAGTAATGACGCCGTTGTCAGCATCCAGTTTGATCAGCAAGGCGGCGCCAAGTTTGCGAAGCTGACGAGCGAAAATGTGAACAAGCCTTTCGCGATTATCCTAGATGGCGAAGTTCTTTCTGCTCCCAATATCAATGAGCCTATTTTAGGCGGCGGGGCGCAGATTTCTGGCGGCTTCACCACCGAAACCGCAAATAACCTGGCGATCTCGCTCCGTTCCGGTGCACTGCCGGTCGATCTCGCGGTCGTAGAAGAACGCACAGTCGGCGCAGAACTCGGCGCGGATTCAATCCGTAAAGGTGTCCTTGCCATGATGGTCGGCTCGATTGCCGTGATCGCGCTGATGATCGCTAGCTATGGCCGCTTCGGTGTCTATGCGACAATCGCCCTTGGAATAAACGTCTTGATGATTCTTGGCGCGATGGCGTTCCTGAACACCACGCTGACATTGCCCGGCCTTGCCGGTTTCGTGCTGACGATTGGTGCGGCGGTGGATGCCAACGTGCTGATTAACGAACGAATACGGGAAGAGCGGCAGAAGGGCAGGCGTGTCGTGCAGGCGGTCGAGAACGGCTACCGCGAGGCAAGCCGCGCTATCTATGACGCGAACGTCACCAACTTCATTGCTGGTGTGCTGCTGTTCCTCTTCGGCTCCGGCCCGATCCGCGGCTTTGCGATCGTGCTTATCATTGGCCTGTTCACTTCGGTGTTCACGGCTGTCGTCCTGACCCGCATGTGGGTCGCCGGTTGGTTGCGGAAATCGCGCCCATCCGAGCTGCATATTTAGGAGGCCGGGTTCATGCGATTGCTCAAACTCGTTCCCGACAACACGAACATCAAGTTCCTGAAATACCGGATCCTGTTTTACGTTGTCAGCCTGTTGCTGATTGCGGCAAGCTGGGGCTTGGTGATGACCAAGGGGCTGAATTACGGCGTCGATTTCGCAGGCGGTCAGGAAGTTCTGGCTACTTTTGAGGGGCGCGCCGATGCTCCAATCCCGGAGCTGCGCCAGTCCATCAGCGCATTACCCGAAATTGGCGAGCCTGTGATCCAGCGCTTCGGTGCCGAGAACCAGGTTTCAATTCGCGTCAAACTTCCCGAATCTGCAGAAGGTGACAAGGAAGCCGCCGACCGCATTAAGACTATGATCGTCGGTTCTTTGCAGAGCGATTATCCGTCCATTCGTATCGACGGTGCAGACTCGGTTTCAGGCAAAGTCTCCGGCGAATTCCGCGAGAAGGCAGTTTACGCTTTGCTCGCTGCTATGTTGGCGATTGCACTGTATATTTGGATCCGGTTTGAGTGGCAGTTTGGTGTCGGTGCGCTGTTCGCACTGTTCCATGACGTGTCGCTCACGCTGGGTATGTTCTCGCTATTCCAGATGGAATTCGGGCTGCAAATTATCGCCGCTATTCTGGCGATCATCGGTTATTCGTTGAACGATACGATCGTTGTCTATGACCGTATGCGCGAGAACTTGAAGAAGTATCGCCGGATGCCGCTGCCCGAACTGCTCGACCTGTCGGTCAACGAAACCTTGGCGCGTACCGTCATGACCTCGCTGACGTTGCTCGTCGCGCTGGCGCCGCTGCTGTTCTTTGGGCCTTCCAGCCTGTTTGGCCTGACAGCTGCGATCACACTGGGTATCTTCGTGGGTACTTACAGTTCAGTCTATATGGCTGCGCCGATCCTCATCTGGCTGGGGGTCACCTCCAACAGCTTCGTGCCGCAGGAAACTGTGGCCGAGCGGCAGGACCGGATTGCGCGCGGCGGTGAAGACCCCGCAGCGTAGGCGCCTTCAGGCTTCCAAAATCCGGTCGTAATGCGCCGCCAATGCGGCAGCGTTATTCGTCCAGCTAAACCGCGACGCCATGGCCGCAACGTCCTCGGATGAGGGCGGGGCGGTAAGCAGCTTCATGATCCCGGCCGCGATGGCTTCAGCGGTGCGCTCCACAATTACGCCTGCTGCCGGACTGGTAACAACTTCACGCGCGCCGCCCGCATCTGTGATTACCAGCGGAGTGCCGCAGGCAAGCGCCTCGACCCAAGCGTTGGCGAGTCCCTCGCTCGAGGAAGGAAGTACCATCGCATCGGATGCTGACAGGATGATCGGCAGCAAATCGTGATCGACTGAGCCAAGGAAGTGGACGCGACCTGCCACGCCTAGCTCGCCCGCCAATGCCCGCAGCTTCGCCTCATCTTCTCCCTTGCCGACCAGCAGAAGGCGAGCGCTTGGTAACTGTGCCAACGCACCGATGACAAGCTCCTGACCCTTACGCGGGATGAGCGCTCCGGTGGTGGCGAGCAATGTCTCGTCCTCGCCAATGGCGATGCCGAATTCCTTGCCGAGGCGGCTGCGCAATTGGGTGTGATCAAGCGGACGGAAGCGGTCGCGGTCTAGGCCCGTGTAATGCCGCGTTATCTTATCAGCCGGCAGGCCCAGCGCAGTCATATCCTGTTTCAACGCATCACAGACGGCAAGCATGCCCGCGGATTCATCGCCTGCCTCCAGCATCGCCTTGCGGCCATACGCTTTCGCGCCCCAATAATGAATGTCGGCCCCGCGCGCTTTGATCGAGAACGGCAAGCCCAGTTCCTTTGCAAGCTGCGCCGCGGCCGGACCGTCCGGATAGAAAAACTGCGCGTCGAGCATGTCGAACGGCTGCTCGGCTTGGAGCTTCGCCGCAACCGGCAAAACGGCGCGAGCGATTAATGCAGGATTGAACCGGCCACCAAATTTCGGGATTAAGGGGAAGGTTGGGCGGTGCACCGAAACACCGTTTTCAGTTCCGCCAACTGCAATGTCCTTGAGCGCGGCATATTTGCCGAACGCAATCGGCGGGATACCAATCGGATTGATGACGGTTACATCCCAGTCATCGCGTGCAGCCAGCGCCTCCAGAGAACGCGCAACGAAGGTTCCGAAGCGCGGGTTCTGCGCATTTGGATAGAGCGTCGATATCGACAGCAGGCGCTTCACAACGTGCGGACCAACATTTCTGCAACCGCCAGCCACGGCGGATTATCAACCACCATTTGCTTCTGTCCGACACCGGGAGGGAGCAAGCCGACCATCTTGCCCTGGCGGTCGATCAACCTGCCAAAAGCAAAGCGGCCGCCCGGACGCGGTGCCAAAACATCGCGGTTGATCGCTTGCTGTGCATCGACAGGCGCAATCTGGCGCAGCCACAGCTGATCACCGGGCAAATACTGGCCCGCTGCAGCCTCAACCGTCAGCACGACCAGAGTGCCTTCGCCGCCAATGTCCGTAGCCAGTAAAGCGTCACGCGGAGCGGCAAGTGCTTCCGCGCCGCCAGTGCCCAGTGCCGCTACAACTTGCGGATGGGGTGTGTTTTCGGAACGAACGAGCATCTCGGCATCGACGCCCAAAGCATCGGCAATCCGGTCCATCCATTTGATCGAGAGATTCCGCATTCCGGTTTCGAGCCGCCCGATCGTCTGCGCGGTTGTAGTCGGAGCACATGCCTCCGCAAGATCGGCAAGGGTCATGCCCTTTTGCTTACGAATGTCGCGGATGCGGTTGATCATGATCGAATTCCCGAAATAACCAAATTGGTGTTTATTTCTTTCCTGCACGAACCGAACTTGTCAAGGCGCGAGTGTAATTTGCTCAAGGGGAAGATGATGCAGCGGAAATTGGCCGAACGGGAACTTACCAATGAAGGTGTCAGAACCGCAGCCAAGCGCAACAGCAGAGGTCGCAGCGCAGCCGTCAATCTCGCCGAATCGCCGCTTTCCTGGCTGCATGCGCGCGGGGCATATAGATGGTAGGCTGTTCGACGCAGGTGAAAGGCTCCGCGCAGATTAGGAACGCGCCCAGCTTTCGCCCAGCGAACGGCAGATCGCGGCAAAGGCGCGCTTTGATGGCGCAATGGCGGAAGCGGGCAAGGGCCTGTCCGACATATTGTGGCGCGTCGTCTGCGCCTGCGAAGGATTGCCCGATGCAGAGAAAGGCCTCGGATGGCCTGCCAGAAGCGGGAAGCTGGTTTTAAAATTGGCGCTTGACCGTGTGGCGTATTTTTACATGATCAACTGATGCGTCACCCCTCGACCTGCTCCGCAAGTTCCAGCCAGCGTTCTTCCGCTGCATTCTTTTCGGCACGGGCATGTTCGATGCCTTTGCTGATGGTCGCGAACTTTTGCGGATCGGCGGTGAACAGGTCGGGGTCCGACAGGATCGCTTCGCCTTTCACAATGGCTGCTTCCAGCTCTTCGATCCGGGCGGGCAGGATTTCGTAATCGCGCTGGTCCTTGTAGGTTAGCTTCGCGGGCTTAGACGCTGGCTGAATTGCTGTGGGCTGCTTTGTTTCGCGTTCAGTCTTCGCCGCTTTCTTGACCGGTTTGCGGCGTTCCACGCGCTTTGCTTCCCAATCGGCATAACCGCCCGCAACGATGTCCACTTCGCCGCTGCCATCAAGACCCAGCGTTACTGTAACGGTCCGGTCGAGGAAGTCGCGATCATGGCTGACGATCAGGACTGTGCCGTCATAATCGGCGATGACTTCCTGCAGCAAATCCAGCGTTTCGAGGTCTAGATCATTGGTCGGCTCGTCGAGCACCAAAAGGTTGGATTCGCGCGCAAATTCACGGGCGAGAAGCAACCGGGACTTCTCACCGCCGGACAGGATTTCGACCTTCGTATCAACAATTTTCTCGTCGAACAGGAATTCCTTGAGATAGCCCTGAACATGCTTTCGCGCGCCGCGAACATCGATCCAGTCGCCGCCCTCGGCCAGAACATCGCGCACCGTCTTATCGCTCGACATAACGCTGCGCTGTTGGTCGATCATCACGCCGGTCAGCGTCTTGGCCAGAGTGACTTCGCCTGTATCAGGAGCGAGCTCGCCTGTGAGCATTTTTAGCAGCGTCGTCTTGCCTGCACCATTGCTGCCGACGATACCGATCCGGTCACCGCGCTGGATCCGCAGGCTGAAGTTCTTGATAATCGGGCGGTCACCATAAGCCTTGGAAACACCTTTCGCGACGATCACTGACTTGGTCTTGCTGTCATCGCTGACCAGCTTAAGCTTTGCAGTCCCGCCCGGCGTAATCATTGCTGCCCGTTGGGCGCGCATTTCATAGAGTTTTTCCAAGCGGCCTTGGTTGCGCTTGCGCCGCGCGGTTACGCCGCGTTCCAGCCAATGCGCTTCGATCTTCAGTTTTGCATCCATCTTGTGCTTTTCGCGGGCCTGCTGGGCGTAGACTTCCTCTTCCCACACCTCATATCCGCCGAAGCCGACGTCCTTGCGGCGCATCATTTTGCTTTCGAGCCACAGTGTTGCTTTGGTCAGACGGGTCAGGAAAGTCCGGTCATGGCTGATAACGACAAACGCGCCTTTATAGCGGTTCAGCCAGTCTTCCAGCCATTCGATCGCCGCCAGGTCGAGGTGGTTTGTCGGCTCGTCCAGCAACAGAAGATCAGCATCGCTGGCGAGTGCCCGGGCTAGTGCAGCACGGCGACGTTCACCGCCGCTGGCACCGGCTGACTCAGTGGTCAGATCAATGCCAAGCTGTCCGGCAATCGCGTCGATTTCGTATTCTTCGGGCGCATTGTCGCCCGCCAGAACGAAATCCATCAGCGTCTTATATTCGCTGAAATCGGGGTCCTGTTCCAGCATCACGATCTTCGTACCGGGCTTTACCTTGCGGACGCCCTTGTCGGATTCGATCTGGCCATCGATCATCTTGAGGAGGGTGGTTTTACCTGCGCCATTACGCCCGATCAGCGCCAAGCGGTCACGCGGGCCGATGTGGACGTCAATGTCGGTAAATAACCAGCCTGATCCCTGGATCAGGCCGAGCCCTTCAAGACTAAGGATCGGTGGTAGCGCCATAGGGCGCGGCAAGTAGCTGCCGCAGCGCATAAGGTCCAGTGAGGAACGGGAAGTTCAGCCGAGCGTAATTCCAGCAAGGCCAAGAAGCGCCAAAGAAATTGGAGAACCGATATGATCCGTTACGCCCTGCCGCTTCTCGCCGCTACAGCGATTACCCTTCCTGCCTCTGCGGCCGAAGTGCAAATGCAAGTGCAAGGCCCGGTCGTCGAGTTGAGCGTGACCGAAACCGTCAAAGCGCGTCCTGACCTCGCGACAGTCAGTGCCGGCGTGTCCACGCAGGCCCGAACTGCGGTCGAGGCGATGCGCCTCAATGCTCAGCAGATGGATGCCGTTATCAAAAAGATCAAAGCTTTGGGCCTTGACGAAGATGATATCCAGACAAGCGGCATCAATCTGAATGCGCAATATGATTATGACAGGACCAATCAGCGGCAAGTATTTCGCGGCTATCAGGTGTCCAACCGGGTCAGCGTGATCTTGCGCGAAATTGACGAGACCGGACCTGTCCTTGATGCTTTGGTGGCATCTGGTGCGACTGACCTTGGCGGCCCCAGCTTCTCGATAGATGATGACACGGCGGCGCGCGCTCAAGCCCGCAAGGCCGCGTGGGCCAAGGCCAATGCCCAAGCTACCGAATATGCGCAGATGGCTGGCTATTCTGGTGTTCGCCTGCTGGAAGTGAGCGAGAATGTGTTCAGCAGTCGCCCGCAACCGATGATGGAGCGGATACAGGTGACAGTTGCCTCTGCACCGCCGCCGGTTTCGAGCCCTGTCCAACCCGGCCTTGTAGGCACGGCTGTGACCATTTCCGTAAAATATGAAATGACTCGCTAGGCTGAACATTGCTGGCGGGTTTTATTCACCGCTTGTTCAATGGTTGTAGCCTAGGTGCAAGGTCATGATACGAAAGCTTATCTCGACAACGCTTGCTGCGACACTTTTGGCGACCGGCTTTGCTGCGGCCCCTACTGCTGCGCAAAGTGACGATCAGGACAAGGCGCGCAAGGAAATGCGGGCCGGTAATGTGCTGTCTTTGCGTGAGATAGAACGCCGGGTTTTGCCGCGTATGCGGGGTGCTGAATATCTCGGTCCCTATTACGATGCGGCTGCTATGGCTTATCGTCTGAAGTTTATCCGCGATGGCCGCGTTATGTTCGTCGACATCGATGCGCGTTCCGGCCGTATTATCTCGCAATCTCGTTAGTTCGCTCGGTGGTGCAGTAGGCTAGCCCTCCGGTTGACGCGTTCCTTGCAAAAGCCCACATCTCCCATAAATTCAATCTGGCCCGAAGAAGCAGGGGAAATCACACAATGCGCGTCCTGATAGTCGAGGATGAACCGACACTCGGCCAACAGCTGAAGAGCACGCTGGAACAGACCGGCTATGCCGTTGATCTGTCCACCGATGGCGAAGATGGCCACTTTCTTGGCAGCACCGAAGATTACGACGCTGTGATCCTCGATCTCGGTCTGCCCGAAATCGACGGACTGACCGTCCTTGGCATGTGGCGCAAGGAAAAGCGCACCTTCCCCGTGCTGGTGCTGACCGCTCGTGACAGTTGGTCTGACAAGGTTGCCGGCCTTGATGCCGGCGCTGACGATTATCTCGCCAAACCGTTCCAGACCGAAGAGCTGATTGCTCGCCTGCGCGCGCTCATCCGCCGCGCATCGGGCAATACGTCCAGTGAATTGATGGCTGGTTCCGTGCGGCTCGACACGCGTTCCGGCCGCGTCACGCTGGACGGCGAGCCGGTGAAGCTGACCGCGCAGGAATATAAGCTGCTTAGCTATCTGATGCATCACAAGGGCAAGGTGGTTAGCCGAACCGAGCTGATCGAACATATTTACGATCAGGATTTTGACCGCGATTCGAACACGATCGAAGTGTTTGTGACCCGTATTCGCAAGAAACTGGGCGCAGATGTCATCACGACTATTCGCGGGCTTGGCTACAGCCTCGACGATCCGGCCGAACAGCCTCGCGCAACGTAAACCTATGACTGCGGCATCTGAAGACATAAAGGATACCGCCGCAGCCGGAGAGCAGGGCACCGCGCCGCATACGGGAAGCCTGTCACGCCGGATGATGGTGATCGCGGCGGCGTGGATCGGCGTGCTGCTGCTTGGCGGCGGTTTGGCGCTGGACCGCACGCTGACAAATCTGGTCACGAACAACTTCGATGACCAGTTGGAATATATGCTGACGGCGATGGTCGGATCTGCCGAGATCGACGATTACGGGGACGTCTATTTCAATCGGCCGCTTGGTGATCAGCGCTTTCTCGAGCCCAACAGTGGCCTTTACTGGCAGATTACTGGCGAGGGTCGAGAAGACTACGCCTCCCGTTCCTTGTGGGACCGTTCGCTAAAGATTGACGGGGATCATTTCGATAATGATGCCCATATTCATGATAGTGAACAGTTTGCTGGCGAACTTCTCCGAGTTGCCGAACGTTCGATAAAACTGCCCGGCAGTGACACTCAGTGGTGGTTCTCCGTTGCGGCAAGCCGCGGTGAACTCGACGCCCAGATCAGCCGCATTCGCTCGATTCTGTTCTGGAGCTTTATCGCTTTGGGTCTTGGCCTGTTCCTGATGGCCGCCCTGCAAAGCTGGTATGGTCTTAGTCCGCTGCGCCGCATCCGTGTTGCGATCCAGCGTATGCGGACCAAGGGGACCAACCGCGTAACCGATCCGCTTCCACTTGAGGTTCAGCCATTGGTGCAGGAGCTGAACGGATTGCTCGCCCACTCGGAAAAGCAAGCCGAAGAAGCGCGGACACACGCCGGGAATCTGGCGCATGCGCTCAAGACACCGCTAACTGTCGTAATGAATGCCGCAACTGCGCGTGCCGATGATTTGCCTGACACCGTAATCCGCGAGGCGGCAGTAATGCGCCGTCAGGTCGATCACCACCTTGCACGGGCGAGGGCGGTTGGTCGCCGCGCTGTGGGCCATGCCCGAACCGAAGTCTGGGCCAGCGCCGAGGCCGTGCGCCGTGCGGTTAGCAGGCTTTATCCGTCCATGCGCTTCGACATCGACGGTAACCGCGAGGCGCTGGTCGCCATCGAACGGCAGGACCTCGACGAAATCCTCGGAAATCTGGTGGAAAACGCTGCGAAATATGGCGGTGGAAGTGTGTTTGTAACCGTCGATACTGACCCTCAGGGCAAGCTATGCACCATCTGGGTGGAAGATGACGGCAGAGGCATTCCTGATGCAGAACGCGAACGCATCTTTGACAGGGGCGCGCGGCTCGATACCGGCAAGCCCGGGACAGGACTTGGCCTCGCCATCGTGCGCGACGTGGCCGAAATTTACGGCGGCGGGGTTGAGCTTGATGAAAGCGAAGACCTTGGCGGCTTGCTGGTCAAACTGATGTTGCCGAGATCGGGTTAGGCACCTTCTCCTCTCAAGTTGGCGGGAGAAGGAATCAGCCCCCGCGCGCCTTCTCGTGGTGCCGGATTACTTCATTGATAATAAAGCGCAGGAATTTCTCGCTGAATTCCGGGTCGAGATTGGCTTCTTCCGCCAGCGCGCGCAACCGTTCGATCTGCGCGGTTTCGCGCCCGGGGTCGGCAGGCGGCAATTGATGCGTGGCTTTATATTCGCCCACGGCCTGGGTGATACGGAACCGCTCCGCCAGAATATGGATCAACGCGGCGTCGAAATTGTCGATGCTGCGGCGGAAGGCTGCGAGTTGCATGTCGGTATCAGCTTGGCTCATTCTTGCCACCTATCATGCGTTTGCCCTCATTTCCAAGCTTGCCATTCATCCTGTGAACGCCCATTTGCCCTGCCATGAGCGCCACGGTCCTCCCCTTCAAGCGTGAACGCGATGGTTCCGCTCCCTCTCTCGATCCGATGTTGTCGCAAACCGCGACGGCGATGAACGCGGTGAATTCCGTGATTCTTGACCGTATGCAGAGCGAAATTCCGCTGATCCCGACATTGGCCGGTCATTTGATCGCTGGCGGCGGCAAGCGGCTTCGCCCGATGCTTACGCTCGCGGGCGCCGAAGTTGTCGGTTATCAAGGCACGCGTCATCACAAGCTGGCGGCGGCGGTGGAGTTTATCCATACTGCCACTCTGCTGCATGATGATGTCGTCGACGGCAGTGACCTGCGGCGCGGCAAGGCAGCGGCCAACATTATTTACGGCAACCCGGCAACTGTGCTGGTGGGCGACTTTCTGTTCAGCCGCGCATTCGAGTTGATGGTTGAAGATGGAAGCTTGAAGGTTCTCAAGATCCTGTCTGGCGCTAGCGCGATCATTGCCGAGGGCGAGGTCGATCAGTTGACCGCACAGCGCCAGATTGACACGAGCGAAGAGCGCTACCTGAATATCATCGGCGCGAAGACCGCTGCATTGTTTGCCGCTGCCAGCCGTATAGCTGCTGTTGTCGCAGAGCGAGGCGAGGCTGAGGAACAGGCGCTTGACGATTACGGCCGTAATCTCGGCGTGGCCTTCCAGCTCGTCGATGATGCGATTGATTATGATTCCAGCGCTGCCGAAATGGGCAAGAGCCGCGGAGATGACTTCCGCGAGGGCAAAATGACGCTGCCGGTGATCCTCGCCTATGCCCGCGGGGACGAAACAGAGCGCCAATTCTGGAAAGATGCAATCTCCGGCCGCCGCGAAGAAGCGGGCGATCTGGACCACGCAATCGCGCTGATCGACAGTCATGACGCAGTGGCCGCAACCCGCGAACGCGCCCGGCACTTTGCCGAACGCGCAATCGACGCGCTGGCGATCTTCCCTGATAGCAAGGCGCGAGCGGCCATGGCCGAAGCGGCGCGGTTCGCTGTCAGCCGGGGTTATTGAGCGGCGCGGGATATGACCGCGCTTCCCATCGAGGCTGTATTACCGGAAATCCTGGCCGCATTGCGCGATCATGGCAGCGCGGTGCTTATCGCGCCGCCGGGCGCGGGCAAGACTACTGCTGTTGCGCCTGCATTGCTTGATCAGCCGTGGTGCAGCGGTGAGGTTATCCTCCTCAGTCCGCGTCGCGTTGCAGCGCGCGCGGCGGCGGAGCGTATGGCGGAAATGCTGGGCGAAAGGCCGGGCGAAACCATCGGTTACCTGACCCGCATGGACAGCAAGCGCGGCGCAAAAACGCGCGTGCTGGTGATGACCGAAGCGATCTTCGTGAACCGCATCTTGGGTGATCCTGAACTTAGGGGCGTCAGTGCGGTGCTGTTCGATGAAGCGCATGAGCGGCATCTCGATAGTGATCTCGGCCTGGCGTTGGCGATTGAGAGCAAGCAAGTGCTGCGCGATGATCTGCGCGTGTTGGTGATGTCCGCCACCATCGATGGGGCGCGCTTCTCGCTGCTGCTGGGCGATAATGCGCCGGTGATCGAGAGCGCAGGGAAGGCCTACCCCTTGGAACTCCGCTGGTTGGGCTCTGCCCCCGGCATGCCGATTGAAGATAGTATGGCCACAGCGATTATGACCGCTTGGCGGGAGCAAGAGGGGGATGTCCTCGCATTCCTGCCCGGCGTGCGCGAGATCGAGCGGGTGCGCGAACTGCTGGAGCGGCGGCTGAAGGATTTGCCGATCCTGCCATTGCACGGTCAGGTCCAACCCGCCGATCAGCTCGCCGCCATCCGCAAAGACAAAGATGGTCGCCGCCGGATTGTCCTCGCCACGGCCATTGCAGAAACTTCACTGACGTTGGGCGGTGTTTCCGTAGTCGTCGACAGTGGCCTGTCGCGCCGCGCCGAATATGACCGGTCGGCTGGCTCCACACACCTGATTACCACACGGACCAGCCAAGCGGCGGCGACGCAACGCGCGGGCCGTGCGGCGCGGCTGGGGCCGGGTGTGGCTTACCGTTTATGGGAAGAGGCGGCGCATCCGGGGCGGCCGCCTTTCGATCCGCCCGAGATTGAGACTGCCGACCTGACGCCGCTTGTCTTGTCGCTCGCCAAATGGGGGACAGATGATCCGGCCTCGCTGGCTTGGCTCGACACGCCGCCCGATGCCTCGATTGCGGCGGCGCGTGACCGCCTGGCGAAATTGGGCGCGCTGACTGCGGTTGGTAAAATTACCGCACGGGGCAATCAGATCGCGAGCCTGCCGATGGCCCCGGTTCAGGGCGCGATGGTGCTGTTCGGCGCAGAAGTAAGCCAAGCACGCGATGCGGCGCGGCTTGCGCTGCTGCTGCAGGAACGCGGATTGGGCGGGCGCGGCGAGGATTTGCTTGCACGGCTGGACCGTTGGAAGACGGACAATTCAGCGCGTGCATCGGCATCGCGGAAACTGGCAGACCGCTGGGCTACGCAAGCCGACCGCCTGATGTCGGGCGCGGATCAGGAGCCGATCAACCCTGCGCTGTTCCTTGCTTTTGCTTTGCCGGATAACATTGCCAAACGCCGTGACGCGAAGGGCGAAAGCTGGATTTCAGCTGGCGGTCGCGGGTTCTTCCTGGACCCTGCATCATCGCTTGCCCGCGCTGAATGGCTGGTGATTGGCGACGCGCAGGGTCAGGCCAAAGGCGCGCGGATCACCGCTGCCGCCGCGCTCACAACGCAGGAAGTCGAGGACAGCCTAAACCATTTGATTGAGCGCCAGTCGGTGCTGAACTGGAGCGCTTCGGAAAAACGTGTCGAGGCCCGGCTTGTGCGGCGGTTGGGTGCGATTACTCTGGCGAGCGGACCCGATGGCTCGCCTGATCCAAGGGCTGTCAGCGCGCTGTTACTCGAAAAAGCCAAGAACGGGCTGGCGGAGCTATTGCCTACCAGCCTGATGGCCCGCGCGAAGCATACTGGCATCGAGGCGCTGTCCTTAGAGGCCTTGCGGGAAAGCGCCGACGTCTGGCTTGCGCCTTTGCTGGCGGGACGGCGGGATCTTGGCATTGCGCCAGGCAAACTGGCCGATGCACTGCTTGCGCAGCTTGATTGGGACAGCAAGCAGAAGCTCGATCAATTAGCGCCGCGTGAATTCAAATCGCCTGAAGGGTCCACTCATTCAGTCGATTACGCCGGTGATGATGTTCCATCGGTGGAGGTGCGGGTTCAGGCGCTGTTCGGGCTCGATACCCATCCGATGATCGGGCGCACCCCCTTGTTGCTGAAACTTACCAGCCCGGCTGGCCGTCCCATCCAATCGACACGCGATCTGCCCGGTTTCTGGCGCGGAAGCTGGGCGGATGTGGCGAAGGATATGAAGGGCCGTTACCCAAAGCACCGCTGGCCGGAACAGCCGTGGACCGAAAAGCCGAGCCTTAAAACGAAGAACGCCTTTTCACGCGAGCAAAGCTGACTTAAAGGCTAGGCCATGTCAGCACGAATTTACCAACGCCCGCAAAGCGCCATGCAGTCCGGCACAGCCCGGACCAATCAATGGGTGCTCGAATTCGAGGCGTCCGAGGCGAAGAAGCCTGATCCGTTGATGGGCTGGGCTGGCAGCGGTGATACGCAAGCACAGGTGAGCCTCAGCTTTCCTGATGCCAAAGCCGCGAGCGCCTATGCCGCGAAATACGGAATTGACGCTCGGGTGATCCCGACACCGCACAAGACTCTGAAGCTGCAAGCCTATGCCGACAATTTTAGGTAAGATCTCAGCTGAGCGCCTGGTGCATTCGCAAAGCTGGACAAATCCAACCGTCATCGCCATATGCCCGTCCGGGAGTCGGGTGGGCGTTTGCGTTCGCTAACCTGGTCAGGTCCGGAAGGAAGCAGCCATCCCGGATTGCGGCGGGTCGCTCGGCTCCTTTTTCCACCCCGCACTTGCCGATTGCCCCTGACAAGCCGCGCGCCATTCCCTACCTTGTCAGGTGATGAGCGAATCCGACACACCCGAACTGGACGAGACCCCCTCCGCCGAAGAGCTGGAGGCTGCCGGCCAGTCCGCCATGTTCGGCGGTGAGGACGCCGCTGCCGCGCCAAAGCCGGCGGCTGCCGAACCCGCAAAGACCGGCGAATCGGCCCAGCCCTACCGTGTCCTCGCACGCAAATACCGCCCGCAAACCTTTAGCGAGTTGATCGGTCAGGAACCTATGGTCCGCACGCTGGGAAATGCGATCAAGCGTGACCGGCTGGCGCATGCCTTCCTGATGACCGGCGTTCGCGGGGTGGGCAAAACCTCGACCGCGCGACTGATTGCCAAGGCGCTCAATTGCATCGGGCCGGACGGGCAGGGCGGGCCGACCATAGATCCCTGTGGCCAATGCGAGCCATGTGTGGCGATTGCCGAGGGCCGCCACATGGATGTGATCGAGATGGACGCTGCCAGCCATACCGGCGTGGACGACGTGCGCGAGATCATCGAAGCGGTGCGCTATGCCGCCGTATCAGCACGCTACAAAATCTATATCATCGATGAAGTCCACATGCTGTCGCGCAATGCTTTCAATGCTTTGCTTAAAACACTTGAAGAACCGCCTGCGCATGTGAAGTTCCTATTTGCTACGACCGAAGTCGACAAATTGCCGGTGACTGTTCTTAGCCGCACGCAGCGGTTTGACCTGCGGCGCATCAGTGCGCCGATGCTGTCCGACCACTTCGCTAAAATATGCCAGATGGAAGGCGTCGAGGCGGAGGATGAGGCGCTTTCGATGATCGCGAACGCTGCCGAAGGTTCTGTGCGTGATGGTCTCTCGATTCTCGATCAGGCCATCGCTCATGCCGATCTGGGCGGCGATGGGAAGGTCCTCGCTGACCGTGTGCGCGATATGCTGGGGCTTGCCGATAAGGGCGGGCAGCGGCGCTTGTTGACTGCGATGCTCGACGGCGAGGCTCCGGCTTTGCTGGAGGAAGTCCACAAGCAGCATTTGCTCGGCGTCGAACCGCTTTCGCTCATGCGCGGCGTGATGGACCTCGTACACAAGATTACCGTCGCGCAAATCGGCGGCAGCGAATCCGACGCGCCGACGCAGGATGAGCGTGATGCGATCAAGGTTTGGGCTGAGCGGTTGAAGCCAGCGCAACTTCACCGCCTTTGGCAGTTATTGATGAAGGGTCATGACGAGGTGCGCGGCGCGCCCGATCCACTGGTCGCGGCGCAAATGGCTTTGCTGCGCGTGCTGCATGCTTCCGACATGCCCGATCCCGGCAGTTTGGTGAAACAGCTCAAGGATATGATGGCAAGCGCGCCCGCACCGCAAGCTGGGACAGCAAGCGGGGAGGGCGCATCTGCCTCAACCGCTCCGCAAGCGCTGGATTGGCGCGAGTTGGTCGAGCTGATCGAGCGTAAGTTCCTCGGCCTCGGATCGCGGCTTCGTATGCAAGTGCGGCCCATCACGGTCGAGCGCGGCAAGCTGGCTTATTCGTTGGCGGACGGCTTCTCCGATGACTTTACCGGCGAACTACGCGATGCGCTAAACCAGATTACTGGCGTTGCATGGCACGTGACCGAGCAAGATGTGGCCGGTGAACCAACGCTGGTCGAACGCGAGGCGCAGGAACGCGCGGACGCTATCGAGCGTTTGAAAAATGATCCCCTGGTGGCCGCCACAATGGCCGCATTCCCAGGTGCGCGGCTGGTCGATGAAGACCCCCGTAATGCGCCGCAAGACAACAGCCCGCCCTGGAGCCAAACGGCCTAGGCGGTTCAGCATAAGGTACTCGACATGAAATCGATGGAAGAAATGATCCAAGCCGCTCAAAAAGCTGCGGAGACAATCCAGAAGCAAATGGGCGAAACGCAGGCAAAGCTCGATTCAATCGAGGTCGAAGGACAATCCGGCGGGGGGCTCGTAAAAATCCGCTGCACCGCCAAGGGCCGCATCCTCGGCGTGAACATCGACGAAAGCCTGATGAAGCCGGAAGAAAAACAGATGGTCGAAGACTTGGTCACCGCCGCTTTTAACGACGCGCGCGACAAGGCCGACCGGATTTCCAACGAGGAAATGCAGAAGGTTCAGGGCGGCATGGGCTTACCGCCGGGCTTTAAGCTACCGGGTATGGAATGAAGTCGGCGTGGCTGCAATTGGGTGGGAAGCTGGCGGTCTGCTTTTGGAGATAACAACCATAAACTGGAAATTCCATTTCAGAGAAATCAGGCATACTGCGCTATCTCAATGAATGGGAATGTAGAATCGAAACAGCAGAGTTTACGGACACACTCAAGCATTTCAGCCTCTAATCGCTTTCACTCCCCTGGTTCGACAAATAGTATTTTTCGAACGCAAAAAATCCGGAAATCCCAGCAAATGAGATTGCTATGATCATTGGATCGCTCGTTGCCTTCATGATTAGGAATGCTCCCAGAACAATCAAATCCAGAATCATCGCGCTTAGCAAAATCCAGCCTTTTGCTCCGACATCATCTTTGAGATGACGATACACGCCCCAATGAATGATCATGTCCATGACGAGATAAAATATCGCCCCCAATGATGCTATCCGGCTCAAATCAAAGAACGCAGCCAACAGACCTGCGGCGATTACGGTGAAAACCAGCGTGTGCTTTTGAATGTCACCGGGCATTCCAAAATGGCGATGCGGAATGAGCTTCATGTCCGTAAGCATCGCCAGCATACGCGATACGGCAAAAACACTAGCAAGAAGCCCCGATGCGGTTGCGATTATTGCGACAGCAACTGTGAACCATACGCCATATTCACCAAAGGCAGGACGCGCCGCCTCTGCCAGGGCATAATCTTTGGCAGCAGCAATTTCGGTAGTGCTAAGCGTTGATCCCACAGCGAGCGCTACGGTCATATATACGATTAAGCATATCCCTAGAGAGACCATGATAGCGCGCCCGACATTCTTCTCAGGCTCAACAACCTCGCCGCCGCTATTGGTGATCGTGGTAAATCCCTTGAACGCCAATATCGCGAGGGCAATCCCGGCAATAAAGCCGGTCGGCGAAGCCGCTTCGCTTGGCGCAGTTTGCGTAAACTCGAACGTGAACCCCGAGGCCCAAAGAATGGCGAGGGAAAAAATCATTATCCCGCCGATTTTCAAGATCGCAGTAATTGAGGATATCGCGCCGATTATCTTGTTACCGGCGATGTTAACGATAAACGCAAAGACGATCAGACCAATCGCCAGTATCGGAACCAGCACGGACTCGCGGCCTATATCGAACAATTGGAGCGTGTAGGTTCCGAAAGTTCTGGCAACCAGGCTTTCGTTGATGATCATCGAAAAGGCCATCATCAAGGCGGCTGCGCCGGTAATGGTCGACGGCCCATATGATTTTTTGAGAATCATAGCGATGCCGCCCGCTGACGGATATTTATTAGACACTTTGATATAGGTATAGGCGCTGAACCCGCTGATCACGGCCCCGATAAGGAAGGCCAGCGGAAACAGCGGTCCCGATAATTCGGCGATCTGACCAGTTAACGCGAATATGCCAGCACCGATCATGACGCCGGTCCCCATCGCTACGGTTCCCGCCAGCGTGAGACTGTTCTTATTATACGAGCTGCTTTGCATCTGATTTGCCTTTGGCATGTCGCGGGTTAGGATCGTGGCTGGCGCCTTGCAAACCAGAGCGTTATCAGTGGAATAACGATCCACATCAGGATGGGGACGCAGCCAATATTTGTGCCGGGGAATAAGGGCATGAGTTCGCTATATCGCCAGCCCCAACCCCATTGCGTAGGCACGCTGGTCGCGATTTCTTCGATGATTACCGTAACTCCAAGGCCGGTCAGCAGATAGATACCGATCTTCCCATAAGTTGGGCGGTGCATCCAATGCCGGTCTCGATTTAACATTGAGACCACCGTGTATGCCAACACCAATATTCCGGCATCTCCAAATGTGGCTCGCGTGCAGCCTAGCGTGCTTTCCCAGGAGGTCGCCGACCCAACATCGAAGTAGGGCATTTGCAGCACTTCCCAGATGAACGATGTAAAGAACCCAAACGTAGCGATATGGACTTCTGGTTCGCTACCAAACTTCATAGCGCTATGATTTTCATTTATCGCGAACGACGCTAAATCGCGCGGCTCGGTCTGCGAACCGGTTCATGTGCAATGCGGCTTCTATCGTTAGAGGGTGCTGTGTAGCGTCCTCTTTGGGCGAAATCAGCTCTGCCATTTCACGGACTTTGTCATAGGTCTCGGCTGGTTGGTCCGCGAGCAAGGCAAGGACAATGTTTTCCAGAGCAATGACGCGAACACGAAGCAGGACGAGTTCAGTGTTAGTCATTTCCGGATCATCGGAGCCGCGTTCGTCTATTTTTGGTTGCTGTCCTCCCTCATTATCCCAGCGAGACAGCGCCAACGGCAGATTATTCAACCGCTTTGGGTCATCATTTTTCGTCATGCCATGTTCCCGGATCTTATTGGTTGTTGGATTGCTTCATTTTGCTCGCGCAGATCGTGGATTCCCGCACCAAAGCGGGAGTTGGACAGCCAAAAGGCAGGATACTAAGGCTTGCGGTCACGCAGCTCACAGCGCTTTGCGGCGCAAACGCAATGCATTGGCGATTACCGATACAGACGACAAGCTCATTGCTGCTGCGGCAATCATCGGGCTGAGCAAGATGCCAAACCACGGATAGAGAACACCTGCTGCGACAGGCACACCGAGCCCATTGTAGATAAAGGCAAAGAACAGGTTCTGCCGAATATTGCCCATCGTTAGCTGGCTGAGATGACGGGCTTTGGCGATGCCGCCAAGATCACCTTTGACGAGCGTGATACCAGCGCTCTCCATCGCCACATCGGTGCCAGTGCCCATAGCAATCCCTACATCGGCCTTGGCGAGCGCGGGAGCATCGTTGATGCCGTCGCCTGCCATTGCGACCATTTTACCCGCCGCTTGAAGCTCGCTGATGACCCGGTGTTTGTCTTCGGGTGACACATTGGCGTGGATTTCATCAATGCCAATCATCTTGCCAACAGCTTGCGCGGTCGCTTCGGCATCGCCAGTCAGCATAACCACGCGGATATTGGCTTTATGCAGCGCCTTGATCGCCTCTGCCGTAGTCGGCTTGATCGGATCCGCGACACCGATAAGGCCTGCAGGCTTCCCATCAACTGCGACAAACATCACTGTTTGCCCCTGTGATCGGCCGTCCTGCGCCTTGGCAATCAGCTCCGCACTCGCGGCACCGAGCCGGTCCATCATTTTTTCATTGCCGATGGCGACACGCTTACCCCGTGCACTGGCTTCAACCCCTTCGCCGGTCACCGACTGGAAGTCGGTTGCTGCATCAAACGAAAGCCCCTTTTTCTTTGCGCCGGTTACAATTGCGGCTGCCAGCGGATGTTCACTCGCCATTTCGATTGCAGCAACAAGCGCAAGCATTTCGTCGTTGTCAAAACCCCTTTCCGGTTCGACAGAAACCAGTTTAGGCTTGCCCGCGGTGAGCGTGCCGGTTTTATCGACCACGATTGTGTCAATCTTCTCGAGAGTTTCGAGCGCCTCGGCATTTTTGATTAAAATGCCGTTTTGCGCGCCCTTGCCGGTGCCAACCATAATCGACATCGGAGTGGCAAGGCCAAGCGCACAAGGACAAGCGATGATAAGGACTGCGACCGCGTTGACCAAACCATAAGCCAACGCCGGTTCTGGCCCCCAAATGGACCATATAATGAATGTGGCAATAGCGATCAGAACCACAGCAGGCACAAACAGGCCCGCAACCGTATCAGCCAGTTTCTGGATGGGCGCACGGCTGCGCTGTGCTTCGACGACCATCTGGACGATCTTGGCGAGAAGCGTATCCTTGCCAACGCGTTCGGCGGTCATGATAAAGCTGCCAGTCTGATTTACCGTGCCGCCGGTGACACTATCGCCTTTGGCTTTGGCAACCGGGATTGGCTCGCCCGTGATCATTGATTGATCAATCGTGCTGGAGCCCTTGGCGATGGTGCCATCAACGGGAACCTTGTCACCCGGACGAACACGCAAACTGTCGCCGCTCTGTACCAGGTCGAGAGATATTTCTTCTTCCGAGCCATCCGCGCTAACGCGCAGCGCAATTGGCGGTGCCAACTCCAGCAGTGCGCGCAATGCACTTGATGTCTGTCCGCGCGCTTTTAGTTCGAGAACCTGGCCCAATAAGACCAAGGTGGTGATAACGGCAGCGGCCTCATAATAGACCGCCACGCCGCCATCATGGCCGCGAAAGGCTGCCGGGAAAATGCTTGGAAACAGGGTCGCGACCAGACTGAAGCCATAGGCCACCGCCACGCCAAGCCCAATTAGCGTGAACATGTTGAGGTTCATGGTTTTGAGCGAGTTCACGCCGCGCACAAAGAACGGCCATGCACTCCACAGAACTACTGGCGATGCCAGCAAGAGCTGCAACCATTGCGATACTCTCGGCTCAAACAGCCCTTCAAACGGCTTACCCGGAATAAGGTCGCCCATGGCGTAAATGAAAAGCGGGATGGAAAACAACGCACTGACCCAGAAACGCTTGCGCATATCCAGATATTCGGGATCGGGGCCGGTATCGAGACTAAAGGTCTCGGGTTCCAGTGCCATCCCGCATATCGGACAGGAGCCCGGCCCTTCTTGTCGAATTTCCGGATGCATCGGGCAGGTGTAAATTGTGCCTGCTGGAACATCCTCGTCTACTTCGCGGTGCTTACCGGTGAGATAATGCGCGGGGTCAGTGACAAATTTGGTTTTGCATCCGGCTGAGCAGAAATGATAATCATGCCCGTCATGCTGTGCATGATACTCGCTCTTGCTAGGATCGACATCCATGCCGCACACGGGATCTTTTACCGTCACGGCAGAAGCCTCTTTGTCTTTGCAACAGCATGATTTGGCAGCCCCGGAATCGTTCTCAGGCATGATCAGCGCCTGCAACTTTGCGGCCTATCCAGGCGCGCAGCGGGATAACCAAAAGGGCAATATACCAACCATAGAGAAAGCTACCGAGTGCGCCTGCGAGAAAGCCTTGCAAGGTCAGCCACTCAAATCCGGGCAGCAATGGCGCCCAGGCTTCATGCATATGCATTGACTGCGGCGCTAAAAGACCAAAGCCTATGCAGATGAGGTAGCTGAAAAGCAAAAACAGGCTCAGCGTCCAGCCCCATATGAGGATTTGTGTGCGGTTTGAAACATGCGTCATTTCCGTCTCCTCTTGATCGTTAGCAGATTATACTATAGGGGGGTATAGTATTGGGGCAGCGAAGTGTCAAGGTTGATGCCGCATCCCCTTTCGATTGATCACACCGCGAAATTTGGCATAAAGGCATCATGACAGATAAATTCACCAAAGAAATCGTGCGGATGCGAAAGATCGAAGGTCAGGCGCGCGGAATAGCTAAAATGATGGAAGATGATCGCTATTGTATCGATATCCTCCAGCAATTCTCCGCGATGGAAGCCGCCCTGCGCTCTACCAAAATGAAAATTCTGGAAATTCATACCAATCATTGCGTCGAGGAAGCTTTGACCTCGGGCAGCAAAGCTGACCAGAAAGAGAAAGTTGCGGAATTGGTGAACCTGTTCCGCAAGATGGGGAAATAGTCTGGCCCGAAGAATCGTAAAGCGGAGCTCCGAGCCAGACTTTTCTCTTATTCAGGCGCGTCTTTTTTGGGCTCCATCATGCTATGATCCATCTTCGAATGGTCCATCGTCGAATGATCCATAGCTGGTGGCGCTTTGTCACTCGCATCCGGGGCTGACATTTTTGAATGATCCATTTTGCTGTGGTCCATCTTCGAGTGATCCATCATCTGGCAGGACATTTTGCCATCAGCACCCTTCATCATCATGCCCGGCATTTTCATACCGTCTTTCATCATTTCGCATTTCTGCATCGCAGGCGCGCCGGCTTTCGATGCCGTATGGTCATGAGCCAATACCGCCCCGCCAGACGTCAG
>JBBKVP010000007.1:0-24835 GCA_037968495.1 Pontixanthobacter sp. | reverse complement strand
CGAAAGCGCTGCCTTCGCCACGGTGATCGCAGAAGCCAAGAAAGCCCTACCTGCTTAGGGCCAGCGTAAGCTGCGGGTTATCTTGTAAGCCAAATTAGCGGGCGCGAACTCTCAAGGGTTTGCGCCCGTTTTTTGTTTAGTACCTTAGGGATATCTCAAGACCGGTTCTTGGTCACGGCAGTCAGCGACCGGCCGGTCGCCGCGTCTTATTGGCGCGAAGCCAAGCAGGCCGGATGGCCTGCGCCCGGCGTCTGAGGGCGCACCGTAGGTGCTAAACAAACAAACCACCTAAATAAAAAGCGCGAGCAGCTTTCGCCGCCCGCGCTATCCGTTTGTGCGCCCACCCGTGAAGGGAACACAAACTGCCCCATGTCCGTCGTCCGCGTCGCAAAACGCGAACGTTCCCTCGGAAACATGAAATCTCGTACTCAATCACTCAATATCTAGTCACTACATGCCTCTTGAGTGCGTGACTTGTAAGAAAGCGACGCCGCGATGCTTTCGTTCACTAATTCAGGCAGACGTTGCGATTGCGTCGCCTCGAATATAGAGGGGGCGCGACATAGATTTTCGGACATTGGTAATGAGTGAATTGGAACAGTTGCGCGACACCGCGCTAGCGCGGATCGCAGCGGCAGACAATGCAGATGCGCTGGAGGCCTTGCGCGTCGAATATCTCGGCAAGCAAGGGTCGGTTTCGGCGCTGCTGAAGACGCTGGGCAAATTGACGCCCGAGCAGCGCCAGGAAGAAGGCCCGAAGATCCAGAGCCTGCGCGCCACTGTTGCTGACGCGATTGCCAAACGTAAGGCCGCGCTCGACAATGCCGCGTTGGAACAGCAGCTCGCATCCGAAACAATGGACCTGTCACTCCCTGCGCCGCAAAGCCCGCGCGGCAGTGTCCATCCGGTCAGCCAAGTGATGGACGAGCTGGCGGAGATATTCGCCGATATGGGCTTCGCCGTTGCCACCGGTCCGGAGATCGAGGACGACTGGCACAATTTCACCGCGCTCAATATGCCCGAAAGCCATCCGGCTCGCGCAATGCACGACACGTTCTATTTCCCGGATGAGAGTGCCGATGGAGGCAAGATGTTGCTCCGCACGCATACCTCGCCGGTCCAAGTTCGCACTATGATGGCCGAGGGCGCGCCCGTTCGAATCATCGCGCCGGGACGTGTGTATCGCTCCGATAGTGACGCGACGCATACGCCGATGTTCCATCAGGTCGAAGGTCTGGTCATTGATAAGAATATCCACCTTGGCCACCTCAAATGGACGCTTGAGACTTTCCTCAAGGCGTTCTTCGAGCGTGACGATATCGTCCTACGCCTGCGCCCGTCTTACTTCCCCTTCACCGAGCCATCGGTTGAGGTCGACGTTGGTTTTGAAGTAGTCGATGGCCGCCGCGTTCTTGGGGGCAGCGGCGATGCGCCAGGTCATGCGTGGATGGAGTTGCTCGGTAGCGGGATGGTCAACGCCCGTGTACTCGAAATGAGCGGGCTTGATTCTGATGAATATCAGGGCTTCGCATTCGGCGTGGGCGTCGACCGCCTCGCGATGTTGAAATACGGAATGGACGACCTGCGCGCCTTTTTCGACGGCGATTACCGCTGGCTGGGCCATTACGGCTTCGCGCCATTCGATCAGCCGACGCTTTCCGGCGGCGTGGGGGCAACAGCATGAAGTTCTCCCTATCCTGGCTGACCTATTTCCTCGAAACCGAAGCAAGCGCGTCGGAGATTTCCGATAAGCTCAACAGCATCGGGATCGAAGTTGAAGGTATCGAAGATCCGGCCGATAAATTCGCTGGTTTCCGCGTTGCCAAAGTGCTGACGGCTGAAAAGCACCCCGACGCGGACAAGCTGCAAGTCCTGACCGTCGACACCGGAGAAGGCTATCCCTTACAAGTCGTTTGCGGAGCGCCCAATGCGCGTGCAGGCATGCTGGGCGTGCTGGGCCTGCCCGGCGCTGTCGTTCCGGCCAACGGTATGCAGCTGCGCAAAAGCGGCATTCGCGGCGTCGAAAGCAGCGGTATGATGTGTTCCGTGCGCGAGCTTGAAATGGGCGATGAGCATGACGGTATTATCGAATTGCCTGAAGGCGCAGAAGTCGGTCAATCGTTTGCTGACTACTCCGGCGCTGATCCGATCTTCGACGTGGCGATCACGCCCAACCGCCCCGATTGCATGGGCGTGTTCGGCGTAGCGCGGGATCTCGCGGCGGCTGGTCTCGGTACGCTCAAACCATTTGTCCCGACCCCTGCAAAAGGCACACATCCCTGTGCCAGCGAAATCCGCACGGATGATCCCGAAGGCTGCCCGGCATTTTATGGGCGTAGCATTAAGGGCGTCATCAATGGCACCTCGCCAGACTGGATGCAGCAGCGCTTGATCAGCGCGGGTCAACGCCCGATTTCGGCGCTGGTGGACATCACCAACTATGTGATGCTCGCCTTTGGCCGTCCATCGCACGCCTATGATCTGGCGAAGCTGAGCGGCGCTGTTGTTGCTCGCCGTGCCAAGGATGGCGAGACCGTCACCGCGCTTAACGAAAAGCAATATACGCTCGACAGTACTATGACCGTGATCGCCGATGACAGCGGCGTGCATGACATTGCTGGCATCATGGGCGGCGAACATTCGGGCTGCTCCGAAACCACGACCGATGTGTTGCTGGAAGTCGCCTATTTCGATCCTGAGCGCATTGGCGCAACCGGCCGTAAGCTAGGCCTGACATCCGATGCCAAGACGCGTTTTGAGCGCGGCGTCGATCCGGCATTTCTGGAGGACGGCATCGATATTCTGACTGGGTTGATCCTCGAGGTTTGCGGTGGTGAACCGTCGGAAGTAGTCCATGCGGGCAGTCCGCCAATGGATAGCAAGATCGTCACCTTCGACCCGTCATTGGTCCAGCGGCTTGGCGGCGTCGATGTCGCCGAAGACCGCCAGCGCGAAATCCTTAGCTCGCTCGGTTTCGAAGCGGATGACAGCTTTAAGGTCACTGTTCCCAGCTGGCGTCCCGATGTCGATGGCGCAGCTGATCTGGTCGAAGAAATCGTCCGCATCCACGGGCTCGATAATATCGAGAGCGTTGCCCTAGCTCGCCCTGCAGGTGTCGCCCCGCCAACCGCCACGCCGGCCCAGAAACTGGAACGCCGCTTGCGCCGCGTTGCTGCGGCAAGGGGCTTGAACGAGGCAGTCACTTGGTCCTTCCTGCCGGTGGAAGATGCCAAGCATTTTGCGGTGGGGGGGCACGATTTGTGGTCCCTCGCCAATCCGATAAGCGAGGACATGAAGGCCATGCGTCCCTCGCTATTGCCCGGCCTATTGGCTGCGGCAAAACGCAACGTCGATCGCGGCGCGACATCGCTGCGTTTGTTCGAGGTCGGCCGCCGCTATCTGCGCGGTAAAGACGGCACTAGTGACGAGCGGCTGACGCTGGGCGTGCTGCTGGCAGGTGAGAAATCGCCGCGCCAGTGGGCAAGCGGCAAAGCTGAAACGTTCGACGCCTATGATGCCAAATCCGAAGCGCGGGCTCTGCTGGCCGAAGCAGGCGCTCCGATCAACAAGTTGCAGACCATGGGCGAGGCTGGCGGCCAGTTTCATCCCGGCCAGTCTGGTACTCTGCGGCTTGGCCCCAAGAATGTGCTCGCCCGGTTTGGCGCCTTGCACCCCGCGACGCTCAAGGCCTTTGATATCGACGGTCCGATCGTAGCGGTCGAGATTTTCCTCGATGCTGTTCCGCCCAAGAAAACCAATGCATTCGCGCGCGCTGCCTATGCGCCGCCAGCGCTGCAATCTGTAATACGTGACTTTGCTTTTCTAGTGCCTGCCCAACTGCCCGGTGCTGATCTGGTGCGCGCGATTGGCGGCGCGGACAAGGTAACCATAGTCGGCGTGCGGATTTTCGATGTGTTCACCGGGCAAGGCGTGCCCGAAGGCAAGAAGTCCGTTGCCTTGGAGGTCACGCTCCAGCCCGGCGAAAAAAGCTTCAAAGATGCCGATCTGAAAGCGATCACTGAAAAGGTAACCGCTGCTGCAGCGAAGCTGGGCGCAGAACTGCGCGGCTAGCGAAGATAACGATCCGGCGGGCGAGAGATTGCCCGCCGGATAGACTCTCATTTAGTAACGGAATGTAAGTGTGGCGAAGACCTGACGCGGTTCGTTATAGAAAGCTGTCAGCGTGCCTTCGGGGCCGAGCGCGGATTGTACCTGCCCTGCGCCGTTGAGTGCCGGTGCGCCGGTAATCGGATCAACCACAATGAATGTGTAGCCTGAAGTCTTCACTCGCTTGTCGGTCAGGTTCTTGCCGTAAAGCCCAAGGCTCCAGCTCTTGCCCGGTGCGTTATAAATCATGCTCGCATCGACCAGCGCATAGGCACTTTGGTCGATGAAAGGGTTGGGCACTTCGAACTGGAATGTCTTGCTGCGGTAGCTGACGCCTGTGCCGAGATAGATGTCTCCGCGTCCAACAGGTGCGGTGTAATTGATCCGTCCACTGGCGGTCCATTCGGGCGTGTTCTGCACCTCCCGGAAGTCAGCCACATCCGTCGGTGTGCCACCGATATTGGTGATATATTCGTCATAGTTCGCGTCGATATATCCGACCGAACCGTTGAAACTCAGCTTGTCGCCGCTGGTGCCGAAATCTTGCGCCAGCGTGGCGACGGTTTCTAGTTCGACGCCCTTGAAGCTAGCCTTGCCGGCATTGGAAACGACGCCGCAGAAAGTAGCGATGCCGCCAACGCTACAGGCGACTGATCCGGGGATCTGGACGTCGGTGTAATCGGCGATGAAGCCTGCCAGCGCGACATACAGGCGCCCATCGGCGAAGCTGCCCTTATAGCCAATTTCATAGCTGTCGACCTCCTCGGGTCGGAAGCTAAGGAAGTTTGCGATTTCATCATCGCTAAGGCCTGCAACACCGTCAGTGTCGGGCGCATTCACGCCCACACCGCGAGGGTCAAAGCCGCCGCCCTTAAAGCCTTGTGAAAAGCTGGCGTAGATATTTTGGTCGGGCGACGGTTTGAAACTGATCGAGGCGCGCGGGGTGAACTTCTTGAAGTCGCGCGAGCCTTGGAAGTCGGTGCTGGCTCCGCCGAACGGAATGCCCGCTCCGCCAAACGTGGGCGACCCGCCGCCGAGATAGTTCTGCCGCAGGATGTCTGCTGTACGTTCGTCCCATGTGTAACGCCCGCCGAGCGACACGCTTAGCTGTTCGGTGATGTCATAAGTCGCATCGCCGAAGATTGCGTAGGTTTCCGTGTCGACATTGGCCTGCGTAAAGGCCGTGAAGCCGCCGAAAGTGGTGAATAGGCGAACGTCGAACAAAGTGTCGGCCGAGGCGTCGAGATAATAGAAGCCGAGCATCGCCGAAAGCTTGTCACCGTCATCATAGGCGAGCTGCAATTCCTGGCTCAACTGCTCGTTGAAATAGGCGCCTGGTACATCCAGATCGACCTCCGGCAGGGCGTCGAAATCAATCGGGCTTTGGCTGTCATCCTTGCGCCACGACGTGATCGATTTGAAGGTCAGAGCATCACTGAGATCAATCGAAACATTCATCGCAACGCCGTATGCTTCGACCTCCTGCTGCGGATCGGTCAAGCCGCCGCGTGTGTCATATTCGTCGTCCAGTATCGGCGCGCCGGATAGGAGACCCGGGATCAGGCGGCTGCCGCCCCTCGCGTTGCTCTTGTCCTTGGTGTAATCGCCCGAAATACGCACCAGCACCGGCTCACCGTAGCCGCCCAGTTCGATATTGCCGCGTGCTGCCCAGACATCCTTGTCATAATTGTCAATGCCGAGCGTGAGGTTTTCGCCGAAACCATCGCGCGTCAGGCGGGCCACTGCGCCGCCGATCCGCAGCTTGTCATTGATAGGGGTGGAGGCGGAGATAACGCCTTCGAGCCGGTCATATGATCCGTAGGTCGCACGCGCCGTGATCGCGGTTTCATCAGGCAGGCGCTTGGTCACATATTTGACCGCTCCTCCAATGGTGTTGCGCCCGTAAAGCGTGCCTTGCGGGCCGCGTAGCACTTCGATCCGCTCGACATCATAGATATCGAGCAGGGCAGCTTGCGGACGGTTTAGATAAACATCGTCGAGATAAATGCCGACACCCTGTTCGAAGCCGGAGACAGGATCCTGCTGCCCGATGCCGCGAATGAATGCGCTGAGTGTGGAGTTGGTGGCGCGCGATGCCTCCAGCGTTACATTGGGAGCGTTTTCGGCAACTGCCGTGATGTCGCTTGCGCCGATATTTTCCAGGGTTTGTGCGCTGATGGAGGTGACTGCGACCGGCACATCGATCAACCGCTCCTCGCGCCGCCGGGCGGTGACGATGATGGTGCTATCCTCCGCCTCGTCGGCTTGTGTCGCTGCTATAGCTTGATCCTGAGCCGCCGCAGGAGCGGCCATTCCGGCGATTGCGAGAAGCGCGCTGCCGCAAAGCAGACGGGTAGCCATGTTAATCGAAATATTGGTCATTAGTCTCTCTCCAAGAGTTCTTTCCTCACCCTATATTGAAACATGAACCATCTTTCAAGTTTGATGTTGTGCCCTTCGTGTAACAGTTTATTAAAGCCGTATGTCAGACGGTGGAAACATGGAGGCGAACAAGCGTGGGGAAGCCCGTCAGCCGCGCACAGCGCGCGGGCGGGCGACACGCCGCAAAGTCCTCGACGCCGCAGCCATAGAGTTTGGCGAAAAGGGTTTTCATGAGACATCGATTGTCTCGATCACGGCCCGTGCCGGTGTGGCACTGGGCAGTTTCTATACGTATTTCGAATCCAAGGACGAGCTGTTCCGTGCTTTGGTGCAGGACATGTCTAACAGCGTTCGCGACAATGTCGGCCCCGCGATCGCCGAGGAACCGGTCACGCTTGACCGTGAAGGTAAGGCGCTCGCTGCGTTCCTTGCTTTTGCGCGGGAGCATAAGGAGCTCTACCGGATCATCGACGAAGCTGAATTCGTCGCGCCCGAAGCGTGGGGTGACCACTATGCTGTGACTGCCAGACGGATCGAAGGCCGCTTGGCCGAAGTGCAGGCGGCAGGCGAAATTCGGGAAGTCGGCGAAGTGGAGGCTTGGGCGATCATGGGCATGAATGTCTTCCTTGGACTGCGCTACGGCGTGCAGGAAGACGATGCCGATTTGCCCAAGATCGCCTCAAAGGTAACCGCCCTCCTAACACGCGGCCTCGCTCGCTAAGGCTCGACTGTCCGCATCGCGGGCGCTAGGGCGCTCGGCATGACTAACTCACGCCGTACATTCGCGATTATTTCGCACCCTGATGCTGGTAAGACCACGCTGACCGAGAAGCTGCTGCTGCAAGGCGGCGCGATCCATCTGGCTGGCGAAGTGAAAGCGCGCGGCCAGGCGCGGCGGGCACGGTCGGACTGGATGAAGATCGAGCAGCAACGCGGTATTTCGGTGACATCATCGGTGATGACGTTCGAGCGGGACGGGATCACCTTCAACCTGCTTGATACGCCAGGCCACGAAGATTTTTCCGAAGATACATACCGCACGCTGACCGCGGTCGATTCCGCCATTATGGTGATCGATGCGGCGAAGGGCATCGAGCCGCAAACGCGCAAATTGTTCGAGGTTTGCCGCTTGCGTTCCGTTCCGATCATCACCTTCGTGAACAAGGTCGACCGCGAGGGCCGCCCGCTATTCGAACTACTCGACGAGATCGCAGATATGCTGGCGCTCGATGTATCGCCGCAAATGTACCCGATCGGCATGGGCGGGCAATTTGAAGGCATTCTCGACTATGCCACGGGCGCAGTCGCTCGGCCCGAAGGGCCATCCAAAGAATTTCTCGGGAAGCGCGACGAAAATGCGGTGCTGCCGGAAGCCTTCGCCGAGGAGGCCGAGCTGGCGCGAATCGGCTATCCTGAATTCGATCTTGAAGCCTATCGCAACGGTGATCTGACGCCGGTCTATTTCGGGTCGGCGCTCAAGAATTTCGGTGTAACCGAGCTGATCGAAGCGATTGCCAAGCACGCCCCGCCGCCGCGGCCGCAACCGGCCGGGGGCGAACAGATCAGCCCAGATCTTGATGAAGTCACCGGCTTTATCTTCAAGGTGCAGGCCAATATGGATCCGAACCACCGCGACCGCATCGCTTTCATGCGTCAGGTTTCGGGCACGTTCAAACGCGGCATGAAGCTGACACCCAGCGGGCTTGGCAAACCTATCGCCATCCACTCGCCAATCCTATTCTTTGCGCAAGACCGTGAGATTGCCGATACGGCAGAGGCTGGCGACATCATCGGCATTCCCAATCACGGCACTTTACGCGTGGGTGATACGCTGAGCGAGAAAGACAAAATTCGCTTTACCGGATTGCCGAACTTCGCGCCTGAAATTCTGCGCCGCGTGATCCTCAAGGACCCGACCAAGACCAAGCAGCTTCGCAAGGCGCTCGATGATCTTTCCGAAGAAGGCGTGATCCAAGTTTTCTATCCGGAGCTTGGCGCCCAGCATATTGTTGGCGTTGTCGGGCAGCTTCAGCTTGAAGTTCTCATCTCGCGGCTCGCGGCGGAATATAAAGTGGACGCGGCGCTTGAAGCTGCTCCGTTCGATACGGCGCGCTGGATAAAGGGGCCGGACGAGGCGAAGGACCAGTTCGAAGAGTTTAACAGCTCCAACCTCGCAAAAGACCGTGACGGTGATCTGGTGTTTTTGGCCAAGAGCGTGTGGGACGTGAATTACCAGCAGGAAAAGAACCCTGAGCTGATATTCTCGGCGACGAAGGAACGGTAACTTGCCGTAAGGCGCTGTCTCGCATAGTCATGGCGCATGGCCGATTTCAGCGAACACCTAACCGACGACCACATTGCGATGATCGGCAAGCAGCCGGTCTTTTTTGTGGCTACCGCAGCAGCAGATGCGCGGATCAACCTGAGCCCTAAGGGTTATGACGCATTTCGTGTGCTCGGGCCAAAGCGGGTCGGCTATCTCGATCTGGGCGGTTCGGGCAATGAGACCAACGCGCATTTGCTCGCCGATGGCCGGATCACGGTGATGTTCTGCAATTTCCAGCAGCCTGCATTGATTCTGCGCATCTATGGGCGGGGCAAGCCGGTGCTGCCTGCGGATGGCGGTTGGGAGGAGATTTCGGAGCATTTCACCCTGCTGCCGGGCACGCGGCAGATTTTCGATATTGAAGTCGCAAGCGTGCAGACCTCATGCGGATATGGCGTTCCCTTTATGGAGCTTCAGGCTGAGCGGCCTACTTTGGTGAAGTATCACGCCAAGGCGAACCCCTCCGAATGGGCTGCAAAGCAAGCGATGAGCAGGCAAAGCATCGATGGCCTGCCGACGAAGCCCACTGACCGCTACATCGCCGGTGACTAGACGCTCATCGCCGAAATGAAGCTGAAATTCGCAAGCTATAATATTCATAAGGCTGTCGGCGTTGACGGGGTCCGTGACCCCGACCGTATCATCACTGTGCTGCGCGAAATGAACGCCGATATCATCGCGCTGCAGGAGGCCGACACGCGGTTCGGGACGCGCAAGAGCGTGTTATCGAAGGCGGCGTTGGACGACACGCATTGGAAGCCGGTTCAGCTGGGTGGTAATACGCCTAGCCTTGGCTGGCACGGCAATGCGCTTCTGGTGCGTCGCAGCATTGAGGTTTTGGAAGCCGATCACGTCGAGATTCCTACCTTGGAACCGCGCGGTGCCGTTCGCGCCGACCTTAAGGTGGGCGGCACGCATATCCGGGTTGTCGGGATGCACCTCGACCTATCGGGCCTACGCCGCCGCCACCAGATCCGTAGTGTGATCAATCACGTCGAAGGCTGTGAAGAGGCTTGCCCCGCCGTCCTGATGGGCGATTTCAACCAATGGGGCGTCAGCAGCGGAGCGATGACCGAATTCGGCCCTGATTGGCAATGCTTCGCCCCGGGCCGCAGCTTCCCCGCACGCCAGCCGGTCGCGCGATTGGACCGTATTGTTGCGTCGAAGCATTGGCAGCTGGAGGACAGCGGCGTGCACCACAGCGCACTGGCGGCTGCCGGGTCGGACCATCTGCCTGTGTTTGCCGATCTGGCATTGCCTAAAAAATAGGCAGATGCGCAAGAATCAGGCGGGTCACTGGTCCATGCGCAATATTTGAATCCCGATGAGTCCTACAACTTCACCATTCTTACGAGTTGGCACGCTTTTTGCTGCATGTGCGAAGCCGGCGACGGGATCGGTAGCAAGCAGGGGTTCGGCGTGAAGTTCATCATTGCCATTATCAAACCATTCAAGCTCGACGAAGTGCGCGAAGCACTCGGCGGGATCGGTGTCGAGGGCATGACAGTGTCCGAAGTGAAGGGTTTCGGCCGGCAAAAGGGTCAAACCGAAATTTATCGCGGCGCTGAATATACCACAAACATGCTTCCCAAGGTGAAGCTAGAAATTGCCGTAAACGATGCGCTCGCGCCCAAGGTTATCGAGACGATCCAAGAAGTCGCGGGCACTGGCAATATCGGCGACGGCAAGATCTTCGCCTTCGACTTGGCAGACGCCACTCGCATCCGCACCGGCGAAACCGGGGAGACGGCACTATGAGCCGCACATACGAAATGAGGGGTAACTCAATGTTCCGCAAATTCGCGGGCGCTGCCGGAGCAATCGGCGCGTCCTTTATCGCATCGCTGTCGTTTGGAACGGCAGCCATAGCGGCGCCAGTTGCAGAAGCAGTCGTTCCCGTCGCTAACCCGGGCAATAATGCCTGGATGATGACAGCAACGATTCTGGTCCTGCTGATGATCCTTCCGGGTCTCGCGCTGTTTTATGGCGGCCTGACCCGTTCGAAGAACATGCTTTCCACCATGACGCAGATCGGCGCGACTGCCTGCCTCGCCATGCTTGTATGGGTAATGTGGGGCTTCTCGCTCGCATTCGGCTCGACTTCTTATGAGGGCACGCTTGGCCTATTCATTAGTGGCGGCAGCTACTTCCTGTCGGGCATGGACGCATCGACCACAGCGGCGACATTTACCGATGAAGTGATCTCGGAATATGTCTTTGTTAGCTTCCAGATGACCTTTGCCGCGATTACTGCAGCGCTGATTTTGGGCGCGACGGCTGAGCGAATGAAGTTCAGCGCAGTGATGGCCTTCGTGCCGATCTGGCTGACCATCGTCTACTTCCCGATCGCTCACATGGTTTGGGCTGGCGGCGGCCTGATGTTCGAAGATGGCGCGCTTGATTTCGCTGGCGGCACCGTGGTGCACATCAACGCCGGTGTTTCGGGCCTCGTCCTCGCTTACCTACTGGGCAAGCGCCGCGGTTATCCGGCTGAACCAATGCCCCCGCACAGCATGGTTATGACCATGATCGGTACGGGTCTGCTGTGGGTTGGTTGGTTCGGCTTCAACGCCGGTTCCGCTCTTGAAGCTGACGGCAGCGCCGGTCTCGCAATGATCAACACCTTCGTCGCCACCGCTGCCGGCGCGCTGACCTGGATGGTGATCGAAAAGATGGTCGGCCACAAGGGTTCTGCACTGGGCTTCTGCTCAGGTGTCATCGCCGGTCTGGTGGCGGTAACGCCAGCCGCCGGCAACTCCGGACCATTCGGCGCCATCCTGCTCGGCATCGCGTCCTCGGCTGTCTGCTACTTCGCGGTCGCCAAGGTGAAAGCCAAGCTCGGCTATGACGACTCGCTTGATGCTTTCGGCATCCACGGCATTGGCGGCATCGTTGGCGCCATCGGCACGGCGATTGTCTACCAGCCATTCCTTGGCGGCCCCGGCGATGGTTCGACGGCCATGAGCGCCCAGCTCTGGATCCAGACGAAGAGCGTGCTGATCACGATTGGCTGGGCCGGTATCGGCACACTGATCGCAGCATTGATCGTCAAAACACTGATTGGCTTGCGGGTTTCCGAAGAAGCTGAAGTCGATGGTCTCGACATCAGCGAGCACGGAGAACGCGCCTACAATTAATACCCAGTTTGGCGGGCCCCGGATTTCTCTCTCCCCCGGGCCCCCGTCAAAAATTGTTCCTCCTGCGAACAAAAACTTCAATGGGCCGGAGCTAATTGCTCCGGCCCCTTTTTTGTTCGAAATCCGCGCAAGCTGGGTTTAGGCTGGTCGAAAAGGGGGAGCGCTAATGCGTCGCTAGATTATTTCAGGTTTCGCAATGTTGCTGGCTGTATGTCAGCACACGCCCGCGCAGCCGGTCTGGCCGCCCGCCGTTGATGATCGGCCTGAACTCGGCGCGACTCCAATCGACTATTTGCCTGCGCTCGCGGGTGATTACTTCAAGCACGAATCCTTGGTAGTCGGCCGCCGCTACCATATCTTCGTACGCCTGCCCGAAGGTTATACCGATGCGCCCGAGCGGACATATCCGATTGTCTATTTGCTCGACGGGGACTCGACTTTCCCGATGCTCGCACCGCAGCATCTGTTCCTGCATTATGACGAGAAATTGCCCGAGGCGATTGTGGTCGGAGTTGCCTATGGCGGCCTCGATCCATCGATTAACAAGCGGCACATCGACTTCCGGCCAACGCTAGTGGATGGATCTGAGAGAGGCGCAAGAGCTTTTCTGACCATGCTTGAGGAAGAACTGCTGCCCCGCGTCGAACGCCGTTTTCGTGCTGACGGCACGCAGCGCGTGCTGGTCCGGCAAAGCCGGGGCGGATCATTTGTCCATTATGCCGCCCATCACCGGCCTGAATTGTTCCATGGCTTCATCGCCAGCAATCCGGGCCGCGAATGGGGTGATGAGCTGATCTACGGGATGAGCAAGCCAATGCCCGAAGTCCGCACGAATAATCACATGATCTTGGCCTCCGGATCGCGTGACCGCGATTATTTGCGCGGCGCTGCGCTAGAGTGGCGTGACGAGATGGCAGGGCGGGACGATCTTCCGTGGCAAGCCACGTTCCTCGACATCGAAGGCGGCACGCATGCGGCCAGTCTGCCCGACGTTTATCGTCGGGCGATGCTCATTTATTCGAACCTAAAGGCTAGTCATCAGCGTATCAGGGCAGCGGTTGATATCGCAGCCAGTCCTATCCAGATTGCTATCACCACCGCCCCGGCGACGCGTGATACTGGACGGGCGGCGACTAAGTTTGCTTTCATACGCAACTCGGCGAGATGCTCTTTATCAAGCACCTTTAGCACCAACCATACCCCAAGCTGCACGATCAGAAAATCATCGACTAACCCCAAAGCGGGAATGAAATCGGGTATCAAATCGACGGGACTGAAAGCGTAAGCCGCTACGAAAACTGCCAAGGCCCGAGCAGCTATGGGCGTACGGGGATCACGTGCCGCAAGCCACAGGACAATGGCATCACGCTTCAGAGCAGCAATCCGCTCACGAAGTTTCAGCGCAGCGCATCCTTTACAAAGTCCGCGCAACGTTCTCCAATCATGATGCTGGGCGCATTGGTGTTGCCCGATATCAGGCGCGGCATGATGCTGGCGTCGGCGATCCACAGGCCTTCGACGTCGCGCGCTTTGAGTGTCGGGTCGACCACGCTGTCCTTGTCTGCGCCCATGCGGCAGGTGCCGACGGGGTGATAGACTGTGTCGGCGCGGCTGCGGATCAGCTCGTCGAGCGCAGCGTCGTCATTGATGTCGATCGGATAGCGGTCTTGTGGGTCATAGCCCGATAAAGGCGGTGCTTCCGCGATCCGGTGGGACAGACGGACACCTGCACGCAGCGTCGCAATATCGCGATTATCATCGAGGAAGTTTGGATCGATGCGCGGCGGTGCAGCAGCGTCTTTGGATTGCAGAGTGACACTGCCGCGGCTGTCCGGACGCAGGACGCAGGCATGAAGTGAGAAGCCGTGGCCCTTCACTTGCTCTCGGCCATGATCCTCCAGCATTGCAGGCACGAAATGCCACTGTATGTCTGGCGCGGGCGCGTCAGGCATCACACTCCAGAACCCGCCGGCTTCGGCATAGGGAGTGGTCATGATGCCGGTGCGTTTGCGGCGATGCTCGATGATGGCTTTCACCATCCGCAAGTTGCCTGCCATGCTTGATCCGATGGGGTCTTTTGATGCGGTTTCCCAGCTCGAAACATAGTCGATATGGTCCTGCAGATCGGCACCGACAGCCTTGCGGTTGGCGACCACATCGAGGCCGTGATCCCACAGGTTATCTGCCGGGCCGATGCCCGATAGCATCAGGATTTGCGGAGAATTGAAGGCGCCTGCACTCAGGATCACACCCTCACGGGCCATGATTATCTCGCGTTTGCGTCCGCGCTTGATGGCGACGCCGGTCACCCGTCCGTTTTCGATCACTAGTTTTTCAACTAGCGTCCCGGTGCGGATATCGAGGTTGGGGCTCCCGCGTAACGGCTCGACATAGGCGCGCGCGGCGGACCAGCGCTCGCCGTCCTTCTGCGTCACCTGATAGATGCCAAAGCCTGCTTGCTTGTCGTCGTTGAAGTCTTCGTTTCGGGATAGCTGCAATTGTTCGGCGCTGTCGACAAAGGCGCGGCTGACCGGGTTGGTCCAATGCTGGTCAGAAACATGCAGCGGCCCTTCGCCGCCATGATATTCGCCGCCGCCGCGCACGTTGTTTTCGGACCGTTTGAAATAGGGCAGTACGTCGTCATAGCCCCAGCCGGTGCAGCCAAGTTCCGCCCACTGGTCGTAATCGAATCGGTTACCGCGAATATAGACCATTGCGTTGATTGCCGATGATCCGCCCAGACCCTTGCCGCGCGGCTGGTATCCGATCCGGCCGTTCAGCCCCTTTTGCGGGACGGTGTCGAATTTGTAGTTTGCGGAATTGCGGATGAAGGGCAGAAAACCAGGGGTCTTGATCAGGAAATTGTCGTTTGTGCCGCCAGCTTCGAGCAAGCAGACGCTGCGTTTTTCGTCTTCGGCCAGCCGACCGGCCGCTGCGCTGCCCGCGCTGCCGCCGCCGATTACGATGATGTCAAACTGGTCCATGATCTCTCCTGTGAGCGGAGAGGTTTAAGCGGGCGATTAAACATCCGCAATCGCCTTTGTTGGTTCTGCTTCCAGTTTGGGCGATGCTTGCCGCGCCAGCCACCGCTCACGGATCGCATCCGACGTCTCGCGGCTGCCATCATGGCTCCACCCGGGCGGGCGCCAGATATAGCTGAATTTATGTCGCCACGGCGCTGACCAAACGTCCCTCGCGATGCCGATCCACTCGTGAAACACGGCCCAGATCAGATTGAACGTGCCAAGCTGTTTGACGATGCCATAGTGGATGCGCTGGTCGTCCTGTTCGGCCTGAAATGTCCCAAACATCCGGTCCCAAATGATGAATGTTCCGGCGTAATTTCGGTCGAGATAGAGCGGGTTGGTCGCATGATGAACGCGGTGGTGGCTGGGCGTGTTCATCACCGCCTCGAACCAGCGCGGCATCCGTCCAATTGCCTCGGTATGGATCCAGAATTGATAGATCAGGTTTATTGCGCCCACAAACAGTCCCATCACCGGGTGGAAGCCGAGCATCACAATCGGGATGCGGAACACAAAACTCAGCGCAAAGAAACTCGTCCAGCTTTGCCGCAATGCTGTGCTGAGATTGTAATGCTGGCTGGAATGGTGGTTCACATGGCTTGCCCAGAACCAGCGCACGCGGTGGGCAAAGCGGTGAAACCAGTAATAGGCGAAATCATCGAGCACGAAGGCAAGGGGCCAAGCCCACCAGACGAAACCAAAGTCGAAAATGCGGAACTGATAGAGCCACAACGATAGGGCAAAAACCGCTCCGCCGAACGCTAGGCCCGCAACGGTACTGCCGAGGCCAAAGGCCAGTGACGTTAGCGTGTCGCGTGGCTCATAGGCTTCGGGCCGGCGTTTCTTCGCCCACCACATTTCAAGCAGGACCAGTATGACGAAGCCCGGTACGGCGTAATCGGTCGGGCTGAATTCAGGCATTGGGGCGGGCTTTCATGCGGCGTAGGCTGGCGGCCCATTCCGGCGCCTTAGCGCCTAGGTCCAGAGTGACTTCGCCAAATGTTCGTTCGCTAGTTATGAAGCTTAGCCGGTGTTGATCCAGCCGCACGTCTTCTGCGCTTCGGACCAGTCGGGCGACGAAATGGCAACCGTGGCGGCGCAGGACCATGAGCTGTCCGGCAGCATTACGAAGCAAAGCGCCTGTGCGACCCCGGTCAATTGACACGTCGACAGGATCGAAGCCGCAAATGGCTTCTTCGGCCAATTCGCGTGCGTGTTCCTCGTCCCTGATGCGGACATCGCCGCCCAGACCCAGCCGCATCGCCAGCCAAGCAATGATCAGGATCGCGGCAAGCGAACCGCCAAATTGGAGAAGTTGCGCCGTCATTTCGCTTTTTCTGAGAGCATATCCATCGCGGGGCGAATCGGCGTGACATCGTAACCGGCGCCCGCTGCTTTCTCGGCCAGATCGTCAACATCCCCACCCTGACTTGCCCCGGCAAGCGCCCATAGGAATGTCGAGCGGGTGCCGGAGCGGCAATAGCCCAGTACTGGCCCGTCGGCTGCCTTCAATGCCTCGGCCATCGCGGTGATCTGCGGCTCGCTAAAGCCGCCGTGACCCACCGGTATCGCGCGATAGGCGAGTCCGTGTCTTTTGGCCGCAGCTTTGATTTCTGCGCCTTCTAGCTGGCCCGGTTCTTCGCCATCTGGGCGGTTGTTGATGATCATTTTGACACCCTGAACCGCTGCTTCGTCGACATCAGCAAGGGTGATTTGCGGGCTAGCCATCATATTTTCGGTCAGCTTGCGGAACATCGGCATTTATCCTTCGGTGCGTCGGGAATTCTTGTATTAGCTGCTCATTCTTACACGTCATATAGTTTTCCGAGTCAGTAATCTGAACCCTGAACGGCCAAGTCAGCTAGTGTATTATGAAGGTTACGTTACGGTCCGCACGAACAATGTGCTGAAAATGTTCGCCAGTCTCGCGATTCTTCGCTATGCGTGCACCCTGTGTGGAAGGCGCGGACGATTGCATTCGTCGATTCGTTTCTTCAGGTCCGGTGCGGCTCGCTCGCGTTGCCGGTCAAATTTGATAGGGCGAGACGAAGGTACGTTTAAGACTATGGGTTACGATAAAGGGCGTCGCGGACGCGGTAGAGACAAGCGCGACGGGTTCGGCGAAGAAAGCTTCGATGGCGGTTTTGGCAGCGGTGGAAACGACCGTGGCGGCTTCGGTGGCGGCGGTAATGACCGCGGCGGCTTTGGCGGCGGCGACCGTGGCGGTTTCGGCGGTGGCGGTAATCGCGGCGGTTTCGGCGGCGGCTCAGGCGGCGGTGGTGGAGGTTTCTCCGGCGGTAGTGCTGGCGGTGCAGGCGGCGGCGCAAACCGTATGCCCGCTCAAGTAGTCGGAACTGGCAAAGGGCAAGTAAAATTCTTCAACGGTGACAAGGGCTTCGGCTTTATCGCGCAGGAAGATGGCGGCGAGGACGTGTTCGTCCATATCTCCGCTGTCGAGCGCGCCGGTCTCGAAGGTCTCGCCGAAGGGCAGGGCCTCGAATATAATCTCGTTGATCGTGGCGGCAAAGTTTCCGCTCAGGACCTTCAGGTCGTGGGCGATGTGATTGCGGTCACGAAGAGCGCGCCGCGCGAAGGCGCGGGCGGCGGCGACCGTGGCGGTGCTCCGCAGCGTGAACTGACTGGCGAGAAGGCGACCGGAACGGTCAAGTTCTTCAACTCGATGAAGGGCTTCGGCTTTATCGTGCGTGATGATGGCCAACCTGACGCATTCGTGCATATCAGCGCAGTTGAACGTTCGGGCCTGACCGGCGTTGACGAAGGCCAGCGTTATACTTTCGATCTCGAAGTTGACCGACGCGGCAAGCATTCTGCCGTGAACCTGGTGCCTGCAGAGGACTAAACTGCAACCACCAAACGGCAGAAAACGCAAATGGCGGTCCTATCGGGGCCGCCATTTGTCGTTTAGAGCGTCGCATTCAATCCGGTTTCAAATGTAATTTTCAGTTTTGGAGTTTACCTCATGTCGATCACCCCGCTGATGCCCGTCTATCCCCGGTGCGGCGTGCGCCCTGTTCGCGGCGAGCATTGCCACCTGATCGACGAAGACGGCACGCGCTATCTCGATTTTGCAAGCGGTATCGCGGTGAACCTGCTCGGGCATTCGCACCCCGGACTGATCGGTGCGATCCAGAAGCAGGCCGAGACGCTGATGCATGTTTCCAACCTCTATGGCAGCCCGCAAGGTGAAAAGCTGGCGCAGATGCTGGTCGACAATACTTTTGCCGATACGGTGTTCTTCACCAATTCCGGCGCCGAAGCTGTCGAGACCGCAATCAAGGCGGCCCGCGCTTATCATCAGTGGCAGGGCGACGAGCACAAGTTTGAACTCATTACCTTCACCAACGCCTTCCATGGCCGGACGATGGCGACCATCAGCGCATCGAACCAGACCAAGATGCATAAGGGCTTCATGCCGATGCTTGAAGGTTTCAAATATTGCGAGTTCGACGATCTCGAAGCGGCCAAGGCGCTGATCGGTCCGAACACGGCTGGTTTCCTGGTTGAGCCGATTCAGGGCGAGGGCGGCATCCGCCCCGCGTCAGACGAATTCATGCAGGGCCTTCGCGCGCTAGCAGACGAACATGATCTGATGCTCGCGCTGGACGAAGTGCAATGCGGCGTCGCCCGCAGCGGTACGCTCTATGCTTATGAGCAATATGGCATCACGCCCGATATCGTAGCGACTGCCAAGGGCATTGGCGGCGGCTTCCCGCTCGGCGCGTGCCTTGCAACCGAAAAGGCGGCGCGCGGTATGACATTCGGCACGCATGGCTCGACCTATGGCGGCAATCCGCTGGCGATGGCGGCGGGTACTGCTGTGATGGAAGCCGTCGCAAATGACGGATTCCTCGCCGAAGTGCGCGACAAGGGTGAGCGCATTCGTGGCCGCTTGGAACAGTTCATCGGCAACTATCCCGACCTTTTCGAACTCGTGCGCGGGCGGGGCCTGATGCTTGGCATCAAGATGAAGGTCGAAAGCCGCCCCTTCTTCGTCCATCTGCGCGACAACCATCAACTGATGACCGTCGCGGCGGGTGACAATACGATTCGCCTTCTGCCTCCTTTGGTGATCGGCGACGCAGAGATCGACGAATTCTTCGACAAGCTTTCGGCGGGTGCTGCCGACTATCAGATACCGCAAGCGAGCTAAGGCCTATGAAGCATTTTCTCGACCTGTCGGATGCTGGCGGTGACGCCATTGCTGCAATGCTGAACGATGCGCAGGACCGCAAGGCGGCGCGTGCTGGCTGGCCCAAGGGTAAAGCGGATGCAGATGCTCCACTGACTGGTCACGTATTGGCGATGATCTTCGAGAAAAGTTCAACCCGAACGCGCGTGAGCTTCGACATGGCGATGCGGCAGCTAGGCGGCACTGCCATGGTGATGGATTCGGGGAATATGCAGCTCGGGCGCGGTGAGACTGTGGCGGATACGGCGCGCGTGCTTAGCCGGATGGTTGATGCGATTATGATCCGGACAGACGATCACGCGAAGATCGAAGAAATGGCAAGATACGCCACTGTGCCTGTGATCAATGGTTTGACCGACCGTTCGCACCCCTGCCAGATCGTCGCCGATCTGCTGACCGTTATCGAACAAGGTAAGGCCTTGCCCGGTCTCGAGATTGCCTGGTTTGGTGACGGCAATAATGTGCTGCATTCCATTCTAGAAGCAGCCAGCCTGATGAAGTTCAACGTCCGCATCGCGACCCCTGTTGGCTATGAGCCAGAGGCCGAGTTCGTGGAAATGGCCCGCAGAGGCGGCGCATCCGTGACGCTGACAAATGATGGAGGCGAAGCAGCGGATGGCGCAGATGTGATCGTGACCGACACATGGGTTTCGATGGGTCAGGACCATGCGCACAATAAAATCGCTGCAATGGCTCCCTATCAGGTGAACGATGCACTGATGGCCCGCGCCAAGCCGGACGCGAAATTCCTCCACTGCCTGCCGGCGCATGTTGGCGACGAGGTTAGTGAAAGCGTGTTCGAAGGCGGGCAGTCTGTCGTCTTTGACGAAGCTGAAAACCGCATCCACGCACAGAAGAGCATTCTGCTTTGGTGCGCGGGGAAGCTCTGACACGGCGGCCCTGAGGCGCGGGCCTTACTTTCCGCGCCCAAGGCCCCATATTTGCCAGCTATGGAACAGAATTCAGAGACATTCTCGGACCGCGTGCTCGGGTTCACAATTCCCGACCGGAATGCGCGGGGGCGTTCTGTACGCCTTGACGGCACGCTCGAGCTGATCCTCGATGCGCATGACTATCCGCCCGCGATCAAGCATCTCCTCGCCGAAGCACTGACGATTGCGACACTGATGGGCGCATTACTCAAGGGCGAAGGCAGCCAGCTGACGTTGCAGGCCCAAACCGAGGGCGGCGTGGTCGATCTGCTGGTGTGTGATTACCGTGATGGCGAGCTGCGCGGCTATGTGAAGCACGATGCGGAGCGGCTGCACGAATTGGGTGCTAACCCCTCGCTGACGGCGCTGTTTGGCAAGGGATATCTCGGTGTCACCTTCGACCTGCCAAGCAAGAAGCAGCGCTATCAGGGGATCGTCCCGCTAGAGGGGGACTCGCTCGCTGCCGCTTGCGAGGCATATTTCGCACAATCCGAACAATTGCCGACGCTGATCCGTATAGGCGTGAAGTCCGGTCCGCTTGGCACTGTCGCGGGCGGCTTACTTATCCAGCATCTTGCTGAGGGCGAAGAGGGGCGCGAGCGGCTGCATGTGCGGCTCGATCATCCTGAATGGGAACATGTCGCCACAATGGCTGGCAGCACCAGGCATGACGAACTTGTCGATCCGGAGCTTTCTATGGAGGCTTTGGTTTGGCGGCTGTTCCATGAGGAACGTGAAGTCAGGGTGGAGCCGAGCGCCGTATTATCACGCGGATGTCGCTGCACGGCCGAATACTTTGCCGACGTTTTATCGCGCTTTCCAGAGGCCGAGCGTGACGAAATGCGTGATGAGGCAGGAGCGATCGTGGTTGACTGCGCGTTCTGCTCGCGCAAATTTCCGGTCCCTGCATGATACATGGTTTCCGCATCAATTTTGCCGCAGCGCACAATTATGCTACAATCAACAGATGATCAGGAATAAATCAATTACAACAATATTTAACAGCCCACGAATCCTTCGTCATGCGAGTGGATGGCTGCTGGCTGCCGGCTTGCTTGTCACGCCTGTGATGGCTGCGGCACCCGACTTGGCGGTGCTTGATAGCTTGCAAAAGGGCTTGTGGGACGTGCGGTTCCGCGATGGCGGACAGGTTCGCAAAGTTTGCGTCCGCACTGGCCGCGAACTGATGCATCTTGGCCACCGGACACCAAGCTGTCCCGGACAAGTTGTCAGCAGCACGGGAAGCTCTGCGTCGCTGCAATATCAATGCTTGGGCAATGGCCACGGCCATACTGACATACGCCGCGAAACAGCCACTTTGGTGCAGATTGAAAGCAGGGGCATCGCTGGCGGGCGTCCGTTCGGTTTTTCGGCCGAGGCGCGGCGTACCGGCTCCTGCAAATAAGCTCTTGCAATTAATCGCGGATACATCCGCGCGATAATCGTTGCGGCGCCGTCTATTAGTGCCTAGCCCTGATGCATGAATACGGAACAGGGCAATTCTGGGAAGTCTGCAGCAATCCTGCTTTCAGGCGGGTTGGACTCGATGGTCACCGCAGCACTTGCGAAGGAGCAGGGCTTCGCGATCCAAGCACTCACTATCGATTACAACCAACGCCACCGCTGCGAAATCGAATCGGCGAAGAACATTGCAGGTCGGCTAGGGGCCGTTCGCCACGTGGTCTTGCCGCTTGATCTAAGCCGCTTTGGCGGATCGGCGCTCACAGATGATATTCCTGTTCCGAAGGGCGGCGTCGGCGATGATATTCCCGTTACATACGTTCCTGCGCGCAATCTTGTGTTTCTTGCGCTCACCACAGCCTTCGCCGAGGCTTCGGGTGTGTCCGATTTATTTATTGGTGTGAACGCGCTCGACTATTCGGGTTATCCCGACTGCCGGCCTGAATTCATCGCCAGTTTCACGGAAACCGCGCGGCTGGCGACGAAGGCCGGTGTCGAAGGCTTTCCGTTCAAAATCCACACTCCGTTACAAATTATGGGCAAGGCGGACATTGCGCGCGAGTGCATCAGGCTGGGTCTCGATCCTGCCTGGAGCTGGTCATGTTATGATCCTACTGCCGATGGCGAGGCATGCGGCGCTTGCGACAGCTGCCGCTTGCGCCGTCAGGGCTTTGCTGATGCCGGACTAAACGATAAGACGATTTACGCATCCGGATCACCGGAGCTTTAGAGGAACCATGGATGGCTGATACTGAGATTGCGGAAGCACCTGAAGAATCTCAAACGGTGCCCCGGTACAGTTGGTATGCCCTTGGCGTGTTGGTGCTGGTCTATGTGCTCAATTTCATCGACCGCAACATTCTGTCTATTCTTGCGAATGACATTAAAGCCGATTTGGGGCTGACTGACGCGGACCTCGGTTTTCTTTATGGAACAGCATTCGGGGTTTTCTACGCGCTGTTCGGAATTCCGCTCGGCCGGTTGGCGGATAGCTGGCACCGGGTCCGCCTGCTGACTGTCGGCTTGGCGCTTTGGTCAATGATGACTGCGGCCTCTGGTTTAGCGAAGAATGGGCTCGCACTCGGTGCTGCCCGTATCGGCGTAGGAGTGGGGGAGGCGTCCGCCAGCCCCTCGGCCTATTCTCTAATTTCAGACTGGTTTCCGAAAAAGATGCGCGGCACGGCGCTCGCGATATATTCGGCTGGCTTGTACATTGGCGGAGGAATTTCACTCCTGATCGGCGGTCTAATCGTTGAAGGTTGGAACAACGCCTATCCAGATGGCGGCCCGATGGGGTTAGTCGGCTGGCAAGCAGCCTTCATGGCGGTTGGTATTCCGGGCCTGCTGCTTGCGATTTGGGTTCTGACCTTGCGCGAGCCGATCCGCGGAGCAATGGACGGCCTCCCACAAACGAAGGTCGACCGCCCGTTCAGAGGATTTGCGACCGAACTTTTTGCGGTCGTTCCTCCCTTTACGTTTATTTCCGCTGCGCAGCGGGGCGTCGGGGCTCTAGCGATCAATGTTAGCGCAGCTCTCGTCATCGGCGTGGCAGCATGGCTGCTGGGCACTGTGACCGGCAATATGCAGCAGTGGGGAGCTATCGGGATCGGATATTACGCTGTTTTCTCATGGGCGATTTCGTTGCGGCACAGGGATCTTCCGGCGTACCAACTTATTTGGGGAAGCCCGGCGTTCCTCTACACAATCCTGGGATACGGTATGGTGGCGTTTGCCTCGTACTCGGTATCATTTTGGGCTGCTCCCTATGCCGAGCGAGTTCTCGGGGCATCTAAGGCTGTTCTGGGGTTCTGGATCGGCGGCGGCGGCGCATTAGGCGGCTTTATGGGCGTTATCATTGGTGGCCGCGTCTCCGACTGGCTGCGCGAACGTAATCCCGGTGGGCGTTTGCTGGTCATCATGTTCGGTGTGCTCGCTCCCGTGATCCCCTTGATTATCGCGTTTACGACCGAGAATGTGGCGCTCTTCTACTTCCTAAACTTCATCCTGTCTCTCTTCGGTAGTTCTGCGCTTGGGGCTGCCGCTGCGACGACCCAGGATCTGGTCCTGCCGCGTATGCGCGGGACCGCGACGGCCACATTCTTCCTGTCGACTACGCTCGTCGGTCTGGCGCTTGGTCCCTACATGGCGGGCCAAGTTTCAACTGTGACGGGCAGCCTGTCCCTGGGAGTACTCTCGATGCTCGTTGCTGCGCCGATTGGCACAGTATTGCTCATCATGGCTTATCGGACGGTGCCGGAGGCAGAGCGGACGATTGTGGAGCGGGCCCGTGCGGCAGGAGAGCCCGTTTAAACAGGCTTAAGCACGCCGCATGCGATCCGGCTGCCAGCGGCGCCGGATGGATCGGTCCGGTAGTCATCTGGGCCTTCATGGACCATCAGCGAGGTGCCATCCTCATCAAAGATGTCGGCTAGAATATCTGCCTTTGGCCCTTCAATTACCGCTTCATAAGTGGCGGTGCCAGCAGACGAGATGGTAACATTCGGCAGGTCGCCCAAATGGCCCGCTTTACCATCAGCTGAGCCATGTAGATTTTGACCGGGGTTGAGATGACCACCCGCAGTTTTGAAGTCGGGCCCGTCGCACTTTCCGACCGTATGAAGGTGCACCGCGTGCGGGCCTGCGGGCAGACGGAAAAAGGCCGCCGAGATCACTATTCTCGTTTCTGACGCGAAGATCTGGGCATTGCCAGCTGACGTTCCGTCAGCGAGCTTCAAGCTTGTGCTGCCTACACGCTCTGTCGGCACATCTTTCAACGATGAGCATCCACATACGACTAGGGCTGCCGCGAGGGCAAAAACGGAAAGTTGGTTCATTATTGGTCTCCTTATAGAGCACCAACGAAAAAGGGGCCGGATTGCTCCGGCCCCTTATCAATTTTCACCAATTGGCGAAGCTTACATGCCCGAACCCGGACCGTATGTGATTTCCACACGACGGTTCTGAAGTTCACGGACACCGTCGGCTGTAGGAACACGTGGGTTGGCTTCACCGAAGCCTTCGCTCGTGATAGCGCCGCCAGAGATACCGCGACTTGTGAGGTATCCAGTAACCGAAGCATTACGACGATCGGCAAGGCCGAGGTTGTACTGCACGCTACCCGAACGGTCGGTGTAACCTGCAAGCATGATCGGTACGTTGGTGCAATTGCCATACGCAGCCACAGCACTGTCAAGGATGGTTGCCGCTTCAGGCGTGATATCCGACTGATCCCAGTCGAAGAACACGATGTAAGG
>JBBKVP010000006.1:0-18794 GCA_037968495.1 Pontixanthobacter sp. | reverse complement strand
TGATCGGTAACGCCGTTACAGTCGACTCGTCCCGCATGATCCAATCGCTCATGGAGCTTGCGGATAAATATGGGCCGATCTTCAAACTCGACATGATGGGAACGTCCATAGTTATGGTTTCGGGTGCCGCTCTCGTTGCCGAAGTTTGCGATGAGAAACGCTTCGACAAAACCGTCCGAGGACCGCTCAAACGACTGCGACTTATTGCTGGCGATGGCTTGTTCACCGGCAACACCGATGATCCCAACTGGTCAAAAGCGCACAATATTCTGCTCCCGTCATTCAGTCAGAAGGCAATGGGCGGCTATCTGCCGATGATGACTGACATCGCTACTCAGCTGATGAAAAAGTGGGAACGTTTGAACTCCGACGATGTGATCGACGTGCCCAAGGATATGATCCGACTCACGCTCGACACTATTGGTGTCTGCGGGTTCGGCTATCGGTTCAATTCCTTTTACCGCGAAGACTTTCACCCCTTCATCGAAGCACTCAACCGGACGCTGGGCACTACACTGAACATGCGCGGGATACCCGGCGAAAAACTGTTCAAAGGCGAACAGATCAAGCAGCTTCGCGCGGATGCGGCCTATATGAATAATCTGGTCGACGAGATTATTCTCGAACGCCGCAATCAGGGTAGCGACAGCCCGAAGGATTTGCTCGATTTCATGCTTTCGGGCCGCGATGCGGTGACTGGCGAGCGTCTGTCTGACGAAAACATTCGCTATCAGATCAACACATTTCTGATCGCTGGCCATGAGACAACGTCGGGCCTGTTGTCCTTCACGCTCTATTATCTGCTGAAGAACCGCGATGTATTGACGCGCGCTTATGCCGAAGTGGACGAGGTATTTGGTCGCAATATCGACCGTACTCCTACGCTGTCGGAAATCGGCAGACTGCCCTATATCCGCGCGATCTTGTCCGAAGCATTGCGCCTGTGGCCCACTGCGCCCGCGTTGGGGCTGGCACCTTACGAGGATGAAATCATCGGGGGCAAATATGCGATCCCGAAGGGCACTTTCACAACCGTGTTGATACCCTCGCTCCATCGAGATAGCTCGATATGGGGAGAGAATCCCGATCAGTTCAATCCCGACCACTTTGCGCCTGAAGCAGAGGCCAGCCGCGACCCAGCCGCCTATAAGCCATTCGGCAATGGGCAACGTGCATGCATCGGCAGGCAATTTGCAATTCAGGAATCGATCCTTGTGCTCGGTATGATCTTGCAGCGGTTCGATCTGTTCGATCACACGGACTATCAGCTCGACATTAAGGAAACGCTGTCGATCAAGCCCGACGAGTTCTTCATTAAGGCCCGGCTGCGGGACGATGTCGAACGAGGTGGTGCGAGCGTCGCGTCTGACGAGACGGTTGCAAATATTCACTCCGCCGCGCCAGTGCCCAGTCATGGCACTCCGCTGCTCGTCCTGTACGGGTCTAATTTGGGTTCAAGCGAGAGCTTTGCGCGCGAGTTGGCTCAAAAGGCTGAGTTTAGCGGCTTTGAAGTGAAGCTGGCTGAGCTTGATGCCTATGTTGGCAAACTTCCAAGCGAGGGCGCTGTCGCCATCGCATGCTCATCCTATAATGGCATGCCGCCAGACAACGCTTCGAAGTTCGTCGACTGGCTAGAGCAAAGCGACCCAGAATCGAAAAAGCTCAAAGGCGTCAACTACATCGTCCTTGGGTGCGGCAACAGCGATTGGGCGGCCACTTTTCAAATCGTACCGCGTAAAATCGATGCAGCGCTATCGGCGCTGGGCGCGACGCGGATCGTCGATAGGGAAGAGTTGGACGCACGCGGAGATGTCGACACGCAATTCCATGAATGGCTCGATGCACTAATCCCGCAATTGGGCGATGAGTTTGACCTAGACCTCAGTATTAATTCTGACGCGATTGCAGAGCCGCTTTACTCGGTCGAAATCACCGAAAGCGTCACCGCTAATGCCGTTGCTGATCGACTAGGCGCGCGCGAAGTCGAAGTCATCAGCAACAGCGAACTTAAGGATATTAGTAAGGACGAGGGGCGCTCAACAAGGCACATCGAAGTCAAATTACCCATCGGTATGGACTACCAACCCGGCGACCATTTGTGCGTCGTACCGGTCAATGATGAAGCCGTTGTCGAGCGCCTGTTAAGGTGTTTCAAGTTGGAAGCCGATACCTATGTCCGGATCGATTCCCGAAGTGAAATGCGCGGCCCGTACCCCAGTGGCAGCACGTTCTCTGTCCACCATCTCGCCCAAACGGCGGGCGAATTGCAGGCCGTTGCGACTCGCAGGGACATCGCAGCGCTGGCTCGGTTTTCGGAATGCCCAAATTCACGATCCGCCCTTGAGGCTCTCGCCAATTCATCACAGGAGAATGGACGCGACACCTACACAACCGATGTTCTGGAAAAGCGAAAGTCAGTGCTGGATCTTCTAGAGGAATTTCCAGCCTGCGACCTTCCATTGGCAGTGTTCCTCGAACTCATTCCGTTTTTGACCCCGCGCTATTATTCAATCTCATCTGCGCCCGATGACGCAACCGATAGCGACGCAGGGCATTGTTCAATCACCGTTGGTGTCACCAGAGGACCGGCTTTGTCCGGTAAGGGCGAGTTCAAAGGCACCTGTTCGAACTACCTCGCTGGACTAAAGCCCGGCGATAAGTTCCAAGCGGTGGTCCGTGAACCGACCGCCAACTTCCGCCTGCCCGATGATCCGGCCCAGCCAATCATTATGGTTGGCCCAGGAACTGGAATCGCGCCGTTCCGGGGCTTCCTCCAGAAGCGTGACAAACTTCAACAGGGCGGCGCAAAGCTTGGCGAGGCGATGCTGTTTTTCGGTTGCCGTCAGCCGGATCACGACTACCTCTATCGCGATGAATTAGAGGACTATGGCCATCGCGGCGTGGCCTCTGTGTACACTGCATTCTCGCGCCAAGAAGGCTCACGCACCTACGTGCAGGACCTAATTGCGCACAAAGCCGACAAAGTTTGGAGCCTCATTGAAGGTGGCGCGCGGATATACATATGTGGCGACGGAGCGCGAATGGAGCCTGACGTCCGTAAGGCGCTAACCTCCATCTACGCCGAAAAGACTGGTTGCAGTCAGAATGAGGCGGCTACCTGGATCGAGGGCATGATCGAGCAAGAACGCTATTTGCTGGACGTGTGGGTAGGGTAAAAATAGCGCGACCGACTTTCGCGGGCTGAGGAGCAAGCAGAGCATTCGCAGTCGGCCCAATAATTGCCAAGGGAGCAGACTAACTCGTGTGTCCGCTTTCCACCCATTTGCGGACAACACTGGTGCCTACCTGCCGCGGCACGCCGGAGCGTATTTTGCACCTAGTCCCTCGTGTCATTCCGGCGAAAGCGGGAACCTAGGGCGGCTTGGTGCTTGATTGCTCTGGGTCCACGCGTTCGCTGGGATGACGAGTGGTGTTTAAACTCTTTTCCTAATCGCGGCGGAACCATTAAGCACTCACCATGCGACTTGCTGCGAACACCACTCTCCCTACCTCAGAGACGCGCCATCCTGGCGCGCATTCTTCGCAACAGCGGCCCGCTATTAGATCAGCGTTGTCGCGCTCCGCCAGAATCTGTCCGCTTCACAGTATAGAGCGTAACCACATAATAAAATTAGCTAATCTGCATTTTCGTCAGGGCTGCGGGGTGTCACTTGTGTCACCCTATCGCGGCCGTTTACGGCGAAATCCAGCGGCCCTGTTCGTCTCCGGCCGCCATATCGAACAGCGCACGGCGGTGGCCTGTGTGGGCAAGGCTGAACCAGTCGGCCTCTTCAATCTGAACCAGCAGAACGGCAAAGTTGGGTCTTGCCGGGATCAGCTCGGCATCATCCGGCTCCACGCCCTCGAAGCGTTTTGGGAGTCCGCTGGTCGGCGCGTTCCATTCCTCACCCGGTCCCGTTCCCAGATAGCAGCGGCGCGCGAAATTGTCGCTTGCTGCCCACGCCGCATCGGCCACCGGTCCGTTGCGCTCAATCCGCCCTGCCCCGCGGCACCTGATCTGGACCTTGGCCTCTTTATCATAGAACAGCACGCCGACGCGCTGGTTGGCCTCTATCGCTGCCACCTTCGGACTGCGCGCATCGGTGTGGAAACGGAGCGTGTTAGTATCCTTATCGAACTCGCGCAGCACCATGATCCGCAGGTCTCCATCCGCCGTTCCGACCACAGGTGTATGCATCGCGGACTTGCGGCTATTCGCGGCAGTCCACAGGCGGGCCTTTACGTCAGCCAATACGTCAATCAATGTGTCCATCTAACTCACCTGCGGCAAAGTGGCTCAATGAACAAGGGGGGAGCGAGTCGCATGGTCATTGCATCCGAATATTCAGAAAACCGTGATATAACCTGAACAGAAGCCTTTACACTTTGTTCAGCTTTAGGTCAGCGAATATGAACTAGAACACTTTTATCACTTGAAAAGTCGCTGGTGCAAGCGGCAGGGGTAAATGGAGATCCGTCATGGATATTAAGAAACTTTTGAGGTCGAGCGGAATGGCAGCACTTGCCGCCGCACTTACCTTTGCAGCAATGCCTGCACAGGCCGAAGCCGCGGAATCCGCTGCCGCCGAGATGCGCGATAAGCAGGACCGTTCCGCCAAACAGGAACGCCGTTCCGAGCGCCGCGCGACCCGGTCAAACAGTAGCCGCAGCGAAGCACGCCCACAGCGCACCGAGCGCCGTGCCGAACGCACGCAAGCTCGCACTCAGCAGCGGGCAGAACGCCCGGCAGAACGCCAGCAGCGTGCTAACCGGGTGGAGCGCCGCACTGAACGCACCGCAACTCGTGTCGAGCGGCAGGGTGACCAGCGGGCTCAGCAGCTTCGCAACCGCGGCAACGACCGTGCGGCGACGCGTGTGGATCGTTCAAGCGAGCGCCGTGCAAACCAGATTGACCGCCGCGGTGAACGCCGTGCGGACACTATCCGGAATAGTGGGACTCCGACCCGGACAGATCGGAACAGCACTTACTCGAATCGCGAGCGCAATCGTTCCTACAGGAATGACAGCACCCGCGCGGATAACCGCCGAGACATTCGCGAAGCCGCACGCCGTAATGGACGCGCTGAAAACCGCCGCGATTATCGCCAGAACCACCACGCCGAAAATCGCCGTGAAGCACGCCGCGACCAGCGCCGGTGGGACCGGAAGCGGTGGAGGAACAACAACCGTTATAACTGGAACAACCACCGTCGTTATAACCGCAGCACGTACCGTCTAGGCCGCTACTATGCACCATACCGGAACTATCGCTACAGCCGGTTCAGCATCGGGGTCTATCTCGACAACGTTTTCTTCGGCAGCCGCTACCGGATTAATGATCCGTGGCGCTATCGTCTCCCCGCAGTCTACGGTGATTACCAGTGGGTTCGCTACTATGACGATGTAATGCTGGTGGACACTTATACCGGCGAAGTGGTCGACGTGATCTACGATTTCTTCTGGTAAGGCCAATGTTACGCTTTCAGCGGAAGAGTGGACCGCTGAAATAAAGAGACCCCCGTCAGGTAACTGGCGGGGGTCTACTTTGGGTCATCATGTACGGCGCGCGATTAGTCCTTAGGCGTACCGAATGGCAGCATCCGCCAAAGCGTGCCGTCCTTATTGAAAAACGTATGTTTCAAAGCGCCGAGGATATGGAGAGCGATCAGATAGATAAATATCTCGCCACCTGTTCCGTGCAAACCGAAGATGGCCTTGCCAATGGCGGCATCTTTACCGACGGGCAGAGCAGGCAAGGTAAAGACGCCCCAGACATCCACGCCCTTGCCGAAATAGGAGCTCGCGAGCCAGCCGCCGATAGGAAGCCCGATCAGCAAAACATAGAAGATGATATGCACCGTGCGCGCCAGCACCTTCTCCCAATGGGCATGATTGGTGGGCATCGGCGGCACTTTATGAGTCAGGCGCCATGCGAGCCGCCCCAATGTCAGCAGCAAGATTGTGATCCCCAGAGCCTTATGGTTCACCAAGATCGCCCCGGCTTCCGCCTTCGATGCGTGTTCCGCTGCCTCCGCGATTCGCCAATTTACAATCACCGCAATAGCAATGATCCAGTGGAAAAGCATTGCTCCGGTCGAATAGCGGCGCGCGGCCGCTCCTGTGTTTAGACTGCTCATACCGCGAAGTTCTAACGCAGCTTGATATATTCGCAAGCCTGCCCATCGTTTGAGCTCTTGCTGCCAGCGGCGGCGGTGATAGTATCTGGCCTATGGAAGCGACTTCAATCAAACCGGCAGAAACCGTTCCTGATCGCGACGCTCTAAAGCGCGTGGGCAATGCCGTGCGCAAGCGGTTGCTGGCTGATCCGCAGGTTTATCAGCTGCCCAATGAACAGGCGGAAATCTTCGCAGTGGGCGACTTCATCAGCCCGAGCGAATGCACGAAATTGATGACGATGATCGACACGGTCGCACGGCCCAGTGACACATTCGATGGCGCATATGTCGAAAAAAACCGCACCAGCTATTCCGGTGATATCGATATGTATGATCCCTTTGTGATGGGGATTGAACGCCGGATCGATGATTTGATGGGCATGGAAACAACCTGGGGCGAGACGATTCAGGGCCAACGCTATCTGCCGGGTCAGGAGTTCAAGGAACATTGCGACTGGTTTTGGTGGAAAGAAAAATACTGGAAGTCCGAAAAGGACAATGGCGGCCAGCGCAGTTGGACGACGATGGCGTTCCTGAATGAAGTCGAAGAAGGCGGCGATACATTCTTCACAAAGTTAGGCCTCTCGGTTGAACCAAAACCGGGCGTCCTGCTGATCTGGAACAATGCGGACCCGCATGGCGTACCCAATGAAATGACAATGCATGCCGGAACTCCGGTGGTGGCCGGCACAAAATACATTTTCACCAAATGGTACCGCACCCGCCCGTGGGGCAATCGGGCCTAGCTTTGGTCGGCGTCGGGTCGCGGTAAATAGATGTGGGCCTGAAGTCCGTCTTCATCGAAAGTTTGCTCGATCCGGCCATCTAGACCTCGCAACATTCCTTCAAGCAACCGTGAACCAGTGCCACCGCCTTGTACCGCTGGTTTACCGCCTACAAGCTCCACTTTCGGGCCGCCATTTTCGATCCAGCAGATTACCAGCTCCTCATCTTTGAGAGACCAGTCGATACACACCTGACCATCGGGCGAACTGAGCGCGCCATATTTGATCGCATTGGTTGCAAGTTCGTGCAGCGTCAGACCGAGCGGTGTGATCCATGACGGCGGTAAAGAAATCGGATCACCGACAAACTCCAATCGGTCTGTACCAGTGCCGCGATAAGGGGCTAAAATCTGGCGCGCCAAAGTATCCAGATCTGTCTCGCTGCCGCCACCGTTGGAGGACGCGACCGACGCGCGGTGCGCTACCGCAAGCGCTTGCAGGCGGTCGCTAATCTTGTCGGCCAAAACATCAGCATCGGTCTCGCCCCGCGCAGTCAGCCGGACAATCGCACCGATCACGCCGAACAGATTATCCGTCCGGTGCTGCAGTTCTTCGGCCACATGTTTCTGCCGCAAGTTGCGCTCCCGCTCGACCAGCAGGTCGGTAATGTCCCACTGCGAGCCGTAGAAATACGCCAACTCGCCATCATCGTTGAAAATAGGCCCGACATGCAGCGCGTTCCAGAACGGAGTGCCATCCTTGCGGTAGTTGAGTATGTCGACCACCACCACTTCGCGCACATCCAGGGCAGCGCGAATTTTGTTGATGGCCGATTGCTGAGTTTCTTCACCCTGCAAAAGACGGCAGTTTTTTCCAATTACGTCCTCGCGCTGGTAACCGGTTAGCTCGACGAACGCTTCGTTGACATAAACCATCGGAACACCGGGCTCGAAAGGGTCCGAAATGCACAGCGCCATCCGCGTTTGTTCGGTGGCCTGCATGAAGAGTTCAGCAGCGCTGATACGCAGTTCAGCAGGCGTTGGATTAGTCGAATTATCGACGTCGCGCTGGTCGATTTCCCGGTGAGCCTGCTCGTCTGGCTCCTTTTTGACCGGTACGCTTTCGTCGCCCATTTCGGTATCCCTTAACGCTGCAGCGCGTAAGAGATCAATTTACGCGTATTTTCAATTCCGTAGAGCGCAATGAAGCTACCCATACGCGGCCCTTGCGAACTGCCAAGCAACGTCTCGTAAAGCGCCCTGAACCAGTCGCGTAAATTCTCGAAGCCGAATTGCTCGTCCTTGCCGATCTCATAAACTTTGGTTTGCAAATCCTCGGCGGATGTCTGCGCATTAGCGGTGGCCAATTCGGCGTCCAGTGCCCGAAGTGCAGCGGCTTCGCTATCAGTCGGCGCCCGCTTGTTAAGCGTCGGTACGATGAAATCGCGGGTATAATTTACCGCCGCATCGATGAGCTGGTTGAGCTCGGCGCTTTCGACCGGCTCGCCGACATAATTCGCCAGATACTCCGCGACATTTTCGCTCGTAGCTTCTGCGCCTAATACGCTCGCAAGGTTAAGCAGCAATCCGTAGCTAACGGGAAGCGTATCACCCTCACCCGGCGCATCAGGACCCTCGGGCGCACCATTCGCGCGCAGCAAATGCCACGCCGGATTGCCTAGCTGCTTATCAAGCGGCTGTTCGGCCAGCCGTTCGCGGAACTGCCAATAATCATCCACCGCACGCGGAATCACACCGGGATGCAGCTGCTTGGCGCTCTTGGGATTGGGGAAAATGTAAAAGCCGAGCGATTCCTCGCTGCCATATTGCAGCCATTCTTCGATCGTCAGGCCATTGCCCTTGGACTTGGAAATCTTCTCGCCATTGGCGTCGAGGAACAGCTCGTAAATCAGCCCTTCCGGCTTGCGCCCACCTAGCACCTTGGCAATCTTGCCCGATTGCACACCGGTGTCGGTCAGATCCTTGCCGTACATTTCATAATCGACGCCAAGCGCGACCCAGCGCATCGCGAAATCAACCTTCCATTGCAGCTTGGCCTGGCCGCCCAGCGCAGATTGCTCGATCACGCTACCGTTTTCATCAGTGAAGCGGATTGTCCCCGCAGCGGCATCGATGACCTCAACCGGAACCTGCAATACCGCGCCGGTGGTCGGCGAGATGGGCATGATCGGTGAGTAGGTCGCCGCCCGCTCTGCCCGCAAAGTCGGCAACATGATGTCGAGAATGTCCTGATTATGCGCGAGGACATTCTTCAAAGCTTCGTCGAATTGGCCGGTGTTGTAGCGGTCCGACGCGGCGATAAATTCATACTCGAAACCGAAGCGGTCGAGGAACTCGCGCAGCATCGCATTATTATGCGCAGCGAAACTCTCGAACTTCTCGAACGGGTCGGGAATACGGCTGAGCGGCTCGCCGATATGCTCCGCCAGCATCGCCTGATTGGGCAAATTTGTCGGCACTTTGCGCAAACCGTCCATATCATCGCTGAATGCGACCAGCCGGGTTTGCTCGCCCGTCAGCGCTTCATAGGCGCGGCGCACGAACGTGGTCCGCAGCACTTCCTGGAAGGTGCCGATGTGCGGCAGGCCTGACGGGCCGTATCCGGTTTCGAAAAGAATCGGCGCGCCACCGGGTTTGCCATCGCGGTACCGTTTGACCAGCCGTTGAGCCTCCAGAAAAGGCCATGCCTTGGAGTTTGCTGCTGCTTCTTGAAGCGATGAGCGGTTTGCATTTTCAGTCATGCGCGAAGCCTTTGCTGCTTGCCCGCCATGTTGCAAGTGCGAAGCTACCGGAGCGGCCAAACTGCGTCACGCGGAACAGCTGTGAAGTAACTGTGACCTTCCGCCAAATTTGGCATTTTTTACGGATAGCAACTCACCATTTCGGAAATTCACCTGTGATCTTCCAAGAACTGCATTTGCAGTTGGGCTCATGAACAGAATGGCAGTGGCTTTGGGATGGGCGGGTCTCATCTGTGTCACCATAATAGGTGTCACAGATGTAGGACAGCGCGAGGTCGGTCTAGCTAAAGATCGCTCCCACCGAGTATTCCCGCACCCAATATCTACGGTGGATTTTGTGGATGAAGAACACATCACCCAAAAGCCAGAGGGCCCACACGAGTAGGGCGACGCCGCCGACGATCGGCGACGCGGTGAAGATCACCAATATGCTGAAAAAGAGCAATCCAACCTGAGCCGCCCCCGATTGCATCCGGCCCAGATAGAAGCGGTGAGCAGACAAATTTCCGAGAATAAACCAAAGCACATAAGCCATAGCTAGCCTGCGTTCGGGAACGACGTTGCCGACCCGCCCCTGAGAGGTTTCGGCATAATCGCTGAGGCCAACTTCCTGACGCGGGCGCTCGGGCATGCGCTCTGCTGCAATCGCCTCTTCCTGCTGGCGCAGCCGTTCGGAAGCCAAGAAGGCCCGGCGTTTGTCAGCCATTGCTCCGGATTCGGCGATTGAGGATGGCGTAGACGAAGGCTGACGCGATGCCTGGCCAACGCCGGTTTGCGGAGTGGGTGCGAAGGCGCCATCGGCCAGTCCCTTACGTCCAAAACCACCACTCATCTTCGCGTTCCCTCAATGCGCTTCGTATTCCGGAACGCCCCAGCTGTTCCTTGGCATTGTAAATGCGGGGCGATTAAGGAATTACTGATGCCATGCAGACCGGTATTTATGGGCCGTGTCGCTTGCGCCCCGTTCCGCATGTGTTCTAACGCTGGTTTGATGGTTGCCTCCCTCCCCCTTCCCGCGCTCCACGCTTCGCATGGCGGTGTATGGCTGCGCGCGGCGAATGGCGACACCGAAGGCCTTTCGAAGGGTGAGGCAATCATGGCGGCGGCTGATACGCCGCTGTTGATGCTGAACGCGCCGCTTGTGGCGAACCGGCTGGGTTATCCCGATCTGTCCGGGCTGGATTTGCTGGAGTTATATGCCTTTGTGCACCCGGCCCGCTTTGTTGTCCCGACGCCCAAGGGACTGGCCGAAGCACTGGGCCTGACAGAGCCCAAGGGCGATTCCGACGTACCCGCTTTTCTCCAAGCCGCCGCTGGCGCAATTATTGGCGGCTGCGAGAGCGCCGAATGGGCCGAGCGTGATGGTGCTTGGTCGGTTTTGCAATCGCTCGCACGCATGCGGTGGCCATGGGCGGGCGTGCTGGCACCACATGTCCGCAAACCGGAAAAGGCGGAGAAGTGGCTCTTCTCCAAACTACCCGAATGGGAGGAAGCGCCCGAACGCCCTCAACCGGCGCAAGTGGTCCTGTCACCCGCAGACGTCGAAGCGCGGCTTGAGGCTTTGACAGGCGACGACGCCGAACGCCGCGATGGGCAGCGCAGCTATGCCCGCGATGCCGCCAAGATATTTGCGCCGCGTCACCGCGAGCGGCTGCCTCATATTGCTTTGGCGCAGGCCGGGACTGGTGTGGGCAAGACGCTGGGTTATCTCGCTCCCGCATCGCTGTGGGCTGCGGCTTCACAAGGCACTGTCTGGGTATCGACCTTCACTAAGAACCTGCAGCGCCAATTGCGGCAGGAAACCCGCCGCGCATGGCCTGAAAGGCGCGAAGATGGCACTCAGCCGGTGGTCGTCCGCAAGGGGCGGGAAAACTATCTCTGCCTGCTCAATCTAGAGGATGCGCTGCAAGGCGGCTTTGGCGGACGGGCAGCGATCTTGGCCCAGATGGTCGCACGCTGGGCCGCATTTAGCCAAGATGGTGATATGATTGGTGGTGATTTACCAGGTTGGTTAGGCACTTTGTTCCGTCAGCGCGGAATCAAGGCTCTGACCGACCAACGCGGTGAATGCGTCTATTCAGGCTGCCCGCATTACCGGAAATGCTTCATTGAACGATCCGCACGAGCCAGCGCGCAGGCCGATCTGGTGATCGCAAACCATGCTTTGGTCATGATCAATGCAGCACGCGGACGTGACCATGCACAGCGCCCCACTCGCGTGATTTTCGATGAAGGACATCATGTGTTCGAAGCGGCGGACTCCACTTTCGCTGCCGCGCTTACCGGCCAGGAAGCAATCGAATTGCGGCGCTGGATTGTCGGCCCGGAACGCGGATCAAAAGGTCGCCGCAGAGGACTGTCTGCAAGGCTCGCCGATGTCGCCAGCTACGACGAGGCAGGCGGAGAAGCCATTTCCGCGGCGCGCAAGGCGGCCGAGGATTTGCCTTCGGATGGCTGGCTGCAGCGCCTTGTTGAAGGAGAGGCTTTCGGTCCAGTCGAACGACTGCTGGCAGCAGTGCGGGCGACGACCTACGCCCGCGACGAAAGCGGCGGACAGGAAGCGGGATACGGTATCGAAACCGAGGCCTCCGGCTTTGAGGGCAACTTCGTCGAGCTTGCAGGCAAAGCTGCAGCGGCATTGGGCGCGATACGCCAGCCGCTGTTAAAACTCGGCGTGCGGCTGGAAGCGGTGCTCGAAGACCCGCCCGACTGGCTGGACGCACAAGGCCGCGCGCGCATTGATGGCGCACGCTATTCGCTCGGCTGGCGGATCGAGACTTTGCAGGCTTGGGAATCGCTGCTCGACAGGATGGGCGGTCCGGCAGACCCGACCTTCGTCGATTGGCTCGCTGTCGACCGCTCCGACGCGCGCGAATATGACGTCGGCATCCAACGGCGCTTCCTCGATCCGATGAAGCCTTTCGCCAAAGTAGTGCTGGAACCCGCGCATGGGGTAATGCTCACCAGCGCAACGCTGCGCGACGGCGATGACTGGGGCAGCGCGGTTGCCCGGTCCGGCGCAAACCATATCGAGGTCGCGCCGCAATTGACCGCAGCCGAGAGCCCGTTTGATTACGCCACTCAGGCAGAGGTGCTGATTGTCACGGATATAAAGCGCGGCGATATTCCCGCGCTGGCGGGCGGTTATGCGCGGATTATCGAGGCTGCGGGCGGCGGTGTGCTCGGTATTTTCACCGCGATCCGGCGGCTGCGCGCGGTTTATGGCCGCATCGCGGACCGCTTGGCCCGTAATGGCCTCCCGCTGTTCGCGCAGCATGTTGACCCGATCGACACCGGCACTTTGGTCGATATTTTCCGGGACGATCCGGCTGCGTCTCTGCTCGGCACAGATGCCTTGCGTGACGGTGTCGACGTGCCGGGCGAAAGCCTACGCTGTGTTGTGCTCGAAGGCGTGCCGTGGCCCAAACCCAGCATCCTGCACCGGGCGCGCCGCGCGGCAAATGGCGGCGGCGCCTATGACGACCGCATGATCCGCGCGAAATTGTCGCAGGCATTTGGGCGGCTGATCCGCAACAAGGACGACCGCGGCCACTTCATAGTTTTGTCTGCAGCTTTTCCCAGCAGGCTCCTATCCGCCTTCCCCGCAGGCACGCCTGTCATCAGGCTGACACTCGACGAGGCTTTACAACGCGTGTCGGCCGGTGTTTCAGGATATTCTGCTGACGTAAAAACAGACGAACTTGCTGAAGGATCGACCTCTAAGTGAAAACACTGGGCCTATTGCGTCATGCCAAGTCCGATTGGGACGATATTGCCAAGCGCGATTTCGACCGCGGGCTGAACGGGCGCGGACGGCGCGGTGCGGCGCTGATGGGGGCGCATGTGACGGCGCATGGTGCCAAATGGGACCGCATCATCGCCAGCCCTGCGGAACGGGTAAAGCAGACGCTAGCAGCCGCGCTTCCGGGTGCCGAGATCGAGTGGGACAAACGGGCCTACCTCGCCAGTTCGGCAACGCTGATGGAAATGGTTCGCGAGTTATGCGCGGGCGAGGACGCCGTATTGCTCGCAGGACATAATCCCGGCCTTCAGGACCTGATCTTCGATATCGTTCCGCCGTCCGCCGAGAATGCGATATTCGACGAAGCAGCCGGAAAACTGCCGACCGCCACTTTCGCAGTGCTCGAACTGGACATCGATAGTTGGGGCGAACTTGCCGGTGATTGCGGCAGGATTGTCCATCTAAAGCGCCCCCGCGATCTCGATCCAGCACTAGGCCCAGAGGACTAAAGTCAGGCCTGGTGGATCGCCTTGGTGACCAGATAGCTGTCGAAGCCTTCCGGCCCGCCTTCGCTGCCGAAGCCTGAATCCTTTATTCCGCCAAACGGCGAATCCACGCCGCCAATACCGAAGCCGTTGATCCCCACCATACCCGCCTCAATCGCATCGCCGAGGATATTCGCGCGGCGCCCATTTTCGGTAAATGCAAAGGCGGCGAGGCCAAATGGCAAACGGTTCGCCTTGGCGATTGCATCTTCGACAGTATCGAAGCGGGCTGAAACGGCCACCGGACCGAAGGGTTCATTGTTCATGATCGATGCGCTGTCAGGCACATCGGCGAGCAGCGTCGGCTGGAAGAAATAGCCAGTATCCCCGCGCGAACCGCCTGCCATCACGCGCGCGCCGCTGGCAATGGCATCACCGACCAATTCCTCGATAGCATCGGGACGGCGGATATTGGCGAGCGGCCCCATCTTGGTCCCAGCATCAAGCCCGCTGCCAGTTGTGACCGCCTTTGTTCGCGCCGCAAAGCCTTCAATAAACCGGTCATAGATGCTGTCCTGCACGTAAAATCGGGTCGGCGAAACGCAGACCTGTCCTGCGTTACGGAACTTCTGCGGCACGACCATATCGAGCGTCTTCTCCAGATCGCAATCATCGAAAATCAGAACCGGAGCGTGACCACCCAGTTCCATCGTCACGCGCTGCAAATTATCAGCCGCAAGCTTCATCAAATGCTTGCCCACACCGACCGAGCCGGTGAAGCTGACCTTGCGGATCACCTTCGAGCCCATCAAATGACGGCTTACCGTGTCTGGCACGCCGTGCACCAGTTGCACCACGCCCGCAGGCATACCGGCATCGTGCAAGGCTTGCATCAGCGCGCCGCAACATGCCGGCGTTTCTTCAGGCGGCTTGGAGATAACAGAACAACCCGATGCCAATGCCGGACCCAGTTTCTTCGCCATCAGGTAAATCGGGAAATTCCACGGACTGAATGCCGCCACTGGCCCCACCGGTTGCTTGATCACAATTGAGCGCTGTCCCGTCGGACGCACCAACACGCGGCCATAGATGCGCTTGGCTTCTTCGGCGGACCAATCGAGGATTGCGGCCGCGCCCATGACTTCGCCCGAGGCTTCGGCAACGGGCTTGCCCTGTTCCAGTGTCAGCAGCTTGCCGATATCCTTTGCCCGCCCGCGCAAAATCTCGGCAGCCTTTCGCAAGATAGCGCCGCGCGCATCCACATCGGTGGCGCGCCAAACCGCGAAACCGCGTTCGGCAGCAGCGAGCGCATCATCGAGATCCTGCACCGTCGCTAGTGGCACTTGGCCAATAGTCTCGCCTGTCGCCGGATTGACGATCGGCTGCGTGTCCCGCCCCTCACCTGATCGCCATTCGCCGTCGATGTAAAGAGCCGGCGTTGCATCGTAGGCTGCGGTCATCGGAAATTCCTCATCGAATCAAAAATGCGTAAAAGAGCCTTAGAACCTTGGGCACAGCTTCGTCATCGCCCCGACCTGATGATCTACGCATAATTCCGTTCGGATCAGGAAGATTCTTTAGCGTTCCAGCGCTGCAGCCAACCGGCTACGGATCGCTTTCAACTGTGGGATTATCTCTGGCGCGACTGCCGATGACGCAACCGGAGTTGCCTGTGGTTGATCCGAATCGGTCACCCCGCCTTTAATCGCCTTGCGGGCCCCCTTTAAGGTAAAACCTTCACGGTTCACCAAACGGTCAATCGTTGTGACCATTTCGACATCTTCGGGGCGGTAATATCGCCGCCCGCCGCTGCGCTTAAGCGGATCGAGCGTCGGGAACTGCTGTTCCCAATAACGCAGCACGTGCGCCTTTATGCCCGTCGCCTTCACCACTTCACCGATCGTGCGAAAGGCGTCCGCATCTTTGCCATCGGTGAAAGTGGGAGATACCATAATCAGCCTTTTGCGATCCGCTCTTTGAGGATCTGGCTAGCACGGAATGTCATGACGCGGCGCGGCGTGATCGGCACTTCGACACCAGTCTTGGGGTTACGGCCGATGCGCTCTTTCTTGTCACGCAAGATGAAGCTGCCGAAACCGGAAATTTTTACATTCTGGCCGCCAGTCATCGCTCCGCACATATGGCGAAGGATCGATTCAACGAATTCCAATGATTCTGCACGTGAAAAGCCCATTTTCCGGCTAATCGTTTCAGCAAGGTCGGCGCGGGTCAGTGTTCCTGCGGAAGCCATTTTCAAGCTCTCCATTCATTTATCGGCGCGACCCGAATTATTTCATACGCATGACTATCTACGCGAATTTCCAATCAAATCAATGCACGTGATACTTAATCCACTGTCAAAGCCGATTAAGCGCTACATTCGTGCCAGACAGGCCCCCCAAGTGAAGCCGCCGCCCATTGCTTCGAACATCACCAAATCGCCTGATTTGATACGCCCGTCGCGAATGCCGACGTCGAATGCGAGCGGTACAGACGCCGCCGACGTGTTGGCATGCTGATCGACGGTTACGATAACCTTTTCAGCCGGCAGGCCCAGCTTGCGCGCAGTAGCATCCAAGATCCGGGCATTGGCCTGATGCGGGACGACCCAGTCTATATCAGCTGCTGTAAAGCCAGTATCCGCAAGCGTTTCGTTAAGAACGGTAGACAGGTTCACCACTGCATGGCGGAACACTTCACGGCCCTTCATGCGCAGTTTTCCGACCGTGCCCGTGGTGGAAGGGCCGCCATCGACATAGAGCAGTTCGTTATGTGCGCCATCAGCGTGAAGCTTGGTTGCAATCACACCAGCGCTGGTCTCGTCGCCTTCCACGGCCTCGAGAACAATTGCACCTGCACCATCGCCAAATAGCACGCAGGTCGTGCGATCTTCCCAGTCCATCAACCGGCTGAATGTTTCGGCACCGATTACCAGTGCGCGTTTTGCCATGCCGGTCCGCAACATCGAATCGGCGGTACCCATGGCATAGAGAAAGCCGGAACAGACCGCAGCGACATCAAATGCGATGCCGCCGTTACAGCCGAGCGCGTCCTGAACGATGGTCGCCGTTGCAGGAAAAGTCTGATCAGGCGTCGCCGTTGCCAGTATAATCAGATCAATGTCAGAAGCAGCCATGCCCGCCGCGTCCAGAGCAGCACGCGCTGCACCGGTTGCAAGGCTGGAAGTGGTTTCGCTATCATCCGCAATGTAGCGGTTGCGGATGCCGGTGCGCTCTACAATCCACTCATCGCTGGTATCGACGGTCTTCGCCAATTCGGCATTGCTAACAGCCCGCCCCGGTAAGGCCGATCCGCTGCCCCGAATGACGCTGCGGATCACTTGTCCGCGCCCACCGGAGCAATCTCAGCCAAGTCAGCCAGAATTCGCTCGGTCAGCTTTTCTTCGAGCAGTCGCGCAGCAACCGTGACTGCATTGGCCACGCCTTTTGCATTTGCACTGCCGTGACTTTTCACGATCACGCCGTTCAGGCCAAGGAAGACCGCGCCATTGTGATTGTTGGGATCGAGATGATGTTTCAGCAGCTCGGTCGCAGGACGTGAAACCAAAAAGCCGACTTTAGACCGGATTGAACTGGTGAATGCAGCGCGAAGGAGGTCAGTCACAAAACGCGCCGTACCTTCGATAGCTTTCAAGGCAATATTGCCAGAGAAGCCATCTGTTACGACAACATCGACTTGTCCGCGGTTGATCTTGTCCGCTTCGACATAGCCATCAAAGATCATCGCAAGACCGGTTGCCGCTCTAAGCTGCGCTGCGGCGTCTTGCAGCTCGTCTGTGCCTTTAAGTTCTTCAGTGCCGATGTTGAGGAGACGAACGCGCGGTTTGTCACGGCCCGTCAGAATGCGCGAATAAGCAGCGCCCATAATCGCAAATTGGACCAGGTTGCGGGCGTCGCAATCCGTGTTAGCGCCAAGGTCAAGCATGACGACATCGCTGTCTTCCAGCGTGGGCATGAGCGCGGCGAGCGCAGGCCGGTCGATACCGGGCATCGTGCGAAGCGAGAGCTTGCTCATCGCCATGAGCGCGCCGGTGTTGCCGCCACTTACCGCAGCGCCGGCAGCGCCGGTTTTCACTGCATTAACGGCGAGACCCATCGATGTGGTCTTGGCGCGGCGCAAAGCCTGAGTCGGCTTTTCATCGCCGCCCACCACGTCGGGAGCGTGTAAAATCTCGGATGCAGCCGCCATGCCGGGGTGTTCTTCAAGAGCGCTTTCGATACGCTCCTGATCACCCACCAGCAGAAATTTGAACCGGTCGTGTTTGCGGCGAGCAATCGAGGCACCCTCGACCATCACACGTACACCTTCATCACCGCCCATCGCGTCGATGGCGATACGCGGCAAATTCATCAGGCGTTCTCCGGTTGGAGGATTTTAGAGACCGACGGAAACGACTTCGCGGCCGTTATAGTGTCCGCAAGCATTGCACAGATTGTGCGGGCGCTTCAGTTCACCACAATTGTTGCACTCGTGGAAGGCTTCTACCTTCAACGAATCATGCGAACGACGGTTGCCGCGACGATGCGGCGATACTTTTCTTTTAGGGACAGCCATGGCGGCACCTGTTCCTTAAATTCGTTCAAAAACTGTTCGGATGCCGCACTAGGCGATGCCCAGCCACCACGCAAGCGCGGCGAAAAGCGATACCTCGGTTACGGCGAAGTCGCGCGCTATACCGCGTTCTGGCATGTTTGCAAGCATTGCTGCGACGCTGTAGCGGCAGTTTTACGCCTTTCCGGAAAATTGCTGAGAGACCTCGAACATGATCTTGCCCGCCACTACACTGCTCGCGGTCGGAGCCGCCCTGCTCACCATGTGGCACATCAGCCGCATCGGTCGTCTACGTCTGTCGGCCAAGGTGCTTCACGGCAGTGGTGAGAACGA
>JBBKVP010000005.1:0-2829 GCA_037968495.1 Pontixanthobacter sp. | reverse complement strand
GTTTCGGGGGCGGCGGCGCCTCGGGGGGATGGTAAAATGGGTTATCTAAGCAAGGAAGACGCCGCGATTGTTACCGCTGCGGTCACGACCGCAGAAGAGCACACATCAGGCGAAATCGTGACGGTGTTGGCTGAAAGGTCCGACGGATATACCGATGTTGCCCTGCTGTGGTCTGCAGTCGCGGCCTTCACTGCCATGTCGATCTGGGCACTATTTCCCGATTTTCTGACCGACAAGATCGACTGGCTGCTGGGCGGCTGGTCACATGAATGGACCTCTGGCGAATTGCTCACTCTGATGATCGGGCTTGGTCTGCTCAAATTCCTTGGTGTCTGGGCGATCCAGCAATGGGACTCCTTGCGGTTTCTGCTTATTCCCGGCCCCATCAAAACTGCCCGCGTGCATGACCGTGCCGTCGCGCATTTCAAGGTTGGCGCGGAACGCCGCACGCATGGCCGCACAGGAATCATGATTTACCTTTCCATGCGCGAACACCGTGCTGAAATCGTCGCTGATCTGCCGATTGCGGAGAAGGTTTCCGCCGAGGTTTGGGGCGCGGCGATGGAAGATATGCTGATCGAGATCAAACAGGGCAATATCGCCGAAGGTATGGCGGTAGGCGTCAAGGATGTCGGCGCAGTGCTGGCTGAACACTTCCCGCGCGGCGATGATGATATGAACGAGCTTCCCGACCGGCTCATCGAAGTATGAGCGCCGCAGTCAGCGGGCCTCCCACAGATCCGGATCAAGACAAACCCGAAGACATCGTCTGGCAGGGCAAATTCATCACCGCCAAAACACGCGGCCGCTGGGAATATGTTGGCCGGGCGCACGGCATTCGCGCCGCTGCGATTGTCGCGGTGGAAGACGGCCATGTCCTGCTGGTTGAACAATACCGCATTCCGCTGGGCAAACGCTGCATTGAAATCCCCGCCGGTCTGATTGGCGATGAGGATGGCAAGGAAGGCGAAGGCGCAGAAAGCGCTGCCGCACGCGAGCTCGAAGAAGAAACCGGCTACTGCGCAGACACAATTGAGAACCTCGGCGAGTTTTACTCCAGCCCCGGCATGGTGAGCGAATGTTTCACTCTGCTCAAAGCCACTGGCCTGACCAAGGTTAGCGAAGGAGGCGGTGTCGACGGAGAGGACATTCGCGTCCACCGCATCGAACTGACGCGCCTCAAAGAATTTATCGCCGAAAAACGCGCAGAGGGTTGCGGGATCGACGTAAGGCTGGCCATGTTACTGGCACCTACTTTTTTATGAGGAATACGACACATGGCAAAGCGCGTTGAAGGCAAACTAGCACTCGTAACAGGTGCAGCGCAGGGCTTGGGCGCCGCGACATCCATGATGCTGGCACGTCACGGCGCAAAGGTTCTCTGCACCGACGTAAATGCCGAAGGTGCAGCCGGAACAGCCGAGGCGATCAATGCCGAGTTTGGCGCTGGCACAGCTTTCTCCATCAGTCATGACGTCACATCCGAAGAGCAATGGGAAGCCGCAATTGCCGCCGCTGCCGAACATCTGGGCGGCCTGTCGATCCTCGTGAACAATGCTGGCATTGGCATCAGGGGTGATATCGAAACCTGTTCACTCGCGGATTTTCAGCGCGGCTTTGCAGTCAACGTCGATAGCGTGTTCCTCGGTTGCCAGAAGGCTATCCCGCTGATGAAGGACAACCAGCCCGGCTCGATCATCAACATCTCCAGCATCGCCGGACTGATCGCGTCGGACGCGATGCCTGCGTATAATGCTTCGAAGGCGGCGGTCTGGCTATTGTCGAAATCGGTTGCGCTCCACTGCGCCAAGAAGGGTTGGAACATCCGCTCGAATTCAGTGCATCCAACCTTCGTCGACACGCCGATCCTCGACGGGGTCGCTATCAATGCGAACATTCCGAAGGACGTGGTGATGAGTAAGCTGGCCCGGCAGATCCCTCTCGGGAAAATCGGTGAGCCTGACGATATTGCGAATGGGGTTTTGTATCTCGCCAGTGACGAGAGCAAGTTCATGACCGGTGCGGAGCTGAAGCTCGACGGCGGTATTTCGGCCATGTAATCGAGTGGGGTGATTTGGCTGGAGGGGCGGAACTTCTCTTGAGCCGCCCCATGACTTCCAAACCGATAAGTCTTGGATCAGTTTGGGTGGGAGAAGCGTCGGAGCCGGATGCTCCGGACGCTTCTCAGTCAGCAATCAAACCGATTGCGAGGTATACCAGGCCTGCCGTGCCAACGCTCAGGAATGCGCCGATTACGAAGGCGATGCGGATGAGAGTTGTGTCGACACCGAAGTAGTCGCCCATACCGGAACATACGCCCATGATTTTACCGCGGCTCTGGCTCAGGCGGAACTTCTTTGCTGGCGTTCCGCTGCGGCTCTTATCTAGGTTGTTCATGCGATCACCGAAGCGACCGAGGAAGCGTTCATCGACACAGTGCCGAGGATGCTGACTACCGAGAGGATTACTGCTGCGGCAGCGGCTGCGAGTTGGTCGAGATAGTTCATTGTATTTTCCCTTCTGAATTTGAGAGTTTGGTTAGATGAGGATGGTGGCGGCTTCGGTGGACACGGTGCCCATGATGCTGACTACCGAGATGAAGACTGCGGCTGCGATGGCGCCGAGCTGGCTGGAGAATTTGTCAAATGCGGTCATTGTTATTTCCCTTCTGATTGTGCGATCCGACTGCCGAACCGCTGATGCCAGAGTGGTTGCATACAGTGTGCCAGTTTTAAAAAACGGCAGAATTCCGGGGTTTCGTTCAGCATTGCGAAAGGTACGTGCCGCAGCCAAATCTAACAGTTGGGATATTTCCCCACATATTGGATC
>JBBKVP010000004.1:0-4895 GCA_037968495.1 Pontixanthobacter sp. | reverse complement strand
TAGCACCTCGCTGCGACCAGCCTAATCGTTGAGCACGAAAGTGATCTTCAATGTGCAGCGTCATTCAGTGATTTCACCATTGGCGAATCTCGCTTTGGTATCCTTCACCCATACGCCAGTAATGTTCTTGATCGTCTTTGACGCACGGCGCACGCCTTGGCGCACCGCGTCTTCAATACTGGTGGGTGACAAAGCAATAATTTCGGTAACTTTTGCAACTGACATCAGACATTCTCCATTTGTGCAGAGCCCGGCGGACCAGCCGCTTTGGCAGATGCGGTCCGCGTCATCTTTCATGCATGACAAAGCAATATACAACCTTCGCCGAGTTTTGGCCGTTCTACTTGCAGGAACACAGCAAACCGCAGACGCGCGCGCTCCATTACGTCGGGACATCATTGGTCGTAGCCATCGCACTATTTGCTCTTTTTAGCGGTCGCTGGTGGCTGCTCGTCGCGCTGCCTCTGGCAGGTTATTTCTTCGCGTGGATCGCCCATTTCGGTGTCGAGAAGAACCGGCCCGCTACCTTTAGATACCCGCTTTGGTCGCTGGGCGCGGACTTCAAAATGTTGTGGCTATGGCTAGTCGGAAGACTAGTGCCTGAGCTGGAGCGAGGTGGCGTGAATTCCGGCAGCTGACGCGGTCTGGCGAAAGCTAGCGTCTATGGTCCCGAACTGCTGGCAGCATCGCCATCGGCTTCGTCATCCCCGCTCGCCCCATCGCTAAGCTCGCCGTTAGGCGTTTCGCGGACTGTCACATATTCCATCGCTGCGTGATAACGTTCAAGCTCTTCGGAAAATTGCGTGATGTCTTTCTGGCTGTCTTTGCATAAATCACGAAGTGATCGCTTGAGGCATCCAACCATTCGGCATGCGCTGCGCTGGAGAAGCCAAGCAACATCGCAATGAAAGTCAGTACTCTAATCAGAGCTCCCGAAGACGAATCCGCTCAATTATATCATTGCTACCATCGCCTTACGAGATTGCCGCCCCAATGATCCGTTATTCTTTTATCTCGCGATACGGGCTTGCGTCTGTCCAGGCGCAGCCTTGGCGCGGCGTCTCACGGCCCAGCTGCAACATTGCGGAATAGGGATGCGTCCGGTCGGACATCCCATCGCTACAGGGCTGCTCTGACACTGCCAGCATGAACGTCTCTTCATTCAACTCACCCGACCATGATGTTCCGCCCAGCCCCGCCCGGCGGCTTACGGCGATCGCGGTGCCTTCGATGTTTTCGGGCGTGGTGTAGATCAGCTCGCTGCCTGCGACCTCGCCGCCCCAGAACGGCTCGGTACCGCCAAACATTACCGTCTCATTCTCGCCGATCACGGAGGACGCCGCTACATTCTCGTCCATTTCGTCGCTGCCTGACTGGCAAGCGGTGAGGCCGAGGCATAGGGCAATGAAGCAGGCATTCTTCAGCATGACGTATTCCGTTTCACGTTGCAGTTTGGCGGAGGATAGACGCAGCGGCCCGACGTAGGAAAGCCCGCAATGCAAACGGGGCGCTCCGGCCTTCGCCAGAGCGCCCCGCGCTTGTCACCTAAATGCTTCGCTTACGAAGGCATCAGTACCGTGTCGATTGCGTGGATCACGCCGTTCGATGCGTCGACATCAGCGATCACTACAGTCGCCTTGTTACCGGCTGCGTCGGTCAGGATGACCTTGTCACCGTCAACCGAGGCGGACAAAGTTGCGCCGTTTACGGTTGTCAGTACGGCTGTACCTTCGCCCGCCTTGATAGCTTCACCCAACGCAGCGGCCATCGTTTCACCGGCTACAACGTGGTAAGTCAGAATGCCCGTTAGCTGTTCCTTGCCTTCTGGCGCAGTCAGCGTCTCAAGCGTGCCTGCGGGCAGTTTTTCAAACGCAGCGTTAGTTGGCGCGAATACTGTGAACGGACCTGCACCCGAAAGTGTTTCGCCCAGATCGGCGGCAGTCACTGCAGTCACCAGTGTCGAGAAATCGGCATTGCCAGCTGCTACGTCGACAATCGTGCCTGCTTCGGCAGCGTCGGTCATCGCGGCGTCATTGGACATCGTGTCCGCATCTGTTGCGTCGGTCGTGGCGGTTTCGCCGCAAGCGGAAAGTGCGAGAGCTGCGGTTGCGACGAGCGGGAGGGTGAAACGTTTCATAGAAGAGTCCTTGCGAGTGAATTGACGGGAATATTCCCATGACCTAATCGCTTACACTGCCGGAACTGGCTCCATAAGCTGGACCAAAGGCTACCTGCGATCTGTCATTCTATCCCACTAACGCAGTCCCCCGCGCCATTGTTCCAAGAAATTCCTCGAAGATTCAGAACCAAACCCGAAACTAGCCGCTTTTCTTCTTGTCCTTATGAGCCGCCATCAGCAAGTCGATTTCCTCGATCCGGATGCGCTCCGGCGTGCCTTTGGGCAGGCCTTTCAAGCGGCAGGTGGCCCACAGCTTCTTGCGCTCGGATTCCAGGTTTTTGAGATAGAGGTCGGCCATGTCGGTTCTTTCAATAAGGTTCGCCCCGCGTCCTACGCGATCATGCGGCAGCGCGACAGAGCCGAATTAGGCCGCAAGACCAGACTCACAACCCCGCTAGGGTTACACCCTGTAACCCTGTCTCCGCCGCCCGCAAAGCCGCAGAACTCTGCGACAAACCAGGCCAAAACTCCATACGGACAGATTTGTGGTTCACGCGGAAAACTGCCCGCGCTAACCATGGCGCCAAACCGCTTCACTCGAAATCATCCCCGTCTTCGAGCAAGTAACCGTCGCGGTCGAGCGCAGGCACAGCGCCGCTTTCCACCGCTGCCACCAGCTCTTCGAAGACCCGCGATTGCGCTTCTGCCGGCACAGCCATGCGCCCACCGGACTGGATCGGCGCGCGCAGAGCCAACGCGATCAGCGCAACCGTCAACCGCTCGTCAAATTTGCGATAGGAACCGACCTGCTCGGCCTTGAAGAACACCGGCACCTCCACCCCGTTCAGCGCGCGGTCCAGCGCCGCATGGGCCAGATTGTCATAGGAATGGTGGAACGCCATGTCCCACCCCAGATCAAACGCCTGCTCCTTCAGCTTCGAGCGCAAGCGGTAAGCCGACTGCCGCGACATCCCGACACTACGCGCCGCCGCACTGACCGAATGGGAAGCCGACAACTGCCTCAGAAACTCCGCCTGCATGGCATCGGACCAACGCTTACCGTGGCGTGTGGATATGGTTGCGGGAAGGATAGAGCGGCCAGAGCTGGCAGAGGAATGTGTCATCCGGCATTATAGGGCAGGTTTTGGCGGTGTAGGAAAGTAGATGCGGCCAGCCGCTTGACTAAAATACTGCACCCCGCCAGTCACAGGTCATGTTTACCGATCTGGTCATATCCTCTGCCATGGTCGTCAGCACAGTGATCTTCCACGCACTGTCGCTCTACACGTTGATGCGCGTTCTGCGGTTCGAAGAGGTAGAGGAACGTCACAAAAACCTCCATCCAGCTTCACCGCGCGTACTGGGCTTTACCGTCGCACTGGTGCTGGGCCTATTCGCGATTCACGGGGTCGAGATATGGGCTTATGGCCTGCTTTTTTACTTCAGCGGCGCGGTAGAGGGGTTAGAACCAGCAGTGTATTTCTCCACCATCACATATTCCACCATAGGTTATGACGACCACATGATCACCGACAACTGGCGTTTGGTCGCAGCGGTGGAGGGCGTCAACGGCGTAATCCTGCTCGGCTGGTCCACTGCGTTCTTTGTCACAACGGTGATCAGACGGACGCGGAGCCCAAGCTAAAGACTGGTCACATATGCCATAGAAGCCAGGGCCACCGCAGTTCGCTACCCCTGCCCGCGTAGCTCACCTAAAGCGCCGCCGCCTCAGACTGCCTGCCCCGCGATGACCACCAAAGAACAGCTGCCACCAGCAGGAGGGCTGGCACGTCGCCCAGCAAGTGGCCTTGGTGCATCGGTTCGTCAAAGGCCTGAAAAGCCATGATAACCGCATGCACAACGCTCGACCAGATGGTAAATTGGATTAGCGAGCCATGTGCCGCCGGGTCGCGCGCGGCCACAATCAGAAACACCCCCAGCGTCGCGTAAATTCCCACAATCATCATGTAATATTGCGAGCTGTAGGGCGCTCCCTCGTGCCATGCCCAGCCGGCAGGCCAAACCAATGCAAGCGGATAGATCAAACAGAATATCGCGCCGAAGACGAATAATGCAGACTGCAGATAGGTGTATTTGCCAATCATGGCGCGGCCCTCCTCAGGAGCGACCCTGTATAGGTGGCTACGCCTGCTCGGTTCGCAAAGCAAACCGGCCAGTGGACAAGCAGCGGAATAGCAATACGCCTTAGGGCGCAAGTCAAACGCTCCAGACGCATGAATAGATATAACGCGATGACCAAACCGTCTGCGCCCGCGCCAGATTCGCGAGACAGCCGAATTTGGTGTCCAATCAGGTGCTAGGAACTCTGAAACAGGAGCGATCTTATGTCTGGCGGACTTGCAGTAGTGCTCAGCGGTGGCAGCGCGAAGGGCGCGTTTCAGGTCGGTGTTCTCGACGCGCTGATCCGCGAACGCGGCGTCAGTTTCGAAACCTGTGTCGGCACCTCGACCGGAGCGATCCAGGCCGCCGCCGTAGCGCAGGATGAAATCGGCCAGCTCGTGGATTTCTGGAGCGGGCTGCTCGGTCGCGGCGATGTGTACCGCAAGCGCGCGGGCACACTGTAGGCCATCCTGCTGGGCAAATCCTCCATCTACAGCGTCGGCCCGCTCCGCTCCTTGCTAGGCGAGGCCATCGACGATGCCAAAATCCGCACGACCGGCAAGTGCTTACGCATTGCAGTGGTCAATATCACCACGGGCGAGCTGCGGATCGTGGCCGAAAACGCCGATGGCATCGCCAATTGGGTTTATGCCAG
>JBBKVP010000003.1:0-34386 GCA_037968495.1 Pontixanthobacter sp. | reverse complement strand
CTGCTCGGCTCACTCATCGGCGGGCTAGCGCGCTAGTTTTTAGATTTGGGTGGGCGCAGCGACCTTGCTGCGCCCCATCCATAAACTTCAGTTAGCGCTGTCTAGGCGGCGCCAGCAATATAGCGCCCGACATTCTTGGCCATCACGTCAAGCGGCGCGTTGCCTCCCAACACGACAGCATCGTTAAACGCTTTGAAGTCGTAATCTCGGCCAAGCGCAACTTGCGCGCGGGCGCGTTGGCGGACAATTTCGCTATGGCCAACTTTGTAGCCGCACGCTTGCCCAGGCCAGCTGCAATAGCGGTCGACTTCGCTGGCGACTTCTTGCGGTTTACTGCCATTGCGCTGGACGAAGAAGTCGACGCCTTGCTGTCTGCTCCAGCGTTTATGATGCAGGCCGGTATCAACAACCATGCGGCATGCCCTGAATGCAAGCGACTGAAGATAGCCAAGCCGGCCAACCTTATACTCGTCATAGGCACCCAGTTCGTCGGCAAGCTGCTCACCATAAAGCGCCCAGCCTTCGCTAAAGGCGTTGAAGGCGAGTATCGAACGGATTAGCGGCAAAGTGTTGGAATATTCGCCTTCCCATACATGGCCCGGGATAGTCTCGTGATAGGTTAGATCGGCAAGGTCGTATTTGCGGTGCAGATCGGTGTCGCGAAGATTGATCCACATGCGGCCCGGTATCGAACCGTCCTTTGAACCCGCTCCGCCATAGGCACCCGGTGCGCCGAGTTCTTCAGCGATCGGTATGCGCTTCACTTCCAGATTTGGGTCGACCAGACTGTTGAATGCGCGCGGCATTTGCGATTTGATCCACGCGATGCGGTCTTCGATAAAGGCCATAATCTCGGTGCGCCCGGGGTCGCCTTCCGCGAATTTGAAGCGCGGGTCTTGGCCAAGCGCGGTCATACGTGCACCAACCGAACCTTGGGTATAGCCAAGTTCGCGCAGGATCGGATCCATCTGGCCGTGCAAGATCGCTAGCTCTTCGAGGCCCTTTTCGTGAATTTCATCGGGCGTCATCGATGTGGTGGTGCTGGCGCGCAGAGCCCAAGCGTAATATTCGTCACCCTCGGGGCGGGCCGACATTCCCGGATCGCCCGTTGCAACTGCACGCTGGGCCTTCAGTTCGGCAAGTTGTTCTTCGAGGGCAGGGGCGATCTCGGCCGTTACGATTGAATGCGCATATTCGCCTTTTTCGCCCAGAGCATCTTCGCCAAACTTGCCGATGATTTTGCTTGTGAGCGAACTCACCAAACTACCGCCTTCCCGGGCGTCTTTTATCGACAGTTCCATCTGGGTGATGGCTTTATCGAGCAGGAAGTCGGGCGGTACAACGCCCATTGAGCGGGCTGCTTTGACCCGTTCCAGCTCGCCGCTTAGGGCCGATGGCATTGCCGAAAGGCGGCTTAGATAGGCGTAGACATCTTCTTCGGTCTCGATCGGATGGCTGCTGTCCATGAAGCGGCCCATGTCGAGATATGTCCCGACATTCTGGATCACGGCATAGGGCGCATTGCGCCAGCTGCCGACTGCAACATCACCATAGGGCAGGGCGAAACCATCCAGCGCAATCGCGTAAGCGCTTTCAACAACTTCGAAACTGGTCCGCGTAGCAGGATCGAAGCTGTCTGTGTTGGTCGCGCGAATGGTTGAAAGGTCGGAGCGCAACGTGGCGGCATAGGCATCTTGTCCGGCCTGCGATTGATCTTCCAACTTCCCGCGAAGAGGGGAGTATGCCCCAACATCCACACCCAGGCCGGTAGCGCGCTCTGGTTCGTGCGCGAGCAAATTATACGCGATTCTGTCGAGCATGTCGCTTGGACTGCTGGCGGATCCAATCGTCTGATCTGCGGTGTTCACGCAGCCGCCAACAGCAGCCAAAGAAACACCCGCCCCAATCCCTGCTAAGGTTTGGCGGCGGGTGAAACTGTATTCATTAATCTTCGCGGGTTTTTTCATACCCGTTGTGTGGCGCGGTGTCCCAAAGCTGTCAAACCTCGATTGGGTGTCCGAATTGCTTCAATCAGTCGAGAAACTCGGCTGGAACCTTGCCGCCATTGCGGGCCAGTTCTTGCATAGTCTGCTTGTGCAGCCAGATATTGTCTTCGGCTGTGCCCGAATAACCTTCGCGGCCCAGCTCCTGTGCCAGCTCTTTGCGGTTCGTATAGCTTGGATCGACGCCGATCAGTTTCATCAGATCGACAATCGATGTGCGCCAGTTGAGTTTGTCGGCACCGGACATCGCATCAAGCGATGCGGCAACATCGACGGCATCGACAGCAGCCGCTTGCGAATCAGCAACTGGTGCCGCTGTCGGAGTCGGGGCCTCTTGAGCCTTCGCCTTTTTGCCGAAAACTGCGTCTTTGATTGAGCTGAAAATTCCCATAATTTTGTCCCTTCCCGGATCAATGATATGTATAGCGGCAATATATCGTGAACGGATGGCAAGCCATTCGGGTTCCGTAAAGGAATCGATAGGAGTTTGTTGCTATCAAAATTGCCTGACTGGGTTAGATTGCCTTGGTCAAACACCCGGGTCGCACCGTGGTGGAGCTTTAAATGGACGTGCTGGATATTTTGCGCCGCACCGGCGGGGTGAACGCTTTGGCGGGGGAACTCGGCATTAGCCCCCGGATTGCGGCGCGCGGAACAGAAGCTCTCTTGCCCGCCATAATGGGCGGCCTTTCAAAATTGCGTGACCGCGCCGGGCAGGGTGCATGCATGGAAGGCGTGACCGCTGCGCTCAAAAAATCAGGCGGTTCTTCGATGGCAGAGGCTGTCCTGCTGCCCGGCGATACGGATATCACCCCCGGCAAGTTAGTGCTGCAGGACATCTTTGGATCGCCGCAGGTCAGCCGCGTTGTTGCAGATTATGCTGCGCACAAAAGTGAACTTGATCCGGTTACGCTGCGCCGCATGTTACCTTTGCTCAGCATGCTAGTGGGGGGCTATATCACCGCGCGCGCCGGCAGTGATCGCGGCGAGGGCCCTAATGACGCTTGGATGGGATCGCTGCTTGACTTCGGGGCGGGTGGCAATCCACTCGATACGATCATGATAGGCCACGAGCCGACCGAAAAGTCATAAGAGATTTCAGCTATGGATTTGGTACTATCGATAATGTCGCTGGCCACGGGTACACTAGTGCTCGGTGCCGTTTGGCTGTGGCGCAAAGATTCCGCATTCCGGAAGCAAGCTATGTTGATGTTGTTTCTGGCCGCAGTGATGGCGGTAAATGTCGCGATTTGGACCATTCCAACAAGCGACGGCGTAACGCCAGTTGATCAGTTGGAAGCCCAGGCCGGAGAGTAGCGCCGGCAAAAACCCCGCGCGCGAAGGGAGCACGGACGAGGTAATCGGTTCATTCCAACCGGGGGCTAGTCAGGAATGACCCATCTGATGGATCCGGTATAGCTACCGCCGGATTTCGCACCGCTCGTATCTTGGCCCGGATTAAATCGGGCACGGCTTGAAACCAATTTGCAGGTCGCCGCATCGAGTGAGGTATATCCGCTCGAGCCGGTCACATTACAGGCAGATACTCTTCCATTCACACCAACAACCAGCATGAAGTGGGTGACGCCCTCGTTGCCTTCACGCAGATCAACACGAGGATAGTCTTTTGTGCTTGCCCAAGAGCCCGGGTCGTTCTTTGGCTTCGGGGCTGAAGCCGTAAACATTGGCTTTGGCATTGGCTTCGGTTTTGGCTGCAGGAATGGTTCGACCGCCGTGCCGTCTTCAATGCCTGCCATCGGATCGAGGATCATTCCACCCAAGTCCGTTACCGGGATGTCTTTCACTTCAAAGTCGTTTGTATTTGTGAAATCAAACGGCTGCGGTGGCGCTGAAATTGGTCGCGCAATCCTTTGCTCGGCATTTGTCGGTTCGACTGGCGTCTCCGGCTTGGGAGGGGGCGGCGGCAGCTTGAACTTAGCTGCTTTGAACCGCTCCGGAACGATCGCTTCGTAAATTGGCGTCGCAAAGCCGGCGATAAGCGCCGTGCCAATCAATGCATGAATGCCGCCGACAAGAATAATCGAGCGCGGATCAGGCGGAGCTTTCTCCTGAGTTAGAAATGCCATTTAGTCCTCTCCTGTTGCCTCGCGGTACAATACCGCGCGGCTTCGAGGAGCCCAGCATAACCCTGCTGCACCTTATAAGAAAAGAATTATCACATATTTATCATACACTTATGATGTGGCTCATTAAGAGCCATCACATCATAAGCCAGCTTGGCTTCTTGTACTGGATTCCCGCCTTCGCGAGGATGGCGGGAGCCTAAAGACGCGCTTCGCGCGCCAAAGCTTCCGTCACTTGATTGGACAGTCCGGTGACAGGCGGAAGTCGAGGTAGTTGTCTGCCGATCCCATCAGATCCTCGAGTTCATTCTCGAAGAAGTGGTTGGCACGGGCAATTTCCTCGTGGTGGATCGTGATGTGCTTCTGCGTGCGCAGCTTGTCGACCAGCTTTTGAACTGCGCCCGGCTGCACAACCGTGTCAGCCGCGCCTTGAATGATAATGCCCGATGCCGGGCAAGGGGCAAGGAAGCTGAAGTCATACATGTTTGCTGGTGGTGCAACAGAAATAAAGCCGCGAATTTCGGGGCGGCGCATCAGCAATTGCATCCCGATCAGCGAACCAAAGCTTACGCCCGCGACCCATGTGGTTTGCGCTTCGGGATGAATCGACTGGACCCAATCGAGTGCTGCCGCTGCATCGGAAAGCTCACCAATACCGTTGTCAAAGCTGCCCTGACTGCGGCCGACGCCGCGAAAGTTGAAGCGCAACACCGCAAAGCCGCGATCAACAAATGTCTTATAAAGCCGCTGAACAATGCGGTCATTCATGGTGCCGCCGCCCTGTGAGTGCGGGTGCAGGATCATAGCAACCGGCGCGCGTGGGCGCGGTCCAGGCTGGAAACGGCCTTCGAGACGGCCTTCGGGGCCGGGGAATATTACTGTAGGCATGTGGCGTTAGCTTTCGAATGAGCTTTGAACTGTTTCGCCGCGCGGTTGGCGCGTGCGGGATCGCGGCCTATATAGTGACAAACACACCAATCGCAATCGCGCTAACCTTCATAAGGATCACCTCCTGCGTATCTATCTCGACCATGCGGCGACCACACCCATCCGGCCAGAGGCTTTGGCCGCGATGCAGCAGGCCTTTGCCCTATGGGCCAATCCGTCGAGCCCGCACGCCGAAGGGCGGAAGGCAAAGCAGGCGCTGGAAGACGCCCGGGTTCGGGTGAAGAATGCGCTTGGCTGGGACGGTGAAGTTATTTTTACCAGCGGGGCGAGTGAGGCGGCGGAATTAGCGCTCGACCGCGCAAAGGGAAGTGATCGGCTGGTTAGCGCGGTAGAACATGACGCCATTCGGAAGGCTGCGCCCAAGGCGACCATTATTCCGGTAGACGGAAACGGGGCCCTAAATTTGGAAGCGATAGATCGTGCTCAAGAGGCTGAGGGCGCCGAAGTCGTCGCAGTTCAGACAATCAACTCGGAAACGGGGAATGCTCAGGACATCGCTACAATCGCGGCTCAGGTACACGCAGCGGATGGTGTTCTGCTGGCGGACTGTTCTCAGAGCGCAGGTAAGTATCCCATTCCGGCAGGCGCGGACATGGCCATCGTATCCGCGCACAAGCTCGGCGGACCGCCGGGTATCGGGGCTTTATTGGTGCGTGACTTTGCCATGCTTGAACCAGCTGGCGGGCAGGAGCGCGGTTACCGGCGGGGGACGGAGAACTTGCCTGGCGTGCTCGGCTTTGCGGCGGCGTTAGAGGCATGCGGAGAGGCCTATATTGATCCCAGCATTCTGTCCCCATTCGGACAGATTCTTGCCCCAGCCATCGAGCGATTGGGCGGTGTCCGCTTGTCTGAGCGGCTTTCCGACCCGACGCCCTTTGTTCACGCCTTCGCCATGCCCGGCATATCCGGCAGCGCGCAGTTAATGCGCTTCGACATGGCGGGAATTGCAGTGTCGCAAGGCAGCGCTTGTTCTTCCGGAACACTCAAAACTAGCCATGTGCTGGAGGCGATGGGTGTCGACGATGACCTCGCTTCGCGCATGATCCGCGTTAGTGTCGGCTGGAGCACTACGCGTGAAGAAGTGGAACGCTTCTGCGCAACATGGATCGAGATGGCAGAGGCCGCCGCATGATTTACTTAGACTATCAAGCGACAACACCGCTCGCGCCGGAAGCGCGCGATGCAATGCTGCGCTGGCTCGATGGGCCGGGCGGCACTGGCTTCGGCAATCCGCATAGCCCGCACACTTTGGGACGTCAGGCCGCCGCTGCGATTGAATTGGCACGTGACCGCGTCGCCGCATTGCTGCCGCCGGATGGCAAGGTGATCTTCACATCCGGTGCGACCGAGGCGATCAATCTCGCCATTCGCGGTGCGCCGGGTGAGGGACCGATTGTGGTTTCGGTAATCGAGCATTCTGCCGTTGGCGATACTGCGGCGGCTGTTGGCGATGTTGAGCGGTGGCCGGTTGGCGAAGATGGGCTGGTCGATCTTGACCACCAGTTCAAAGCCAAGCCGCGTATGATTGCAGTGATGCAGGTCAATAATGAGATCGGCACCATCCAGCCCATGGTCCAGATTGAGCGGCGCGCGCGCGAAATGGGTGCGTTGCTGTTGGTCGATGCGGTCCAAGCGGCTGGCAAGCTCGAAATCGCCCACGCCGATATGATCGCGATCAGCGCGCATAAGATGCATGGTCCGAAGGGCGTCGGGGCGCTTTGGGTACGAAACGGTGTTGAACTCGGCTCGACCATTACCGGCGGCGGGCAAGAGGGCGGCATTCGTTCGGGCACGCTCAGCCCGGCACTATGTGCTGGCTTTGGCGTTGCTGCGAAGTTGGCAGTGGAACGCCGCGATGCAGATGCGGCCCATACCGAAACACTCTGGAACCGCGCGCTCGAATTGTTCGCAGGCTGGACGCTAAATGGCAGCGCCGATGCGCGTTGGCACGGGAATCTCAACCTCCGCCGCGAGGGGCTGGATGCAAACCGGCTGATCTCCGAGACGCGCGGCGTTGCTTTCTCTGCCGGGTCGGCATGTGCCAGCGGATCGGGGCGGCCTAGCCATGTGCTGAAGGCCATCGGACTTGACGACGCCGCTGCAAAAGGCTCGATAAGGCTGGGATACGGGCGCTACACGACGCTCGAAGAGATTGAGGAAGCTGCCGAAAGGATCAACGCCGCCTTTGCGGCGCAGCAGACCTGATAGTCCGGGGAATGATCCAATGGTAAAAGTGCGCTTTGTTACTGACAAGGGCGAGAAGGTCGATGCCGAGGGCGAGGTAGGAATCTCGCTGCTCGAAGTGGCGCAATCGGCAGGGATGCCGCTTGAGGGCACGTGCGAGGGCCAGATGGCCTGTTCGACGTGTCACGTAATTTTTGATCGCGACTGGTTCCGCAAGCTCCCTGAGGCCAGTGAGGAAGAGGAAGATATGCTCGACCTTGCCGCCGGGGTTCAACCGACCAGCCGCCTGTCTTGCCAGATTGACCTGACAGACGCGCTGGAAGGGCTGGAAGTGCATATCCCGCCCGAGAGCAGGGATATGCAGGGGGTTTAAGTGATTTCGGTAGCGGGGCGGAATTTGCGGGCAATTGCCCGAACTCCGATTACTGCACCGCCCAAGGGCAGGATGATCGTGCCGAGCACCATCAAGATCGCCACAATCGTGCCTAGGATCGATCCCATCGCCGACTTAATTGGATCGACGAAGGAACCCGCGACCACATCGCTGGAGCTATAGTTCACATCCAGCTTGCTGAAGGTAACGCGGCCCTGCGTTTCTTTTAGCCAACTTCGGGCTTGGTCGATCTCTTCATTCACCTGAGCCACTTGCCGCTCCGCAGCGACTAGTTCTTCGACCCAGCCGCGACGTGTCTTGAGCACGTCGGTTAGCCGGTCGCGCAACTCGGCCCGCGAGCGAATACGCGCTTCGGTATCGACGATCTGCTTTGAAACTTCTTCCGCCGCGATAGTGGCGGAGATCTGCTCTGCTACGGAGTCTTCGGCTTCATTTTCTAGCAGTGCACCCACTGCACGCGCATGGTTGGCTGCAACAGAAAGCTGCAATGTGCCGCGCATGTCGTTTTCCTCGGCATTGCCCCACAGGTTCATTCCAATGATCTGACAGCTCGTCGGTCCCTGCTTCTCGCACAGGTCGGAGTGTTTCCGCATCAACCGCGAAACATCGGGCGAGGGGAGTTCGTTAGAATAACCATATTGATGGGCGAGCTTCGGCATCGATGCAGGAATTACCGCTGGCTGATCGGTGAATTGCGGAGCTTCCGAATCAATGGCGGCTATTTCAGCAGCGGTATCACCGCTGGTCATAGATTCGGTCGCTTCATAACTCGCCTTACTTTTGCCATATTATCACCACAGTTTGCCTTATTTGCAAACCCCCATGTAAATTGGAATGTACTTCAGACACAAAAAGCCCCGCCACATTGCTGGGGCGAGGCTTTAAAAATCATCATAATATTAAAAGTTTAGGCGGTATCCATCTTATCCTTCTTAGAGGTCTGGCCGAGCGTTTCGATCAAGGCCTTAGAGAAAGCAGGAATGTCATCGGGCTTGCGGCTAGTGATGATCTGCCCGTCAACGGCTACTTCCTGATCGACCACATTCGCCCAGCATTTTTCAGATCAATCCGGATCGATGGCCAGGCGGTTACTGTCTTGCCCTTAAGCAAATCGGCTTCGGCCAACAGCCAAGGCGCGTGGCAGATCGCCGCGATTGGTTTGCCAGCAACTGCGAATTCCTTAACCAAGCTGATCGCATCAGAATTCATGCGCAGGATGTTGGGGTTTATCTGCCCGCCTGGTAATAGCAGCGCGTCGTAATCGACCAAGTCGACGTTGGAAATCTTCTTGTCGACTTTTACGCTTTTGCCCCAGTTTTTATCGTCCCAGCCGGTGATTTCACCTTCTTCGATACTCGCAACTACAGTCTCAAATCCGGCATCTTCCAAATTAGCCTTCGGTACCATCAGTTCAGACTGTTCGAAACCGTTATTGGCCATAATCAATACACGTGTGATAAATGCTATCCCCTTGTTTTATGTATGACCTTCTAACGGCTGGGGAAGGCGATACGTTCCGCATTGTTCCGCAAGCTGTTTCACTGATAAGGCGAGCAGCATGGCGACCACTGATATTGAAAAACCTGACTCCGATCCGTTCGACTCGATTGTCGACGCGCCGTTCGATTCCGCGCTGGAAGAACGCTATCTCGTCTATGCGCTGTCGACGATTACTGCGCGTTCGCTGCCTGATCTTCGGGACGGTCTGAAGCCAGTCCACCGCCGCCTGCTGTGGACCATGCGCCAGCTAAAGCTGGACCCGAGCAACAATTACAAGAAATCAGCCCGCGTCGTGGGCGAGGTGATCGGTAAATATCATCCGCATGGCGACACCGCGGCCTATGACGCGATGGTCCGCCTCGCGCAGGACTTCTCGCTGCGTTATCCACTGGTCGAGGGGCAGGGCAACTTCGGCAATATCGACGGGGATAATGCCGCTGCTTACCGCTATACAGAAGCGCGCCTGACAAAGACCGCGATGAGCCTGATGGCCGGGCTGGACGAGGGCACGGTCGATTTCATCCCGACGTATAACAATGAGGATGAAGAGCCGGAGCTGATGCCTGGGCTGTTCCCCAATCTGCTCGCCAATGGGGCCAGCGGTATTGCTGTTGGCATGGCGACCAATATCCCGAGCCACAATGTCGCCGAGATTATCGACGTCACGCTAGAGCTGATCGACAATCCGCATGTCGAACATCCGCGCCTAATGAAACTGTTCCATGGACCTGACCTGCCAACCGGCGGCATGATCGTCGACAGCCCCGAGGTGATTTCCCACGCCTATGAAACTGGGCGCGGCAGCTTCCGTATTCGCGGGCGCTTCCAGTCGGCTGAGGCGGAGAAGCAGGAAGATAAGGACGCGGGCATCGAGCGGCTAGGCGGCGGGCAATATCAGCTCGTCATCAGCGAGATTCCGTATCAGGTGCAGAAGGGTAAGCTGATCGAACAGATCGCCCAACTGATCGCCGACAAGAAGTTGCCGATCCTTGAGGATGTGCGCGACGAAAGCGACGAGAAAATCCGTCTCGTGCTTGTGCCCAAGAACCGTAATGTCGATCCCGAATTGCTCAAGGAATCGCTGTATAAGCTAACCGATCTGGAAACGCGGTTTGGTCTGAACCTTAACGTGCTGGACGCGAAGCCGGGCACGGGCCGCACACCGATGGTGATGGGCCTCAAGGAACTGCTCGGCAGTTGGACTGCCAATCAGATCGAAATCCTCCAGCGCCGCACGCAGCATCGGCTCGACAAGATCGCCGCGCGGCTGGAACTGGTCGAAGGCTATATCAAGGCCTTCCTCAATCTCGACCGCGTGATCGAGATCATCCGTACGGAGGATGAGCCCAAGCCGATCATGATGAAGGAATTCGAGCTTACCGACAGGCAAGCCGAAGCTATCCTCAACATGCGGCTGCGGTCTTTGCGCAAGCTGGAAGAAATACAGCTGCGCGGTGAGCGTGATGATTTGCTGACCGAGCGCGAAGGGCTGGAAACTCTGCTGAGTTCGCCCGCTCGCCAGCGTACGCGCCTGAAGCGTGACCTGACTGCTTTGCGCAAGGAATATGGTGAGGATACGCTGCTTGGCAAACGCCGTACAACAATTGCCGAGGCTGCTCCTGCAATAGAATTCAGCATGGATGCGATGATCGAGAAGGAACCGGTGACGGTGATCCTTTCCGAAAAGGGCTGGATACGCGGTGCTAAGGGCCACATCGATCTGGCGACGGACGATGGAATGGGAGACTTCAAATATAAGGAGGGCGACGGTCCGGCCTTCGCGCTTCACGCCCAGACGACGGACAAGTTGCTGCTGATCGCCAATAATGGCCGGGTGTTCACATTGGGCGGCGACAAGCTTCCCGGTGGGCGCGGCTTTGGCGAACCGATCCGCAATACGCTGGATATCGATGCCGAGGCCGATATTGTCGGCCTGGTGGTCCATAAGCCTGACGGTCAGATGCTGTTCGCTAGTTCAAACGGCAAAGGCTTTGCCGCCCAGACTTCCGAACTACTCGCCGAAACAAAGAAAGGTCGTCAGGTCGTGAACCTGAAGCCGGGTGTCAAGCTGGTCGTGGTTCACGAAATCGCGCCCGAACATGACCATGTCGCGGTCGTGGGCGACAACCGAAAGCTGGTGATCTTCAATATGGAGGAACTGCCGGTTTTGGTACGCGGACAGGGCGTGATGCTTCAGCGTTACCGCGATGGCGGATTGTCCGATGCGACCACGCTCACGCTCGAAGAGGGTCTAAGCTGGGCGATGGGCGGCAAGGGCGACCGGACCCGCAATGAAAAGGACGTTTGGCAGTGGAAAGTCGCGCGCGGTGCGGCTGGCCGCCTGCCGCCGCAAGGCTTCCCGCGCGACAATAAGTTCTGAGCCAAAAAAAGGCCCTCCGGTTTAAGGGAGGGCCTTTTTCATTAGCTGCTGCGTTGGCGCTGTCCGCTGCCGGCTGGCTTGGCTGAGTAGGTTTTCTTACCGCCTCCGCCGTAGCTTTTGCCGCCGCCGGAGCCGCCGCGCCCGCGATTGCCGCCACCGCCGCCGCCAGGACGGCCGCCGCGATTACCGCCGCCGCCACCTGGGCGTCCGCCGCGTCCGCCAGCATATTCGCCGCCGGATGCTTTCTTGGCAGGCGCTGGCAAGGACCTTGCTTGCGCTTGGAAGTCTTCGATCAACGGCACTGGCGTAAGGCGCAGGCCGGTCAGCTTTTCGATGTCGCGGATGTATGGACGCTCGTCCGGAGCGATATAGCTGATTGCCATGCCGCCCTTACCAGCGCGGGCCGTGCGGCCGATTCGGTGGACATATTGTTCGGCAACATTCGGGATTTCGAAGTTGAACACCACGCTCACGCCGGGAACATCGATGCCGCGTGCGGCAATGTCGGTTGCCACCAGAACAGGCACTGCACCGCGGCGGAAGCCGTCGAGTGCGCGCGTGCGCTGGGCCTGCGTCTTGTTACCGTGGATGGCGGCGGCATTGATGCCTGCCGAGATTAGATGGCGCACAACGCGGTCAGCACCGTGCTTCGTGCGGGTGAACACCAAAGCGCTTTCGATCTCGCCATTGGCGATACCTTTGCGAAGCGACAGAGTAAGAAGCGCCTGCTTTTCAGCCTGATTGATATGCGTGCAATATTGCTCGACGCGTTCGGCAGTCGTGGACTGCGGGGCAACTTCGACGCGCACGGGATTGTTGATGAAGCGCTTGCCGAGATCGGCAATAGCTTTCGGCATGGTCGCGCTGAAAAACAGGCTCTGGCGCTCTTTCGGAAGCATGTTGGCGATGCGGGTGAGCGGCTTGATGAAACCGAGGTCCATCATCTGGTCAGCTTCGTCGAGGACAAAGATTTCCACGTTACCAAGTGTTAGTGCGCGCTGCTCGACTAGGTCGATCAAGCGGCCCGGTGTTGCCACCAGAACGTCACAACCATTGACTAACTTGCGAGCCTGCTTGCTGGCGGGAACACCGCCAAAAATGCACTGGATCGAAAGCGGCAGGTTCTTGGCATAGAAGCGCATGTTCTCGGCGATCTGCGCAGCCAACTCGCGCGTTGGCGAAAGGATCAGCATGCGGCAGGCGGCAGGCTTGGGCTTAACATTGCCCTGCGCCAGCTTGTGCAGCGATGGCAGCGCGAATGCGGCCGTTTTGCCGGTACCGGTCTGGGCGATGCCCAAAAGGTCGCGGCCCTGCATCAGTGCAGGAATGCTCTCGCGCTGGATCGGCGTAGGGGTATCATACCCCTTCGACTTCAAAGCGCGCAGAATAGGCTCGGCAAGGCCGAGCTCTTCGAAATAAGACATAGATATACTCTCAGTGTGCGCCAAACGGACTCAGAGTCCGGGCGCGGGGGTCATTCGGCGACCCAAGCGTGAGGGGGAAGCTTTACGTAGGAACGTACCCAATTGATCGCTGCGGGACCTTGGCCATTTCTTGTCGGCTAGGTTCACGCTCGCAGTCGATAGCGCGGATCATTCCGCGCCGGTCGTTAACGTCCATGTAGGGGGTGCTTAATGAAAGCGCAATTAACTTGCGCATTTAAGTTTCACTCTTGCGCGAGTTTGGACTCAAGAATGGCGGAAACGCGGGGTTCTTCAGGAAAGCCCTCGGCGATCCATTGGTCCTCTATTTCGCTCAAAAGCCGCGCAACTTGCGGACCCGGCTTGATTCCATGTTGTATTATGGCACCGCCTTTGAGCGGGAATTCAGGAATGTCCCAGCCGGAAAGGGCTGACAGATCGCTGTCCGCCAACAGCAAGCGGTCCGCCGCACATTTGGCCCCTTCGCGGTAGGCGAGGGCGCGCGGGTCAGCGTGATCTTGGTCATTGCGCTCCGCAGCGCAGGCCAAGCGGCCGCATTGCTGGCGCGAAAGGCGCAATCGCTTGCCAACCGACACTGCGATGTTGGGCAGGGCGGGCAGCAACGCGGCAAGGCGGCGAAGGCCATCGGGCGGGGTGTCCGTGCGGCGCTCTGCTTCGATCAATGCTGCAAGCTTCGTGAGTTCGCGCTTGCCGCTTTCCGGCAGCACGACCTGCAGCACGCCCAGCTCAAACATCCGCTGCACAGTGGGGGCGGAGTCCGGCAGGCCAAGCAGATTGAGTAGTTCCCATCCGACCCGTTCACGCGACAGCGCCTTCAGCGTTCCCACGAGTTCGCTGCAGGCTTCCTCAGCCTCGGCATCCGGATCAGCGCCGAAGCGCGCCTGAAAGCGGAAGTAGCGCAGGATCCGCAGGTGATCCTCACGGATGCGTTCGCGGGCATCGCCGATGAAGCGCACCGTTCGCGCCTCCAGATCGGCCAAGCCGCCGAAATAGTCGTGAACCTCCAGCGTATCGGGATCGGCATAGAGAGCGTTGATCGTAAAATCACGGCGGGCTGCGTCGTCCCTCCAGTCATTGGCGAATTTGACCGTAGCGCGGCGACCATCGGTGCTGACGTCATGGCGCAGGGTGGTGATCTCGACATTGCCGCCTTCGACAAGCGCTGTAACGGTTCCATGGGCAAGTCCGGTCGGCACGGTACGAATGCGCGCGCCTTTCAGGCGCGCGATAACTTCTTCGGGCAGAAGCGTCGTGGCGCAATCAATATCGCTGACCGGCGAGCCGAGCAGTGTGTCGCGCACCGCGCCGCCTACCCAGCGGGCATTGCCCTCACCAAGCGCGGCCACTAGCGCGGCGAGGGCGGCGCGCTTGGTCCATTCGGCGGCGGGAAGAGTGTTAGCCATCAATCAGCCCCTTCCAGTCGATCCGGCGTGATAGGTTGGCGATGATCGCGGCGGTCACACCCCAAATCCGGTAACCCTCCCAGTTGATCTGGTAATAGTGCCGGTTCTCACCCTTCCAGAATGCTTGATGCGCAGAACGGTTGGCGGGATCGACTACGAAATCGAGCGGCGGTTCGAACCAGTCAGCGACTTCGCCGGGGTCGGGAGCAATCGAAATATCATGCGGCACGACTGCAAGCACAGGTGTGACAGCAAAACCGCTACCGGTGTTGAACAGGTCGGTCGGGCCAATCACGCGCACTGCATCGCGGGAAATGCCGAGTTCCTCTTCGGCTTCGCGCAAGGCGGCCTCGACGGCGTTTTCGCCTGGCTCGATCTTTCCGCCGGGGAATGCGACCTGTCCGGGATGGTCAGCCATCGTGTCAGGCCGCTGCGTCAGCAGCATGCCGGGGCGAGGGCGGTCGGTTATGGCTATTAGAACGGCGGCCTCTCGGGTGGTCTCATCGGGACCAAGGCCTGCATCGTCGAGCAGATCGTGGATATCCACATCATGCCCGGCTCGGTGGAGCCTGTGCAACTCGTCAAACAGCGCGCTCATTCAGGCACCAATGTGAATTGGACGCCTTGGCTGGCGACCTTCCAATCGTCGCCCAAAGAAGCGGCATGTTCGGCAATCTGCGCGTAAGTGCTGCGGTTCAGCCGCGCCTCGCAGCCATGGCGGACGGCCAGATAGAGCGACGGCGTATCAGGATCACCGCGAGCGATCAGCGGGTTTTCAGGGCCTGCAACGACCAGATCATCCGTGTTAAGCCGAAAAGCCAATGCGCCTTCGCTCACGTGCATGTCGACTGCTATAAACGCCGCGTCCTCAACCTCGATCGTCAGCATTTGATAGGGCGTCATGAGCCAATGCTGGTCAGCGTCGTCACGGATTAAAAGTGAGGCAAATGCGCGGACCATGGCGGGCCGCGTTATTTCGCTGCCCTGATGAAACCACTTGCCATCCCTTGCGATGCACATCTCGCTTTCACCGCTATTGTCGGGCGACCACTGATCCACGGGCGGCAGCTTGCGCGCCTCGACCGCTTCCGCAATCTGACGCAGCGATAGTCCGGCAAGTTCGGGTGGCGGCTCGTAAGGCATTGCAATGCGGATGCCACAGCGCTGCGGTCTGGTCTAGTTAGCAGACTTAATTGGGCACATCCCAAGGACCCAGCATTCCACTTGTCGGCAGAACCGTGGGATTGGCTGTGCGAACCAGCAGGCGCTCTTGCTCAAAAGGACCCGGGCAGCGCCAGCCGCTCGTATGGGCGGCGGTAAAGTCGAAGAAGCGCTCGTAATATTCGGGATCGCCGATCATGATCTGTGGCAGGGCGGCATCGTCGGCCATCCCGCCCAGCGTCGCCAGCATCAGCGCCTTTCCGTAACCATCGTTCTGCTTGTCTGGCAGCACGGCAACAGGACCGACCATAACCATTGGGTGACGGCGGCCTTCCTCGTCAGTCAGCGCGACAGGCCACGCTTGAATTGTGCCTGCCAGCATATCTTCTTCGTCCAGCGCGGCGAAACTAAGCGGCGGGAGAAATTCCTGCCCCTCGCGGATACGGTATGCTGTACGTTTACGCCGGTCAGAACCAAAAGCTGCATCAAGCAGTTCTTCAACCAATTCGGCATCAACGCCGTCGAGGGGGATAATATTAGCCATGAGCGCGGGCCGTTAAGTGGCCACGCACACTTTGCCAACTGCAAAAGGCTTTATGTCACCGAGGCGTAAGTTTCAGCAGGCGGGCGTTCTCGCCGTCTTCGAGTACCCAGATGGCACCATCGGGCCCCTGCACGATCTGACGAATGCGCAAGCTCATATCGTAACGGCCTGTCTCGGTCGCTGTTTCGCCGTCTATCGTGACGCGCACGATGGCTTCAGACTTCAAGCCCGCAATCAAAGCATCGCCTTTCCACGCACCAAACATGTCACCATCGTAGAAAATGAAGTTTCCGGGTGCGATAACGGGCGTCCATCCCACTGCCGGTGCCGCAAATTCTGGCCGGGTCGAATGATCGGGAATGGCGGTTCCGTTATAGTCCTTGCCGTTGGAAACAATTGGCCAACCGTAATTCTGGCCTTCTTTGACCAGATTGAATTCGTCACCGCCCGCTGGGCCGTGTTCCACTTCCCAAAGCCGGCCCTGATCATCAAACTGCATTCCGAGGATATTGCGATGGCCATAGGTCCAAATCTGGTCGGCGGGCGATCCGCGATCGGCGAAAGGGTTGCCTGCTGCTGGCTGCCCGTTGAGCATCAGCCTCACGATAGTGCCAAGATTGTTCGACAGGTCCTGTGCCGGGGTTTTCTTCTGCCGCTCACCCGAGGCGATATAGAGATATTGCTCGTCAGGCGAGAAGGCTATGCGGTGTGAATAATGGCCGCGCCCTTCGACCTTATCTTGCCGCCAGATGACTTCGAGATCGCGGATTTCGCAAGCTTGCTGGCTCTCGCAAGTCATCATGCCTTTGCCGACTACTGCGCCGCGTGTCTTGCCTTCGCCTGCTTCCGCCCAGCTTAAGAAAATGGTTCGCGGAGTGAGCATATTTGCGGTTTCACTTGGTAGGAAAGCGATGTCGCCCAAGCCGCCTTGTCCGCCATAATCAACTTCTGGCGCTCCGGCGAAGGATACTGTCGTCCTATTTGCGGCATTAAATCCGGCGATCTTGCCGCCCTTTTCGGTAATGACGAGCATTTCCGTACCGGGGACGAAAGCTGCCGCCCATGGCTCCTCGAACCGGCCCATTTCGGCGCTGACGAACGGTTCGCCTGCATCTACATCTGCTGAAGACGATGCGACGTCTGGAGTGTTTTCCCCGTTCGCCACGGCACCGCAGCTTGCGAGCAGCAGTGAGGCGGAGGATAGGAGCATGGAGGCCTGGAGCGTTTGTTTGATCATGTTAGCTGGAACACCTCACAACGGATTTGGTGCCGAAATGGCCGAAGAAGGGCTGATCATCGGAGTGGATGAGGCAGGCCGCGGGCCGCTGGCTGGCCCGGTTGTGGCGTCTGCCGTTCTGCTGTGCAAGCCATGTCCCGAAGGTTTGGATGATTCCAAGAAGTTGACGGCCAAGCGCAGAGGCGTGCTTGAGGCTAAAATTCGAGAGAGCTGCGCGTTTGGGATTGGTGTAGTCAATGTGGACGATATCGACCGGCTCAACATCTTCGGTGCCACGATGCTGGCGATGACACTGGCTGTCGAGCAGCTTTGTATGGTGCTCGGGCGCGAGCCTGACCAGGTACTGATCGACGGCAATATGACCCCCATCGGCCGGCGCGAAGAATGGCGCTGGGCTGCACGCGCCATCGTGGGCGGGGACGGGATCGAACCATGTATCTCGGCTGCCTCGATAATCGCCAAGGAATACCGCGACCGGGTGATGTGCGCAGCGGCGGAGAGCCACCCCCATTATGGCTGGGAGCGGAACAAGGGTTACGGGACGAAGGACCATATGGCCGCGTTGCAACAACATGGGCCATCGCCGCTCCATCGGCGCAGTTTTGCGCCGGTCGCCCAGCTATTGCCGCTCTAAATCCGGAAAAAGCGACGAACCGAGTCTTCGCCGCCACACCCCTATATATCGAGTCCCGAATGCGGGCATTGGCACAGCATGATGTGCCGGACTCGCTATGTTCTTTTATGGTTAGCGCCGCGTTAACTATAAGCTGCGACAATCCGTCCTTGACGCGGAGTCCGCTTGGACTCACCCTGTGGATAACTTAAAGGGGCGAATATGATGGGGCAGGTTTTAGCCGATACGAAAACACGTTTGCGCAAGACGAAAGTCGATACGCAAATTGCGAAAGAAGCGGCCGATAAAGCCGTTCGGGCGAAGCTCCCTCTAGGTCAAATTCTGGATGGCGACTGCGTTGAAGCCATGCGGAAGCTGCCCGACAACAGTGTGGACATGGTTTTTGCTGATCCGCCCTATAATCTCCAACTTGGCGGCGATCTAAACCGCCCCGATGGCAGCCAGGTTGATGCAGTTACCGATCACTGGGATCAATTTGACAGTCTCGCTGTTTATGACAAGTTTACAAAAGACTGGATGACAGAAGCGAGACGCGTTCTGAAGCCTGATGGCGCCTTGTGGGTCATCGGCAGCTATCATAACATCTTCCGCGTCGGTTCGATCTTGCAGGATCTTGGTTTCTGGATACTCAACGATGTTATCTGGCGCAAATCAAACCCGATGCCGAACTTCAAAGGCACTCGCTTCACTAATGCTCATGAGACGTTGATCTGGGCGGGCATGGATGAGAAAGCGCGTTACCAATTCAATTACCGCGCGATGAAAACGCTCAATGACGAGCTGCAAATGCGCAGCGATTGGCTGCTGCCGATTTGCGGCGGTCAGGAACGCCTGAAGCGTGACGGGACCAAAGCGCACCCTACCCAGAAGCCCGAGGCACTGCTCTACCGCGTGATGCTGGCGACGACCGAGAAGGGCGACGTCGTGCTCGACCCGTTTTTCGGCACCGGCACCACTGGCGCGGTTGCAAAACGCCTTGGCCGCGACTGGATCGGCTGCGAGCGCGAACGCATCTACCGCGAAGTCGCAATGGAGCGCATCGAACTGGCGCTGCCACTCGATGAAAGCGCGCTGGAAACGATGCAGAGCAAGAAGAACGCGCCGCGTGTGGCCTTCGGTGCTTTGGTTGAGAACGGCTATATTCAGCCGGGCACGGAAATCTTCGACAAGAAACGCCGCTGGGTGGCCAAGGTCCGCGCCGACGGATCGCTTGCTTACGAAAAGCAGACCGGTTCGATCCACGGCCTAGGCAAGGATTTGCAAGGCGCGCCAAGCTGCAACGGCTGGACATTCTGGCATATTGAGCACGAAGGCACGGTAAAGCCGGTTGACGATATCCGGCAGACTTACCTGCTAGCTACCGAGGACTAATGGACCAAATTTATATCCGCCCGATCAGCTTCGCGCCGAGCCCCCAAAGCGAAGAGGGTGAGGCCGTCCGGCTGGCTGGCGGAATGGTTTATGCCAGCCGCTTTGCCGTAATTTTGCGCCGCGATGGTGCAGTGATTGAGCGTGAAGTCGTCTCGCCTTCGGGCATTGCTGATGCGTTGGCGAAATTGCCCGGTGATGTCGCCGCCCAGGGTGAGCGGCAGTGGACCGCGCTGCGCTTTGCCCACCCGCCGCTGCAATTGGGCGAGCGGACTGTCCGGCTCGACCAGCCGCAGATTATGGGCATTCTGAATGTCACGCCTGACAGCTTTTCCGATGGCGGGGCTTTTTTGGATGATCCAGAAGTTGGGCAAGCCCACGCGGCCGCGATGCTGGAAGCTGGCGCGGCGCTGGTCGATATTGGCGGCGAAAGCACGCGGCCCGGCGCGGCTGCCGTGTGGGAAGGCGACGAGATCGAGCGGGTCATACCGGCAACCGAATATTGCGCCACCATGTGCGCGGCCATTAGCATCGATACGCGTCGCCCAGCCGTGATGGAGGCCGCACTGGCGGCTGGCGCGCATATGATCAACGACGTGTCGGCTCTGCGCCACGATCCGCGCAGTCTGGAAATCGTTGCCCGTGCCGGTGTGCCGGTAGTACTGATGCATGCACCGGGAGAAGGCGAAAACCTCCACGCTGACGGTGAGTATTCTAATGTGGTGCTGGATGTGTTTGATTGGTTGAAAGACCGCCGCGATACAGCAATCGCCGCAGGTGTCGCGCGCGAGAACATCCTGCTCGACGTTGGCATTGGCTTCGGTAAATCGCTGGCGGATAATCTGGCGCTGCTGAACGCATTGCCGCTGTTCCACGCGCTGGGTCAGCCGCTGCTGCTAGGCGCAAGCCGCAAACGCATGATCGGCGCGCTTTCCAACGAAGCGCCTGTAGAGGACCGCCTAGGCGGCTCGCTAGCTTTGGCCGTTGCAGGCATGAATGCGGGCGTTCAAATGCTGAGGGCGCACGATGGGGCCGCGACGGTTCAGGCGCGCAACGTGTGGCGCGGGTTAAGGGATGCGGCGTTGACGGACTTCAGCGAGATGGCTGAGGATTAGACATACACATCGAACAGTTGTAGTCTTGCCTTCGAAAGAGGGGGCTCTTCATGTTGAGAATTCTTAAAATCGCTTTAGTGCTTAGTGTTGCACTCTGGGCGCTCTTTGGCTCGATCGGCAATATCACGGATTGGACGGGAACAACCGGGGCAGTTTCAGCAACAACTTCGATGGCAACATTCGATGGAGGTGCTGAAATTTGGCGAGCAACCACCAATCCGGCGATTGTCCTTCTCGGTGCTCTTTTCATTGTTGGCTTTAAGGCTCTTTGCGCTGCGCTTTGTTTTGTTGGGGCGTGGCAAATGTGGACCGCAAGAACCGCCGATTCAGCAGCGTTCTCAGCCAGTAAGAAGTGGGCGCTTACCGGATGTGGAGTGGCAGTTTTTATGCTCTTCGCCGGTTGGATCGTTGTTGCTGAGACTTGGTTCGAACTTTGGCGATCCGAAGTGTTACGGGATGTCGCGCTGGGGTCGGCATTCCGCTACGCAGCCTTAATCGCGTTGATAGCATTACTGGTCGGAGCGAACGATGATTGAATCACCTTCGCTCAAAATGAAAACCCGCCATCCGTTACCAGCACAGTTCCATTAATATTCGCCGCCATATCGCTGAGCAAAAAGCCGATCTCTCCAGCCAACTCGTCAGGCGTTGCGAACTTTCCGCGTGGGGTGGTGGCGGCCATTCCTTTTAGCGCAGCTTCGCGGCCATGTTCGGCTACGGCTTCGCGGAATTGTTCGCCGGATTCCCAGATGGCTGTGTCGACGCCGCCCGGTGCGACGGCGTTTACGCGGATGCCGTGGGCTGCGTTTTCGGCTGCGGCGATGCGCGCCATGTGGGCTACGCCTGCTTTGGCGACGCCGTAGGGACCGATGCCGGGGATGGGCTTAATCCCGGTTACGGAGGCTACCACGACTGCGCTGCCGCCGCCTGATTTCTTCATAGCGCGGAGGCCTGCGCCGAGCGTCAGGAACGCCCCGTCCAGATTGACCGAGGTAACGCGGCGCCATTCTTCGAGCGATAGGTCGGCGATCTCGCCGCTGCCGCCGATGCCTGCGTTCACAACGCAATAGTCGAGACCATACAGACCCGCTTCGACCTTGGCCCACAGCGCTTCATCGGCAACGCTGCCGACGTGCAATTCAAGTTCGCAATTTAGGTTAAGCGCCTTCAGCCCGCCTTCGTCGACATCAACCAGCACCAGCCTGCCAATGCCATGCTCGTCCAACCAGCGCGCAACGCCCTTGCCAATGCCGGATGCTGCGCCGGTTACGAGGGCGGTTTTGCCTGAAATGTCGGAGAATGGAGTATTAGTCATACTCCGCCGCTAGTGCGCTTAGGCGGCGTTGTCGATGCCCCCGCAGCCTTTAGGCTGCATTATCGATCCCTAAGTCGCCGAGCTTGCGGTAAAGCGTCGAGCGGCCAATGCCGAGGCGCCGTGCGACTTCGGTCATGCGGCCGCGGTAATGCCCGATGGCGAGGCGGATTACGTCTGCTTCGATATCATCGAGCGGGCGAAGATTTCCGTCTTCTGTATAAAGCTGGATGCCGACACCGTCCTGATTATGGTCGATGACATCTTCAAATTCGCCAATCAACTCGGATAGCTGCGGGAAATCCTGCGCAGTCAACGCATCGCCGTCGCAGAATACAGCCGCGCGGAACAGTACGGCCTGCAACTGACGGACATTGCCCGGCCAGTCGAATGCGGCCAGCAGCGACAGCGCGCTATCGGTAATCGAAAGCGGACGCAGGCCAGGCTGGTCGCCGATACGAGCGAGGAAATGGCGGGCGAGGGCGGGGATGTCACCCTGCCGTTCGCGCAAAGGCGGCAGCATGATCGTGGTGCCCGACATCGCCTCCAGCAAATCTTTGCGGAAGTGACCTGCCTCGGCCAAATCACCCAGAGGCAGGTTGCTGGCGGCGATCATGCGCAGATCGACGCGGAAACTGTGGGCGGCGCCAATCGGGCGGACCATGCCTTCGGTCACCGCTTCGACTAGGCGTTCTTGTAAATCAGCGGTTAGCCGGTCGACTTCGTCCAGGACCAGGGTGCCGCCGTCGCAATGCTGCAACGCGCCGATCTGCCGGTCGAATGCGCCGGGGAACGCGCCCTTTTCATGGCCGAACAGAACCGATTCGACCGAACTGCCCTGAACACCGGCAATATTGACGATCCGCAGAGGCGTTTTCGAACGCGGGCTGGCGGCATGCATGGCGCGAACCAGCATTTCTTTACCGGTGCCTGTTTCGCCTTCGATCAGCACCGTGCCGTGGCCGCGAGCAGCTTTTGCAGCGCGTGCCAATGCCGAACGGAAGCTGGGCGCATTGCCGATCATCGAATCGAAATCGAGCACCGCAGGCATTTTTTCGGTTAGCGGCTGGAGTTCGTCTTTGGGTGCCTCGCGTTTGGTTGCGCTGCGTAGGGCGCGCATCAGGCGGTCGGGTGCAACCGGTTTCACGAGGTAATCCGTGGCCCCGGCGCGCATCGCGTCCACTGCCAGCATCGGGCTGGCGCTGGTGGTCAGCATCAGGATAGGCATGGCAGGGCGGCGGGTTTTAAGTTCGGAAATTAGCGTGCAGGCATCGTCACCTGGCACCCATTGGTCGAGGATGATAGCGGCGCATTGCATGCCCTGACGGGTGCCTAGCGTTGCAATTGCGGTTTCAGCGTCCTGCACAATCAGCGTACGCCAGCCCTCACGCGCAGCGAGCGCCGTGATAAGCCGGCTTTGGGCCGGTTCATCATCGATCAGCATCAACAGGCGTTCTTCAGGCTCAGACATCTGCGCCGTGCACTCCCCAGCGTCCTGTTACGGACAAATTCAAATTACTGGGGCTGCGTTAGCGCGAACCGGTAAAGGTCAGATTAAACCTGCCGGGAAGTCTTGAGCATCGCGCCTTGCGCATATAGAAGGCCTGCAACAGATCATTGGATAAATTATAGGGACAGGTTTTACATGGCTCAGGATCTTAAACCGGCTGAAAAAACATACGGATCGTTTATTGACACGCTGAAATGGGCAGTGCCGCTGATCGCGGTAATCGCATTCGTCGTTGTCCTGCTGATCGCAGACTGATCCGCCGGGCGTGCGAATAGCGATCCTGAAGGAACGAGCCGTTGGCGAAAGCCGCGTTGCGATCACGCCTGAAACGGTAAAGAAATTCGCCGCGCTGGGGGCCACGCTTGCCGTGGAGGCGGGCGCAGGTGAAGCGGCTTCCATTGCTGATGGCGATTACAAGGATGCCGGTGCGGAAGTGGGCGCGGCTGATAAGGTCGTGGCCGGTGCAGACATTGTGCTGGGTGTGCAAGCACCTGATGTTGCGATGCTCAAAGGCGTAAACGCCGGCGCAATGGTCGCCGCAACGTTTGACCCCTTCATGCAGAAAGACCGCGTGGAGGCCTATGCCAAGGCAGGGCTAGAGGCGCTATCGATGGAGTTCATGCCGCGTATTACCCGCGCGCAAAGCATGGATGTGCTTTCCAGCCAATCCAATCTTTCCGGATATAAGGCAGTGCTGGTCGCTGCGAATATCTATGGCCGCGCATTTCCGATGATGATGACAGCGGCTGGCACAGTTTCCGCCGCGCGCGCCTTTATCATGGGCGTCGGCGTTGCCGGACTTCAGGCGATTGCCACGGCGAAACGCTTGGGCGCGCAGGTTTCGGCGACCGATGTCCGCTCTGCTACCAAGGAGCAGATCCAGTCGCTCGGTGCGAAGGCGATCTTCGTTGAAAGCGTCGAAGGTATCGAGGGCGAGGGCAGCGGAGGCTATGCCACTGAAATGTCAGACGAATATAAGGACGCGCAAGCGGAACTTGTCTCCAGCCATATCGCCAAGCAGGATATTGTAATCACCACGGCCCTGATCCCGGGCCGCGCTGCGCCTGTGCTGATTACAGATGCGCAAATCGCCAGCATGAAGCCGGGTAGTGTGATCTTCGACCTCGCAGTTGCGCAGGGCGGAAACGTTGAAGGCAGCAAGCCGGATGAAGTTGTGGAACGCCACGGTGTGAAAATCGTCGGCTATTCCAACACCGCAGGCCATCTCGCGGCAGATGCGTCCGCGTTGTATGCGCGCAATTTGTTCAACTTCCTTAGCGCCTTCTGGGACAAGGAAGCTGGCAAGGTGGAATTGGATGATGAAATCGGCGACGCCGTGCGCCTGACGCAAGGCGGCAAGATCGTAAACGAGCGGCTGCGAGGGTGAGGTTTGTCCTACTAGCCGCTGCGCTTGTATTGGGCGGCTGTACGACTTCGGGTCAGGCCCAGCAGGCCCCACAAGTACTAACCTACGGCGCGGAAGAAACGCAAGTGGGCGCAGCCTTTCGCTTATTCGCGGCCGAGGCAATAGAGATCATTACGCCCGGCTGTCCGCATAGCGCTGTTCCTGAAACCATGGCGATTATGGACCCTGCGATCCAGCGCTACGAACGGCTGAAGGCGAGTGTCAGCGGAACCAGTCTCGCGATTGATCTGGCGATTGTCGAAGCTGACAATAATTACCCGCTCACGTTGGTCGATTTGAACTGCGCGCAAACAGACAAGCCAGGAACCGAGGAATTGGTGCGCAATTTGACTATGCAGCTAGCCTTTCACCTCGATAATATGGAGCGATTGGCCGGAGTGCCATAGGGAATAGCAGCATCAACGAACGGCGGTTTGACGATTTTCTGCAGTTTCTTGCGCCCGTTTTGCGGTGCGAAGCGTATCTGCGATAGAGTTTATGAGGAGAGAATATCCATGAGTAAGGCTTTTTCGCGCGCATTGCTTGGCGCATCGGCAGCGCTAGCACTTGGCGCTTGTTCTACTGTCATTCCGGCCAGCAGCACGTCGACGGCTGCGGTGCCGATGATGTCGAAGAACAACACTATTGCTGAAAATGTGCAGATTTCAGCTAATCACACGACTTTGGAAAAGGCTGTGATTGCAGCTGATCTGGTCAGCACACTCAGCAGCCCGGGCCCGTTTACAGTTTTCGCGCCGAACGATAGCTCCTTTTCGGCTGTGCCTGCTCCGATGTTGAATTCACTGTTGCAGCCTGCGAACAAGCAGTCGTTGCAAAAAGTGCTCTATTACCATGTGGTTGTGGGCAAGGTTAGCGCCGCAGACCTGATCGCCAAGATCAATGCAGGCGGCGGCACAGCCACCGTAACAACGCTGGCGGGCGAAGACCTGACAGCTTCGCTGGTTGGCGGCAAAGTCCTGCTGAAGGGCAAAAACGGTAGCACCGCCTATGTCACGCAGGCTGATGTCGGCCAATCGAACGGCGTGATGCATGTGGTGGACGGTGTGCTTCTGCCCAGCATGTAACTCGGATTACCTATAATTCGAAAGGCGTCTGGACCCATCCGGTTCGGGCGCCTTTTCTTTGGCGGTGATCTATTCGCCTTGGCACTCGACTTGGCCCGCTGGTCTTGCGATACAGTGCGCAAAATAGAAGAGGGAACGCCGTGGATTTCATCAGCATTCTATCGATTTTCGTCCTAGCCTGCTTTGTCGGCTATTACGTTGTTTGGTCGGTCACTCCGGCGTTGCACACGCCTTTGATGGCGGTGACCAATGCAATCTCTTCGGTGATCATTGTCGGCGCGCTGATTGCGGCGGCAGGTGCGGGTAATCCGGCGGCCAAGTGGCTCGGCCTGATTGGCGTTGTGCTGGCGAGTGTAAATATCTTCGGCGGCTTTGCTGTTACGGCGCGCATGCTGGCGATGTATAAGAAGAAAGAGAAACCGGCTGCTCCTGCGAAATCTAGCGGTGCGAAGGGCTGATGGCTGCTTTCGCTCCAGAAACCGCCGAATTCGCTGCGGTCGCCGAGACTGTTCATGCCGTAAACCCATGGGTTGCGCTGGCATATCTGATTGCCGGCGTGTTCTTCATCCTCGCATTGCGCGGGCTGTCGTCACCATCGAGCAGCCGCGCGGGCAACCGTTTCGGCATGATCGGTATGCTAATCGCGGTGGTGACCACCCTGATCACGCATGACGTCGCTTCGCTGCCGGAAATCGGCGGCGCCATCGCTATCGGCGGGATCATCGGTTTCGTGATCGCCAAGCGCATCGCGATGACAGACATGCCGCAGCTGGTCGCAGCGTTCCACTCGCTCGTCGGCCTTGCTGCGGTGCTGGTGGGCTGGGCGGCGTTTATGAACCCCGGTGCTTTCGATCTGCTCGTCCCGGGGATAGACGGATCGATGGTTATCGGACCCGTAAGCCGGATCGAAATGGCGCTGGGCGTGGCGATTGGCGCCATCACCTTCTCCGGCTCGGTTATCGCTTTCCTGAAATTGGCAGGCAAGATGTCGGGCGCGCCGATCCTGCTGCCAATGCGCCACATTATCAATTTGGGTGTGATGGCCGCTATTCTGATCCTCACGGTCCTTTTCGCGCATGATGCGATTGACAATATGACTTATTTCGCGGCGATTACGGCGCTGGCATTTATTGTTGGTTTCCTGCTGATCATCCCCATTGGCGGGGCGGATATGCCAGTCGTGGTGTCGATGCTGAACAGCTATTCCGGCTGGGCGGCAGCGGCGATGGGCTTTACGCTGCACAACACCGCTATGATCGTCACGGGCGCGCTGGTTGGTTCTTCAGGCGCGATCCTCAGTTACATCATGTGCAAGGCGATGAACCGCAGTTTCATTTCGGTGATCGCGGGCGGATTTGGCGTGGAGCAAGCGGCCGGCGATGGCGAACCGCGCGAACAGCGTCCCTATAAGCAGGGCAGCGCGGCGGATGCGGCCTTTATGCTGGAACAGGCCGAAAGTGTCATCATCATTCCCGGCTACGGCATGGCCGTGGCGCAGGCGCAGCATGTCTTGCGCGAAATGGGCGACGTGCTGAAGGAAAAGGGCGTAAGCGTAAAATACGCCATCCATCCCGTCGCTGGCCGGATGCCGGGGCACATGAATGTGCTGCTAGCAGAGGCTAACGTCCCCTATGACGAAGTCTTCGAGCTGGAGGACATCAACTCCGAATTTGCGCAGGCTGACGTTGCATTCATCATTGGTGCAAATGACGTGGTAAACCCTGCCGCCAAGACCGACAAGACCAGCCCGATTTACGGCATGCCTGTGTTTGATGTGGAGAAAGCCAAGCAGGTATTCTTCATCAAACGCAGCATGGGCGGCGTCGGATACTCGGGCGTCGACAATGACGTGTTCTATATGGACCAGACCATGATGCTGCTGTCTGATGCGAAGAAGATGGTTGAGGAAATCAACAAGGCGTTGAGCGAGTGAAGAGGTTCCTCGCGCTGCTGGCTTTGGCAGCGATTGCAGGCGGTATCTATCTCGTGTTTTTCGGCGGGATTGAACAGGTCACGGAATACCGCGTCAAAACCGCTCTGATGGACGCCGGTGTCTCGGAAAAGCGGGCGGATTGCATGGCCGGACGCATGACGGACCGGCTGACCATCACGCAGCTACGCAAGTTGGAGACGCTTGCCAGCGAAGATGGTGAGAAACTCAATCTCGGCGAATATGTTAAACGGGTACGCAAAATGGGCGATGCTGAAGTGGTTACCGTAACCGCCAGTTCCGCAGGCCTCTGCGCTCTGGGGATTGGCTAAAGCTTAGACCTTCGTCCAGTTTTGCGACTGGCAGAACAATAGCACGCAGCCTTTGACTTTCAGACCATTGCCGCTGCGCGTGACGGTCGCGTTGAAATTACGTCCGGCCTCAGGGCTGTAACCATTGCCGCTAAACGCGCTGCCCTTCGGCTGCAGGTTCCACAGGATTGCCGACCCCAGTAGCATGCGGTCACGCTGCGAACTGTCCGGGTTCTTCCCGTCGCGTGCACCGCCAGGCGGTTCGGGGACGAGGAACTTGGTAATCCTGCCGCACAGGCTTTGGCCGCAGGGCGCGATGGTGACGATCGCTTTGCCGTCACCGGTTTTCCACTTGCCTGCAATTGAAGATGGCGCGGCGATAGTGGGCGCAGCTATAAATGCGGCAGCAACAGCGCCTAGCGCGGTCAGGACAAAGGCGGGCTTTCGTGCGATCATAAAAGCATTCTCCGGACTGTTTGCTTCGCACTCAAAATAGCGCAATATACATTTCGGAGAGAGGCCTATGACACAGAAAATGAATTTCGCCTGCATTACTGCGGCAATTTCACTTGCGGCGGCGAATCCTGCATTTGCCGAAACTATCGAAGTCGCTGCCGGGGCTGACGCTCAGGAGCGCCTGCAAGAGGCGCTGATACTAGCCGAACCGGGCGACGAGATCGTGTTGGGCGAGGGTTATTTCACGCTCACCGACGGACTATCGCTCGATGTCGATAGCGTAACTGTTCGCGGGGCTGGCATGGATAAGACCGTGCTCGATTTCACCAAGCAAATCGGTGCGGGCGAAGGGCTGTTGGTCACATCCGACTTTGTCACGCTTCGTGATTTCGGGATGGAAAACCCCAAGGGCGACGGGATCAAATCGAAGGGCGCAGATGCCATCGTCTATCATCGCATCCGCGTGGAATGGACGAACGGGCCGAGCCCCGACAACGGCGCCTATGCGATCTATCCAGTCGAAAGCACCGGCGTGCTGATCGACGGCGTAAAGGTCTCGGGCGCGTCTGACGCGGGCATCTATGTCGGGCAGAGCAAGGACATCACCGTTCGCAATTCGATTGCCGAGGCGAATGTCGCCGGGATCGAGATTGAAAACAGCCGCAATGCCGTGGTCGAGGGCAATATCGCCACGCGCAACACCGGCGGAATTCTCGTATTCGACTTGCCGAACTTGCCCGTGATGGGCGGCGGTAATGTGGTTATCCGTAACAATCTGGTCGTCGGCAATGACGAGCCCAACTTTGCCCCTCCCGGCAACATTGTCGGCGGTGTTCTGAAGGGTACTGGCGTGTTGATCATGGCGAATGACGGCGTGTGGATTCATGACAATATCCTGACCGATAATTCGACATCCGACGTGATGGTTGTGACCTATCCGCAGCCCTATGATGACGACAGGTACAATCCCTATGCGCGCAATGTTGTGATTGGGAAGAACACTTACGCCCGCAGCGGGATGGACCCGCAGTTCGAAGGGCGCGGGATGTTGCTGGCGGCGTTTGGCGGCTCTTTACCGTCGGTTCTTTGGGATGGTCTGTCCGAAGGCGATACGGGGCTGAGTGTTGCCGCAGAAACGATCGGCTGGTCGCTCAACTTGGCGAAAGTCGGTGATGGTCCCGACAAGGCAAAGCCAGGGCCATTGGTAGTGCCCGTAAATGCGATCGATTATGACGAAGCGTCGATCGGCGCGCCCGAAGAGTTGTCCGCGCGTATCACCGGATGAAGCAAGGACTATTCCTTGCTGCAACGATGTTTGCCGCCGCTTGCGCGATTAATGCAAATGCTGGTGGGCCGCCTGCGGTCAATGACGTCGCGGTGACCGAAACACACTTGCCGCGCGCGCTGTCGGATTTCGGTTTCTTCGCCAATGCGGCGGAGCAGGTTCCGGCAGATCGTGTCACGCCCTACCGGCTTAATACGCCGCTCTATTCCGATGGGACGGACAAGCTGCGTTTCCTTTACTTGCCCGCCGGATCGCAAGCTGTTTCACAGGGGGAAGGGCTGCTCAACCTTCCGGTCGGCAGCGCGTTGATCAAGACCTTTGCCTTTGGCGAAGGTGAGGTTCGGCGGTTGATCGAGACGCGGGTGCTGCTGCACCGAGCCGAGGGCTGGCTGGCGCTGCCATATAAGTGGAATGACGAGCAAACCGATGCGACCTTGGTCATTGCCGGGGCGCGGGTCGATCTGACCACGCCGCGCGGCGAGCAGATCAGTTACCGGGTGCCGAACAAGAACCAATGCAAGGAATGCCACGGCCTGAATGGCGAAGTGGTCCCCATCGGCCCCAAGGCGCGCAACCTTTCGCATGACTGGCAGGTGGGTTTGGTGGCTGCCGGATTGCTCGACGCAGCGCCCGATCTGGAAACACCGCTGCCACTGTGGGAAAATCACGGGAGCGCAAAACCGGAAGCCGCAGCGCGCGCCTATCTCGACGTTAATTGTGCCCATTGCCACAGGCCGGGCGCCAACGCTTCCAATTCAGGCCTTGATCTGCGGTGGGAGCAAACGCTGTCGGACGCCATCGGTATTGGCAAACGACCGGTTGCCGCAGGTCGCGGATCGGGCATCCTTGAGTTTGATATCGTGCCGGGCAAGCCTGACGAGAGTATTCTGGTTCACCGGATGAAGAGCAACGAACCCGGTGTCGCAATGCCCGAACTCGGCAAATCGACCGTCGATGAAGAAGGCGTGGCAGCCGTCACCCGCTGGATTGAAGGAATCTAACTACATGAAGCGTCTCGCCAAAATCCTGCTTGTTATCTTTATCGTGCTGATGCTGGCGTTCGTGATCTTCCGCACACCCGACACCGACCCATTGGAGATGCGCGCGAAATATGGCGGTGAACCATCGCAATTCGTCGACATTGGCGGCGGGATGACTGTGCATCTACGCGACGAAGGGCCGCGAGATGCACCGGTCGTGATGCTGCTCCACGGGTCGAACGCAGACCTGCATACCTGGGAGCTATGGACCGAGGCTCTCAAAGACGACTACCGCGTCATTCGATTTGACCAGCGCGGTCATGGGCTGACAGGGGCCGCGCCGGATTCCAATTATGCGCGTGAAATGTTTGTCAGCGATGTCGAACATGTTGCGGACGCCATGAAGCTCGATACTTTTGTGCTTGGCGGCAATTCTATGGGCGGCGGAATAGCTATGGCGTATGCGCTCGAACATCCGGAGCGGCTGGACGGCTTGGTGTTAGTCGATGCCTCCGGTGCACCGATCGAACGCGAAGGCGGCGGAAACCTTGCATTTACGCTGGCGCAAATTCCGGGCGTGGGTTCGGTCCTCAGCCAAATGTTGGCGCGTTCGCTGGTTGAGCGGAGCCTGTCCCAGAGTGTTTCCAATCAGCAGGTTGTAACCCCGGAAGCAGTTGATCGCTATTGGGAATTGGCCCGTTATCCTGGCAACCGCGATGCAACCCGCGCTCGCTTTTCTGCGGAACGAACAGCATTTACACCTGAACAAGCGCAAGCAATGAAGGTGTCGACGCTCGTGATGTGGGGCGAGGAGGATTCGCTAATACCGTTTGACGCATCTGCATGGTTCAAATCCAACATTCCGAATGCCACCGAAGTCACTTATCCCGGAATCGGTCACTTGCCGATGGAAGAGGCGGCTGGACCATCATCCAACGACTTGCGGAAATGGTTGGCAAACTTGCCGTTAAGGACTGCAACCGGCGGGTAGAGCGCGTTAGCCAGGCCCGCTGGACGCTGCGCGGCTTCCCGCCTATCACTACCCATCGTGGTGCGTTGATCTCCATCAAAAAGGGTATTTGAGTTTGCGTAAGCTGGGGATGATTGGCGGAATGAGCTGGGCCTCGACACGCCGCTATTACGAATTGATCAATCGCGATATTCAGAAGGCGAGCGACAAGCGCACAAGTGCGCCGTTGTTGCTCGAAAGTCTGGATTTCAACTGCGTTTATCGGCTTCGCTCTGACGAGGAATGGCAGCGCGCGACCGATATTCTGGCCGATTCGGCCAACCGGTTGAAAGTTGCTGGCGCTGCAGCGATCATCATCTGTGCCAATTCCATGCACAAAATATACCGCGAGCTGGATATCCGCGTCGATTTGCCGATTATCCATATCGCCGAAACGGTTGGCGCGAAAATGCAGGCGGACGGCGTCAAAACCGCGTCGCTGATCGGCACGCATAATGTCATGACCGAAGGCTTCTATCGCCGCCGGCTCGTATCCTACGGCATCGATCTGCTGCCGCCTGACATGGCCGTGGTCGAGCAGGTCGATAATCTGATTTATGACGAGCTGATGCAAGGCCGCGCCACCCGCGATGCCGAACGTCTTCTGAAAACCGTTATCACCAACCAATCACGCGACGGAGCGGAGGCTATAGTGCTTGCGTGCACCGAGCTGGAAATGGTGGTCGACATCGACGCCAACATTCTGCCGATCTACGATTCCACGACAATCCATGCACAGGCAGCCGCGGACTGGATTTTGGGTAAGGACCCGGGCCAGGATACAGGCTAGGTGCGCGAGCCAATGGACCGCGCACCCTATGCAAGTGATCCTGCGATCAGTCGCGGGCGTGAATTTCCCGAAGATCGCCGAGACGTGCGCGGGCCGCGCAGCGCCTTCCAGCGCGACCGCGACCGGGTTATCCATTCAATCAGCTTCCGCAGGTTACGCCACAAAACGCAGGTGTTCGTTGCGCCCGACGGTGACCACTACCGCGTCCGCCTAACCCACAGCCTCGAATGCGCGCAAATTGGCCGAACCGTTGCACGGGCGTTGCGGCTGGACGAGGATCTGACCGAGGCCCTGTGTCTCGCACATGACATCGGCCATCCGCCGTTTGGCCATGCCGGGGAAGCGGCGCTTTCGGCAGCGACCGAGAGGCAAGGCGGCTTCGACCATAATGCGCAGACATTGCGCACTCTGATGCGGCTCGACAGTCCCTATTGCTCGCATGATGGGCTGAACCTCAGCTGGGAAGTACTCGAAGGCCTCGCAAAGCATAATGGCCCGGTGACGGAGCCCGGCTGGGCGCTGGCCGAGCTGGATGCGGTATTCCCGATGGAGTTGAGCGAATTTTCTAGCCTCGAATCGCAGGTTTCTGCGTTGTCGGACGATATTGCCTATGACAATCACGACATAGACGATGGTCTGCGCGCGGGCTTCCTTGACTTAGACGATCTTCTCACTCTCGATTTTGTCGCCGACCAATGGCGCAATGTCGAAGGGCGCTTTCCGGGTGCCGCGCGCGGGGAGTTATTGCGCGAGTTGGTGCGCACGCAGATTGGCGTGATGGTGAATGACTTGCTGGAGACCACGCGCAGCAATCTGGCGGGCGTCAACAGTATCGAGGATGTGCGCGGTGCGGGCCGCGCTCTGGCCAGTTTTTCGCCGAACATGGCTGCGCAGGAACGGCACCTAAAGCGTTTTATGTATGATAAGCTCTACCATCATGAGGATCAGCTGCGCACCGCTGGGCTGGCAAAGGATGTCATCGCGCAGCTCTATGCCGCCTTTGATCAGGATCCCGCGCTTATGTCGAAAAGCTGGGCCGAACGTCTGCCGCAGGAGGAGCCCGCGCGGGGCCGGCACATCGCCGATTTTATCGCGGGAATGACCGATCACTATGCGATAAGCCAATTCAGGCGCATATTTGGTTCGGTGCCGGAGGGTCTTTCTAATGTCTGACGCAGGGTCTGATACAGAGTCTGCGAGACGGCGGGTTCTGCTCGTTGGTGCAACCGGTCTAATCGGACGCCACGTGATCGCGCGCACTCCGGATATGCCTGAAATCGCCTTGCAAGGTATTGCCCGCCGCGAGATCAAATTCCCCGAAGGTGCGCGGATTGAGCTGGTACTTTCCCAATCCGGAGACTGGTCCAGCATCGTCGAGGCGCTTTCGCCGGATGCGGTCATCTGCGCGCTCGGCACAACCCGTGCCAAGGCTGGCAGCGTCGAAGCCATGCGCGCGGTCGATTACGAGTTGGTTATGCAAGCCGCGCGCGCCGCCAAGGAAGTGGGCACGCGCAGTTTTGTGCATGTCTCCTCCGTCGGTGCGGACACAGCATCGCGAACGACATATCTGCGCACGAAGGGCGAAGTAGAGCGTGATCTGAAGGCGCTGCGCTTTACCCGTCTCGATATTTTGCGACCCGGCCTGCTGCGCGGGTGGCGCGAAGGTGATGTCAGGTTTCTGGAGGGGATCGGACGTGCGCTGGCTCCCGTGTCGGATCTGTTCCTCCAAGGCAATGCAGTGCGATATCGCTCGATCAGAGCTAGCGAAGTGGCAACTGCCGCGCTCCAATGTTCGGCGGAAAAGGCAGGCGGCCAATTCGTGCACGAGCATGAGGCGCTGAAACGCCTTATCATGCGGTTTGAAAGTGCCCACGAATGACCTGGGAATTCGTGTTTCAGGCCGCCAACCTATTGGC
>JBBKVP010000002.1:0-113842 GCA_037968495.1 Pontixanthobacter sp. | reverse complement strand
TGGGTGACGGGGTTCAAATGGGCAAAGTATTTGAAGCTTTTGTTCGGAATTTTTATCGGAAAAACGAGAAGAAATTCAGGGTCGTACCCTTAGCCTTAAAGTGGGATGCTACAGCCATTGGCGGCAGCGATCCAACGCTCCTTCCGCAGATGGTCACTGATGTGTTTCTAGACTGCCCAGATAGGCAAATCATCATTGATACGAAGTACTACCCTAATGCGATGCAGGAAAACTGGGGCAAGGAAAGTTACATATCCGCGAACCTCTATCAGCTGTTCACATACCTCAAGAACGCGGAAAGCGATAAGCGCATAAGACCCTCAGCGGAGGGGATGCTTTTGTACCCACAGAATGGTCCAAGGATCGCCGACAATTATGAAATTCAGGGGCATTCAGTTCGCCTCGCAACAGTAAATTTGGAACAGCCCTGGAAGCAAATCGAAGCAGAGCTATTGTCTTTGCTAGTCAACTAGTGCGGGGTGGCGAACTTTCATGCTGCGTTGATTAATCAATTCATCTGCGGCACCTTAACGGCGATGGCTTTCACACTCTATCAGGCAGATTAATTCGGATGATTATTGTCCCGGATGAGCCACCTCCAGCGCACCCCGACGAAGTGCTAAATGTGGTTGTCGGGAAAGTCTTTGATGGCGATGGCTTTCTCGCGAAGGTTTGGTATCCTCTTCGCGAAATTTGGATTGAGCGAGTCCCTTTTCGATTTGCCTTCATCGATGCGCCGGAAATGGAACAACCGTTTGGACAAGAGTCCAAGGAATTCCTAACCAACCTCATAGCCAGAAAGACGCTTCGTTTGGAACCAATCGGCAAAGAATCGAAGGGGTATAGTCCCATTGATGCCTACAAACGTATGCTCTGCATGGCGTTCCTCACGGATGAGATGAAAGTCGGGAAGATCGAGTATTACCTGAATGGCAAGTGCAGCGCGGGTTCGGTGAAGAAAGCTCGCCCTGTTACCCGCAATATTGAACTTGAGATGATCGTGAACGGCTGGGCTTGGGTAATCGAACGATACGCATTCGATCGAGAGGAGGAATACTTTGCTGCACAGGAAGATGCCCAGCGCAATCGACGCGGACTGTGGGTGATGGATAACCCTGAACCACCATGGAAATTCAAGCAACGACAGGCGCGACGAAAGAAGAAATCCGAAGGTCAGGGTAGCCTTCTATAAGAATGCTCCACACCCGCCCGTCGTAAGGACCGACGTCGAGGCACTTTTGTCGGACCAGCCGCGGCAAGACATCCCCCAGAATTTCAACTTAATGAAATTACGCGTTTCCGAATTGGGCATCAACGGGGCAACAGGAGCTGACAATTGGCTGCTACGGACCGCAATAGCCTGCAACGCACTGCAAATGCACGGACCGCACAATCGCGTGCCCCGAGCAACCAAATGCAACGAATTGCCACAGTTTACCAAGAGCTTAAGGCCAGCTCTTAATCAGCGGGTCGTAGGTTCGAACCCTACTGCGTCCACCATTACCCCACTTTCAGATTTTTCGCCTAGCGGGAGGCAATCAACTGCTGGCCAAAGCGATATGCCGCTTCATGTGATGATCGACGTTTCCAAATTCTGAATCGAAGATCGTCAGGCGTTTGAAATAATGACCGATAGCCAGTTCGTCCGTCATGCCCATGCCGCCATGTATTTGGATCGCTTCCTGACCAATACGGTGAGCCGCTTGGCCGATCCGGACCTTTGCAGCTGAAACAGCGCTTTTCCGCTCCTTCGCTGACTCGCCAAGTTTGAGCGTTGCGAGATAGGCCATCGAAACCGACTGCTCATATTCCGTGAACATATCGACCATCCGGTGCTGGAGCACCTGGAACTTGCCAATGGGCGTTCCGAACTGCTTGCGTTGGCGAGAATATTCCACTGTCATCTCGTGCGCCACCTTCATCGCGCCGCATGCTTCAGCGCATTGTGCCGCTATCGCTTCATCAGTGACCAATTCAACAAGCGGGAGAGCCCTGCCCTCTTCGCCGATCAATGCGTCTGCCGGCACTTCGGCATTCTCAAAATAAATTTCCGAGGCGCGGCGCCCGTCAACTGTGGGATAATCGCGAGTGACCACGCCATCAGCATTCTTATCGATGACGAAGACCGAAACACCTTCATGATCGCGGCGTTCACCCGATGTCCGCGCCGTAACGATCAAATGCGACGCCCATGGGGCTGCGGTTACGACAGCCTTGTGGCCGTTCAAAACGTAACCATCGCCAGTGCGCTTAGCCGTTGTTTCCAAATCGGCGAGGTCGTAGCGTCCGCGCGGTTCGGCATAGGCACAGGCATAAATCCGGCTTCCGTCGACGATCCCGCCAATATGCTCGGCCTTTTGAGCGTCCGTGCCGGCATGCTTGAAGAAGCCGCCCGCACAAACCACGGTTTGCACATAGGGCTCGACCACCAGTCCGCGGCCAAACTCTTCCATTACTACCAGCGAGTCGATGGCGCCGCCGCCAAATCCGCCGTCTTCTTCGGAAAACGGCATGCCCAGCAAACCAAGTTCCGCGATCTGCGCCCAAAGCTCAGGCCGCCAACCGCTCTCGCTCTCGACAACGGAACGCCGCGTTTCAAAGTCGTAACTCTCGCGCACGAGCCGTGTCAGACTGTCGCGCACCATCCGCTGTTCTTCGGTAAAGTTAAAATCCATGGGTAGTCTCCGGTACGGTCGCTTACAGGCCCAAGATCATCTTGGTGATGATGTTGCGTTGGATCTCGTTCGAGCCACCATAAATCGATGTTTTGCGCATGTTGAAATAGGATGCAGCGGCGTGCTGGGCATAGTCTGGCCCGATCGGATATTCATTCGATCCGGCGTCGGCGACATTGCGGTAATAGGGCGTGCCGTAATGGCCAACCGCTTCTAGCGTCAGCTCGGTCAGCCGTTGCTGAATTTCGGTCCCTTTGATCTTCAGGATCGAACTTTCAGGGCCCGGTCCGCGTCCGGCTTCTTCGCCAGCCAGAGTGCGGAGTTCAGTGATTTCAAGCGCAGCCAAATCGATATCAAGCTGGCTTACCTTGCGTGCAAAATCGAAATCCTTGATCAGCGGCTTATCGTCCAGCATTTCCTTACGAGCGATTTCGCGGAGCTGTTCGACGGCTCGCTTTGAGCGCGCCACGCCGGCAATTCCCGAACGCTCATGCGCCAGCAGGAACTTGGCGTAAGTCCAACCCTTATTCTCTTCACCAACAAGATTTTCGACCGGAACACGCACATCGGTGAGCCACGTTTCGTTGACCTCATATCCGCCATCAATTAGTTTGATCGGACGCACTTCGATACCAGGCGTTTTCATATCGACCAGAATAAAGCTGATGCCTTCCTGCGGCTTGGCAGCATCAGGATCGGTGCGGCAAAGGAAGAAGCCCCAATCGGAATGCTGGGCCAGCGTGGTCCAAGTCTTTTGCCCATTGATTACATAATGATCACCATCACGCACTGCTGTGGTTTGCAAGGATGCAAGATCGGACCCAGCGCCGGGCTCGCTATAGCCCTGACACCACCAAACATCGCCGCTGCGAATACCAGGCAAATGCTGTTCCTTTTGACCGTCACTGCCGAATGTATAAATTACCGGGCCAACCATCGATACGCCGAACGGAAGTGGCATGATCGCATTGACCCGCGCGTTCTCTTCCGACCAGATGTACCGCTGCGTCGGCGTCCAATCGGTGCCGCCATATTCAGCAGGCCATGCCGGAACCGACCAGCCCTTCTCGCCAAGCACCTTGTGCCATGCGACTAAGTCAGCAGGCGGCATATCGTCGCGCAGACCATCTCCGGAAAGCTGTTTCGGGTAGTTTTCTGCAATGAAAGAACGCACTTCGTCGCGAAATGCTACTTCATCAGGGCTGAAATCGAGATTCATCGGTCGTGTCTCCTAGCCGGTGCTGATTCCACTCTTACACAACTAGTTGCTGTATAAAACTAGTTGTTGGGAAAAAAGAGACCTTCCAAACTTCCTGATCCGCACTGGTTTTGTCAGTGTGGCAGTTGTAAGCCGATCAGATGTCACAGCCGGCAGAGTCATATTACACGGGCGATCTCTATGGGGAGCTGACGCTTCTCGAGGGTTCGCCGGTTAAGACTTCGCGGGCGGCCTTACTGCCGGGCCTGACGATTGCCGTAATTGCCAGTTTGGCAGCCGCGTTTCTGAGTCAGACTTACGGCGCCCCGCTGATTCTGATGGGCCTGCTGCTTGGTCTTGCGCTTAGCTTCATCTCACAGGATGAACGAACACATCCTGGCCTCGACTTCGCCTCGCGCACCATCTTACGCGGCGGGATCATTCTGCTCGGGTTGCAGGTAACATTGATGCAAATCGCTGAACTTGGCGCGGCGCCCTTTGCGGCGCTGATAGTCGTTATGGCCGCAGCCATGGCTGGCGGACTGCTGTTTGCGCGGCTTTCCGGCCAGAGATTCGAAGGCGGGTTGCTCGCCGGCGGGGCGACGGCCATTTGCGGGGCTTCAGCGGCTCTTGCGCTTTATGGCGTGATTGGCCGCGAACGGGTGAGTCAGGCGCAATTTGCAGTAACGTTAGTTGGTATTTCGCTTGCGAGTGCGGCGGCTCTTTCTATCTATCCAGTGCTGGCGGCTTGGTTGGAGTTGACTGACAAGCAGGCCGGTTTCCTAACGGGTGCATCGATCCATGATGTCGCACAGGCAATTGGAGGAGGGTTTGCCGTGTCGGACGAAGCAGGCGCCTATGCGACTGTCGTCAAATTGTCGCGCGTGGCTCTGCTTGCACCGCTGGTCGCCCTTGCCGCTTTGATCTTGCGCCGCCGGAAGACCAAGGACCGGGAGAAAGGCACAAGCCCACGGATCATGCTCCCGGGCTTCATCGTCATGTTCCTTGCTGTTTTGGCGCTCAATTCATTTGTCGCAATCCCGGCGCAGGTGGGCGAATATGGCTTGATCGCATCCAAGGCGATGCTGCTACTGGCGGTAACGGCCACGGCTATGCGGTCGCGGCTCGATTTGCTGATGGAAAGCGGCTGGCGAACCATTGTACCGGTATTCGGCGCGACCTTCGCATCGCTTCTCTCGGCGCTCGCTCTGCTGCCACTTCTTGGCTAAATCACCCAGTCAAACTGGCTTTCGAACTTATCGAGAGCAATCAAATCCGCGCGATTGGTGACCATCCTGCGATAGAGCCGCCGGATAGTATTACTCCCCGTCTTCTCGCATATCCATGGGCAGACCGCGTGGAGCAAACAGGCCATGCCGCCGCTGATCATCGAAAATCCGAAACGCGATGCATGGATTAAATGCTCGCCATAAGTTTCGCCAATGGCCTTGGGATGGCTTGTAAAGATACTCATATAAGCTCCGTTGATTCGACACTTCAATAACCGAAAATAGTGGAAATGTCGCGGCCGCGACACCTGCCCTCCCCGCCAAGTTCAATGTGATGAAACTTGGCCATCACATTATAATGTGATATTAAGCGAAGCATGAACACACCAACGATTCAAAAAGTCCGCGAAATCATTGCCGATGGCAGAATGACTCGCGCCGGGCTCGCACGCGCTGCGGGCCTCCACGCCAACACCTTGCGCGAATGCGGGGAAGAGGGCTGGAACCCCACCGCCGAAACACTGGGAAAGCTCGACCGCTTCCTCGCCGTGAATGACGAGCGCCCCGTTCTCGTCCCCATCGAAGAGATCATCGACGAAGCCCGCAATGGCCGGATGTTTATTCTGGTGGACGACGAAGACCGTGAAAACGAAGGCGATCTTATCATTCCGGCTCAGATGGCAACACCTGATGCGGTCAATTTCATGGCGACACATGGCCGCGGATTGATCTGCCTGTCGCTCGACCGCGCCCGTGTCGATACGCTTGGCCTCGAGCCGATGAGCCGCAGCAATCGCACGCGTCACGAAACTGCCTTCACCACCTCGATCGAGGCCCGAGAAGGCGTGACCACAGGTATCAGCGCGGCTGACCGTGCCCGCACAATTTCAGTCGCCATCGATAGCGCGAAAGGCGCCGCCGATATCGTCACGCCGGGTCACGTCTTTCCGCTCGTCGCGCGCGACGGCGGTGTGCTGGTTCGGGCCGGTCACACCGAAGCGGCTGTTGACATCTCGCGCCTTGCCGGTCTCAATCCAGCAGGTGTGATTTGCGAGATCATGAATGATGATGGCTCTATGGCCCGGCTCGAAGATCTCGTGTCCTTCGCCAAAATCCATAATCTGAAGATCGGTACAATCCGCGACCTGATCGAATACCGCCGTAAGAACGATCATCTGGTCGAACTGGTTAGCGAGAGTGATCTGGCATCGGATTATGGCGGTGACTGGCGCGCAATGACGTATCGCAATGTGATCAACGGCGCGACGCATGTTTGCCTTCAGAAGGGTCATGTCGATCCGGCAAAACCAACTTTGGTTCGAATGCATGCCATCTCGATCTTCGACGACGTGCTGGGGCAAAGCGGACCGAAGAAGCGGACGCTGCAGCGCTCGATGGCTGCTATAGGGGCAGAAGGCAGCGGCGTTATAGTCCTGATCATGCCCGATAGGCCCGAGCATTTGCAGGCCGAGATCGGCCGCGAGAAACCAAGCGAAGGCGAGCTGCGCGATTATGGAATTGGCGCACAGATTCTAGTGGATCGCGGTGTTTCCGATATGGAACTGCTCAGCAATTCGCATCGCAATGTCGTCGGGCTGGAAGGCTATGGCCTGTCAGTTACAGGCACACGTTCTATTCCCGGGTAAGGACCAAACTTATGGCCAAATTCCTCATCGTAGAAGCCCGTTTCTACGACCATCTAAACGACATGCTGATCGCCGGTGCCCGCTCCGCATTGAAGGACGCCGGAAATACGGCAGAAATCCTAACTGTGCCCGGCGCACTCGAGATTCCCGGCGCCATCGCGCTGGCAGTCGAGAGCGGCCAATATGATGCCTTCGTTGCAATCGGTGTCGTCATTCGCGGCGAGACCTATCACTTTGAAATTGTCGCAGGCGAAAGTGCACGTGGCATCATGGCGCTAACGATGGACGGCATCGCCATCGGCAACGGAATCATTACCGTCGAAGATGACGAACAGGCCCTCGCACGCGCCGACATGACCCGCAAGAACAAGGGCGGTGAGGCAGCAGTGGCCGCGATGGCTTTGCTTGATCTGCGCAAGACTTACGGGCTTTGAAAGCACTCCCCGGGAGTGACCCCGAGGAGATATGAATTACCATATCCGAACGCGGTCTTCGGGCGCGAGATACAGCTCGTCACCTTCCTTCACATCGAATGCAGCATACCACGCATCCAGATTGCGAACGGTCAGCGCACGGTAGTTCCCCGGCGCGTGGCCATCAGTTGCAACGCGCGAACGCAGTGAAGCTTCGCGCATCTTGGTGGCCCATGCCTGCGCATAGGCGATGAAGAACCGCTGATCACCCGTGAAGCCATCAATCACAGGCGCTTCCTCACCGCCGAGCGATGCACGGTAGGCGTCATAGGCTGCGGATAAACCCGCAACGTCAGCGATGTTTTCGCCCAGCGTCAGTTCACCATTCACTGATAGATCATCGAACGGTTTGTACTGACTGTACTGGTCGGCGAGGCGTTTACCCTCGGCCTTAAACTTCGCCATATCCGCGTCGGTCCACCAATTCCGCATCGCACCGGTGGAATCGAATGCTGCGCCATTATCATCGAAGCTGTGGCTGATTTCGTGCCCGATCACCGCACCGATAGCGCCGTAATTATAGGCCGGGTCCGCGCTCGCATCGAAGAACGGACGTTGCAGGATAGCAGCGGGGAAGTTCATCGCATTCTGGACCGGCAGGTTGACCGCATTCACCAGTTGCGCATTCATCCACCATTCGCGCTTGTCCTGCGCCTTGCCGATTTTGGCGAGCTGGTTGTTGTAACGCAGCAAGCCAGCGGCCTTGCGATTGGCATAAGGATTGGCTGCATCGGCGGTGTAGTCCGAATAATCGACCCAGCTATCAGGATAGCCGACGCCAACGCCCATGGTTTCGACCTTGGTGATGGCTTCCTTCTTCGTTTCAGGGGTCATCCATTCGATTGCTTCGACGCGCTTGGCGAAGGCAAATTTGATGTTATCAACCAGCTCCTCGACCGTGGCTTTACTCGAAGCCGGGAAGTGCTTCTCGACGTAGAGTTTGCCGAGAACGTCGCCCAGATCATTATTGAGCGCTTCAATCGCGCGCTTATCGCGGCTGCGCTGTTCCGGCACACCATAAAGCTGGGTGGAGTTGAAAGCGAAGCTGAGGTTATCAAGCTCACTCGGCAAAACCGAAGCGTTGTTGTTGATCAGATGAAAAGTCATCCAATCTTTCCAGCTCTCGAGTGGCTGACTATCGACCAGTCCTGCAAGTTTCGCAATCGGCCCGGCATGATAAGCGTTAAACTTGCCCTGATCGCCTAGGCTTGCGGCGGCGAAAAATGCCTCCCAGTCAAAACCGGGTCCTTTCGCGGCAAAGTCGTCAGCAGACCAAATGACAGTGCCTGTTTTCCAATCGTAGCTCTCATCGATGGTGGCATGCGCCTGCGCGATCTTCAGTTCGAGATCGTAAATCCGCGCCGCCTTTGCCGCTGCATCTTCAATGCCCGCAGCGGTCAGCAGATCGGCGATATACTTCTTATACACCGCCTGATGCGCGGCCATCTTCGCTTCGCCGGAAACGTAATAGTCGCGGTCCGGCATGCCCAGCCCGCCCTGCAGTATGTAAGGCATGACTTCGGTCTCGGCGAGCGCTTGCGACACGAAAACACCGAACAGGTTCGAAGTGCTAAAGTTGGTTGCATTCAGCGGATCAACATCGGCGCGGGCGTTCTCGCCAATCGCTTTCGCGAGTGCTGACTTGTCCGAAATTGCTGCAATGGCCTGCAAATCCTCCGCGACCGGTGCCATGCCAACCGCTTCGATTGCGTCAGTATCCATAAAGGCTTCGTAATAGGCCTTCACCCGCTCGGCATCGCTGCCGGCATCGACATCAGATCCGACAATCCCGGCGACGAGCGCCTCAACGTTCTTTTCAGTTTCGAGGTGCGCGATCAGGAAACCGCCGACGCTGGATCGGTCAGCGGGGATTTCGGTCGTTTCCATCCAGCCGCCATTGGCGAAATTGTAGAAATCGTCACCCGGCTTAACTGCGCGGTCCATCGACGCAGGATCAATGCCCAGTTCGGTGCCCTGCACGGCTGCTTCCGTGCCGACATAGTTGCAGGCCACCGGCCCCATAGTCACAGTGGCGGTGCTCAGCAGCAATGCTGCAACCAGTTTCTTGGTGATCATCAGTCCCTCACATCCCAAATTCGAATGGGCCGAGATACTACCAAGCAGGACTGCGGGCAATCACACCGGTCGATAATGGAATGTAGGCAGTCGATCAGCCGCCGAGGCTGCCGAAGCAAGCACGTCCAGCGTATCGTGCGCTCCCGCCAAGCTCTTCTTCGATACGGATCAACTGGTTGTACTTCGCAAGACGGTCAGAACGGGCCAGCGAACCGGTCTTGATTTGACCGCAATTGGTCGCAACTGCGAGATCGGCAATGGTCGCATCTTCGGTTTCGCCCGAACGGTGCGACATGACGGCGGTGTAACCTGCGCGGTTGGCGATGCTGACCGCATCGAGTGTTTCACTGAGCGTGCCAATCTGGTTGACCTTCACCAGCAGCGAATTGGCGAGGCCTTGGTTAATACCATCGGTTAGACGTTCCGGGTTGGTTACGAAAAGATCGTCACCGACCAGTTGGACCTTGTCACCGATGCGGTCGGTCAGCGCCTTCCAGCCTGCGAAGTCATCTTCGGACATACCGTCTTCAATCGACATGATCGGATAGGCTTCGCACAGTTCAGCGAGGTAAGCTGCCATTTCGTCCGGCGAGAGCGAAATGTTCTCTCCTGACATTTCATATTTGCCGTCGCGGAAATATTCCGTCGCAGCGCAGTCGAGCGCGAGCACAACATCGTTGCCCAATTTGAACCCGGCCTTCTCGACTGAAGTCATGATGAAATCGAGCGCATGACGCGTTGAAGCAATGTCCGGTGCAAAGCCGCCTTCGTCGCCGACGGCAGTCGCAAGGCCCTTTTCGGAGAGGCCCTTCTTCAGAGTGTGGAAGATTTCTGCGCCCCAGCGCACGCCCTCGGCAATGCTGTCGGCACCCACCGGCATCACCATGAATTCCTGAATGTCGATGGGGTTGTCGGCATGCTCGCCGCCATTGATGATGTTCATCATCGGCACGGGCAACATGTGCGCCGAGACACCGCCAATGTAAGAATAGAGCGGCAAACCGCGAGCCGCCGCTGCAGCCTTCGCCACCGCGAGGCTCACACCGAGAATTGAGTTAGCACCCAGCTTCGCTTTGTTCGGCGTGCCGTCCAGATCAATCATCGCCGTGTCGATATCGCGCTGGTCTTCGGCATCGAGGCCCAGGATCATGTCCGCGATGTCATTGTTGACTGCATCGACCGCCTTCAACACGCCCTTGCCCAGATAGCGGTCATTATCGCCATCACGCAGCTCAACCGCCTCATGCGCGCCGGTTGAAGCACCGGAGGGGACCGCTGCACGCCCGAAGCTGCCATCTTCCAGCAGAACATCGACTTCGACCGTCGGGTTGCCCCGGCTGTCGAGAATTTCGCGGCCATGGACGTCGATAATGGCGGTCATTTGAGGGTGTTCTCCGGTTTTTGTTGCGCTGCGGTAGAAATCTGTGTGATGGATCCCTAAATACAGGAACAATGGCAGGCAAGCCACGTTCTTAACTTAAGAGCTTGGTAGGGCACGCTTGCCAGGCGAGAGATGAAAGTGCCCAACGAGGCAAAAGGATAACAATGACAATGGCTGATACCACTGCACCCACTCCGAAATCGAGCAAACCGCGCGCGAACACTGCAAAGAAATCTGCGGTCAAAAAGACCAAGGCGATTGAATCCAACAACCGCGCCGAAGCGAAAGCGAAGTTTTCCGCTGCGCTCGACGAAGCCAAAGCCGGTGCTGCTGCGCTGCGCGCCGAAGCTTCCGGCCGCGCCGGTGAATACCGCGCGAAGGCCAGGGGCCAGTCCTCGGATTTGATCGCCGAAGCAAAAAATTATAGCGAACAGGCCAAGGGCAAGGCCAGTGAATTGGCAGTTGAAGGCAAGACTAAAGCGAGCGGCGCGATCTCGACGCTCGGTAAATATGTCGCGGAAAACGCTACTGTAGTTGACGAGAAGATGGGCGAAAAATACGGTGACTATGCCCGTACCGCTTCGCGCTCCCTTCAGGAAACTGCTGCGAAATTGGACGCCAAAAGCGTTGACGAAATCGGCGAAGAAGCTCGTGAAATGGTTCGTAAGAGCCCCGGCCTTGCGCTCGGTATTGCAGCTGTCGCCGGCTTCATGATTTCGCGTCTCTTCCGCGGTAACTCCAACTGAGCCACGCCTTTCCCAGCAGGGAAACGGCGCTGGTCGAAGGGGGCCCGGTAATGGCGGAGCCAAGCCTGCCCGAGATCGACGAAGCAGAGACTCCCGACAGCGAGCCGCTATATGATGGCTCGTTGATGGAGGATGTCAAAGCGACGATTGAAGACGGCAAGACTTACCTTCAGGCCGAAATCGGTTTCCAGAAAACCCGTGCGGCCTATGCCGCTGGTGAAGGCAAACGCGCAGCAGGCCACGGGCTTGCTGCGCTGGCCTGCCTCCACCTGGCCCTTATCGGCTTAATCGTCGGTTTGATCTTTACGCTCGGCCCCATATTGACGCCACTCGGCGCAACTGCCGCTGTGGTCGGCACGCTTCTGGTGCTAGTGGTGATCTTTGCGCTGCTTGCCGGAAGGCGGGCTTCGAATGCGGCAAAAGCTTTCGGGGATGACGGGCAATGAGCAAATTGCTGCGCCAAATGAAAGAAGATCGGGCGATGCGCGATACAGCGCAAACCCTGTTTAAAGCTGACCTCGAGCATTTGAAGACTGAAATGCGTAACAAGGGGATCAAAGATCGGATTGTTGGCCGCGTGGGCGAAACCACAGCGGACATGCTTGAAGAAGCGGCCGACTTAGCTAGCGAAAACAAGGGCGTTTTGGGGGCATTGGGCGTTGCCCTCGCCCTCTGGTTCGGACGAATTCCGATCCTAGTCGCATTGGGGCTGGCCGAAGCCAATCAGGAATTAGACAATGACGGACAAGCCGAAGCGCTTCCCGACACGAACAAATTTGATGGAGCAGACCATGACGACTGACGCAAAGCGCGAAGAATTGCGGGAGAAGATCGAAGTAGCCGAGGCTCGTCAAAAGGCCCGCGAAGCCACGCTTAGCGACCGCGCCCGTGATGCCGCAGGCACCGCTAAGGAATTTGTCAAAGAACATCCGATTGCTACAGTAATCGGCGGCGTTGCTGCGGGTCTGTTGATCGGCTCGATTTTTAAAGGCGGGCGCAATGTAGGCAAGCAAGTTGGCCAGCGCGCAGGCGGCATTGCCCGCACGACAAAGTCCGTTGGAATGGCTTTTGTCCGTGATGCGATCATCGCGGCGGGAACAGCAGCACTGACTGGCCGCGATAAGCTGGAAGATATTGGCGACAGCGCGGCAGACAAAGCACGCGGCTTGCGCCGCAGCGCCGGTTACACCGCCGACACCACCGCCGACGCCGCCCGCTCGCTCACCCGCCGCGCCAGCCGCACCGCCACCCGCGCCGTTCGCGATGCGCGCAACCGCATCGGTAAGTAATCGCGCCGCTTTGACTCAGCTGCCAGAGTCGGTATGGGGCCGTCATCCTTTTTCACGCACTGACGAGTACTGAATATGTCCGACAAACAACTACTACACCTCGTCATCGGCGGCCGGGTGACCGATCCGCGCGGTTTAGAATTTCAGGATCTGAAGGATATTCACACAGTCGGCTTCTATGCCAGCTTTGAAGAAGCCGAAGAAGCTTGGCGTTCCTGGGCTCAGCGCACCGTAGACGATGCCGAGATGAAATATGTCATCGTGCATCTACACAAGCTGCTAGAACCGAAGCTTTCATAATTAACAACAAAAAGCCCCGCGATGATGCGGGGCTTTTCGTGTCAGGATTTATTTCGCGCAGATCAGATGAATTCGATCTTCTCGATCAGGTAAGACTTATCGCCCGATGGTACGGTGAGTTCGACTTCATCGCCCTTCACCCGCCCGATCAATGCCCGCGCAAGCGGTGAGCTGTAAGAAATCCGCCCGCTGCCGGCGTTAGCTTCTGTTTCACCAACAATCTGGTACTTCACAGGCTTGTCATTATCGTCGAGCAGCGTGACCGTTGCGCCGAACACAACCCGGTCGCCTGATAGCGTCTTGGGGTCGATAATCTGGGCGCGGGTAACCTTGCTTTCGATATCGCCGATCATCGCTTCGACCTGACCCTGACGTTCCTTGGCCGCGTGATATTCCGCATTTTCGGAGAGATCGCCATGCGCGCGCGCTTCTTCAATCGCATCGACGATCAAAGGCCGCTCGGCACGAAACTGCTTTAGATCAGCCATCAGTGTCTCATAGCCCTCGGCGAGCATTGGCACCTTTTCCATCAATAAACCCCTGTCTTTTCCGTTCGTTTTCAGCGACAATTCGAAGCTTGGCCGTTCCTTACGGGGGAACGGCTGTCCGGCTCTGATTGTCGGGAAGACGTGTTAGTTTGAACTATAATAGTCTTGGAGCGACCGGACTTCAAGCAGCCTGGCGTCAACTTCGGCAATTGCCTGCGCCGCCGCCAGTGATGCCGCGGCGGTTGTGTAATACGGAATCTTCTCCGTCAGCGCCGATGCGCGGATCGATTTGCTGTCCATAATCGACTGCCAGCCTTCAGTGGTGTTGAACACCAATGCAATCTCGCCGTCGACCATCTTGTCCACGATATGCGGGCGCCCCTCGGCTACTTTGTTGACCCTTTCAATCGGCAGTCCAGCCTCGGTCAAGAAACGTTCGGTCCCGCCAGTGGCGACAATCGTGAAGCCCTTCTCGATCAGCTGCTTGACGGCAGGCAGGATTACCGTCTTGTCGCTGTCCTTTACCGATACAAACACCACGCCCTCGGTCGGCAAAGTTACGCCCGCGCCCATTTGCGATTTCAGGAATGCGACAGGGAAAGTCTTGTCGATCCCCATGACTTCGCCGGTCGATTTCATCTCGGGAGAAAGCACCGGATCGCTGCCGGGGAAACGCGCAAACGGGAACACCGCTTCTTTGACCGCCATGTAATTAATGTCGCGCTTGATCGGTGGCAGATCGGCGAGCATTTCGCCAGCCATGACGCGCGCGGCCATCTTGGCGATGGGTTGGCCGATAGCCTTGGCCACGAAAGGCACAGTACGGCTGGCGCGCGGATTGACTTCTATCAGATAAACTTCGCCGTCCTTCACTGCGAACTGGATATTCATCAGCCCGCGAACCTTCAGCGCAAAGGCGAGCAATTCCGCCTGCCGCTCCATCTCGGCGACGATTTCGTCCGATAGACTGTATGGCGGCAAGGTGCAGGCACTGTCGCCGGAATGGACGCCGGCCTCTTCGATATGCTGCATGACGCCCGCGATCACGACCTGTTCGCCATCACAAAGCGCGTCGACATCACATTCAACCGCGTCGCGCAGATATTGGTCGATCAGTACAGGACTATCGCCCGACACTTGCACGGCGGTGTTGATGTAATCGTCGAGCTGCGCAACCGAATCCACGATCTCCATCGCGCGGCCGCCTAAGACATAACTTGGGCGCATAAGCACGGGGAAGCCGATACGGTTTGCGACCGCAACGGCCTCGTCGCGGCTGCGGGCTATGCCATTGGACGGTTGCTTGAGATTCAACTGGTCGACCAATTTGGCGAAGCGTTCACGGTCTTCGGCGAGGTCGATGGCGTCGGGCGAGGTGCCGAGGATCGGGATGCCAGCATCTTCCAGTGTCTGCGCCAGCTTCAGCGGTGTCTGCCCGCCGAACTGCACAATTACGCCGACCAGCTCGCCCTTGCTTTGTTCGACACGGAGAATTTCCAACACGTCCTCGCCCGTCAGCGGCTCGAAATACAACCGGTCGCTGGTGTCATAATCCGTGCTGACCGTTTCCGGGTTGCAGTTGATCATGATCGTTTCGAAACCGGCGTCTTCCAGCGCAAAACAGGCGTGGCAGCAGCAATAGTCGAACTCGATACCCTGCCCGATGCGATTCGGCCCGCCGCCCAGGATCACGATTTTGCGGCGGTCGCTGGGGTCGGCCTCGTTCTCAGGCTCGCCGAAGCTGGGGGCTTCGTAAGTCGAGTACATATAGGGCGTAATGGCTTCGAATTCGGCGGCGCAGCTGTCGATGCGCTTGTACACCGGATGCACGCCGAGTTTGTGGCGCAATTCGCGGACTTCTTCTTCACTGGTGGCGCCTGCCATGGCGCGCAAGGCGTCGTGGAGCAGGCCGGAGCGTTTGGCCTGTGTTTCTGCCATTCCGCCCGCGACATGCACCGAGCGCACAGCGAGGGTTGCCAATCGCTTGTCGGAGAAGCCCATCGCCTTCAGCTTGCGCAGACCCGCCGCGTCATTGGGCAGACCATCGTCGGAAATCTGCTTCTCGGTTGCGATAATCGCTTCGATTTGGCGAAGGAACCATTTGTCATAGCCGGTGATCGTGTTGATCTCGTCTACGTCCATGCCCTCGCGGAATGCCTGTGCCACATGCAGCAGACGGTCGGGTGTGCGCTTCGACAATGCTCCGGTCAGAACGTCATGGCTTGCGCCTTCCAGCTCCAGAACCCGGTTAAACCCGTCGAGGCCTGTCTCCAGCCCCCGCAATGCCTTCTGCATGGACTCTTGGAAATTGCGGCCAATCGCCATCACTTCGCCGACAGATTTCATTGCCGTGTGAAGATTGTTCTGCGCGCCTTTGAACTTCTCGAATGCAAAGCGCGGAATCTTGGTCACGACATAATCGATAGTCGGTTCAAAACTGGCAGGCGTCGCGCCGGTAATCTCGTTCTGGATCTCGTCCAGCGTGTAACCCACGGCCAGTTTTGCCGCGACGCGCGCGATAGGAAAGCCGGTGGCCTTGGACGCCAATGCTGACGAACGCGAGACGCGCGGGTTCATCTCGATCACGATCAAGCGGCCATCCGCCGGGTTCACCGCAAATTGCACATTCGAGCCGCCGGTTTCGACGCCGATCTCGCGCAGCACCGCGAAGCTGGCGTTACGCATGATTTGATATTCTTTGTCGGTCAGCGTCAGCGCGGGGGCGACGGTGATGCTGTCGCCCGTATGCACGCCCATCGGATCGACATTTTCGATCGAGCAAATGATGATGCAATTGTCCTTGCGGTCGCGGACGACCTCCATCTCGAATTCTTTCCAGCCGAGGAGAGATTCCTCGATCAGAACTTCATCGGTGGGACTCGCGTCAAGGCCCTCGCGGACAATGGCTTCAAACTCGTTGCGGTTATAGGCGATGCCGCCGCCCGTGCCGCCAAGCGTAAAGCTGGGGCGGATAATCGCGGGCAGCTTCGTGCGCTCCAGTACTTCGAACGCCTGTTCTACATTATGCGCGATGCCGCTGCGGGCGCTTTCGAGGCCGATGCGGTCCATCGCATCGCGGAATTTCTGACGGTCCTCGGCCTTGTCGATGGCCTCTGCGTCTGCGCCGATCATGGTGACGCCGTATTTCTCCAGCACTCCCATTTTCTGCAAGGACAGCGCGCAGTTCAGCGCCGTCTGCCCGCCCATCGTGGGCAGCACCGCATCGGGGCGCTCTTTCTCGATGATCTTGGCGACGATTTCCGGCGTGATCGGCTCGACATAAGTCGCATCCGCCATATCGGGATCGGTCATGATCGTGGCCGGGTTCGAATTGACGAGGACAACGCGATAGCCCTCCTCCTTCAAAGCCTTGATCGCTTGCGTGCCGGAATAATCAAACTCGCAAGCCTGGCCGATCACAATCGGACCAGCGCCAATAACGAGGATCGAGGAAATGTCAGTGCGTTTGGGCATTATTTTGGTCCAAAATATGTAACTGCGAGCGCGCCGAAGAATGCCGCAATGGCCAGCTTCGAAACTTCCCAAACTCCTTTTCCAACTGGGAGCTTTGCAGCCCTCTCACGAAGAGTTGGTTTTTTGCGGGAAGATCGGACTTCAGATGCTTTTGATATCCCAGAGTGGGTAAGGAACAGAGCACGGCGTCCAGGTGCCTCTCGATAGGGTTTGAAGCTCCCCCAGCCAAGTTCGGAAATTCGATCAAGGGCCATGTCACGCCAGGTCGGTGAATAGCCGGGAGAGACTTCAGCACAAAGGTCGAAAAAGTCGATGGGCATGATATGCGGGCCATCTTGCTTGGATGCCGCAAGCACAATTAAGTCGTCGACAAAATCATGGAAGTCGCCAGGATCACTCACCCCAACATTCCCACAAACTTCTCGAACAGATAGTAGCTATCCTGCGGGCCAGGGCTTGCCTCCGGGTGATATTGTACGCCGAACGCTTTCTTGCCCTTTACCGCGATGCCGCAGTTTGATCCGTCGAACAGGCTGATATGCGTCGCCTCCACGCTGTCGGGCAGAGTGTCGCCATCGACTGCGAAGCCGTGGTTCATGCTGGTGATTTCAACCACACCGTCTTCCAACCGTTTGACCGGATGGTTTGCGCCTCGGTGGCCCTGATGCATCTTGGTGGTCTTTGCGCCTGTCGCCAGCGCCAGCATCTGGTGGCCGAGGCAGATGCCGAACAGCGGCATATCCGCATCGAGCAATTCCTTGATCACCGGCACCGAGTATGCACCCGTCGCCGCAGGATCGCCGGGGCCGTTGCTGAGGAACACGCCGTCAGGCTTATGCGCCATGATATCCGCGACCGAGGTCTTGGCGGGAACCACCGTTACCTTCGCCCCGGCCTTCACCAGATTGCGGAAGATGTTGTCTTTGGACCCGTAATCCAGCGCAACGACATGCGGTCGGGCGTCGCGGGGGCTGCCGGCATAGCCGCTACCGAGCGTCCATGATCCGCCTTCCCAATCCTGCTGCTTTTCGCGGCTGACGCGCTGGGCGAGGTCCATCCCCTCAAGCCCCGACCATTCGCAAGCGCGCTTCGCCAGCGCGGCAATGTCGAACTTACCATCGGGCGAGTGGACAATCACCGCATTGGGCGCGCCCGACAGTCGGATGCGGCGGGTTAGCGCGCGGGTATCGACGCCCGATAGGCCGATCTTGCCATTGGCGGCCAGCCAGTCGCCAAATTCCTGTTCGGAGCGGAAGCTGCTGCTAGGCGTCACCACTTCGCGGGTGATGCAGCCCACTGCGCCCTCGACCGCGCTTTCGACATCCTCGGTGTTGGTGCCGACGTTGCCGATATGCGGGAAGGTGAAGGTGACGATCTGCGCGGCGTAGGAGGGATCGGTCATCACCTCCTGATAGCCGGTCATCGCGGTGTTGAAGCAAACCTCTCCCACTGCATCGCCGGCCGCGCCAAAGCCCATGCCCCAGATCGCCGTTCCGTCGGCCAGAACGACGACTCCCGTCGCACCTTTAGGTTGCGCAGGGGTTGTGGCGGTGTCGGCCATATCAAGGCGCTCCGAGTCAGGTGGTTTCCGGCGATGTCGCTAAGTGAAACGGGCTAAGGACCGCCCGCGATTCCGTCAAGCTGTCCAAAGCCGAATTTAGCCGCTAATCCCCACTCAAGAGCGATTTATCTCAATTCTTCAACAGGAATACCAGAATGCTGCGCGATGACATCAAGACTGCCACAGTAACGTCCATGAAGGCCGGCGATAAAGAACGCACCGCCGCGCTTCGCCTGATCGGCGCGAAGATCAAAGACCGCGATATCGAACTGCGCACATCCTCCAAAGAAGTCGAAGACGATGCGCTGGTTATCGAAGTTCTGCAGAAAATGGGTAAGCAACGCCGCGAATCGATAACCATGTTCGAAGATGGCGGCCGCACTGAACTCGCGGACAAGGAGAAGGTTGAACTGGCAGTAATCGAGGAGTTTTTGCCTCAGCAGATGGACGAAGCCGCCACCAGCGCCGCAATCGAAGCGATCAAGGGCGAATTGGATGCAGATTCGATCAAGGACATGGGCAAGGTGATGGCTGAACTTAAGGCCCGCCACGGCACAGAACTCGACATGAGCAAGGCCAGCGGTCTGGTGAAAGCCGCGCTTTCCTAATAGTAAGGCCACATGGCGCTTTCCCCTCAATGGCTGGACGAATTACGTGCGCGGGTAACGCTGTCCACGCTGATCAGCCGCACGACCAAGCTGCAAAAGGCTGGTCACGAATGGAAAGCTTGCTGCCCGTTTCACAACGAGAAATCGCCCAGCTTTACCGTCAGCGATCAGAAGGGGTTTTACCACTGTTTTGGCTGCGGCGCGCATGGCGATGCGATTCGCTGGATGACCGACCAACGGGGCCTCGGCTTTATGGATGCGGTGAAGGAATTGGCCGCTGAGGCCGGTTTGGAAGTCCCCGCCCCCGATCCGCAAGAAGCCCAGCGCGCGGAACAAAGAGCAGGCCTGCATGATGTGATGCAAGCGGCGCAGGACTTCTTTGAAAAGAGCCTGTTGGAACCCGTTGGCGAGAAAGCACGTGAATATCTGAACTCTCGCGGCTTCGGCCAACATACGGCCCAGCGCTTCGGTTTCGGCTTTGCGCCAGACAGCCGCAACGCCGTCAAACAGGCGCTGACCGACTTCGAACAATCTGAACTTGTTGAATGCGGACTTCAAATCGCTGTCGACGACCGCGAGCCCTACGACCGTTTCCGAGGCCGCCTGATGTTGCCGATCCATGATGCGCGCGGGCGGGTGATCGCATTCGGTGGACGCATCCTCGACGTCGAGAAGAAAGACGCGCCTAAATATCTGAATTCGCCTGATACTCCGCTGTTCGACAAGGGCCGCACGCTCTACAACCTCCACCGCGCCGGGCCTGCTTCTCGCCAGACAAAGCGGATAGTCGTGGTCGAAGGATACATGGACGTTATTGCGCTGGCGGCGGCGGATATTCCGGATGCTGTCGCGCCGCTCGGCACGGCGCTGACCGAACGCCAGCTCGAAATGCTGTGGCGCATGGTCGAAGTTCCGGTCCTGTGCTTTGACGGAGATGCCGCAGGCCAGCGCGCCGCGATGCGCGCCGTGACCCGCGCCCTGCCCTTGCTTCAGCCAGGCCGTTCGCTGTCGATCGTGCGCCTGCCAGCCGGAATGGACCCGGACGATGTCATTAACCGCGACGGTGCTAAGGCAATGGAACGACTGCTCGACAAGCCTGCGAACCTGCTCGACACACTGTGGGAATATGAGCGTGACGCACAGCCGCTCAATACGCCGGAAGATAAAGCGGGCCTAAAACAACGCTTGGTCGAACATACGGAGGCGATTCAGCAACCTGACATCAGATCGCTCTATCGCCGCGAATTGCTCGACCGTTATTCAGAATTCGCCTTCCCGCCCCGTCCGCAGCGCGAGTTTACTCCGCGCGGCGGTGGCGGCTTCAAGCGGGGTGCTCCCTTCAAACAGGCAAAACCGGTACTTTCTCCACAGGCGGCGGCAAAGCTGCGGCGGGTGGTCGAAGGCGGTGCCCGCGATACGCTGGCGGCGGCAGTTTTTGCCGGTTTTCTGCGGTTCCCGGACTGTATCGATGCACATTCAGAGGCGCTGGCCCGCCTCGCCCGGACCGAAACGAACCTAGCGCCTGCAATAGAAAGTCTGTTCGAAGCAGCAGAAGCCCTTGACCCTACAGCCGCCGCGCCCATATCGGACAATGTCGCTTCTTCGACGCCGCTGGATAACACCCGCTTCACCTTCCTAATGGAAGGGACTGATCCAGGCGCTGCACGAGAGGATTTGGCAGAGGCTGTCGGAATGTTGGTCGAAAGGCCGGCTCTGGCTGCGGCGCTTGCCGCCGCGACACAGCGGTTCGAAACCGATCCGGAAGGCGCCTTCGCCGAACAACAGCGGCTACTCAAACGAAAGCTGGCATTCGAGTCGCGACTCGGGCAGATGGCAGGCAAACGCGCGCTTTCTAGCGCACAAGAATCAAATGGTCCGGGCGGGTCAGGCGAAGGCCCCGATGGCAGTGAAACAGATTGAAGCGTAATTCATGGCGACGAAACAAGACGATGCACCGCTGATTGACCTCAAAGGTGCGGAGATCAAGAAGCTCATCACAAAGGCGAAGAAGCGCGGCTATGTCACGTATGACGAGCTGAACACGGCTCTGCCGCAGGACCAGATGAGCTCGGAACAAATCGAGGATGTGATGTCCGCGATGTCCGAGATGGGCATTAATGTCGTTGAAAACGATGAAGAAGCTGAGGCTGAGGCCGAGAAGGAAAACACCGGTCCCGCTGAAATCGCCGGCGACGAAGGTGCGGCTAAGAAGACCGCCCACGAAGCCCCTAAGAAGGCCGTAACTACCGAACGCACCGACGATCCCGTCCGCATGTACTTGCGCGAAATGGGCGCGGTCGAACTGCTCAGCCGCGAAGGCGAAATCGCCATCGCCAAGCGGATCGAATCGGGCCGTGACACAATGATCATCGGCCTGTGCGAAAGCCCGATTACTTTCCACGCCATCATCCAGTGGTCGCAGGCCCTCAATGACGAGGAAATGCAGCTCCGCGAAATCCTCGATCTCGACGCCATGCTGTCGAAGGAACCTCCCGTCGATAAGATGGAAGAGGGCGAGGACGATGATGACGGCGAAATTTCCGAAGAAACCGCTGGCCCCACCATCCGCGAAGATGATGAAGTCGAAGATGAAGACGACATTGATGGCGACGGCAATGATGATAGCGACGGTAAGAAAAAGAAGGACGATGACGACGAGGAGGAGGACAACACCCTATCTCTCGCCCAGATGGAAGCTGCGCTTAAGCCAGAGGCCCTCGACACGTTCGACAGGATCACCAAGCTCTTCAAAAAGTTCCAAAAGGTCCAAGCCGAGCGCGTGGATATTATGGGCGAAGGCGACGATTACCCCGCCGCCAAGGAAAAGAAATACGAGGCCATGCGTGAGCAGCTGACGGCGGAAGTCGAAAGCGTCCAGTTCCACGCGACCAAGATCGAGTTCTTGGTCGACAACCTTTATGCCTTCAACCGCCGCCTGACCGCTCTCGGGGGCCAGATGCTGCGGCTTGCCGAACGTCACAAGGTCAAGCGCGTCGACTTCCTGAAAGCCTATATCGGGCATGAAATGGAAGACACTTGGCTGAAGGATAACGTCAAGAAGGACAAGAAGTGGGCTGCCTTCGCCGAGAAGGAAGGCGAAGCTGTTGAACGCATTCGCGCTGAAATCGCCGATATCGCCGCCAACACCGGCATGAGCCTCGTCGAATTCCGCCGTATCGTGAACATGGTGCAGAAGGGCGAACGCGAAGCGCGTATTGCCAAGAAGGAAATGGTCGAGGCGAACCTTCGTCTCGTAATTTCCATCGCCAAGAAATACACCAATCGCGGCCTGCAGTTCCTTGATCTTATTCAGGAAGGCAACATCGGCCTGATGAAGGCCGTCGACAAGTTTGAGTACCGCCGCGGTTACAAATTCAGCACTTACGCAACGTGGTGGATCCGTCAGGCAATCACCCGCTCGATTGCCGACCAAGCACGCACAATCCGTATTCCGGTCCACATGATCGAAACGATTAACAAGCTGGTCCGCACAAGCCGCCAGTTCCTGCACGAGCAAGGCCGCGAACCGACGCCGGAAGAAATGGCCGAGCGCCTATCGATGCCGCTCGAAAAAGTTCGCAAGGTGATGAAAATTGCCAAGGAGCCGATCAGCCTCGAAACGCCAATCGGCGACGAGGAAGATTCGCATCTCGGCGATTTCATCGAGGACAAGAACGCGATCATACCTGTCGATGCCGCCATTCAGGCAAATCTCAAGGAAACCGTCACCCGCGTCCTCGCATCGCTAACCCCGCGTGAAGAACGCGTGCTACGCATGCGCTTCGGCATCGGCATGAACACCGATCACACGCTGGAAGAAGTCGGTCAGCAGTTTTCGGTAACGCGTGAGCGTATCCGTCAGATCGAAGCGAAGGCCCTGCGGAAGCTGAAGCATCCTAGCCGGAGCCGCAAGATGCGGAGCTTCCTCGACCAATAATTCTCTTAATTCGTCGAAAAGTCAGTCTCGCGGGTGGCAATGCCTCTCGCGAGACTTTATGTGCACTACATGAAAATTGCCATTGCATCGGACCACGCCGCGCTCGACCTCAAGGCTGAGCTTTGCGAGTGGCTTGTCGAGCAGGGTCACGAGGTCGCTGACCTTGGTCCGAACGTCCCAGATAGTGTCGATTATCCTGACTTTGGATATAAGTTGGCCGCCGTTGTCGCCGATGGCACTGTCGAGCGCGGCGTTGCGCTTTGCGGATCGGGCATTGGCATTTCTATATCGGTCAATCGCAACCCCGCCGTCCGCTGCGCGCTGGTCTCTGAACCGCTTAGCGCCGCCCTTTCCCGCGAACATAATGATGCGAACTGCATCGCGATGGGAGCGCGGCTGACGGGCAGCGATATGGCCAAGGCCTGCCTAACCGCATTCCTCGAGACCCCCTTCGCCAGCGGGCGCCATGAGCGCCGTATCGACAAACTCTCCAATCCAGCCTGACGAGAACCCCCATGAGCCCCAAGCCTAGCCAAACCCCAGAAAACCAAACCGACATCACCAAGCGCTTCTGGCATGACAGCCTCGAACAGGCTGATCCCGAAGTCTTCGGCGCGATCCGTAACGAACTCGCTCGCCAGCAGGACAAGATCGAGCTGATCGCGAGCGAAAACATCGCTTCGACCGCCGTGTTGGAAGCCACCGGCAGCGTCTTCACCAACAAATATGCCGAGGGTTATCCAGGCAAGCGCTACTATGGCGGCTGCGACTATGCCGATGTGGTGGAAACACTCGCCATTGACCGGGCCAAGGAACTGTTCGGCTGCGAATTTGCCAATGTGCAGCCAAACTCCGGCAGCCAGATGAATCAAGCCGTGTTCCTCGCCCTGCTCGAACCCGGCGACACCTTCATGGGGCTGGACCTGAATTCAGGCGGTCACCTGACCCATGGCTCACCAGTTAATATGTCAGGCAAGTGGTTTAATCCGGTCGCTTATGGCGTGCGCGAGAATGACGAACTGATCGACATGGATGAGGTTGCCGCCACTGCCCGCGAACATAAGCCAAAGCTGATCATTTGCGGTGGTACAGCCTATTCGCGCACGTGGGACTTCCCGCGCTTCCGCGAAATCGCTGACGAAGTTGGCGCTTACCTGCTTTGTGACATGAGCCACATTTCCGGTCTCGTCGCGGGCGGCGCGCACCCCACGCCCTTCCCCCACGCGCACATTGTGACCAGCACCACGCATAAGAGCCTGCGAGGCCCGCGTTCCGGCATTATCCTATGGAATGACGAGGCACTGACCAAACCGCTTAATATGGCGGTGTTTCCTGGTCTGCAAGGAGGCCCGTTGATGCATGTGATCGCGGCGAAAGCGACTGCCTTCCGCGAGGCGCTGCGCCCTGACTTCAAAACCTATGCCCACGCGATTGTCGAGAACGCCCGGGCTCTAGCGGCTAGTCTCGAAGAAAACGGCCTGCGGATCGTTTCCGGCGGAACGGACAACCATTCTATGCTGGTCGATCTGTCTGCCAAGGATGTAACCGGCAAGTCGGCTGAAAAGGGGCTCGACCGCGCTTGGCTCACTTGCAACAAAAACGGCATTCCCTTCGATACGCGCAGTCCGTTTGTGACAAGCGGCATCAGGCTTGGTACACCCGCTGGCACCACGCGCGGTTTCGGCCCGGCTGAATTCCGCAAGATCGGCGCATTGATCGCCGAAGTAGTGGGCGGCCTCGCCAAAAACGGTCCGGAGGGCGATGCCAAAATCGAGGAAAGCGTGCGCGGCCAAGTGGCTGAACTTTGCGCCGCATTCCCCGTCTATCCTGGACGCTGAGCGGATTGCTAAAAGAAAGATAAGATAATGAGCAATGACATGAACCCCAATGACGGCAGACGTCCGGAGGGCGGCAACGACTGGGTAGAAGACGCCAAAGAAGAACTTTCCGGCATGGCCAAGAAAGGGATGCACCATCCCTCGACAAAGCCTGTTCTGGCTGGCGCTGCTGTCGGCGCATTGGCGGGTGCAATCCTGCCTGTGATCAGCCTTCCGCTAGGCTTGATCGCCGGTGCTGGCTTCATGTTTTACAAGCGCATCAAGAAATAAATGCGCTGCCCGTTCTGCGCGCATGACAACAGCCAAGTAAAGGATTCGCGCCCTACCGAAGACAACACCGCAATCCGCAGGCGGCGGCAATGCGATGGTTGCGGGGCGCGCTTTACGACATTCGAACGCATCCAACTGCGCGAAGTCATTGTTATCAAAAGCGGTACAGATGGCGAACCGCGCCGTGAGCCTTTCGACCGCCTCAAGATCGAGCAGTCCGTCGCCCTCGCGACCCGCAAACGCGGCATCGCGCAGGAGCGGCTCGACCAACTTGTATCCGGCATTCAGCGACAAGTTGAAACAGCTGGCGAGAGTGAAATCGCGGCTGCTCGTATCGGCGAAATGGTGATGGACGGCCTACGTCAACTCGACAGCGTCGCCTACATCCGCTTCGCCAGCGTCTACCGCGATTTCAGCGAAGCGAAGGATTTCGAGGAATTCGCCAGCGCCGTGCATGATGTCGGTGCGGAAAGCAGTAATGACAAAACGTTCTGACCAACCGGTGGTTGTTCTGGTCTGCCCGCAACTGGGCGAGAATATCGGCAAGGCTGCGCGGGCGATGCTCAATTTCGGCCTAACCGAAATGCGGCTTGTGTCCCCGCGCGATGGCTGGCCCAACCCTTCCGCTGGCCCCTCTGCAGCCGGGGCCGACAATGTGCTCGACCGCGCAAAGGTCTATGAAACCACTGCAGAAGCTGTCGCCGATTGCGCGCATGTTTATGCGACCACGGTTCGCAAGCGGGGCGTCACCAAACCCGTTGTAACCCCCGAAGAAGCTGCGAATGAAATTGCCGCCGCTGAAGGGCGCAGCGCCTTCCTGTTTGGCCCTGAACGCAGCGGATTGGATACCGAAGACGTCGCCCTCGCCCGCAGCATCTTAACCGTGCCGATCAATCCCGAATTTCCGTCACTCAATTTGGCGCAGGCCGTGATCCTTTGCGCCTATGAATGGTCGAAGAAACGCGATCTGGTGCAACCAACGGTTGAGGAAATCCTGCCCCCTGCCCCGCAGGCAGAGCTTGAAGGATTGATCGACCATTTCGACGAATTGCTGGAGCCTTGCGGCTACTACTTCCCCGAAGACCGCGAACCAGCAACCCGCCGCACATTGCGCAGCGTTCTGACCAAACCGGCCTGGAATCATCTGGAAGTGCGAACCATGCGCGGGGTGCTCAATCACCTGGGCCGGCGCATTCGCCAAGCCCCAGGGGATTAACCGCGCAAACGGTCCCATTCGGTCATTTCGTAAGCAATCGATGCTTCGACGAGGCGGTCCCAAATGTCTGCAATCGCTTCTGCTGGCAGTCCGCGTAATTCGGCTGTCCGGCGTGCAGCTTCGATCACAGCCGCTTTGCGCACCTCATCGCGAACTGTGCCGCGATCTTCCTTGATCCGCGCAGCGGCGCGCATGTAGCCAAACCGCACCGACAGCAGCGCGACAAGCTCACGGTCGAGCGCATCGACGCCCGCGCGAACGTCGGTCATATCGGCGCATTCTTCAGGCGCGTTGGATTCGAGCTGGTTTGCTGCCTCGTTCATGCGCGATCCTCTGGCGTGATATCGTCCATTTGTCGAGCGTCTCATCACTTCAACCAGCAAGGGCGCGCAATGCTTGACCTGCGCGGCAGACAAGCTATACGCGCGCCTTCGCATTTGGTCCTGCATCCCGGTGAAGCAGTGACCCAGACAGGGAAATCGCCCTGTTTGAGCGATACCGGGTTGAAGCGCTGCCAATTGGGTGGTGATAGCATTTGGAGACATAATATGTCGAAGCGTAAAGCATCGAAGCATAAACTTGACCGCCGCATGGGCGAAAACATTTGGGGCCGTCCTAACAGCCCTGTGAACCGCCGCAATTATGGTCCCGGTCAGCACGGTCAGCGCCGCAAGGGCAAAATGTCCGATTTCGGCACTCAGCTGCGCGCTAAGCAGAAGCTAAAGGGCTATTACGGCGACGTCACGGAAAAGCAGTTCCGCGCTACTTACACCGAAGCGACCAAGGTTAAGGGCGATACCGGCCAGAACCTGATCGGCCTGCTTGAGCGCCGTCTCGACATGATTGTTTACCGCGCCAAGTTCGCGCCAACGATCTTCGCTGCACGCCAGATTGTGAGCCACGGCCACATCATGGTGAACGGTGTTAAGTGCAACATCGCATCGCGCCGCATCGATGTTGGTGACGTCATCAGCCTCGGCACGAAGGCGCAGGAAATGGCTCTCGTGATCGAAGCACAGAGCCTGCCAGAGCGTGAAATTCCTGATTATGTCGCGCCTGATGGCAACGACAAGGTCAGCTTCACCCGCATTCCTAAGCTGGACGAAGTACCTTATCCGGTAACGATGGAACCAAACCTGGTTGTCGAGTTCTACTCGCGCTAATCAGTTCAAACCTTACAGAAATAGAGAGGGCGGTCCTGCGGGGCCGCCCTTTTCTGTTCTAGCCTAGGTAGCCTGACCTGAACTTGGCCGCAAAGGCTGCGAACCGGCCCTCACCGATTGCATCACGCATTGCCTGCATCAGCTGCTGATAGAATGTGAGGTTATGCTCTGTCACCAGCATCGCGCCGAGTATCTCGCCTGACTTCTGCAAGTGGTGCAGATAGGCGCGGCTATAGTCCTTGCAGGCCGAACATGGGCAAGTCTCATCCAGCGGATCCGTATCTTCAGCGTGACGCGCATTGCGGATATTGAGCGGGCCGTTCCATGTGAACGCTTGTCCGTTGCGGCCAGAACGCGTGGGCAGCACACAGTCGAACATATCGACCCCGCGTTCCACAGCGCCGACCAGATCGTCAGGTTTGCCGACGCCCATCAAATAACGCGGTGCATCCTCCGGCAGCTGGTCCGGCGCAAATTCGAGCGTGGCGAACATCGCCTCCTGTCCCTCGCCCACAGCGAGACCGCCGATAGCATAACCGTCGAATCCGATGTCACGCAATACCTCGGCGCTGCGTTTGCGGAGTTCTTCATCTAGAGCGCCCTGCTGAATGCCGAATAGCGCAGAACTGGCCGCATGTTCGCCGCCGGCATCAAACGCATCGCGGCTACGCTTGGCCCAGCGCATGCTCATTTCCATCGAGCTTTCGATCACCGCACGCGGCTGATCAGCGCGTGGGCATTCGTCGAAAGCCATCACAATATCGCTACCAAGCAGCCGCTGTATTTCCATCGAGCGTTCGGGTGTCAGCATATGCTTGGACCCATCGAGATGGCTACGAAATTCGACCCCCTCTTCGGTCAGCTTGCGAAGGTCAGACAGGCTCATCACCTGATAACCGCCGCTGTCCGTCAGGATTGGGCGATCCCAATTCATAAATTTGTGCAATCCGCCCAACTTTGCCACACGTTCTGCGCCGGGCCGCAGCATCAGATGATAGGTGTTGCCGAGAATAATGTCGGCACCTGTTGCGCGCACTGTCTCGGGCTTCATCGCCTTGACGGTGGCGGCGGTTCCAATCGGCATAAAGGCAGGCGTGCGGATCGCACCTCGGCGCATCGCAATCTCGCCCGTGCGCGCTTTGCCGTCTGTTGCGGCAATCTTGAAATCAAAGCGTGGGGGTGCGGCCATCAGAAACCGTAGATTAAAGTGAAGCGCGTGAGAGTATCGGTAGACACAGAGCCAATTGGCGGATTGCTGTCATATTCAACCGTATAGGACAGGCGGATAGTCAGCCGGTCGCTTAGCTTGGCTTGCAGTCCGGTAATCAGGTTCAATGATGTGTTCGACGAATCAATAATTGCGGTCGCGCTGCCGCCGGTTTCCGCCGTCACATTTGTATCCTGCGTCAAAGTCAGGCTGTCGAAAATCGACCAATCAAAATCGAGGCCAACCAATGCAGCCACATTGCTCTTGCTTGTACCATCGAGGAATTCCGTAATCCGGTATGCCGGGCCTGCCTTAACCGACAGTCGCAGAGCGTCCGTTTTAACCAGGCGATATCCGAGGCCCGCCGAAACGGCATAGCGGCCCGTATAGCCCTGAAACCGGTCACGCTCATATTGCGCGAGGCCGTAAGCGAACAGGCCATCATCGATTTGGTAACGCGGCTCATACGCGGCAAAGTATTGCTCGCGGGTCGTACTGCCGTTGGAGCGTTGATAGTCGACACGAGCGCGCAACTGATGGCTCCAGTCGATCCCGTCGCGTTGGAGCGCCAGCGCAGCGTTCACGCCGACATTGTCATTATTGCCCGACGATTGAAACGCCCCGATTTGGCCCTCGCCGGACCAACGCTCGAACAGGCCGGCGCTGCGTATTTCCTCCTGCTTTTCCGCAGAAGCAATCTCGGCAGCTTCCGCTTGCGCGGTCCTGTATTGGGCAAGCATTGCGTCGACTTCGGCAACATCGTCAGGGTTGGTTTGCTTGGCCAGCCCAATGACAGCCTCAACTGTTTTTGGATCACCATTTGCGATGGCCGCGTCAATCATGGCAACAACGGCTTCCGGCAGTTCGGCTGACGCAGGGGCGCTAACGAACAATAGACTTAAGCTTGCAGCGGATGAGAAATATCTTCGGAGCATTTTCGCGCACTAACGTGCCAATCGCCCGCTCGCCACCCTCATTTGGTGCATATCATTAGGGCCGGCACTACCTTCGCAGTGCCGGCCCCAAAATTGTTAGTCAGTCACGGTTCAGAACGAGAAGAGCAGACCAGCCGTTGCACGGGTTGTATCGAAGGATACGGTATCGACTCCAAGGCGCAGTTTCAAACCCGAGGCACCAATGCCAAATTCAGCGCCAGCACCAACGATGTAGTCACCGTCAGAATTGTCGAGGCCGGCAGGAACCGGAGCGCCTACGATTTCTTCGAGGTCGAGTTTAACTTCCTGATAGCCGCCACGAACGTAAACCTTTGTGGTCGGGTTCACAGCATAGGCGAGCCGGCCCGCGACACCATATTCGCTGTCGATGGCACCGGTGCCGACGTGGTAATTCACTTCGCCGCCAACCGAGAGGTCACCGCCGATTGGGAAGTCGACGCCGGCGATGCCGCCAAAGATTGCGCCATCGTCCTTCACGCCGCCGCCAATGCCGAGGTCGTGATAACCGGCGGATGCCCCGATGTAGACTTCAGGTTCACCGGCATCCTGCGCGAATGCAGTGGCAGGCACAGTAGCAAGCGCAGCAGCGCCCATTGCGAGCAAAATCTTCGTGTTCATTATATATTCCAATATTCTATCATGGGCCGTCTTTGCGACCGATGACTAGATGCTCCCGCAAACATTGCCGGAAAATGAACTGAAAATTGCGCCCAAATGAACGAATCAAAAAGTGCATTGCTCGTGCGATACTCCGCCCGAAATTTACGACCGGAGACGCCATCCCGTGCGGAAAATGAAGGTGATTACGGCAACGCAAATTGCCAAAAACCCGACTGTGAGACCAAATGACACCCAGATATTGACGTCTGAACTGCCGTAGAATGTCCACCTCAGGCCATTCACAAGGTACACGATAGGATTGAACATCGCGATTGTCCCCCACGGCTCCGGCAGCATGTCGATGGAATAGAACGTCCCGCCCAGAAATGTGAGCGGCACCAGAAAGAGCTGCGGGATGATACCGAGCCGCTCGAAGCTGTCGGCCCATATGCCGAGAATAAACCCGAACAGCGAAAACGCGGCGGCGACGAGCATGATGTAGCCGATTGCCAAGACCGGATGGGCAATCTCGTAATCCACGAATAGCGTTGCTGTGGTGAGAATGATCGTTGCAAGAATGAGTGACTTGGTAGCCGCGGCGCCTACGAAGCCGGCCAGCGTCTCCGCCACGCCGACGGGCGCTGAGAGCAATTCGTAGATGGTACCCGTGAAACGCGGCATATAGATGCCGAAGCTGGCGTTGGAAGTGCTTTCGCTAAGCAATGTGAGCAACAGCAAGCCCGGTACAATAAATGCGCCGTAGCTGATGCCGTCAACCGCTTCCATACGCGATCCAATCGCGGCACCAAAGACGATAAAATAGAGTGAGGTCGTTAGCACCGGCGCAAGAATCGACTGAAATGCCGTTCGCAGCGCCCGCATGACTTCGCGTGTGTAAATCGACCAAGCGCCGCGTATATTAAAGCCCATCACGCGTGCTCCTCGACCAGGCCGACGAAGATGTCTTCGAGGCTCGATTCGTGGATGTCGATGCCGGTGTAATCGATATTGGCGCGGACTAGTGCCTTAGTCAGGTTGGCGACCTCTTCCTTGCCTTTTCCGGTGCCGTCACCGCCGCGATAACAAAGCTGCTTGCCGTCATCCGTCAGGCTGACCGGGAACGCCGAAAGCGCCGCCGGAATTTCAGTCATTGGCTCAGCAAGCTCAATCAGCGCCTCAGTGCGGCCAAGGCGGGCCATCATGGCGGATTTCTCATCCACCATCAGAATACTTCCCTGCCGGATGATCCCCACCCGGTCCGCCATTTCCTCAGCTTCTTCTATATAGTGCGTGGTTAGAATAACCGTCGTGCCGCCTTCGCGTAGCTTGCCGATCAGCTTCCACATATCGCGGCGCAGCTCGACATCCACGCCCGCAGTCGGCTCATCTAGGAACAGCAGTTCCGGCTCATGCGCCAGCGCCTTGGCGATCAACACGCGGCGCTTCATGCCGCCAGACAAAGCGCGGATTTGCTCGTCCTTCTTATTCCATAGGGAAAGCGAGCGAAGGATTTCCTCGATCTTGGCGGCGTTGGGAGCAAGGCCGAATAGCCCGCGCGAATAGGACACCGCCCGCCAGACAGATTCGAACATATCGGTCGCCAGTTCCTGAGGAACCAATCCTATCCGTGCGCGCGCAGAGCGCCAGTCGCGCGACAAATCATGCCCGAATGCGTGGATGGTTCCGGCAGTAGGCTTCACCAACCCGCAGACCGCGCCGATCAACGTGGTTTTCCCTGCACCGTTCGGGCCAAGCAATGCGAAAATCTCGCCCTGTTGAATAGTGAGATCAACTGAGTCCAAAGCCGTGAAGCTTCCGGGAAAAACCTTGGTCAGGCCGCGGATATCGAGAATGGGGTCCATGCCGCCTAGCTAGGGCAGATCACCGCGCCAGACTAGCCGGGAATTAGCAGTGACGAATCGCCATAGGAATAGAAGCGATATCCTTCGTCGATAGCGTGGGTGTACGCGTCTTTCATCCGCTCTCGGCCCATCAACGCGCTGACCAGCATAAACAATGTGCTCTTTGGCAAATGGAAGTTGGTCATCAACCCGTCGATCGCGCGGAACGAATATCCAGGGGTGATGAAGATACTGGTGTCGCCTTCGAAAGGCTGGATGGTTCCATCTTCATCCGCCGCACTTTCGAGCAAACGCAGTACTGTAGTGCCCACGGCAATCAAGCGCCCACCAGACGCACGCACGGCATTCAACCGAGCTGCCGTTTCCGCATCAATGCGCCCAAACTCCGCATGCATGGCGTGATCGTCCGTGTCGTCGGCTTTGACGGGCAGGAACGTGCCTGCGCCAACATGCAGCGTGAGTGTCTCTGTGGCGATGCTCGCGCTGGCCAGCGATTCCATCAGCTCTGGGGTGAAATGCAATGCGGCAGTCGGGGCCGCAACTGCACCATCCTGTTCCGCGAACATGGTTTGATAGTCGGTTAGATCGCGCTCATCGGTTGGCCGTTTGGCTGCAATATAGGGCGGGAGCGGCATCTTGCCTGCCCGTTCGAGCAGCACTTCTACAGGCTCATCGCCGTCAAAAGCCAAGACGAAACTGCCGTCCTCGGCGCGGCTTTCTGCGACCGCACTGACGCCAGCAGGAAATTCGACCCGCTCGCCGATCCGCAGGCGCTTTGCGTTCTTCACGAACGCTTGCCAGCGGCGCAGATCGACGCGCTTATGAAGCGTTGCCCCTATCTTCGCATCGCCGCGCCGCCCTTCCAGCCTTGCCGGAATGACGCGCGTATCATTGAACACCAGCACATCACCGCCCAACAGTAGGCCGGGCAGATCAGCCACCGTGGCATCGCCAAATGCGCCCTGCCTTGGCACCACAAGCATGCGCGCAGCATGACGCGGACTTACCGGACGAAGCGCAATATTTTCTGGCGGAAGCTCAAAATCAAAAAGAATGACTTGCATGGGCAGCGCCCTAGTGCCGCAATGCGGTCATGCAAAGCCTATTCAAGCTGCGTATTGTCGACCAAATCAGCAGTGTCGGCCACAGGGGCTGGAGTCGCTACGGGCTGAGGAGCAGGCGCCGCAATGTTATCCGACGCGATTGACGCCTGAATTACCAGGTCCGGGTTCTGCGGCGGTTCACCTCGATCTATGGCGTCAACAATAGCCATCCCCTGAATGACCCGACCGAAATTGGTGTATTTCATGTCGAGTGCAAAGCGAGGGTAAAACACGATGAAAAATTGGCTGTTTGCGCTATTTTCATCATTAGCACGGGCCATCGAAACTGTGCCACGAACATGCGGCAGGCGATTGAATTCTTTTGTCAGATTGGGAAGCTCCGAACCGCCCTGTCCAGTCCCCGTAGGATCACCCGTTTGCGCCATGAAGCCATCGATCACACGGTGAAAAATCACACCGTTATAGAAGCCCTGACGCGTCAGCGTTTTGATACGCTCCACATGCTCGGGTGCCCAGTCCGGCATCAGGCGAATGGCCACACGGCCACCGCTCGACAGATCAAGATACCAGAGGTTTTCAAGATCTTCCGCCGCATTGTAATTCATCTGCGCATAGACCCGGTTCATACTGTTTTCGGTAGGTGCAGCCGCTTCGTCGGTCGCTGGAGTTGCTTCCTCGGCAGGCGCATCCTGCGCCATGATGGGTGCGGCAGCCATACCGAGTGATACGGCGAACCTTGTAGCAATCAGACGTTTGAACATCGAATTTCCTGCAATTTGAATGGTTTTAATATCTGACGGGTCTTTAACGCCCGCGCTCTGTCGCTTCAATGAACGATGCGCACAGAAGTGCCTAGCAATCAATAATCGCCCAAACGGCCAATCTTCTCAACCCGCGCAGTTACATCTTTGCACACTAAAGGGCTTACGAAGGGTGAGATACCGCCGCCGAAAAGGGCAATTTCCTTCACCAACTTAGAAGCAATCGGCTGGAGCGATACGTCGGCCATCAGGAACACAGTCTCGATTTCGTCATTGATCTGCTGGTTCATGCCGGCCATTTGATACTCATATTCGAAGTCAGCCACGGCGCGCAGCCCGCGAATAATCACCCGCGCGCCCTGCTTGGCGGCAAATTTCATGAGCAAGGCGTTGAAGCCAACAACTTCGACATTGCCCAAATTCATATCGGCAACTTCACGGCGGACCATGTCCATCCGCTCATCGGTCGAGAACATCGGATTCTTGGACGGGTTGGTGGTCACGCCGATAACCAGCCAGTCGACCAGCTTCGACCCGCGTCGGATAATATCCGCATGCCCTAATGTGATAGGATCGAATGTACCGGGATATACGCCTATGCGTTCGCCCTCAGAATTCTTCCCCATCACCAATCCCTCTCCACCACAAATCTTGCGAGTGCGCGCAGCAGGTCAGCCTCTTCGCCGTGGCTGCTTAAATGCCCAATCGCCTGATCGACCAGCGCGTGCGCCTGCCCGCGCGCTTTGTCGGCACCCATTAGCGAAACGAAGGTCTGCTTGCCCTGCCCTTCGTCCTTACGCAGTGCCTTACCTGCCTTGTCCTCGTCACCTTCGTGATCGAGCAAGTCATCGGCGATTTGGAAGGCCAAGCCAATATCGCGAGCATAATTGCGCAAATGAGTGCGGGCTTCGGGTGCAATCTTGCCCAGAACCGCGCCCATTTCTACCGCAGCACCCAGCAACGCGCCGGTCTTCAGCTGTTGGAGCCGCGTGACAGTGTGCAGATCATAATCCGCGCCATCGGCCTCGATGTCCATCATCTGGCCGCCCGCCATGCCGTCCATCCCGCTCGCGGTTGCAAGCACGGAAACTAGTTCGGCGCGAGTGAAGGGATCGCCGCTAGTTTCAGGTGCGGAGAGAATTTCAAACGCCAAGGCGTGCAAAGAATCCCCCGCCAGCACCGCCGTCGCTTCGTCATACTTTTTATGAAGCGTCGGCTTGCCGTGGCGCAGATCGTCGTCATCCATGCAGGGCAGATCATCATGGATCAGCGAATAGACGTGGATCGCCTCGATTGCACAGGCCGCGCGCAATGCGGCCGGTCGGTTCACACCGAACATCTCCGCCGTGGCAACAACCAGCAGGGGACGGACACGCTTGCCGCCACCAATGGCTGCATAGCGCATTGCCTCGACCAGTCTGGCGCGCGAGTCTTCGGGAACAGCCAAGAAGGTGTCGAAGCCCGAATCGACTTCGCCCTGAATGCGCAGAAGTTCCTCGGCGAGGATATCGGAATTTACCTCGACCAATGCCACCGCTTCAGCCCTCTGCGTCGAATGGCTGCGTGCTTGCGGGCTTGCCGTCCGGGCCGGTCACGATCTTGTCGATCCGTGCCTGCGCTGCATCCAGCCTCGCCTGACAATGGCCGCGCAATTTCTCGCCGCGTTCATATAGCGCAATGGAATCGTCCAGCGCGACCTCACCGCTTTCCAGCTTGCGGACGACCTCTTCCAGAGCGCGCAAGGCGTCTTCAAAGGTCATTTTCGAAATGTCGTTCTCGGGATCACTCATCGGTAAGGAGCATTGACCAGCGCAGGCCGCGCGGTCAAGCTGTGCGCGAACAGTGGAGAGACCTATGCAGTGGATTATCGCCTATGTTGCCGCAGCAATCGCGTTCGGAATTCTGGATGCAATGTGGCTAAGCTGGGCTGGGCCCAATTTCTACAAGCCGCGTCTGAGCGAGGTGATGGCGGAAAACTTCCGCATTGCCCCGGCGGCAGTTTTCTATGTGATCTACATCGCTGGAATGGTCTGGTTTGCAATCAAGCCGGCGATCCTATCAGGCCATGTCGGAACAGCGGCTCTCAACGGAGCGCTTCTGGGCGGGCTTTGCTATGCAACGTATGATCTAACGAGTCAGGCAGTTCTGAAGCAGTGGTCAACCACCATCACAGTAGCGGACATCGCTTGGGGTGCGTTTGCGACTGCGGTGGCCAGCTCTGTTGCAGCATGGGCCGCAATCAAGCTAAGCTGACCAGATGTTTATCGGTCACTGGGCTCCTGCCCTCGCTGCGGCAGCCGCCGCCCCCCGCGCGCCCAAGCTGGGCATGCTGTTCGTTGCTGCGCAGCTGGTGGATTGGGGCTTCTTCTTTCTTGCGACCATTGGCGTGGAGAAAATGCGGCTGGTGCCCGGTATCACCGCAATGAATCCGATGGACCTCTACCATATGCCCTTCACCCATAGTCTGGTGGGAACATTGGGCTGGGCATTGGTGTTCGGATTGCTGCTCATGATCATCACGCGCGATATGGGCAGCGCGATGATCGGGGCGGCTGTGGTTGTGTCACATTGGGTGCTCGACCTAATTGTCCACCGGCCGGATCTGACGCTGGCAGGCGGCGACAGTAAACTCGGCTTCGGCTTGTGGAATTATCCCTTCATCGAAATTCCGCTGGAGCTGGCGATCACCTTTGGCGCGCTTTACTGGTATCACAAGCGGATGCGCGGACCTGCCGGGCCCATCATCATTCTGGGGGCCGTGATGTTCGCGTTTCAGATCATCAACTGGTTTGGGCCTGAACCGACCGAAACTGGGCCTGCACTTTACCTCACGGCGCTGCTCTCATTTGCAATTATGACCGCGATTGCAATGTGGGTGGGGAGAACCCGTGTTCATCGGCGGGCTCGGGGCTAGCGACTCCGCGCGCGCCTCGCTAAAGGCCGTGGATGTCAGATAGCGCCCCGCAGATCACCCTGGAAGTCGTCGAACAGCACGGTTTCAATGAAGAAGAATATCAGCGCGTCTTGCACGCCTTGGGGCGCGAGCCGAATATGGTCGAGCTTGGCATATTCTCGGTCATGTGGTCGGAGCATTGCAGCTATAAATCCTCGCGCTTCCATCTGAAGAAACTGCCGACGGAAGCCCCTTGGGTGATCTGCGGCCCGGGCGAAAATGCTGGCGTTATCGATATCGGTGACAATCAGGCTGCGATCTTCAAGATGGAGAGCCACAACCACCCGTCCTACATCGAGCCCTACCAAGGCGCGGCGACGGGCGTTGGCGGCATTTTGCGCGATGTATTCACTATGGGCGCGCGGCCCATGGCGAACCTGAATGCTTTGCGCTTCGGACGACCTGACCATCCCAAGATGAAGCATCTTGTTCAGGGCGTAGTCGCGGGCATCGGCGGATACGGCAATTGCGTGGGCGTGCCGACAGTCGGCGGGGAAACGAATTTCGACCCGGCCTATGACGGCAATATCCTCGTGAATGCGATGACCGTGGGCATCGCCGATCAGGACAAGATTTTCTACAGCGCGGCGACCGGAGTGGGCAATTCCATCGTCTATGTCGGATCGAAGACAGGCCGCGACGGCATCCACGGCGCAACGATGGCCAGCGCCGACTTCGGCGACGATATCGAGGAAAAGCGCCCCACGGTGCAGGTCGGCGATCCCTTCGTGGAGAAGCTGCTAATCGAGGCGTGTCTGGAGCTGATGGCGACTGACGCCATTGTCGCAATTCAGGATATGGGCGCGGCGGGGCTAACCTCGTCCAGCGTCGAAATGGCGACCAATGGCAAGACCGGCATCCGGCTGGACATGAGCGCTGTACCTTGCCGCGAAGAGGGCATGACGCCGTATGAAATGATGCTGTCCGAAAGCCAGGAGCGGATGCTCATGGTGCTGAAGCCGGGCCGCGAGGCTGAGGCAGAGGCGATCTTCACAAAATGGGAGCTCGATTTCGCAGTCATTGGCGAAGTGACTGATACGCAGAGGATGGAACTGACCTTCGAAGGCGAGACCGTTTGCGATATCCCGCTGGGGCCATTGGCTGACGAAGCGCCGGAATATGAGCGGCCCTATGTGTCCAAGGAAGAGTACAAGGCTTGGGCGCAGATCAAACCGCTCGGCGACATTCCTGAAAGCAGCGATATCGGAGCCGATCTGCTCAAGTTGATGGCTAGTCCAGCGCTCGCCAGCCGCCGCTGGATTTGGGAACAATATGACAGCCAAGTGGGCGCAGATACGCTGCAAACCGGCGGCGATGCTGCGGTTGTGCGCGTTCACGGCACTGACAAGGCGCTGGCGATGACCACCGATTGCACGCCGCGCTATTGCTATGCCGATCCCTATGAGGGCGGCAAACAGGCGGTGGCCGAGGCATACCGCAACCTATGCGCGGTGGGCGCGAGGCCGCTGGCCATCACCAATTGCCTCAATTTCGGCAACCCGCAGCGCCCCGAAATCATGGCGCAATTCGTCGGCTGCCTCGAAGGCATGGGCGAGGCCTGCCGCGCCTTGGACTTCCCCATCGTGAGCGGAAACGTGTCGCTATATAATGAAAGCAAGGCCACCGGTGGCGGCAGCGCGATTTTGCCAACCCCCGCAATTGGCGGTGTCGCGATTTTGGAGGATTGCTCCAAGATGGCGACTATTGGGTTTAAGAATGCAAAGCGGCGGCTATTCCTAATAGGCGGTGCAACGACCGAAATCGGTCAATCGCTTTGGCTTAGCACGATCAAGGGCGAGAACGCCGGGGTCCCGCCAAAAACAGATCTCGCGGCTGCAAAGAAGAACGGTGACTATGTCAGACAGTTAATACAGGACGGCAGAGTCGGCGCGGTTCACGATATCTCCGATGGTGGGCTTCTCGTCGCCTTGACGGAAATGATGTTCGCGTCTGGAATGGGCTGCGACATTCAATTTGCTGGCTTGAACGGTGGCGACCTGCCCGCACTATTCTTCGGCGAAAGCCAAGGTCGCTATATCGTTGAAGCGGAGGATGCCTTCGGTTTCGAGGATGCTGCTTTAGATGCAGGTATCAAAATTCTCGATATCGGCAGTACAGGCAATCAACGACGCGAAAGCAAACCGATGCTTTGCATTTCCAACGGCTGGCAAGACATTTCCCTCGCCGACCTCCGCGAGGCAAGTGACAGCTTCTTCTGCGATTGGATGGCCACTTGAGCGAGGGTTTTCAGCCCTACCCAAAGCTCCCCGAACTATCGGACGAAGAGCGCATCAGGCGTGCCGAGGCCGCATTCGAACGCCTGAAGACCCGCCGTTCATGCCGCGACTTCACTGACCAGCCTGTCCCGCGCGAAGTTATCGAAAACGCCATCCGCGCCGCCGGAACTGCGCCCAATGGCGCAAACCATCAGCCTTGGCATTTTGCGGTTATTGGATCGGCGGAAAAGAAGCGTGCGATCCGTGAGGCGGCTGAGGTGGAGGAGCGGCGCTTTTACGGTGCTGATGGCGACAAGCCGAAGGCGAGCGAAGAATGGCTTGGCGCGCTTGATCCGATTGGCACAGACGACAAGAAGCCATTTCTTGAGACTGCGCCGTGGCTGATTGTCTGCTTTGCCCAGCGCAAGGGAGGGATTGAGGAAGATGGCGAGACGCAGAATTACTACGTCAATGAAAGCGTCGGCCTTGCCTGCGGGATGCTGATTTCGACCTTGCACGAGGCGGGGCTAGCCACGCTGACACACACGCCGTCACCCATGGGCTTCCTACGCGACATCTGCGGACGCCCGAAGGATGAAAAGCCGCTGATGATTGTAGTGGTGGGTCTTGCGTCGTCTGATGCGATCGTGCCGGAACATGCGCTGAAGAAAAAGCCGCTAACGCAGATTGCTAGCTGGCTTTAGTAACCGTCACCCCAGCGAAGGCTGGGGCCGCTGGCCGTATTGTTCAACTTTAATTGAGAGCGATCCCAGCCTTCGCTGGGATGACGGTAAGTTAGGCGGCTTTCTTATCAGTAGTCAGCAGCAAATTGTAGGGATCGATACCCTCGGATTTCCACACTGCATGACACTTCTTATAAGTCACTGGCGGTGTGATGTTGAATTCCTTGCGGACCTCATCCAGCGGACGGGCGAGCAATTCGCGGATCGGCATATCGGCGATGCGCGGGCAGGCCCTGCCTTGCTTCTGCGCTTCACGAATGGCTGCAATTACAGGCGCCTTGCTTTGGACAGTTTTACGCATATGGTATCCGCCGGCGTAAGCGATAAACAAGTTGCCCAGGCCGCCGTTCTGGCCGTGAGTAAAGGCCAATACGCATTGTTCGCCAAGTGCATCACGGCTGTAGCCGGTCAACACATGCAGCAAATCATGCGTGTCGCGGTAGCGGTTCATGTACCAGATAAATAGATCGTCTAATTTCTGCCGATCACCGACGAAACTGTCATATTCTGCGACCAATCCGGCAGCGCTCAGTCCCTGGCTTTCCATGAAATGCAGATAGGAGTGCGCCACGCTGTCATCGGGCAGTTTGCGCAAAGCATCGTGATCATCGAGCATCGTGGGAAGATAGGGCTCGCTGGCACGAATGCGCTGCCCCTCTTCGCTCAGATTGAAGGCACGGGCGCGTGGCACCACGTCCGTCGACGGCAGCGACTCAAAGATGTTGAACACTTCAGCCGTGTTCTCTTTGTCTTTCAACAGCTCACGGAAATGGCCCCACGCCTTTAGCGGGCGCTTCTTGAGCAGCGGACGATCAGGATGGAACAGCAAAGTGCCGTCCGGGCCGGTTTCGGCGGGCGTACCAGTGGTCGGAGTTGTGAGTGCCTGTGTCATAATTCCATCCTTACTAACATCAGTGTTAATAAAGCCCGAACACCCCAAAGTCCAGTCTTATTTTGCAACCCATTCCGACTGCGGGATTCCCAGCAATTTTAGCACAGCTGTTAAATCACCGCGATCAATCCAGCCGTCCGCCGCTTTGCGCGCAATTGGTTTAGCGGAAAAAGCGAGGCCAAAATCTGCCGCCTGAAGCATCGGAATATCGTTCGCCCCATCACCTAGCCCTAGCGACACGGCGTTGTTACCCAACTTGGCCACCTCTTCGCGCAAAGTGCGTTCTTTAGTTGAGGCATCACTAATGGGCCCGTCCAGCTCGCCGGTGAGCTTCCCATCCGCCACACCTAGACGATTGCCGACCGCACGTTCGAAGCCGATCAGCTCGGCCAATGGATCGGCGAAGTGATGGAAGCCACCGGTTACCAGCACTGTCCGGCAACCTTTCGACTTTAACGTCGCCACCAAAGTCCGCGCGCCTGTCATTGGTTCGATCCGCTCGGCGAGACATTGATCGATTGCGCTTTCGTCCAATCCGGCGAGCAACATCACACGTTCGCGCAAAGCCGCCTCAAACTCGATCTCGCCTTGCATTGCGCGTTCCGTGATCGCGGATATCTTATCTTTTAGGCCAGCGAAATCCGCCAGCTCATCGATGCACTCCTCCTTGATCATGGTGGAATCCATGTCAGATACCAGCAGGTGCGGCACGCGAATTGGCGTATCACTCACCAGCATATCGGAGGGCGCGAAGTGGGCATCGATGATGTCGCGCAAGTCAGATGCATCACCATCCGGCAGGCTAATTTCCAGCACATCGCCGCAGAATTCGAGCATTCCGGCCTCTGCAATCGCCATGCCTTTCGCGGCCAAAGCAGCGCGCGCTTTCTCAAGACGTGTTTCAAGCCCGTCCACATCTGCTATCAGCCGCGCTATGAGCATGCCCGCAACTCCGATTGATTCCGGCGAGAAACCGCCGCTGGCGCTCATCGCAGGGCCAACCGCGAGCGGCAAGAGCCATTTGGCGGTTCGGTTGGCGCAGGCTGTGGAGGCTCGCGAGCGATTGGCAGTAGTGATCAATTGCGACAGCGCGCAGGTCTATGCCGACTTGTCCGTCCTCAGCGCTCGGCCTTCCGAAGAAGAAATGGGCGGCATCGAGCACCGCCTGTTCGGCAGCTGGGACGGGGCGACGGCTTGCTCGGCGGCAGATTGGGCGGCGGCGGCAAAGCGCGAAATTGCAGACGTCCATTCATCCAGGGGCGTCCCGATACTCGTCGGCGGCACAGGCCTCTATATCCGGACGTTGCTCGATGGGATCGCGCCGATCCCCGAAATCGATCCCGCAATAAGGGAAGAAGTGCGCGCGCTGGATCAGGTCGATGCCCGCGTCGCGCTGGAAGTGGAAGACCCTGAAGCCGCCTCGCGTCTCGCCCCCGCTGACACATCCCGCACTTGCCGAGCGTTGGAGGTCGTTCGCTCCACCGGCAAGACCATGACCGATTGGCATGGCGAAATCAGCGGCGGGATTGCAGACGAAGTAACTCTATATCCACTGATCTTGCGGCCTGACCGCGTGGAAGTGCAGGCTCGCTGCGATGCACGGTTTGAGGCGATGCTGGAACGGGGTGCCGTAAATGAGGTGAGAGCGTTGGTCGCGCGCAAGTTAGACCCCGCCTTGCCAGTCATGCGAGCAATCGGCGTGAGAGAAATTGCTAGCTGGCTGGCGAATGATATGACCCGCGAGGACATGATCGCGGCCGGACAGCTTTCGACGCGGCAGTACGCCAAGCGGCAATTTACATGGTTCCGCAACCAGCCACCAGACATATGGCACGTAACTGAGTCTTATAATTGCGTTTTGTATAACTATTTTGAAGGATTATTACAATAAAAGTGGTTGACACGATATATTCATATCCGTAACGCGTCATCAACTAATGGCCCGGTGCATTGTATGCGTCGGGCCGCATTTTTTAGGAAATCCGGGACACTCAAATGTCGGACGTTAAGACGATAGCAGAGCGCAGCGGCGCACAAATTCTGGTCGAGAGCCTCGTCCAGCAGGGTGTCGAATTCGTCTTCGGCTATCCGGGCGGTGCTGTTTTGCCGATCTATGACGAGTTGTTCAGCGACAAACGCCTACGCCACATTTTGGTGCGCGCAGAAGCCGGCGCTGCCCATGCAGCAGAGGGCTATGCGCGCTCCACCGGCAAGCCTGGCGTTGTTCTGGTTACCTCAGGCCCCGGCGCGACCAACGCTGTTACCGGAATTGCCGACGCGTTCATGGACTCCATTCCGATGGTCATCATCACCGGACAGGTTGCCACTGGTCTGATCGGGACGGACGCGTTCCAAGAAGCTGACATCATCGGCATCACGCGCCATTGCACGAAGCATAATTACCTCGTTAAAGACCCGGCAGCGCTTGGCCCGACAATTGCGGAGGCATTCCGTATCGCGACAACCGGCCGCCCCGGACCTGTGTTGGTCGATATTCCCAAGGACGTGCAAGTTGCTTTGGCCGAATGGGATGCTGAGGGTGGCGCATCGCCGATGGCATCATCGCGCTATCAGCCGCGCATGGCTGGCGAAGACCACGAAATCGCTGCTGCTATCGAGATGATCGCGAATGCCGAGGCACCGATCTTTTACACTGGCGGCGGCATCATCAATTCTGGGCCGAAAGCGTCCGAATTGCTGCGTGAGTTTCAGAAACTGACCGGAGCGCCTGTTACATCGACTTTGATGGGTCTCGGGGCGTTTCCTGCCGATCATCCTGACTGGCTGGGCATGCTGGGTATGCATGGCACTTATGAAGCCAATCTGGCTATGAATCGCTGCGATGTAATGGTGAATATCGGTGCGCGATTTGATGACCGCGTGACTGGCAGGCTCGATGCATTCTCCCCGCATTCAAAGAAGATCCACATCGATATCGACCGCGCTTCGATCAATAAGATCGTTCCGGTTGAGCTGGGAATTGTAAGCGATTGCGCCACGGTTCTGGAACAGTTGATCACAGCATGGGGCAACCGCAAACCGCGCGACCTCGGCGAATGGCAATCGCGCATTGCCGGTTGGCGCGCACGGGATTCTCTGGCCTTTACCGAGAAGGCTGGCGAGATCATGCCGCAAAAGGCAGTCGAGCGGCTGTTTGCCCTGACGAAGGACAAAGACCCGATCATCACGACCGAGGTCGGCCAACATCAAATGTGGGCGGCGCAATATTTCAAGTTCTTTGGCCCTAACAAATGGCTCACCAGCGGCGGACTTGGCACGATGGGTTATGGTCTTCCGGCGGCCATCGGCGCGCAATTGGGCGATCCCGATGCTTTGGTGATCGACATTGCCGGAGAAGCCTCGATCCAGATGAACATTCAGGAGCTCGGCACGGCAAGCCAATACCGCCTGCCGGTCAAGATTTTCATCCTCAACAATGAATATATGGGCATGGTCCGCCAATGGCAGGAACTGACTTATGAAAGCCGTTATTCCAACAGCTATTCCGACAGCCTGCCCGACTTTGTCGCGCTGGCAGAGGCTTACGGTTGGAAGGGTATACGTATCTCGGACGAAAGCGAGCTCGACGCTGGCATCGAAGCGATGATGTCGCATGACGGGCCGGTGATTGTCGATTGTCAGGTGTCCAAGGACGCGAACTGCTTCCCGATGATTCCCAGCGGCGCGGCGCATACCGAAATGCTGATGCCCGGCGATGTCGCCAGCGGCACAATGGACGATGAAGCAAAGGCGCTGGTGTAATGAAGATCCATACACAAGAATCCGAGCGTCACGTTCTTACCGTCGTCGTCGATAACGAGGCGGGTATTCTCGCGCGCATCGCGGGGATGTTCACCGCGCGCGGTTATAATATCGACAGTCTGACAGTGGCTGATATTTCCGAAGACCACGCCATCAGCCGGATCACTATTGCAACCAATGGCCCTCCGCCGGTTATCGATCAAATCCGTGCGCAGCTAGAGCGGCTGGTTCCTGTTCACAAGGTGACCGACCTGACCGAAGCCGGACCTCATGTTGAACGCGAACTCGCTTTGGTCAAAGTCGCTGGAGTCGGAGATGCACGGGTCGAGGCCTTACGCCTCAGCGAAGTATTCCGCGCTAGTGTAGTCGATGTAACCACCAGCAGCTTCATTTTCGAATTGACCGGCACGCCTGACAAGATCGACAATTTCATAGCCCTCATGCGTGAATTGGGTCTGGTCGAAGTCGGCCGGACAGGCGTTGCAGGCATGACCCGCGGCGCTGACAAGGATTGAATTCAAACTACGGTGCCACGCGCACGACAGAAGGACATGAAATGAAAGTCTATTACGACGCCGATGCGGACCTGAAACTCGTTACCGGCAAGAAAATCGCCATCGTCGGCTATGGCAGCCAGGGCCACGCCCACGCCCAGAACCTGCGCGACAGTGGTATTTCCGAAGTCGCCATCGCCTTGCGCGAAGGTTCGGCAACACGCGCCAAGGCCGAAGAAGCCGGCTTTAAGGTCATGAGCAACAAGGATGCGGCTGCATGGGCTGACATCCTCATGATCCTTGCGCCTGACGAAAATCAGGCTGCGATCTGGGCCGACGATCTTGCGGGCAACATGAAAGACGGCGCTGCGCTTGCGTTTGCACATGGGCTCAACGTCCATTTCGGCTTGATCGAACCACCTGCGAATATCGACGTTATCATGATTGCACCCAAGGGCCCCGGCCACACGGTGCGAAGCGAATATCAGCGCGGCGGCGGCGTCCCTTGCCTGATCGCAGTCCATCAGGATGCCAGCGGCAACGCGCATGACGTTGCGCTCGCTTATGCCAGCGGTGTTGGCGGCGGCCGTTCGGGCATCATCGAAACCAACTTCAAGGAAGAATGCGAAACCGATCTATTCGGCGAGCAAGCAGTCCTGTGCGGCGGCATCACCCATCTGATCCAGGCCGGTTTCGAAACGCTGGTCGAGGCCGGATACGCGCCCGAAATGGCCTATTTCGAATGCCTGCACGAAACCAAGCTGATCGTCGATCTGCTGTATGAAGGCGGCATCGCCAACATGCGTTATTCCATCAGCAACACGGCGGAATATGGCGACATCAAGACCGGCCCGCGGATCATCACCGATGAAACCAAAGCCGAGATGAAGCGCGTTTTGGCTGACATTCAGTCGGGCCGCTTCGTGAAGGACTTCGTGCTCGACAATCGCGCGGGCCAGCCTGAGCTGAAGGCAAGCCGCAAGGCGGCCGAAGCGCATCAGATCGAGAAAACCGGCGCCGAGCTGCGCGCCATGATGCCCTGGATTAGCGCCAACCAATTGGTCGATAAGGCCAAGAATTAAGCATCCGCACTAACAGACAAGTGGCGCTTGCCTTTGCCGCAATTTCCGGCAAAGGTCTGCGCCATGATCCGTAACGAACTATCGCTGCTACGACTAACTCGCCCTTGGGCGTGACGTTAGACGTGCACCGAGCACGCGGTCGCTCAAGGGACAATCACCGAACCCCAATCCAGCGATAAGTCCAGCATTAAAGTTACGAGAACCTCCATGTCCATGCTCACAAATCCTTCGGCCAAATATCGGCCTTTCCCGCAAATCGATCTGCCGAACCGGCAATGGCCTACCCGCACTATCACTGCCCCGCCCCGCTGGCTGTCGACCGATCTGCGCGACGGCAACCAGTCGATCATCGACCCTATGGATGCGGCGAAGAAGAACCGCTTCTTTGATCTTCTGGTCGAAATCGGCGTGAAAGAAATCGAGGTCGGCTTCCCTAGCGCAGGCGCGACGGAGTTCAACTTCATCTCCGGCCTGGTTAAATCGGGCCGCATTCCTGACGATGTTGTCGTTCAGGTCCTCACTCAATCACGCGAAGACCTGATCCGCACCAGTTTCGAAAGCCTGTCCGGCGCGAAGTCGGCAATCGTGCATCTGTATAACGCAGTCAGCCCCGCGTGGCGGCAGATCGTGTTCGGCATGTCGAAGGATCAAGTGCGCGAAATCGCGATTACTGGCGCAAAGATCATGCGGGACGAGGCGGCAAAACGCCCCGACACCGACTGGCATTTCGAATATAGTCCGGAAACCTTTTCGACCGCCGAAATCGATTTCAGCCTGGAAGTTTGTGAAGCGGTGATGGAGGTACTCCAGCCAACGCCGGACCATCCGATCATCTTCAATCTGCCCGCCACAGTCGAGGCAGCAACGCCCAATATCTACGCCGACCAGATCGAATATTTCTGCAATAACCTCCCGAACCGCAACGCCGCAGTCATCAGCCTGCATACACATAATGATCGCGGAACAGGCGTCGCGGCGGCAGAGCTTGGCCTGATGGCTGGCGCAGACCGCGTCGAAGGCTGCCTGTTCGGGAACGGCGAGCGCACGGGCAATTGCTGTCTCGTCACAATGGCGCTCAATATGTACACACAAGGTATTGATCCGAAGCTGGATTTCTCCGACATCGACCGGGTGATTGAGACCGTAGAATATTGCAACGAGATACCCGTTCACCAGCGCCACCCCTATGGCGGTGAGCTCGTGTTCACGGCATTTTCCGGCAGCCATCAGGATGCGATCAAGAAGGGCTTTACCGCTCAGGACGAGCAGAATGACGAGCTGTGGCGCGTGCCCTACTTGCCCATTGATCCTGCCGATTTAGGCCGCAATTACGAGGCTGTGATCCGGGTTAATTCACAAAGCGGCAAAGGCGGGTTTGCCTGGATTATCGAGCAGGGCCACGGGCTAAAAATGCCCAAGAAATTGCAAGCCGATTTCAGCCCGCATGTGCAGCGCATGGCCGAAGAACTAGGCCGCGAACTGAATGCGGAAGATATCTGGCAGGCCTTCCGCGTGGCCTATCACGTGCAAACCACAGGCAAGCATTTCCAGCTGGTTGAATATGAAGAAAAGCGCACCGCTGATGGCGTGCGCTTGTTCGCCGGAACCATTGAAGTCGCTGGCGAAGCGCAGAGCGTCACCGGGCGCGGCAACGGCCTGATCTCTTCCGTTATTGCAACATTGCGCGATGGTTTCGGGCTCGAGTTGGAAGTCAGCGACTATTCTGAACACTCGCTGTCGAAGGGCTCGCTCGCTCAGGCGGCGGCCTACGTGCTTTGTCAGACCGAAGATGGCCGGACGGTTTGGGGCGTCGGCATCGACGAGGACGTTTCGACGGCCAGTGTCCGTGCCGTGATCAGCGCCGCCAATTCGTCCCTGTCAGTCAGTTGAAACGCAAGCTCAAAAGTTGTGCTATCGGGGTGGGATTTCCTACACGGCCGCGCTGGGCTACTATTAGGTAAGAAGTGGGTTTTCGCGCTAACCAGAAATCTGTCACCCCCTGTTTCTGTTGATCTAGTCACTGATATTACGACCCAAAGTGCCGATTACAACAGGGTGACAGGGTGTAACTTGTGTAACCCTAGCGATACTTCTGGAAGAGGAAAAAGCATGACTGAAGCGATCCTGGAGCCTGAACTGCCGATCATCGATCCGCACCACCACCTCTGGGATCTGCGCCCGATGATCCCGGCATTCCCCGAGCCGCGCCACGCTTTCATCGAGACCATTGTGGGAGCCCCCTATTACGGTTTCGACGCACTTCAGGCCGATACGCGCGGCGGACTGGACGGCGGCCACAACATCGTGGGAACCGTGTTTATGGAATGCGGCGCGTTCTATGATGCTTCGGCTGAAGAAGCTTTCAAGCCGGTCGGCGAGGTTGAATATGTGAACGGTGTCGCGGCGCAGGGTGCCAGCGGCCTATACGGCAGATACCGTCCTTGTGCGGGCATCGTCGGCCATGCCGATCTCATGCTGGGCGATGCTGCGAAGCCGGTGCTTGAAGAACTGGAAGCCGCCGGAAACGGACGCTTCAAAGGTATCCGGCATTCCGCGGCTTGGGATGCTGATCCCGCTACGCTTGGCCCGCCCTTCAGCGCGCCAAAGGGTCTCTATCTGGATGCTACCTTCCGCGAAGGATTTAAACATCTTGGCCCAATGGGTTTAACGTTCGACGCTTGGCTGCTTGAACCGCAACTGGATGATGTGATCGATCTGGCGAAGGCGTTTCCTGATCAGCCCATCGTCCTCGACCATTGCGGCGGCCCGCTTAATATCGCCGGTTATCACGGCAAGCTGGCGGAGAATTTCGACCGCTGGCGTAATGCGATCCGCACGCTTTCCGAATGCCCGAATGTCAGCATTAAGCTCGGCGGCCTCGCAATGGCCTTCGCCGGAATGCCGGACAAAGGCCCCGCTGCCGGGACAGGCTCCGAAGTGCTGGCGGCCATGTGGCGGCCCTATATCGAAACATGCATCGAAGCGTTTGGTGCAGGCCGCGCAATGTTTGAAAGCAACTATCCCGTGGACCGCTGGGGCGCGGCCTATGATGTGCTTTGGAATGCCTTCAAACGCTTGTCTGTTGGTTCATCGGATGATGAGAAAGCAGCTCTGTTTGCGGGCAATGCCGCACGCATTTACGCGATCGAGGATGTGTTGGACTAAAGGCCCTATCGACAAGCCTGCGCGCCCGCACTAGGGCGTTTAATCGACCGATTAAATCCACACGGAGCCTTCTATGTCCCTGCCCGCCCCATTCGACAATTTGCGCCTCCCGATCATCGGTTCGCCGCTGTTTATCGTTAGCGGCCCCGAACTTGTGATCGCGCAGTGCAAGGCAGGCATTATCGGTAGTTTTCCAGCGCTTAACGCGCGGCCTTCAGGCGTTCTCGACGAATGGCTGAACCATATTACGGAAGAACTGGCCGCACATGACCGCGATCATCCGGAGCGCCCTTCTGCGCCATTTGCAGTCAACCAGATCGTCCACCGCAGCAACAACCGGCTCGAAGAAGACATGGAGGTCTGCGCCAAATGGAAAGTGCCGATGGTCATCACATCGCTGGGTGCGCGTGAGGAAATCTTCAAAGCGGTGAGCGATTGGGGCGGCATCACATTGCATGACGTGATCAACGACAAATTTGCCCGCAAGGCAATCGACAAGGGCGCGACCGGCCTGATCCCGGTTGCTGCTGGCGCGGGCGGACATGCCGGCACGCTGTCGCCATTCGCACTGATGCAGGAAATCCGCACTTGGTTTGACGGTCTGGTGGCGTTGTCCGGTTCCATTTCACATGGCCGCTCGGTTTTGGCGGCTCAGGCGATGGGCGCTGACTTCGGCTATATCGGTTCACCCTGGATCGCGACCAAGGAAGCCAATGCCGACCAAGCCTATAAGGACAGCATCGTCGCCAGTCAGGCGAGCGACATCGTCTATTCCAACCTGTTCACCGGCGTGCACGGCAATTATCTGCGCTCTTCGATCGAGAGCGCGGGCCTCGACCCTGACAATCTGCCCGAAAGCGACCCGAGCAAGATGAACTTTGGTTCCGGCGGCAACAGCGAGGCCAAGGCCTGGAAGGATATTTGGGGTTCTGGCCAAGGCATCGGCATGGTCGATGCTGTTGATAGCGTAGCTGACCGTGTCGACCGGCTTGAGCGGGAATATAACGCCGCTAGGGAACAACTTGCCGCCAAAATGTGATTGCTTAGCGAGGGGCCAGACCACTGCTATCAACCGCCCAAAGTAGCCCTGCCATTGCGTCGAGCGTCGAGAAGTCTAAACCCGTGCCGAGCGGATCCTTGCGATTGAGTATGAGGCGCTTGCCGCCCGGCATCATGAGCAGCCTTCTAAGCGCCCGCTGCAATAGGCCAAGCCCCATGATCGCCTGCTCGACAGCAACTTCGGGCGCGCGCGAACGCAGCTGAGCCCACCCGCCCTCAATCTGGCCCATGCGTTCGGAAACCATCTCGCTGTAAACGCGGTGCAGGCCGCGATGCAGCGGCAAGCCGGTCCGGTGCACTGCAGTCTCCTGCGCTGGCAGCAACACTCGTTCCGCCGGAAATCGTCATAGCCGATAGTCTCATAGCCGATATGAGCAAACAAGGGACCAAAACTGCGGTTGGTGAGTATCTGCCTTGGCACCAGATGATGCTTTTGCATCGCCGGATCGTGGCCGGGCAGCCGAGCTTGATTGACCTTTCGGAAAGGCAGTTTCTCCCGAGCCGCAATATGCCGAATCGAAAACGCTCCGCTCAATCCTTCATCCAACCATCAAGCGGATGAATTTTCCATTTGCCGAAGGAGATAAAGTCAAGCGCTCTCCATCCGGTCCAGTGACAGACATGGCGGCATCAATCGGACCGCCTCGGACCAGCGAGTTGATCAGGCGCGCCGCAATGCGCGTGGCAGCGACGCGGTCTGCAGCGACTTCCGGTTCAATGTGCAATTCCTGCCCTATGAAATAGGCAAGTCCTAATGTTTGCAGTCCCCCATCGAACGCCGGCTTAACCGAGGTCAAACCGAGTGCGGGAAACGGCCCCCCGGTCAACCACGCATCAACAATGGACTTGAAATAGGAAATGCTCATCCAACTGCGTGCTGGCGTCCATGCAACCCCGGTCAAACCCGGTGCATCGCAAAGGATTCGGGCGACCTGCAACATGCAGCGAACCACTGGTAAAGCCCGCTATGCACCAAATAGATGTGGAGCATGTATGATCGGCAAAGCAGCTGCGCGACCGGTGACATCCCTGCCCAAATCGTAATGATGCTCGGCTGCGTCAGCCGTGATGCCCGGCGCAGGGCGCAGTCCACTGATATCAAACGTCATTCCGCCGACGATTACCTCAAGCCAGCCATCGTCTTTACCGCTGGACGCCGCGCCGCGCGGGTCATGGCTGACAGCCACAGTTGATCCAGCAGACGCAATGATAATCGCGTCATCGTCTAGCCGCGAATCATGGCTACTGAGCAACGCGAGCGCATAGGCGTGACCTAATTTCATCATTTGTAGAAGCGTTAGCGATTGAGAGCCGTCCCCAGATTTGCAACCCTTGAATTAACAGTAGTTTTACGGGCTGCAAACTCTGCGCGCGACGAGTCATATGGTGAGGGTTGCATCTAAAACGGATTTGATTGCTCAGAATACTCCCAGTGCAATGCCCTCGGCGAGCGACTGTCCAAGTTCTCTGCAAAGCATCAAACTATTCTCGTCTAGTTCCTTTGGAGCCATGATTGTTTCAGGTGTCTGGGCGGAGCAGTTCACGATGATCGGATCGGCAACCCTTCGCAAGCGCCAGCCCGTTGCTATCCGGTCTATCTGGCGCTGCGCTCCCTCACCGTCCGACCCTGCTGCGATGGCTGTGGCATAGGGCCGTCCTTCGATACATCCGAGAACCGGATAGTAGTTCCGGTCGAACATTTCTTTCATCAGGCCGCTCATGCTGGCGAGGTTTTCGGGGCAGATAAAAAGGTAACCACTCGCGGCAAGCAAGTCATCTGCGTCGACCTCATCTGCACGCATAATGTGCGCCTTGTCGCCAGCCCCATCAGCTGCCGCCCGCGCCATGGCCTCACTCGCGCCCGTGCGGCTGTGCCAAATTATCAGCAGGTGCGAATGGTTTTCTAAGCTCATCGGCAATGGTCTTCGCGGCTAGCTGTCGATTGTCAATCGCCCGGCGCTATGCGCGGCGGCCTGTCTGCGATAGATCAAGCATATGGCATCCCAATCAACCACCTCCGTACTTGGCATAGAACGCTCGATCAGCGGAAAGGCATGGCGCTGGCGCGGCGGCAATATGGCGATGGAAGGCGGGGCGGCGAGCGCCCAAGACGACATCGAAGCGCAATTGCTTTTGTCGAGAGGGGTACCGCGAGACGATTTGGACCGCCACCGCAATCCTTCCTTGCGGTCCTTCTTGCCCGATCCAGCAGAATTCCGCGACATGGAAGCGGCGGCTGAACGCATTGCCCAGGCGGTGCTGGGGCAGGAAACTGTGACAATTTACGGCGACTACGACGTGGATGGAGCAACAAGTGCCGCTTTGCTCGTCCGCTTGCTCCGAACACTAGGACTTGAGGCTGGCTATTACATTCCCGATCGCCTGCTTGAGGGATATGGCCCGTCAGGCGAAGCGTTGGTCAAACTGGGCGAACAAGGCTCAAGCCTGATCGTCACCGTCGATTGCGGAGCGATGGCGCATGATGCACTGGGTCAGGCTCATGCCGCGGGCATTGACGTGATCGTGGTCGACCACCACAAATGCTCGCCAGAATTACCGCGTGCTGCAGCCATGGTGAACCCTAACCGGCTAGACGAGAACGATATTGCTGCGGCGCACGGGCATTTGGCGGCAGTTGGCGTTGCCTTCTTGCTGGCTATCGCACTGGTCCGCACCTTACGGAAGCAAGGCTTCTTCGAGAACCGTAAAGAGCCGGACCTGTTTTCGCTGCTAGACCTCGTCGCTCTCGGCACGGTTGCAGATGTTGCTGCGCTTCACGGATTGAACCGCGCGATGGTGGCCCAAGGGCTCAAGGTACTCGCCCGCCGCGAAAACATCGGGTTGGCGGCACTGATCGACGCGAGCCGCCTCAACCGCGCCCCCGTTTGCAGCGACCTCGGCTTTGCCCTTGGTCCGCGCATCAACGCTGGAGGCCGCGTCGGCGAATCGACGCTTGGCGTGCGCTTGCTGACGACCAGCGATCCCGACGAAGCGCGCGACATATCCGCGCAGCTTTCGGCCCTCAATGAAGAACGCCGTGCTATCGAGGCCGAAGTGCAGCGCGAGGCAGAGGAAATGCTTGTTGCGCAGCACAACCGTGCTGTTTGCGTTTTGGCGGGTCGCGGTTGGCATCCCGGTGTTATCGGCATCGTCGCTGGCCGGATCAAAGAAAAAACCGGCAAACCGGCGATCATCATCGCGCTCGATGCCGAGACTGGCCAAGGTAAGGGATCAGGCCGTTCGATCTCAGGCGTCGATCTCGGTGCTGCGATTATCGCAGCGCGTGCTGCGGACCTTCTCGTCGCAGGCGGCGGACACGCAATGGCCGCCGGCCTGACTGTTGATGGCGACAAGCTGGAAGAGTTCACCGACTGGGTAAACGAACGGCTCGAAGGCCCGGTGGCCCGCGCCTCAGCCGAACAGACAATTCTGCTCGATCTGTCGATCTCGCCGCGCGGGCTAGCGCCTGACCTGGTGGACCGTCTCGAAAGCGCTGGCCCATATGGCATCGGCTGGCCCGGGCCGCGCGTTGCAGTTGGCCCTGTCAGGCTGGTGAAGGCCGATATTGTCGGCACAGACCACGTCAGGTTGATCGCTGCTGGCGACGATGGCGCTTCTTTCAAGGCGATTGCATTCCGGGCGGCGGAGAGTGATCTGGGGCAGGCTTTGCTCCACGGTTCCAGAGGGCGCAAGCTATGGCTCGCAGGGAGGGCCAAGATCGATGATTGGGGCAACCGTCCGCAGGCAGAGTTGCACCTTGAAGATGCCGCTTGGGCCGATTGACCAAATAACACCCGCGACGGGGCTTGACCGAAAGCAGCCCCGCCCCTATTTGCGCGGCCTTGCCACCGGTTTGGCCCCTTCGTCTAGCGGTTAGGACGCGGCCCTTTCACGGCTGAAACACGGGTTCGATTCCCGTAGGGGTCACCACCGGCGGCATCGATTGCTAGCTCTGCGCTTGCCATAAAGCACTCGTTAGACATCTGGCCCCTTCGTCTAGCGGTTAGGACGCGGCCCTTTCACGGCTGAAACACGGGTTCGATTCCCGTAGGGGTCACCACCTCCCAAAATAAACTCCATGACAAAAACCTTCATTGGCTGGCGGTGACGGTTCGCGCTGGCTAAGGCCGCATGCGATGAGCGAGTCTCGCCCTTTACCCTGGTCAGGAATTTTCCTTGCGCTGACAGGCGCAGCGGTCATGCTGATGGCAGGAGTTCATGCTGGCCTGATCCTGGGTATCATGATCGTCTGGATCGGCTCGCTGTGGCTTTCCCAGCCCGTTCCTGTGGAGAAGGTCGAACGAAAAGACGGCGTCCAGATGAGCCGCGAAACAATGAGCGGTCTGATCGAGCCGTTCAGCTTGCCATTGCTGGTACTCGACCAAGATCGAATCATTTCCGCCAACCTTGCGGCGCGAGAGGCATTGGGTGACCATATTATCGGACAGGATGCCCGGGTCGCTTTGCGCCATCCCGCTGCGATTGCTTTGATCGAAGATGAAACTGCAGAACCGACAATAATCAGCGGTCTCACCGGACCTCGCAGCCTTTGGCGGATGGCTCGCCTGCCTATCGACGGTCGCTATACAATGATCGAACTCAGCGATCACCGCGCCGAAGCCGACATCAGCCGCGCGCATACGGATTTCGTCGCCAATGCGAGTCACGAATTGCGTACGCCGCTTGCCTCCATCATCGGCTATGTCGAAACCCTGTCGGACGAGGGCGAAGATGCCGATCCGGCTATGACGGCAAAATTTCACGGCATTGTTCTGCAAGAAGCGCGGCGCCTTCAGTCGCTGGTCTCGGACCTAATGTCGCTATCGCGTGTAGAGGCGGAGAAGCATGACGCCCCCAGCGAAACGCTTGAACTTGCACCTTTGCTGCGCCAAGCGTCGACAGACGGGGCCGGTGTAGATCGAACCAAACGGCTAAATCTCGAATCAATCGAAGATAACATCATCGTTCACGGTGATCAGCGGCAACTGGAACAGCTGGTTCGCAACTTGGTGGATAATGCGCTTAAATACAGCACCGCCAATTCGCAGGTCGATGTCACATTGCAGACGACCTCCTCCAATGAAGCGTTATTTCGTGTGACAGACCGAGGTGAAGGTATTGATGCGGAGCACATCCCTCACCTAACGCGGCGCTTTTACCGGACCGATCCCGGGCGCAGCAGAGCAGCGGGCGGAACCGGCCTAGGCTTGGCGATTGTAAAACACATTGTGGAGCGGCATCGCGGCCGTCTCGACATTGAAAGCGAGAAAGGCCAAGGCACCACAGTCTCAGTGAGCATTTCCATCCAAACGGAAAGCTAAATCAGTCTTGTCATGAACGTGTCATATTTCTCCAACAACGGGCAGCAGGAGGCCGCAGAATGGCGGCGTCGCTATTACAGGACCGTAAGATGAAAACTAAAGCAATTCTCGCTCTTCCCGCGCTCGTCGCGACAGCACTCCTTGCCGCCTGCGGTTCGCAGGGCGGTGACACTGGCGCTTCACGCGATTCGATCCGCGCTGTTGGCTCTTCAACAGTTTATCCCTTTGCAAAAGCGGTCGCCGAATCGCTTGCGCGTTCAAACCCTGACTTCACCTCGCCGATCATCGAATCTACCGGAACTGGCGGCGGCATGAAGCTGTTCTGCTCTGGCGTCGGCGCTGACACGCCTGATATTGCGAACGCATCGCGCCGCATGAAGGCCTCCGAATTCGCTGATTGTCAAGCCAATGGCGTGAATGAAATTGTCGAGCTGCAAGTCGGCCTCGACGGGATCGCATTTGCGGCGGCCAAGGGTGGCCAGATGTTCAACCTGACCCCTAAGATTGTTTATGAAGCGCTCGCGGCGAAGCCTTATGGCAAGGAACAGACCGCAAAGACTTGGGCTGACGTTGATCCGTCATTACCAGCTGATCCGATCCTTGTTTACGGCCCGCCATCGACTTCCGGTACGCGCGATGCGCTGAAAGAACTCGTCCTCGAAGCAGGTTGTAAGACCAACGCCGACATGAAGGCGCTGAAGGAAAGCGACGAAGACAGCTATGACCAGATCTGCACCGAAGTGCGTTCGGACGGTGCCTATGTCGATCAAGGCGAACAGGATAATCTTATCGTGCAGAAGATCGAAGGTAATCCCAAGGCAGTCGGCGTATTCGGCTATTCCTACCTTGAGGAAAATGCCGACAAGGTTTCAGGCCTGCCGATGAACGGTGTCGATCCGACATATGAAAACATTTCGACCTTCGCCTATCCCGGCGCGCGTCCGCTTTATGTTTACGTGAAGAAGGCCCACCTCGACGTGATCCCGGGCTTGCGTGAATTCGTCGCTGAATGGACCAAGTCTTGGGCCAAGGGTGGACCGCTCGCCAAGATCGGCCTTGTTGCTTCGCCGGACGATGTGATGGCCGCGAACTTGACCGCTGCGACCGAGTTCACTCCGCTCACAGCCGACCAACTCAAGTAAGACTGAAAACAGCGTAATGTCGCCAACCATTCTGCTTCTCCTGGCCCTCGGGCTTGGTCTCGCCGGATGGTTGGCGGCTCGCGCTCGCGCGTGGGGCTTCAAACGCGCCAGTGAAGGCAAACGCCTTGCTGCATTGCCCGTTTATCACGCATGGTACGTCGCGCTGTGGATCGTTGTCCCGGTCTTGATATTCATTATGATCTGGAGCGCGATCGCGCCCCAGCTCATTGTAAATTCCGTTTTGGCCAGCCCAGCGGCAACGGACTTGCCGGCTTTCGGCATGGAGCGGCAACAAATCCTCTCCGAAGCGCGTGCTGCAGCCTCCGGTTCAACCACGGCGATGTTCAATCCAGCGTCGCGCGAATTCGTTGAACCCTTCCGCGACGCTATCGGCCGGACCAACTGGATCGGCATTGCCTCTACCCTTGCAATTGCGCTGCTCGGCGGCATCTGGTCTTTCCTCCGCCTAAAGCCTGACTTTGCCGCCCGTACCCGGGTCGAGCGGGCCGTTATGGTCGTGCTGCTCCTCGCTTCGCTTATCGCCATTCTTACTACGCTGGGCATTCTGGTGAGTCTGGTGTTCGAAACCGTCCGCTTCTTCGGCATGGTCGATCCGTGGTCATTCCTGACTGGCACACATTGGGGGCCTGACCCGATGGCCAATCCCGACAATCCCGATCCGACCCGCTACGGGGCGATACCGCTATTCTGGGGCACGATTTTCATCGGTGCGATCATTGCCATGATCGTTGCTATCCCGCTGGGGTTGATGAGCGCGATATACCTGACACAATATGCCAATCCAAAACTGCGCGCTTGGGTCAAGCCCGCGCTAGAGGTTCTCGCAGGCGTTCCGACAGTGGTTTACGGGTACTTTGCTGCGCTGACGGTTGCTCCGGCAATTCGCGACATCGCCTTGTCGCTGGGCGCAACCAATCCTTCGACCGAGAGCGCTTTGGCGGCGGGCCTAGTCATGGGCATCATGATCATCCCGTTCGTTTCCTCAATGGCAGACGACAGTATCGCAGCCGTCCCGCAAGCCATGCGAGACGGCAGTCTCGCAATGGGTGCAACCAATTCAGAAACGATCCGCCGCGTTCTTATCCCTGCGGCCCTGCCCGGCATCGTTGCCGGTGTGATGCTGGCAATCAGCCGCGCCATCGGTGAGACGATGATTGTGGTTATGGCTGCGTCCACGGCGGCGAACCTCAGCGCGAACCCGCTCGACCGGATGACCACGGTCACTGTGCAGATCGTCAAGATGCTCACGGGCGAAGGCAGCTTCGATCACCCGGCCACGCTCAGCGCGTTTGCGCTCGGTTTTGTACTCTTCATGGTCACACTTGGCCTCAACTTCGTCGCCCTCCACGTCGTCAAACGGTTCCGTGAAGCCTATGAGTGAGAGAGCCGCCCCCACCCGCACGGCTGTGTTCGAAAAGCGGCTGAAGAAGCGTTACTCGTCGGAGCGCCGCTTCAAGGCTCTTGGCATGGGCGCGATCCTTTTCTCCGTCCTTGTTCTGGCCTTCCTGCTAGTCACGATGACGCTGAACGGCATCGGCGGTTTCCAGCGTACTGAGCTGACCGTTCCCATCGACTTCACGCAAACTGGCATCGCTGCCAACGCCGAGACTTTGGCGCAATCGGGTGCTATTCAGCGGCTCGAAGCGCAAGGCTTGCCAGATGTCGTCCGGTTTGCCGCGCAGCAGCGGGTCGGCGATGAAGGCGCTGAAGAACTGGGCTCGCAAGCATGGCGGCTCGTGGCCGATGCGATTATTGCAGACCCCACAATCCTTGACCGCGAAGTGAGTTTCGACCTGCCCGCAAGCGAAGATTTGTCGGCAGCCTATTCCGGTGACGGTCAGGCAGCTTTGCAACCGCTAGCCAAGCGATTGGCCGAACAGGGCCACCTTTCGAATAATTTCGATGAAGGCTTCCTGACACGGTCGGATGCTACCGATCCGCAGGAAGTAGGCATCTGGGGCGCGCTCAAGGGCTCGATCCTCACGATGCTCATTACACTGTCGCTTGCTTTCCCGATTGGCGTGCTAGCCGCGCTCTATCTCGAAGAATACGCGCCCAAAAACCGTTGGACTGACGTGATCGAGGTTTCGATCAATAACCTCGCCGCAGTCCCCTCGATTATCTTCGGTCTATTGGGCCTCGCCGTCTTCCTATGGCTGTTCCCCAATATGCGCTCTGCCCCGCTGATTGGCGGTATGACCCTCGCGCTGATGACCATGCCAGTCATCGTGATCGCGGGCCGCAATGCCATCAAGGCCGTTCCGCCCTCCATCCGCGATGGCGCATTGGCCGTCGGCGCCTCGCCCGTTCAAGTGGTGTTCCACCATGTCCTGCCGCTCGCCCTACCCGGCATTCTAACCGGCACGATTATCGGCATGGCCCGCGCATTGGGCGAAACCGCGCCGTTGCTGATGATCGGTATGCGCGCATTCGTGGCCACCCCGCCCGATGGTTTCACATCGCCCGCAACCGTATTGCCTGTGCAGATTTTCCTGTGGTCGGACGAAATTGACCGCGGGTTCGTCGAACGGACATCTGCCGCCATTATTGTGCTACTACTGTTCCTGCTGCTGATGAATGGCCTCGCCATTTATTTGCGTAACCGATTTGAGAAGAGCTGGTGAACGTACACTCAAACCTAGACACGACCGACCAGAAGATGACCGCGCGAGGTGTCTCAGTCTTTTACGGTGACAAGAAAGCGATCGACGATGTCTCGATCGATATTCCGACTGAATATGTCACCGCCTTCATCGGCCCGTCGGGCTGCGGTAAGTCAACATTTCTGCGGACTATGAACCGCATGAATGACACGATCCCTTCGGCCCGTGTCGAAGGCGAAATTACACTCGACGGCGAGGATATTTACCGGTCCGGCATGGATGTGGTGCAATTGCGCGCCCGCGTCGGGATGGTCTTCCAGAAGCCTAATCCCTTCCCCAAATCGATCTATGACAATGTCGCATACGGCCCCAAGATCCACGGCTTTGCCGAAAGCAAATCGGAACTGGACGAAGTGGTCGAGCGATCGCTTCGTCGCGCCGGTCTTTGGCAAGAAGTTAAAGACCGACTTGATGATAGTGGCACCGCACTTTCCGGCGGTCAACAGCAACGCCTCTGCATCGCCCGCGCCATTGCGGTTGATCCTGAAGTGATCCTGATGGATGAACCCTGTTCGGCGCTCGATCCCATTGCGACGGCAAAGATCGAAGAACTAATCGCCGAACTCAAGGGCCGCTACGCCATCGTAATCGTCACCCACTCCATGCAACAGGCTGCGCGCGTTTCCGAACGGACGGCCTTCTTCCATCTCGGCAAGATGGTGGAATACGGTCGCACCAGCGATATTTTCACTAATCCGCAAGAAACGCGCACTCAGGATTACATCACAGGACGGTACGGCTAATGGTCGCACAACATACGGTAAAGGCGTTTGACGAGGACATTACGCGCCTCCGCGGGCTAATCGCGGAGATGGGCGGTCTCGCCGAAGTCGCGATCCAGGAATCGCTCGAAGCCTTGGTCACTGGCGACGAAAAACTCGCCAAGGAAGTGGTCAAGCGAGACAAGAAGATCGACTCGCTCGAGGCCGAAGTTGACCGGCTTGCAGTGCGGGTAATCGCCCTCCGCGCGCCAATGGCAGCCGACCTTCGCGAAGTTATCGCTGCGCTCAAAATCGCTGGGGTTGTCGAGCGGATTGGCGACTATTCCAAAAACATCGCCAAACGTGTCGGTAAAATCGACGACCGCAAGCGTTTTGAGCCGCTGACTCTGCTGTCTGCTATGGGCGAAGTTGCCGCCGGAATGGTCCATGATGTGTTGACCGGCTATGCTGCCCGCGATCCTGTAATTGCCCTCGATGTGATCAAGCGTGACGACAAGGTCGACGCGTTTTACGACAGCATCTTCCGCAACCTCGTCAGCTACATGGTTGAAAATCCGGCGACGATTAGCAGCGCGGCGCAATTGCTCTTCGTGGCCCGAAATCTGGAACGGATCGGCGACCATGCAACCAACGTGGCCGAAATGGTGCATTTCGCTGCAACCGGCGAGTACCCGCCTGACGAAGTCGCATAATTGTCGTGAAAGCGTAACAATCAGACTGCCATAATTCGGCGAGCAATGAACAAGACCCATCGAAAGACGAGTCGATATGCCGCTAGCAAAACTACTTCTGGTTGAAGATGACCCGGCCCTGTCGGAGCTTCTGCAGTATCGTTTTGAAAAAGAGGGTTATCAGGTTCGCACGACTCCTGACGGCGACGACGCCCTCGTCTTAGCTAGCGAAGAAGTGCCCGATCTCGTCATTCTTGATTGGATGATCGAGGGCACTAGCGGTCTGGAAGTCTGCCGCCGTCTGCGCCGCGGCAAGGCAACCGCTCATGTTCCCATCATCATGCTCACAGCACGGGAAGAAGAGGACGACCGGATACGCGGCCTGGAAATCGGCGCCGACGATTATCTGACTAAGCCGTTTAGTCCGCGCGAGCTACTCGCCCGGGTGGCAGCCGTGATGCGCCGCATACGTCCCGCTTTGGCCGGCGAGGTCATCGAAGCAGGTGACCTAAAACTTGATCCGGTTGCACACCGCGTTGAACGGCTAGGCAATGTCCTGCACCTTGGCCCGACCGAATACCGCCTGCTCAAGTTCTTTATGGAAAGCCCGCGACGGGTATTTTCTCGCAACCAATTACTCGATGGTGTTTGGGGAACCGAGAGCGACATCGAACTGCGCACCGTGGATGTACACATCCGGCGGCTGCGAAAGGCGATTGAAGTCGAAGGTGCAGCTGACCCGGTTCGCACCGTACGTTCAGCAGGCTACGGGCTCGAACCGGTCTGATTTCTTGATGCGTTAAATAGCTCTGACTTTCGACGCTAGATTGTGTCGATTTTTCCTACCCATCTGTGTAACTCACTGCGTTACTATCAGAAAAAATGGAACAAAATCCGCGTACTCATCGTTGATTTAGCGCACCAACAAAGGAGCCTTTATGAAATACGCAGATGGCAATACCGACGAACTCAAGACAAAATTCTGGCGTGCCCTCGCTGATTCCTCATTCCTGTTTCTACAGCTGGACGGCGATTCTAGCACTGCGGTGCCGATGACCGCCCAGCTCGATAAAGATGCCGACAGTTCAATCTGGTTTTTCTCTCAGAAGAACAGCAGCTCTGCCAAACTCGGCGCTGCGACGGCAACTTTCGAGGGCAAAGATCACGATATGTTTGCCCGCTTTCACGGGACATTGACCGTGGAAACAGATCAAAACCGTTTCGACCAGTTCTGGAATAATTTCGTCGAGGCTTGGTACGATGGAGGAAAGAATGATCCCGATATTCTGTTCCTGCGTATGGATCTTGGCGAGGCAGAAATATGGAACGGCGACATCGGTCTGCTCAACACAGCCAAGATGGCGCTGGGCATGACCGTGCATGACGAAGCCGAGAAGCAGCACGCCGAAACGCCGCTCTAATCGGAACTCACTTTCAAAGGAAAACGGCCGCTCCAGCACTGGGGCGGCCGTTTTTCATGCATAAGTTACGCCGGATCGATAGGTATTGCTGTTTCTTCACCGGCAACATCATCAACGACTTCGACAATCCCTTTGCCAAGATGGCTCCGGCTGCGGCTATAACCGAAATAGACCAGCAATCCGATCGCGCCCCAAACGGGCAAAACGAGCATCGCTGCAAAGGGCAGATTGACGAACAGGAACACACAGCCCGCAATCGTCGCCGGGCCAACCAGCCACAAAGCAGGTGTGCGGAAACTGCGTTTGACGTCAGGCGCTGTCCTGCGCAGCACCATCACCGCAATCGCCACCATCATAAATGCGTAAAGCGTGCCAGCATTGGCAATGTCCGCGAGCTGGCCAACGGGGAAGAAGGCCGCGCCAACAGCCACCACGAGACCAGTGATTGCCGTCACAATATGCGGCGTCTTCCATTTGGGGTGCACTGTACTGAGCACTTCGGGAAGGAGCCCGTCGCGGCTCATCACGAAGAAAATACGCGTTTGCGCGAAGATCAACACAAGGATAACCGACGGCAATGCCAGGAAGGCCGCAATGCCCAGCGCGTTACCAACTTTCGAAAAGCCGATCATGCGCAGAACATGCGCCAGCGCCTCGTTGGAGCAGACCAGCGCATCAGCGTGGACAGGCATCGCACATTGCAGCGCTAGCTGTTCGGAGCCGGCAGGGAACGGCACACCGCCCGGCCCCATGATTGGCTGTCCGCCAATTGTGCCAATCGCGCCTGCTGCGACCAGAATATAGAACACCGTGCAGAAAAGCAGCGAACCCACTAGCCCGATGGGCACATTGCGCTGCGGGTCCTTTGTTTCCTCCGCAGCGGTGGAAACCGCATCGAAGCCAACATAGGCAAAGAATATCGTCGCAGCGGCACCAACCGCGCCCACACCCGAACCAAACCCGCCGAATACGCCAGCAGGCAAGAACGGATTGAACTTGGCCAGTTCGACCTGCGGGATCGTAAGGAAGATAAAGGCAGTGAGTGCGGCCACCTTGATTGCGACCAGAATTGTGTTGAAGATCGCGCTCTCACGCGTTCCGATCATAAGCAGCCACGTGACCAAGAGGGCTATGACCAGAGCAGGAAGATTGATCAGACCGCCGGGCGCACCTCCCAGTGCCAGTGGCCCCGCCGCAAGCCATGTCGGCAAATGCACTCCAATGGCCTCGCTAAGAATTGTCCCGGTGAAATAGCCCGACCAACCGACCGAAACTGCGCTCGCCGCAACGGCATATTCGAGAATCAACGCCCAGCCGACGGTCCAGGCCAGAAACTCGCCCATGGTCGCGTAGGTATAGGTGTAGGCAGAGCCCGAAACCGGGATCATCGCGGCAATTTCGGCATAGCAAAGGGCAGCCACGACGCAGATCAATCCGGCTATCGCGAATGCCAGCATCAGGCCCGGCCCCGCCTTTTGCGCGCCGGCAGCGGTAAGCACGAAAATGCCTGTCCCAATCACGCAGCCAATGCCGAAAAGCATGAGCTGGAACCAACCAAGTGAACGATGAAGTGATTTTTTCTCTGCTGCCGCAAGAATTGCAGAGAGCGGCTTAACGCGGTCCAAGATCATTTATGGCATTCCCTCGCCCGGGCCTGTGACGGGGTATTACCCTCCAGACGCCCAAGCGTGCGGCTTTATGCTCTTTTTTAGGGCTGGCAATCCAGATTCGTCAAATCACCCTAGCAGGCCGGGAAGCAATCCAAACACCAGCACCAGCGTGACGGCAATCGGCGCTGCCCATGCCACCAGAAAACGCCAGAGCAGGAACATCCCGCCAGATAGCCCGGACTGCGCCTTCACCAAATTGGAATCGGCGCGCCAGCCCACGAAGATCGCGACCGACAAAGCGCCAAGTGGCAGCATGATCTTTCCGGTAATCCCGTCCAGCGTATCGAGAATGTCGGTTTCCGCAAAGATGTTCCAGAAGCCCAGCGGCCGAACATCGGCGAGGACGTTGTAGCCAAGCGCACAAACTACGCCGATCAAAAATGCAACCAAACCGACGATCAGCGCCGCCTTTTTACGGGCCCAGCCGAAGCGGTCGATTACCCAAGCGGTGGGACCTTCGAGCAACGAGATCGAACTGGTGAGCGCGGCAAAGAAGATCAGCACGAAGAATACAAAACCGACCAAAGCACCGCCCGGCATCACATTAAATGCGACCGGCAATGTCTGGAAGATCAGCGCCGGACCGCCAGCCGGATCAAGCCCGACGGCAAAGACAATCGGGAAGATCATCAGACCGGCGAGAATGGCCACGGCAGTGTCAGCCATCGCGATCATACCCGCTGTCGGCGCGAGGTTAACTTCCTTGCCGACATAGGCGCCGTAGGTGATCAAACCGCCTGCAGCGAGACTTAGCGAAAAGAGCGCCTGACCAAGCGCTTCATTCAACACAACCGGTGTAATTTTGCTGAAGTCTGGAGTGAAGAGAAACGCAACGGCCTCGGCAAAGTTACCGGTAAATGCGCTGTAGATCGTGATGAGCACGAGAAGCACAAAGAATGCTGGCATCAGCCATGTTGCAGCTTTTTCGATACCGTCATGAACGCCGCTCGCGACGATCCATACTGTCGCTGACATAAACAGCGCATGCAGCAGGATCAGCCGAACGGGGCTGGCAAACAGCTCGCCCATATGGCCGGTGATCTGTTCTTGTGTTTCCCCAGCGAAAGCACCGGCAAATGGTTCGCCACCAAACAGAGCCCCAAGAAAATCCCCGCCCGATACGAAAACGTAATTCAGCACCCAGCCTGCAACTACCGAATAAAAGGAAAGAATCAGAAAGCCGCTGAGTATTTGCAACGCACCAACCGCGCCCCAATTGCGCGACCGCCCAGACTGTTCTGCCACGTTCCTGACGGAGCCGATGGCATCTTCGCCCCCTGCCCGACCCAGCATCACTTCAGAGAGGACCAGCGGCAAACCAAGCAGCACAACAAAACCGATGTAGACCAGCACAAATGCGCCGCCGCCATTTTCACCAGCAAGCGTTGGAAAACGCCAGATATTGCCGAGACCAACGGCTGCTCCGACCGCCGCCAGAATAAATGCTGTTCGCGACGACCAGCCTTGCTCGCCAGTTGGAGTTGCGCCCGCCATGTCAAATTCCCTCACTAAGCCCTTTTCAGGCTACAATTATGTTCATAGTTCTGCCCGCAAAACGCCGGCTAGTCGAGGCAGGAATTGCGCAAATCCACCACGGCGCTAAACAAGCAGGATGTCTACAACCTTTCAGCTCGACACGAGCACCAGCCGCGCCACCCCCACTCCGCAGCCGCGCAAGCGCTTGACGGTGCCCAGTATCCGGGCCCGGAAGCAGGATGGTGTGACCAAAGAACCGCTTGTCATGCTGACTGCCTATACGGCCCGGCAAGCGCAACTACTCGACACACATTGCGACATGCTGCTGGTTGGAGATTCGTTGGGACAGGTGATTTACGGATTGCCCTCGACGCTCGCCGTCACGCTCGACATGATGATCGCACATGGCGCAGCTGTGGTTCGCGGAAGCTATCACAGCCTCGTTGTGGTCGACATGCCGTTCGGTTCTTACGAAGCCTCCAAAGAACAAGCGTTCGAGAGCGCCAGCCGGATTATGGCGGAAACTGGCTGTGCGGCGGTGAAGCTGGAAGGCGGCAATGCGATGGCCGAGACCATAGAATTCCTCAATTCACGCGGTATTCCGGTAATGGCGCATGTCGGATTAACCCCTCAGTCGGTAAATGTCTTGGGCGGATATGCGGCACGTGGCCGCAGTCAGGAAGAACATGCCAAGATCATCAGCGATGGCGAGGCTGTTCAAGCCGCCGGCGCCTTTGCAGTCGTAATTGAGGGTGTGATCGAGCCCATCGCCATTGCGCTGACCAAGGCTATCGAAATTCCCACCATTGGAATCGGCGCATCGGCGCAATGCGACGGGCAAGTTCTGGTGACAGAGGATATGCTAGGCATGTTCGAACGCGTGCCGCGCTTTGTTAAGCGCTACGAGGACTTGGCATCGATTATTGACAAAACTGTTGAGATATATGCCTCCGAAGTCCGCGACCGTTCGTTCCCGACCGAAGAGCAGACGTATCAGCCGAAGAAATAGGCAAACGGTTGCCACCGCGGTGCACAGCCCCTAGCGAGCGCCTCACTTTCCACACCCGTACGCTCACATAGGCCCGATCATGGCGACGCTGCTAAAATACTACAAATTGTCCTTCGTATTCACGATCATCTGCCTTGGCCTTGCCGTATGGTACGGTTGGGAGAGTACAGGCACATTCGGCGGTACCATGTCGTTGCTGTGGATCGTGATCGTGCTTTCGGTACTCGAAATCTCGCTTAGCTTTGACAATGCGGTGGTCAACGCGTCAGTACTGAAAGACATGAGCGACGTCTGGCAGCGGCGCTTCCTAACCTGGGGCATCGCATTTGCGGTGTTCGGAATGCGGGTCGTATTTCCGCTCGCAATTGTGGCCATCGCCGCCGGACTTGGCCCGATGGAGACAATCAATCTCTCGCTCAATGACCCGCAGGAATATGAGCGGATCGTGAGCAGCGCCCATGTCGGTATTGCCGGTTTTGGCGGCGCCTTCCTAGCGATGGTCGGTCTGAAATTCTTCTTCGATCTTGATAAGGACATTCACTGGGTGCGTGTGATTGAAGAACGATTGTCAAAAATTGCAGCGCTGCCTGCAGCTGAAATTGCTCTGCTGTTGCTCGTAATGTGGGGCATTTCGACCCTGCTCGATCCCGCAGATGCACTGACATTCCTAGTCTCCGGCATCCTCGGACTTGTGACATTTATCGCAGTCGAGGGCATCAACACGATGCTCGAAATGAAGGAAGAAGCGGCCAAGCTGCAGGGTGCTGTGGTGCGTAGCGGCCTTGGCGGCTTCCTCTATCTCAACGTGCTTGATGCATCGTTCAGCTTTGACGGCGTGATTGGGGCATTTGCACTGTCGAACAATATGATCGTGATCGCATTAGGGCTTTCCATCGGCGCAATGTTCGTGCGTTCGATGACGATCCATTTGGTGAAGCAAGGGACGCTGGCCCAGTACCGCTTCCTCGAACATGGCGCGTTCTACGCGATCATCGTGCTCGGCGGCATCATGCTGCTTTCGGCCAAGTTCCATATACCTGAAACGATCACGGGCCTGATTGGCGCGACGTTGATCGGAATTTCGCTGTGGTGGTCGGTGCGGCACAACCGGGTCAACGGGACTGACGAGGTCGCTACTCCGGCGGAATAGCCAACCGTTTGGCGAGCGGTGTTGCAACCACCAATTGCGCCAAGTGATAAACCAGCAACGGCACCAAAACTACGCCCGCGATAGCTGGCGGAAACAGCACTGCCGCTATGGGCGCACCCATCGCAACGCTCTTTTGCGCACCACTAAACAGGAATGCGATACGGTCTGGCTTAGTGAGGCCTAAAACGCCTGAGAGTAACCAAGCACCGACGTATCCGAAAACAAGCAAAGCAATGATCGCCAGCATCAACCAGCCCCATGCGCTAACGTCGACCCTTGACCAAAGTCCTTCCGCAACAGCTCCAGAAAATGCGACATAGACGGCAATTGCGATTGCTCCACGATCCGCCCATCTGATGATTATTGGATGGTCCTTCATTGAGCCGCCGAGTTTGCCTTGCAGCAGTTGACCGAGCACGAATGGCAACAGCAGTACCATACCGATGCGGATCAGTCCGTCCATGCCCAGCGCAACTTCCTCGACGCCGGCCAGTAGCGAAAAGAGCGGTGCTGTCAGAAAGATGCCAGTGATGTTCAATGTGGCCGCAGCGACCACCGAATTTGCGACGTTACCATTTGCCATTGATGTGTAGGCGGTCGCAGACTGCACCGTCGATGGCAGCGCTCCCAGAAACACGAAGCCCAAGGCGATCAAAGGCGGCAAATATCCTGCACCGACAGCCGCTATGCCAACTCCGGCCAAAGCCATCGCGCCGAAGCACCATAGCGTAACCGGAAGCAAGAACCGCATGTGCCGCATCCCGCGCAACACGTCGGAGCGTGAAAGGCGCAGCCCATTGAGAAAGAACAGCAGGAAAATCGCGGCGTTGGAAATCCAGCCCGCAACCTCACGCGCTTCGCCGCGTATCGGCAGGAAGGAGGCGAGCAAAATGGCAGCGACCAGCAGCCGCACCATCGGATCGATTCTGGAAAGTGTATGCCCCGGCATCAGCAGTGGTCTGCCGATGAACCGGCGGCTTGTCGAGCGTTAGCCGTCTGGCTCCGCCGACAGTCCAGCTTTGGCCAGCAATGCTTCGATCTGCTCCGCTGCTCCACCATTGGCCTTTAGGCTTCGCGCTAATGCAAAAGTTGCCGCAGGATGGGCTCGTTGCAGGTCAAATGAACGCCGCGCCAGTTTGAGGGCTTTTTTATTCTCGCCCAATTGCAGAGCCGCCAAAGCGCCCTGACCCAGCATCACCGGATCAGCTTCGCTACCCGCCTGTTTGAAGGCATGTGACATCAACACATCCGCGCGTTTGAAATCGCCCAGTTCAACCGCGAATTCCGCCGCAAGACCGGCGGCCTGTCCGTCAAGCGGGTTCGCAGCAAGATATTCGCTGACCAGCCTCAGCGCTTCTTCATTTTGTTGAAGACTGCGGTAGGCAAACACCATCCGGCGGACCAAAGAAAAGCTTCGTCTGGTTTTCGCCGCTTCGCGGTAATGCGCCAGTGCCCCACGAAAGTTACTTGCTGCAAGATTCGCGTCGCCAGCCAAGGTCAGCGCGTCAACCGAACCAGCGTGGTCCGCCAAGAAACCTTTGGCAATCTGAACCGCCCGAACACCATGCCCCGTTGAGGCCAGTTGGCGAACATATTCTAGCGTCCGATCACTGCGCTTGGGTTCGCGTTTCCACCGGGCAGCGCTTACTTCCAGCGGCAAATCAATATCGAAGGTAACCAGCAAACTGTCGCGCGGTTGGGCGGCGCGGTCGAGATATTGCGCGGCAAGTGCGCGCTCGCCCAGCGCCTCATGCGCGCGGCCTACCAAAGTCATCAGATAGGGTGAGGCATCGGGGCGCGAAGCATAACCGGAAAATCGCTGCACCAACTCACGGTTCAATCCGCCCATTGATAGCGAGCGCGCCAGTAGCAGACGAACGGTCCGGTTGTCCGGCTGCATCCGCGCAAGACGGTCATAAGTTTGCGCGGCATTGCGGTGGTTGCCCGACCGCAAATCAATCGTTGCTGACAGCAGCAATCCAGCTGGCGTTTCGCGAATTGCATCACCCGTCCGCCAAAGCAGCCGACGCGCCAGATCATCCTTTCCTGCGCGGGCGGCCAGCACTGCTTGAAGATAGAAGGCTTGCTCGTTCTCCGGATCGATTTCGATCATCCGGCGGGTTTGCTTCAGCATGTCTTTTGCACGACCAACTTCGCCCAAAGTTGCAGCGTAGTCGCCGAGCAATTCGAGGCTGTCCGGATTGCGTTTCAGAACTGCTTCAAACCACCACAATACCGCTGCAGGGCCTGCAGCATCGCGCAGCAATTGCGCGCGGAATTGTAGTGCAGCTACATTATTCGGACCGAGTTCTACCGCATAAATGCCCGCATCTACTGCCTGACTTTGTGCACCGCTTAGATAGCGCATCCTTCCAATGTCGACCCACAAGGCGGGGTCCCTTGGAATGGACTGCAAAGCCTGATCAAATGCTGCGGCAGCTTCGGACAAATTGCCCTGTCTCAGATTCAGGCGGCCAAGCATTTGAAAGCCTAACCCACGCGTCTCTTGGTCGAACTCGCCAGGACCAAGCCAGCGCCTTGCTTCGGCCAAGTCGCCTTGCAGCAGTTCTGCTTCGCCCATCAGCGCTGCGACCTGCGGACGCTGGGCGCCTTGCTCCATCAAGCGGCGCAGTTCTGCCTCCGCCGCAATCCCGTCACCGCCGGCAATCGCGCGGCGTGCGGGATCAAGCGGATCGCCCGCTTCCTGCCCGGACAAAGCGGCAGGTATCAAGACCAGCGCCGCCATAACGGCGAACGCCAGCCGGCGGTCAGGCATGAAGGTCATATTGCTTCAGCAAATCGTAAAGCGTTGGCCGGCTGATACCAAGCATACGCGCCGTGCTCGAGATGTTGCCCTCGCTCCGAGCAAGCGCATGGCGGATAACCTTGCGGTCTGACTGTTCGCGGGCGCTCTTCAGATTGAGCGGCTGCGCGTCATCTGCTTCGGCATTGCCCATGTCGAGATCATCGGCATTGATCAGCTTGCCTTCCGCCATAATGACGGCCCGCTTGACGCGGTTTTCCAGCTCGCGAACATTGCCCGGCCACGGCCAGCCATCGATTGCCGCAATGGCATCGGGCGCGAAGCCGCCAATTTTAGGATTCATTTCAGCAGCAAAGCGCTGAAGAAATGCCTTGGCCAGCAGCGGCGCATCGCCCGGCCGTTCGGCAAGCGCAGGGATGGTCACCACGATTTCGGCGAGACGGTAGAACAGATCCTCGCGGAAGCGCCCATCGGCGATCATCACCTCAAGGTTCTGATGGGTTGCGCATACGATCCGTGTATCGACGGCGATCTGTGTGCGTCCGCCAATTCGCTCGATGGTGCGTTCTTGCAGGAACCGCAACAATTTGACCTGTAACGGAAGCGGAATATCGCCCACTTCGTCTAGGAAAAGCGTACCGCCATTGGCCTGTTCGATCTTACCTTCTGTGGCCTTCACGGCGCCGGTGAAGGCACCCTTCTCGTGACCAAACAACTCGCTTTCGAGCAGGTTCTCCGGGATCGCAGCACAGTTGATCGCAACGAAGTTCAGGTCGCGGCGGTCACTCGCATCGTGCAAACCTTTGGCCAGCAATTCCTTACCCGTCCCGCTCGCGCCGAGCAGCATGACGGAGACATTGGTGTTGGCAACCCGCTCGATAGTGCGGGCGACCTTCACCATTTCAGGCGCAGCAGTGATCAAACCGCCTAGGACGGTTTTATCCTCACCAACCTTATCGGCGAGTAAGCGGTTCTCTTGTTCGATCCGGTGCAGATTGAATGCCCGGCGAACGATCAGTCCAAGCGCATCAATATCCACCGGCTTCTGGTAGAAGTCATACGCGCCGCGCTGGATTGCTTGCAGCGCACTTTCGCGCGCGCCATGACCGGAAGCGACGACAACCTTGGTGTCTGGCTTCAGGGCCATAATGGCGTCGAGCACAGCGAAGCCTTCGGTCGTGCCGTCCGGGTCAGGCGGCAGGCCAAGATCAAGCGTCACCACGGCTGGTTCTTCCGAACGCAGCGCTGTCAGCGCGCTCTCGCGGTCACCGGCGATGATGACTTCGAAATCTTCATAGGCCCATTTCAGCTGAGCCTGCAGCCCGGCATCGTCTTCGACAATTAGCAATTTGGGTTTGTGGTGGGACATTATGCGGCCTCAGGTTTGGATGGATCTTCGGTTGGGGAATTGTGCTCGAGCAGCTCGGCAGCAGCGGCGAGCGGCAGGCGAAGGATAAAGCGCGTGCCCAGCCCCTCGCGGGAGTCGACTTCGAGCCGCCCGCCCATGGCGCTAACCAACTCGCGCGCTTCGAAAGCGCCAATGCCGAACCCGCCCTGCTTAGAAGATACGAACGGTTTGAATAGGCCGTTGCGAAGGAATTCGGCGCTCATACCGGTGCCGGAATCCGCAATTTCAATGATGCCGTTGAGGCCGTCAGTGCTTGAGGATAAGAAGATCGGCTCGTTATCAGCACTCGCGTCAATGGCATTTTGCAGCAGATGCAGGACCGCCTGTTCCAAGCCCTCGCGATGGGCGGTGACGCGGGCTTCATCTGCTTGCGGAACGGAAATGCGTTCGCCGCCGGCCATGCGCTGCGCCATTTCCCACACGAATTTCGAAAGCTGGACCGGCTCTTTCTCGTCAGTGCCTGAGGCTCCGTAACGACTCAGCCGCGCTAGAAGCGTATTAAGCTTTTCAGAGCTGTTCTGCAGCGTCACCAACATGTCCGCCCGAAACTTGGGCTTCTCGGCATGCTTTTCGGCATTGGAGGCAAGAAGCGAAATTTGGCTGGCAAGGTTCTTGATGTCATGCATGACGAAGGCGATGCGGCGATTGAATTCGTCAAAGCGGCTTGCTTCCATCAGCGCTTCTTGCCCGGTTTGCTCAGCCAAATAGCTGGCTAGCTGCTGGGCGGCGAGGCGCAGTAAATCGAAATCCTCCCAATCCAGTTTGCGGACCACGCTGGGGCGCGCCAAGACGATCACGCCAACGAGCCTTTCGAAGTGGAGAAGCGGAACAAGCGCCCACACGCGGCAATCTTCATACAGCCAATCTGGCAGCAAATCAGCCATATTGTTGACGTCGCGTCCGTCACGCAGGTCATCAATCTCGATGATAAATTGCTGGCGTTCGAACAGGCTTTGAACAATTGTCGCGAGCACCATATCTGGCACTTCGATGGTCGGCCATTGCCAACGCGCAGCCAGCTCCAAATCGCCCTGACCGCCGGGCATCAGCAGCAAGCCGGCTGGGCTATCCGTGATGTCCGCCATCGCCTGCACGACGCGTTCAGGCAGCGGTGCCGCGTCCTGCGCCGGGCGCGATAGCGTTTGATTGAAACGCAGCCATTCAGCCCGGTAATCGTAGCGGTGCTGGAACAGGTGCTTCACCAGATTTACGCGCAAGGTGGAACGCAGCTTCTTGGACGGAATGGCTAACAAAGCGATAGCCGAAGCGGCCACAACGAATAGCACCTGCACCAGGCGCGCAAAATCGCCCCCGATAATCGAAAGGGCATTTCCGATGAATGCCATTGCGGCCAAATAGCCGCCGATGAGGATAATAGACGCCGTTTGGAAGGCGACTGTCCGTGATGGCCGCAGCGGTGTCGCCGCGCGTTCACCAGCGCTTCCGATTGCGAGAAGAAATACCATCGCCAGCGGCAGGAAGCTGCGCATTGCGCCAAGCAGATCGGGCAGTTCCCCCGTGATATAGGCGGAGGCAGCATAATTGAGTTCGAATAGCCAGAACGCGGCTAGCGCAGAGGCGGGCCAGCGCAGGATTGGCTGCGCACTCTTGGCCGCACCAACAAAAAGATTATGCACCAGCACCAGAGCACCAGCGGATGTTAGCAACCGCAGACTGATTGCAGTGATGATGACCGAGGCACGTGCCTGTGCTGACACATCATAATCGGGGACCGAAAAGGCCAAGACTGGTTGCGCAATTTCGATGAGCGCAAGCACTGCCACTACCGGACGGATGGGCGTGAGGCTTTGATGCCGTCCGTCTTTCGCAAAGAGCCTGTATAGAGCCCACAACCAAGCTAGATGATTTCCGCTATAGGTGACGATAGCAAGTGGATGATCTGCGCCTACTGCGGCAATTGTCAGCGCCCAGATCGCTGTAATCATAAGGGCTGCGGCGATTGCGCCGCCGGCCGGCAAGCTCTTCGCCTTGCCGCCCATCACCCACAGGGCAAATGCCGCGCAAGAAATGGCGCCAAGCAGATAAGCCGAAAGGCCCAAAAGATCCCACCAAGCCCCCATCAGCGGGCGCCTTCACTCCAAAGCACAACCCGCAACGTCTGCAGCAGGATCAGCAGATCAAGAAAGGGCGTGTAATTCTTCGCATAATAGAGATCATATTCAAGCTTTTGGCGGGAATCGTCGATCGACGCGCCATAGGGATAGTTGATCTGCGCCCAACCGGTAATGCCCGGCTTCACCATATGACGCTCGGCATAATAGGGGATCTTGTCCTCAAGATCGATCACGAATTGTGGGCGCTCCGGGCGCGGGCCGACGAAGCTCATCTGGCCTTTGAGAACGCTCCATGTCTGCGGTAATTCGTCGATCCGCGTGGCACGAATGAACTTACCGACGCGGGTTACGCGCGGATCATTGGTCTTGGCCCATTGCGCCTCGCCCTTCTTCTCAGCATCATTGCGCATCGAACGCAATTTGATGACGTCGAATGGCTGGTTGTAGAGGCCAACACGGGTCTGGCGGTAGAATGCGGGGCCTTTGCTCTCCAGTTTCACCAAGACAGCAAAGATTGCGATGAACGGAAACGTAAGCAGCAGCAAAATTGAGCTAGCGGTAATGTCGAACACACGCTTCGCGCCGCTCGAGAGAACCCGCAGAGATGAGAAGCCGTCCGAGAAAATCAGCCAACTTGGGTTGACGGAATCCAGGTCAATCCGGCCCGTTTCACGTTCCAGAAACGTGGAGAAATCATTGACGTGCACGCCTTGCGTTTTGATCCGCAGCAAATCTTTCATAGGAATGGAATTGCGGCGTTCTTCGAGAGCCAACACAACTTCGCTTACGCCAAGGTTTTCGACGAACCGGCCAAGATCATGAATCGCACTGCGTGCGATGGCTTCTTCGACCACTGGTTCGCCTTCATGCATGCCGATGAAGCTGACGATTGCGAAGCCGCTTTCGGGCTGCTCACCGAGCTTCTTCAGCCGCATGGCGCGTTTGCCTGATCCGAGCACCATGACACGGCGGCGGAATGCCTGAGCGCCCAGAATACCACCGACAATCAGTCGATTGAGGATCAACAGTCCAATTGCGAACACCATTCCGTAGAACAGTGTCGAGCGCCAGAACGTATCGCCCGGCAGCAGGAAGTCTATGAAAGTGAGCGCAAGAATGCCCATGCTGATCGCGACCAGCAACCGCGCACAAGCAAAGCGCATCGAGCGAAGCGCATCCGATCCATACACACCCACAGCAACCATGGCGAAAAGCATGACCACGGAGAAAGCGATTAATCCTGGCGCTCGCAATTCGAATGCGCCCGGTTCCATGGCGATTTGGGTTGCGCGCAATTGCCATGACAATTCGCCTGCAGCCATCAACAACATCAGGTCGAACAGTCCAAGCAGCAGCACCGCGTGCGGAATGTAATGTTTGAACAGGCGTATCATCCAAGTCCCGCTAGCCGCGGCCCCTCTTTAATTTAGGACCTGCGACTACGCGGAATAGATGAAATGTCGGTAAACTTTACAGCGATTGGTTAACCGCTGTGAAATTAGTGTTTTAGTTGGTCACATTTTCCACGGCATCTTGAGCCGCGTCGCCTACTTGTCCGGCAGCCTCACCTACTTCATTTGCAGCATCCGCAATGGCGGTGTCTTTGGCCACTTCCGCGCCGCTCATCTGAGTGAAAAAGTAAATCGCAGCGGCGGCTATCACCGCAAGCAAGACCAGCATAAACACGCCCGATCCGCCTTTGCGGGGCTCGTCAGTGCGGATCGTAGTAGTGGTATGCGTATCGCCCTCGGGCGTCTTCGTGACAGTTGTGCGTTCTTCGGTCATAATATTCTCCCTGGATTGTTGGCTATAACACTCATCAGTGCATGGGGTTCCACGATTGGTGGTTAACGCGCTGTCTGCTCTCCAAAACGGAAAGGCGTGACCCCGCGTGCCAGGTCATCAAAGTGCAAACCCGCGCCGCCCGGCGGCAGGGAACGCTGCTGACATGCAGGACGGTGGCAGCGGGCGCAGCCAAGGCCAATCCGCAACGCAGCGTCATCGCGCATGCTCGTACCGCGCGCTTGGGCAAGATCGCCAGCCAGCTTTGCTTCCACGCCGATAACGACCGCAAAGCGTGCTTCGCCGCCGCTGCCCGTCCCCTCCACCGTTTGAGCCATTGTGAACCAGTGGCGCGGACCGCCGCCGGTGTCTTCGATTTTCACAGCTTGAGTGCATAGAGTGCCAGGGCGCTCGAAAGCCTGATGCACCACCCATAGCGGGCAGGAATTCTCGCTTTCCAGCAGTGTCGCGCCGCTGGCCCCGGCGAAGCGTTTCGAAAACTGCCCTGCCCTGTCGATCCGCGCCATAAAGAAGGGCAGTCCGCGCTGGCCGACCCTTTGTAATGTGGTCAGGCGGTGCGCGACTTGTTCCAGGCTAACGCCAAACCGGCGTTGCAGGATGGTCAAATCATATCCCGTTGCTTCGCATGCCCGCAGAAATCGGCTGTAAGGCATCAACAGCGCCGCAGCGAAGTAACCAGCAAGGTGGCGTTCGAAGAGCTTCACCGCTGCAGGCTCGGCCAGGTTCGCACCTGCAGCGATATTCACAATATCTCCCTTGCGTTCCAGCAAAGCGAGCTGCAGCGCGATCTGGAAATTGCGCGAGGCGGGCTCCAGCATTTCGGACAGTTGTAACTGTCGGGCATGCAGGTCGAGCCGCCGGAGCAGGTCGGGCATAACTTCGCGCGGCAGAATTCGGACCGACAGCTGGTGCCGTTCACGCAGCCGCTCTGACAGTGCTACACCTATGTCTCCGCGCGACAGGCGCAGCTCGTCAGCCAGCTCCTCGGCCATAGTGTCCAGATCGGCGAAATGGTTGCGCCACCGCTCAATCTCCCGCCGCGATACCACCAGCGGGGCTGAGCCTGTTTCAGCTTGCCTCCCTGCCGTATCGAACATGCGAACAAACGCTGCCGCCGTATTGGGCGCAGCCGACAGCCATTCAGCAATCTCGTCGCGGTCGACATCAATCTCGGCAAAGCGCTCATCAGCCAGCCTGCGCTGCATGCCGTCAACGCCGCCAATCGCTTCGTCCTGACGCAGGCTGCGCGGATCAAAGTCGAACTGTTCTACCAGCTGCATGACTACACGCGCCGACAATGGCCGCCGGTTGCGTTCGATCAGGTTGAGGTAGCTGGGCGAGATCGAAAGCCGCGTTGCCATCGCGGCCTGCGTCAAGCTTTCGCGGCGGCGCAGACGGCGAATGGCGGGGCCCGCGAGGAGTGAATCTTCAGCCATGACTCTGTAACTTTCTTTACAACATTACAGATAGAATAGCGCAGCTTGGCTGTAATAGACAAGAAAGTATGTAAGTTTTCCTGTGATTCTGGTGCTGCAACTGCGAAGAAAGCGGGGAAGGCACTCGGGCTCACCCCCACCGCCATACCAATTTTCGGAGAATGACTATGACCTATCAATCCAAGATTAGCGCGCTAGAAGCGACCATCAGCGGTCAGGGCTCCCGTTGGAACGCCATCGATGCCGAATCGGCTGCACGGATGCAGTTGCAGAACCGTTTCCACACCGGCCTCGACATTGCGCGTTACACCGCCAAGATCATGCGCGACGATATGGAAGCGTATGACGCTGACCCGGCAAAATACACGCAGTCGCTGGGCACATGGCACGGCTTCATCGCGCAGCAGAAGATGATTTCGATCAAGAAGCATTTCGGCGGCACAAAGCAGCGTTACCTGTACCTTTCAGGGTGGATGGTTGCTGCACTGCGCAGCGAATTCGGGCCCCTTCCCGATCAGTCGATGCATGAGAAAACCAGCGTGCCTAAGCTGATCGAAGAACTCTACACCTTCCTTAAACAGGCCGATGCCCGCGAACTGGGCGGCATGTTCCGCGACCTCGACGCTGCCCGCGAACGCGGCGACGAAGTTGAAGCCAAGCGCATTGAAACCGCTGTGGACAATTATGAAACGCATGTTGTTCCGATCATTGCCGATATCGACGCCGGCTTCGGCAACGCAGAAGCGACCTATCTGCTTGCCAAGAAGATGATCGAAGCGGGCGCTTGCGCTTTGCAGATCGAAAATCAGGTTTCTGACGAGAAGCAGTGCGGCCACCAAGACGGCAAGGTTACCGTTCCGCACGAGGACTTCCTCCAGAAGATCCGGGCGATCCGTTACGCCTTCCTCGAAATGGGTGTTGAAGATGGCATCATCGTCGCCCGCACGGACTCGCTCGGCGCTGGCCTGACCAAGCAAATCGCTGTAACCAAGGAAGAGGGCGATCTGGGCGACCAGTACAACAGCTTCCTCGATTGCGAAGAAGTCGACCCGACGAACATCCAGAACGGCGACGTTTTCCTCAGCCGCGAAGGCAAGCTGCTGCGCCCCAAGCGTCTGCCGTCCAACCTCTTCCAGTTCCGCGCTGGGACCGGCGAAGACCGCTGCGTTCTCGACAGCATCACCTCGCTGCAGAACGGCGCCGACCTTCTATGGATTGAAACCGAGAAGCCGCATATCGAACAGATTGCCGGTATGGTTGACCGCATCCGTGAAGTGATCCCCAATGCGAAGCTGGTGTATAACAATTCGCCAAGCTTCAACTGGACACTCAACTTCCGTCAGCAGGTATTCGATGCTTGGACTGAAGCAGGCAAGGACGTGTCAGCATATGACCGCGCTGGGCTGATGAGCATCGATTATGACGCAACCGATTTGGCGATTGAAGCTGATGAAAAGATTCGTACGTTCCAGCGTGATGCTGCGAAGCGGGCCGGTATCTTCCACCACCTGATCACGCTGCCAACCTATCACACGGCGGCGCTGAGCACTGACAACCTCGCCAAGGAATATTTCGGCGAGGCGGGAATGCTCGGTTATGTTAAAGGCGTACAGCGCAAGGAAATCCGCGAAGGGATCGCCTGCGTGAAACACCAGAACATGTCTGGTAGCGACATCGGCGATGACCATAAGGAAAACTTCGCCGGTGAAGCAGCCCTGAAGGCAGGCGGCAAAGACAACACTATGAACCAGTTTGCAGCTGCCTAATCCAATTCCACATGGAGAGAACCATGACCGAAGATGCTTCTGACACACCTAAGACCGAACCAGGCCGCGCTCGAGCGTTGTTTTCAACCGCCGACCTTCGCTTGCTTCGCACGGCGCTGGCTAGCCACGCCAAGACAACGGAAGACCGCGAAGAGCTGGCGAAAATCAATTCTTTGCATCACCGCTTGGGCACCTACGCCTAAGCCGCTTGTGACACCGGACTAACGATCTCCTGGGGAGGAGATTTGGCCGCCGTATTGCTCACCAGCGATGCGGCGGCCTTTTTACGTTTACGGTTTTCTAACTATGATGACAGGCAGGATGCTTAACGCTTTATCGTTAACTCGCGTGAACTATGCGCAGATTTGCCAATGCCACGGGTATCTGTCCCAAAATGTATCGCCATTTCGCAATGGTGACAGTGGGGCTGACCAGTATGCTCGCATTGTTTGCCGATGGAGAGAACCGCGAAGTTGTGGCGGCTCAAATCTCCAATCAAAGCGACGCCATCGTCAAAAAGAGAGAAGAGACGCGCAAGGCGGCAGAAAATTCCTTCACGCGGCCGCTCACACGGCCTGATTCATATTCGGAAGGTACGTTCGATTATTCTGACGCGGGAGGCGGCTATGGCGCGCCGATGTACGGGGCGAGCGGCGATGGCGCCAATGCTCGCGTAATTCCGGCTGAGCTGACAGGGGCCAAACGCACGGCCCCGGCGTCTTACGCCCAATACGGCCTCAGCCAGGAACGATGGGAATCGCTGAGTGAAGAAGAACGCGCACGGATCCTAAAGGAAGCGGCCAACAAGATATCAGCATCACAATTGCAGCGCGAAGCGGCAGCGCTCCAGAACGCCTCACGCAGCCGCGCGCAGCGACAATTAAGCCATTATCCGCCGTTAGCTGGCATCAAATCGAGCGCCGATGTCGCCAAGGCCTCAGCGCCAGTAGCGATCACCTTCTCCGCATCAGGAGCCCAGAACGGGCTGTGAAGTGATGGCAGAACTGTTCCATCCTTCTGCGCGGCGAGATATTCATCCATCGGTGTTCCGCCGACCCAGAAGATCAGCGATTGTGTATCGTCAGGCGAAGCGCGGCGAAACTGTCCGAAATCCTCGCCGCCCATAACTGCAGGCGCTTCGAACACTCGATCATCACCGAAACGCGATCTGAAAACACCGGCCAACCGGTTCGAAAGTTCGGGATCATTGTAGGTGGCAGGCGTGTAATTATCCGCGACTGTTACCACCGGCATTAAATCTTCCGGAAGCCCAGACGCAATCGCCTCGCCGCGGGCGATCCGGGCAATGCCGTCCAGCAGCTTTTTGCGCGTATCGTCGCTGTAGGAGCGGACTGTAAGCTGCAGCTTTGCTTCGTCAGAAATGATGTTGTGCTTGAATCCTGACTGGAAGCTGCCGACTGTCACAACAACCGGATCCTGCGCCGAAATTTCTCGGCTGGCGAGTGTTTGGAGCTTCATTACGATGGAGCTGGCCAGGACGATCGGGTCCTTGGTGGTATGCGGCCGAGCACCGTGTCCGCCAACGCCCCGAACAGTAATATCGACGCTATCGACATTGGCGAGCGCGAAGCCGGGCGCATATCCTACGGCACCCGCAGGCGTGCCAGCTGCATCGTGAAAACCGACGACATAGTCAGGCTTGGGGAAACGAGTGAACAGTCCGTCCTCCAGCATAGCAACCGCGCCCTCGCCCAGTTCTTCGGCTGGCTGTGCGATCAGCACCAGAGTTCCGGACCATTGACCCTTGCGCTCGGCCAGCAGTTGTGCCGCGCCAATCAGGCCAGCCATATGCGTATCGTGGCCGCAAGCATGCATCACGCCCGTCTCTACGCCCGAAGCAGGCGTGGCGCGCTTTGTGGAGGCAAACGGTAGGCCGGTTTTCTCGACCAATGGCAGCGCGTCCATGTCGGCGCGCAACATGACCGTCGGGCCGTCGCCGTTCTTCATGACGCCAACCACGCCAGTTTTGCCGACCTGTTCAGTTACATCGAAGCCTAAAGCGCGAAACCTAACCGCCATCTTTGTTGCCGTTTCAACTTCTTCAAAGCTGAGCTCAGGGTTGGCATGTAGGTCGCGGTAAAGCTCCATCAGCTCGGGCATGTCAGCAGCCAAAGCGTCCTTCAACTCATCGGCCTGCGCGGGCGCGCCCATGAAACATATTACAGCAGCGGCGGTTGTGAATGATTTGAGCATGATGGAAACGGGCCCCTGTCCAGCGGATTGGTATGTTATGACCGCATCCTGTCATTACCGCCGCGCCGGGGCAAGAGCGCGCGACCGCGTTAGTCTGACGCGGGAGGCTTGGGCAGCTTGGCAGGTACGACCCGTTTCCATTCCGGTTCGCGGTTCAACCGAGCATTGAACAGCGTGTTGAACGTAATTGGATCAGTCGATGGCCGGGTCAACGGCTTGCCATATGTCGCGCTTACTGCGCCCTCCGAATATCCCATTACCTGAAGCAAAGTGGGGAATAGCATGTAGTGGCTCGACTTGTCGTGGTTCTCAGCAGCCCACTGCGCCCAGTCACCACCCTCACTGCTGGTAATCATAACCAAGGGCACGGCTCCCTCCTGCATTGGAGGCTGCGGGCTGCAATGCGTTGTCAGGCCGGGACTGCCATCCTCATGCAGGATTTGCCCGTGATCCGCAGTGTAGAGCAGCAAGGTATCTGAGAAGTCGCCCCTGCCCAGCAGCTCGTCAAAGAACGCGCCAACATTCCAGCGCAGCGTGTTGCGATAGGCATTGCGGTAACGCTGCCAGTCATCCGGCTCGCCGTCGAAGTCGTCACGGTTTCCGGTATCGGTGATGTCGCTATACCGACCTCTTGGAAGCGCAGGCGAATATTCCGCGTAGCTATCGGGATATTTGTCATGCACCGGAAAATGCGCGCCGACCTTATTGGCGAGAATGAACTTTGGCTCCGGATCAGCCATCAGGCGGACCAGTGCCTTGGCGATGGCCATGTCGCGGTCCACCACCGGCACATCACCGAATTGGATGAACTCGTCGATCAGTGCGCGCTCTGCGTCATCCATCATGTTTTGCAAGGCGCCGTCCGAACGCTGTCCATCCAAATACACCGTCCGCATTCCAGCGGCCCGAGCATATGCCCAGACCGACGGATAGGTCGCATTATAGCGCTGATATGCTTCCCTCGTGCCGCCATGACGTAGCGTGACATTAGTGCCCACGCTGCAGCCTGTGACCGCTGCAGCAACGCCAAAATTATGGATCGCTATCCCGTCATGCGTTTTGGACAGAGGTGTTTGCACGCCGAGGGGGGAGTTTATGTCGAGATATGCCGGCGCAATGCTCTCATCAATCAGCAGCACGATGTTGCGGTGCTGCGGCTTGGTTTCTGGTGCAAACAGCACGCCCTTGCGTGGTCCAGTTTCGCCTGTTGCGTTCTCATAGCCGAGCAGCAGTCCGTAAGCCGAAACTACAAAGCCGCCCGGCAGGCCACGCCCGCCATCGCCGCCGCGCATAAACAGCAGGCCAGCCAGGATACCAAGAACTGCAAGCGGAGCGAGCGAAAGCATCTGGCCGAAGCGCTGAAGCCTCCAGCGCGGCTTTAATCCGATGCCGAGCGATGTCAGGATAGTGGCGGGCAGAACCGCGATGAACGCGCTTCGGTTTTGCACCCATGCATCGCCGATAAAGCCCGCCGAATGCAGCATATTTACGAACGCATCATAGGTCATGAACTGTTGGCTGGCGGCGGTGAACACGCCTATCATCGCCCCGGCCAGCGGCAGGAGGGTCGCCCAAATCCAGCGAAACATGGAGTTCCAAATATAGGCCGCACCGATCACACCGATCCAGCAAATGGTCAGCAGTGAAAGATAGACTAACTTGCCGACTATGCCTTCAATATCGGTGAGCCGCTCGGCCACACTGGAAACGGACAACACAAACGCTCCGCCAAGCAGCAGAGGTTTAAGCAGCTTCATAAGGAGCGAGGACCGGTTCATTTGGCGACAAGCCATAGCTCACACGCCTCAAAATCGCGTTAAGCGTTACATACCGTAGGTGACGACGAGCAAGAACGACAGGGTCGTGACCATGATCAGAACCAGCGGGACACCAGTGCGGATGTAATCCTTAAACTCGTAACTACCCTCAGACATGATCAGCATATTCGTCTGATAGGCGATTGGCGTTGCGTAACAGAGGTTGCAGCCAAACAGGACTGCCAGAATCAGAGGCTCTGCGGGAAGACCCAGTTGCTGTGCGATACTGAAAGCGATGGGTGTGCCGACTGTGGCAGCAGTCGCGTTGGACGCAAAGTTTGTCAGAACAGTAACGAACAACATGATCGCCGCCAAAACAGCTGCCGGAGCGAGATATTGTAATCCGAATGCGAGGAGTTGCCCTAGCCAATCAGCAGCGCCACTTTCGTCGATGATCCGGCCCAATGCGATACTTGCCGCAATCAAAACGATGACCTGACCTGATAATGCGCGCCCTACCCGGTCGAATTTAACGCAGCCGGTCACGAACATCAGGATCGCACCGCCCAATGCGGCAATCGCGATGGGGAAGATACCGATCGAGGCTAGGCCGACACTGGTACCCATGATGACCGCTGCCAGTAGCGCCTTCGACCGGCGAGGAACTTCGCGTGCGCCCTCGAGCATCAGCAGGCTGTCTGCACGGGAGAAACGCTGGAGATCGTCTGCCAGCCCCATAACCAGCAAAACGTCACCTTCGGAGAGTACTAAATCACCGCCCTCGGAATAGCGGTCGTGGCGGCCAATCAGCTTGCTCGGGCGATGGATGCCCAGCACGGCCACGCCATACAGGTCACCGATACCGCTTGTGGGCAGCGTGCGGCTGAGTAGCCGTGAATCCGCAGTGATTGCCATTTCGACAACTACGATATCTTGCCGCGTATCACGCTCGCGCTTCTTAATACCATCGAGGACCCAAGATGGCGCAACCTCGCCTTGCAGGGCCCGCATCGCATCTTCCAAAACTTCGTGAGTCCCCGAAACGTCAAACCGCTGGTTGGGCTGCAATTCGCCTTTCGGGGCGTCGTGGAAAATAATGCCTTCAGGTAGTTTCTTCATAATGTCATCGAGCAGCCGCCCTATCAGTTGGCTGTCATGTGACACTCTGAGGCGCGCCCGGAAACGACGCTCTGCATGCTCTTCGATAACACGGTTATCGCGCAACAAACGCGGCATAACCAACCAAATGTAAGGCAGTGCGACCAAGCCCGCGATCAATACAATCGGTGTATAATGAAATACCCCCATACGCGGCATACCCAAATCTACCGCAATGGATACGACCAGAATATTCGTGGATGTACCGATGGTTGTCGCCAACCCGCCTATTAATGAAGCGGCATTGAGCGGCATTAAGGTCTTCGATGCAGGCAAAGCCCCGCGGGCAGCCAAAGCGACGAAAATCGGCATCAGCAGCACGAGTACGGGCGTATTGTTGACACCCATCGACAGCACGAAAGCGATCAGTAAGGAAACCAGCAGGCCCAGCTGGAGATTAATCTTGAAAACGGCCTCCAGGAAACGTGCAGCAGGTTCCAGCGCTCCGGTAACAACCAGCCCCCGCCCCAAAATCATCAAGGCGCAAATAGTAATCAGCGCGTGATGGCCAAAACCGGAGAAGGCGAGCACCAACCCGTCTGTCGGTTGCGCGCCTGCCAAGGGAAAGAAATAGAGCCCCATCGCGATCACCGCGATGATGAGTAGCGAAATGATCTCGATCGACATACGCCCGCGCGCAAAACCAACGAACATGGCGATAGTCACAGCCATAGCGGCCATCGCATGATAAGACGGCAATCCGGGGAGCAGCGCATTCACAAACGCAGTTCTAGCAGCGCATTTTGATGGAAGCGAGATGGTTTCTGTATGAAAAGAGAGTATGTCTCCCCGTTTTCCGCGAGGAGAACCAAAGCGCGAGCGCGCATCGGCCCTTATTGAGCCGCAGCCCCCCAAGCATCGGCGGAGGTGTTGCGCAAGCGAACCAACCGCGAGAGAAAATTGAATCCAAAATCAAAGGTTTTGGTGCCCCCGGCCGGAGTCGAACCGGCACTCCGTTAGGAACTCGATTTTGAGTCGAGCGCGTCTACCAATTCCACCACGGGGGCTCCCGAAGGTCTTTAACAGCAAGACACCCGGGCCGATTAGCGCCGAGTGCCCCGCTGGGCAAGCCTGTTACTTGGCGGCTTCCTTCAAGGATGTCGTTATGATCTTATGCAGCCGCGAATGCATCGCATCATTCCCGGCTATCACTTGCGTATCGCAAATCGGATTTGAGCGGCCACGGTAGTCAGTGACAAAGCCGCCAGCCTCGCGGATAAGCAATCCGCCAGCCGCTGTGTCCCACGGGTTGAGATCACTTTCCCAGAACGCATCAAAGCGCCCTGCTGCGACCCACGCCATGTCGAGCGATGCCGCGCCGAAGCGGCGAATGCCGGCAACGTTCGGGCCGACTGCTGCAAAAATGGCGGACCATTCAGCGAAGTTTCCGTGGCCCTGAAAAGGAATGCCAGTCGCAATAATCGCATCAGACATGCGGTTGCGCGTCGAACAGCGCAGGCGCGCATCTTGCAGCCATGCGCCGCGGTTCTTTTCAGCCCAGAATGTCTCGTCCGTTACCGGATTATAGACCACTGCAGCGATCACCTCGCCCCAGCCTTTGCCGTCTAGGCGCGGTTCCTGCGCAGCGATTGAGATCGCGAAATGCGGGATGCCGTGGAGGAAGTTGGTTGTGCCATCAAGCGGATCGATAACCCAGCGCGGCTTCGTCGGATCGCCCTCAATAGTGCCGCCTTCTTCCAGCTCGAAACCCCAATCAGGGCGAGCAATCAGCAGCTCGTCATAAAGCGTGCGTTCGGAAACCTGATCGGCTTTGGAGACGAAATCTGCAGGCCCTTTGCGGCTAACCTGCAAATGTTCGACTTCGCCAAAATCGCGGCGCAGACGGCCCCCCGCCTTGCGCGCTGCGCGTTCCATGACGCGGATAACACCGGAAATTTGTGACATAATACCGCTCAGCTAGCCTTACCGACATAGGTGCGTTCATACACATCAACGATGATGCGCGTACCGCTTTCGATATGCGGCGGCACCATTACGCGCACACCGTTCTCGAGGACTGCGGGCTTGTAGCTGGAGCTTGCCGTCTGGCCCTTCACCACAGCGTCCGCCTCGGTGATCGTAGCCTCGACCTGATCGGGCAGCGCAACACTGATCGGCTTTTCATCATACAGTTCGAGCGTGACATCCATGCCGTCGGTCAGGAATGCCGCAGCATCGCCGAGCAGGTCGGTAGGCAGCTGGATTTGCTCGTAATTGTCTTTGTCCATGAAGATCAGATTGGCATCTTCGGCGTAGAGGAACTGAAATTCCTTCGTATCGAGATGCACCTTTTCGACCGTGTCAGCGCTGCGATAGCGGACATTGGTTTTGCGGCCATCAATGAGGTTCTTCATCTCGACCTGCATATAGGCGCCACCCTTGCCCGGCTGCGTGTGCTGGATCTTGCCAACTTTCCAGATGCCGGTCTCATATTCGATGATGTTACCGGGACGAATGTCCACACCGCTGATTTTCATGGGGCTTGCCTTCAAAATGTCAAAGATGGCGGAGAATGATCTCCGCTGCGGGCGGGCCTTTAGCGCGGGGCGCGCGTACGGGCAAGCGCAGCGGCATCAGCGCCCCAAGCCACCCCCGTTACTGGAAATTAAGGTGCTAAGGCGCTATATGGCGGATGATGACTATTAGAACCATCCTCTTGAGCGTAGCCATCGCAGCAATGGCTCTGCCCGCAGCTGTCGCCGCGCAGGACAAGCTCGATACGCTTCCACGCGGCAGCTATGGTTGCGAATTGCCGGGTAATGCCGCCGGCCCTGCCGGTGTGCAGGTTGCCGACGCCGGCTTCAAAATCGTCAATGCATCCAGCTATACATCGCCGCGCGGAGGCGGTTCCTATTTGCGAACAGGCAAGACAGTAGAATTCACCAGCGGCCCCATGCGCGGCAGGAAATTCCGGATTCAAGGGCGCACTTTGCTGCGCGAATTGGACGAAGACGGCTCACTCGGCCGCATGCGCTGCGTTCTTTACACACGCTAGGTCTCTAGCGCTGTGTGTTACCGCTCAGCAGCGGATAGGGGTTGATCGCGGTCGCGGGCTCCCACCATTCGGCATCGGCAGAGGTCCGCAGAATCGCGAAATGCAAATGCGGCGCCTGATTATCGGCGTTGCCGGTGCTGCCCACAGTGCCTAGCCGTTGGCCCCGCCGGACACGCTGACCTTCCTGCAAGCCCTCGGCATATTTATCCAGATGCGCATAGAAGTGGATTGTCTGGCGATCCGGCGAGCGCACATACAGCGTCTTACCGCCAGCCTCGCTGGTGAATATCTTCTCTACTAGCCCGGGCCCTGCAGCGATTACGGTCGTGCCCTTATCGGCAGTTATGTCGAGCGCCTCGTGCAGCGGTGCACCCTCGCCGCGCTCGTCAGTAAATGTGTCCGTCAAATCCTCAGGCCGAACGTTAAGAACCGGCACAACAAGCTGATCGGTTTGGGCGGTCTTGGGCTGCGATACTTCCGCTGTGTCGAGCTTGGGATCGGCCCTGATGATGTCTTTTTGAGCAGGACCAACCGCCTCGGCCTTCGCTGCCTCGGTGGTTGCTTCAGTTGTCTCCGCTGCTTTCTGATCTTCTGCATAGCGCATAAAACTGCCGCCACCGACAATCCAGGCTGCGGAAGTCAGAGTGGCGGTTGCCACGATGGTAAGGATACGATCTGCAAATTTTAGAGCCATATGGCTCTTATAGCACTTTTTCGGCCCGTGCCGCTATCCCGGCGCGCTGAAACCTAGAGCTTTTCGCCGAAAGCCTTGATCGCGGCCACTTCGTCGCCGTTCCAGACAGCACCCGAAACTGCAATAAAGTCGGCCCCGGCCTCGATCAAAGGCGTGCAGTTTTCTGGCGTGATTCCGCCGATGGCCACACAGGGAAGTTCAAACAAGCCCTGCCACCACTTAAGGATTTCCGGTTCGGGGCGATGCTCGGTCTGCTTTGTATCGCTAGGAAAAAATGCGCCGAACGCCACATAGTCGGCACCAGCCTCGCCCGCATTCATCGCGAAATGGCGGCTGTTATGACAGGTAACGCCGATCTGGACGTCTTTGCCCAGTTCCTCACGCGCCTCACGGATATCGCCGTCACTTTGGCCAAGATGGACACCATCCGCTTCCAGACGCCTTGCCAGCGCAACGTTGTCGTTCACCACAAAGGCTACATCACGCGCGCGGCAAATTTCTAGCAAAGGCTCCGCCAAACGCGCAGCCTCATGCTGATCGACGTCTTTGACGCGAAACTGGAATGCAGCGACCGGCCCTGCATCAAGCGCCCGTTCGAGGCGTACAGGGAAGTCTCCGCCGACATCGAGCGGCGAGATAAGATAAAGTTCAGCTTTGCGTGGTTTTTTGGACATGCGCGGCCCCTATCGCGGCAGCAGCCATCCGCCAAGTATTGTTGGGCGTGTCAGGTCGCGCTGGCGCAACGAATTTCCTCGATTGCGGTGGCGAGCGATGCGTCGAAGTCTGCCTCATCCATCTGGGCGCGCAGCTCTTCAAGCAAAGCGCGGCTAAAGCTGGCGATCATGCCTTCATTGGCCGCCAGATGCTCGCAAGCCTCCTTCCGGCTAAAACCGCCCGACAGCGCAACAACACGGGCCGTATTCGGGTGATCGACCAGTGACTTATACAGGTTGGCTTCCACCGGCAGGCTCAGCTTCAGCATTACCTTGGTACCCTCTGGCAATGCGTCCAACTGTTTGACGATCTCGTCACGCAGGATTTTTTCACCCACGGCACGGTCGGAGGATTTGATGTTATATTCAGGTTCGAGAATCGGCATCAGGCCATGCGCCAGGATTTGTTTGCCGACATCGAACTGCTGCTTGACAGTGGCCGCGATTCCACTTGGCAATGCCGAATTGATAACCGAACGCATTTTTGTTCCGAAAACACCCTTGGCCTTGCCGTGTTCGAGCAAGGCATCAAGGTCCGGCATCGGCTTCATCATCTGAACGCCGTCTGCTTCGTCTTCGAGGCCTTTGTCGACCTTGAGGAATGGCACAACGCCGCGGCTCTTCAGCAAGTCTGGCACCGACATGCCGCCCGCATCACCGTCCATCGTGCGCTCGAACAGGATCGCCCCGATCACCTTTTCGCCATTGAAGCTGGGCGAGGTTACGACCCGGGTGCGCATTTCATGGATCTTGGCGAACATTTCCTCGTCGCCCGAATATTCGCTTTCGGTAACGCCGTAGCCCAGCAGAGCCTTGGGGGTGGAACCACCGCTTTGATCGAGCGCTGAAATAAAGCCTTCGCCAGTTTCGATCTTGGTGGTCATTTCCTGTTGGTTCATCGGTAGAATCCCGCTGCTAGCGCATACGAATGCGCAATTCCGTTGGCGCGCCCATAAACAGGGTTCGTATGCACCGCAACATCACCTTGTAACCTTTTCCCTATCCAGTACGTATTAAGGGCAACGGGGAGAGTAATCTGATATGTTAGATACTATTCAAGAACAGCTTTGCAGCGACGATCAAACTGATTTCAGTGGCCTTAAAGCACTGATTATCAACTGCACGCTCAAGCGTTCGCCGGAACCTTCGCATACCGACAAACTGCTCGATATGGTCAAAGGGATCATGACGCGCAATCATGTCGGTGTGGACCATATTCGCGCGGTCGATCATGACATTGCGGTCGGGGTCTATCCCGATATGACGGAGCACGGCGCCGACACCGACGAATGGCCCGATATTTGGCCGCGCGTTTTGGATGCTGACATTCTGATCATCGGCACGCCGATCTGGCTCGGTGAGAAAAGCTCGATTTGCCAGAAGATCATCGAGAAGCTCTATGCCCATTCAGGCCAGACGAACGACAAGGGCCAGTATATTTTCTACGGCAAGGTCGGCGGCTGCATCGTGACCGGCAACGAAGACGGCATCAAACATGTCGGTATGGGCGTGCTCTATTCCATGCAGCACGTCGGTTACACCATCCCGCCACAAGCCGACGCGGGCTGGATTGGCGAAGCAGGACCAGGTGCATCTTATGGCGAAGAGCAGGAAGACGGCGGCCACGCCGGTTTGGACAACGACTTCACCCGCCGCAATACTACCTTTGCAACATGGAACATGATGCACATGGCGCGCATACTGAAAGATGCAGGCGGCCTGCCCGCACATGGCAATTCAAAGGAATTGTGGAACGAGGGGCACCGGTTCGATTCCCCAAATCCAGAATACCGCTGAGGCGTTTATACGCAAAGAGCCGCCACGCCGGGCAGCTCTTTGCCTTCCATCCATTCTAGGAAAGCGCCGCCAGCCGTTGAAACATAACTGAAATCACCCGCCACGCCTGTCATGTTCAGGGCCGCGACTGTATCACCGCCGCCAGCGACAGAGACGAGCGATCCCTCATGCGTCAAAGCGGCTGCGGTCTTGGCCAGAGCAATAGTTGCTTCACCGAATGGCTCGATTTCGAACGCACCAAGTGGACCATTCCACACGAGCGTCCGGCAGGTCTTGAGCACGTCAGCCAAAGATTCAACAGCATTGGCCCCGATGTCCAAGATCATTTCGTCATCGTCCACTTCGTGGACATTGCACGTTCGCAGGCTCGCAGGATTGGCTGCAAATTCCTTGGAAACAACCACATCATACGGGAGGTGCACGGTGCAGCCCGCCTTATCGGCTGCATCCATAATCGCGTTCGCAGTATCCGCCAGATCATGTTCGCAGAGCGATCTTCCGACATCAACGCCGCGCGCGGCGAGGAAGGTGTTTGCCATGCCTCCGCCTATGATCAGATGATCGACCTTGGTTACAAGATGCTCCAGCACGGCGAGCTTGGAAGATACCTTTGCCCCGCCGACGACTGCCGCCACCGGCTTCTCAGGATTGCCAAGCGCCTTTTCAAGCGCCTCCAGCTCTTTCTGCATCGCACGCCCTGCATAGGCTGGCAGAAGCTTCGCGATTCCAACCGTGCTGGCATGAGCGCGGTGCGCTGCCGAAAACGCATCATTGACGTAGAAATCACCATTCGCCGCTATCGACGCCGCAAAGTCCGCATCGTTTGATTCTTCACCCGGCCAGAAGCGCGTGTTTTCAAGCATTCCGATATCGCCATCGCGCAGAATACCGATTGATTGCTCGACCACTGGTCCTGCGATTTCGGGAATGAACATAACCTCGCGGCCAAGCACATCCTCGACCGCGTCGAGCGTCATGCTAACCGACATGGTCGAATTACGCTGGCCGTTTGGCCGTGCAAAATGAGCCAGCAAGAGCACTTTCGCGCCCGCATCGGCGAGTTCAAGGATAGTTGGTGCGGCAGCCTGAACACGGGTTGTGTCCGTGACCGCCCCGCCGTCCATCGGCATGTTCAAGTCAACGCGGACCAGCGCGACCTTGCCTGTAATATCCCCGAGGTCGTCAAGCGTGCGGAAAGTGCTCATTTTCGGCTCAAATCAGGCCGGCCATAACGCCGGCTGTGTCGATCATACGGTTGGAAAAGCCCCACTCATTGTCATACCAACTAACCACGCGGGCGAGCTTCCCTTCCATGACTGAAGTCTCGAGACTATCGACGGTCGAGCTAGCCGGAAAGTGATTGAAGTCAGAGCTGACCAGCGGTTGATCGGTGTAACAAAGCACACCCTTCATGGCGCCTTCTGACGCGGCCTTCAGAGCCGCGTTGAGCTCTTCCGCAGATGTGTCCCGCTTCGGTGTGAACACCAAGTCGATCAAGCTGACGTTCGGGGTCGGAACGCGAACTGAAGAACCATCAAGTTTTCCGTTGAGTTCTGGCAATACGAGGCCGACTGCGCGGGCTGCGCCAGTAGTAGTCGGGATCATGTTTTGCGCGCCGCCGCGGGCACGGCGCATGTCGCTGTGCATCTGGTCGAGTATACGTTGATCGTTGGTGTAGCTGTGGATCGTGGTCATGAAACCGCGTTCGATACCGACTGTGTCGTTTAGCACCTTTGCTACAGGAGCGAGGCAGTTGGTGGTGCAACTGGCGTTAGAAACGATAACGTCTGCCGCAGTCAGTTCTGCATGGTTTACACCGTAAACGACCGTCTTGGTGACGTTCTTGGCCGGAGCGGAAATCAGCACCCGCTTCGCGCCAGCATCGATGTGCGGCTGCGCGGCCTCGTGCGACTGGAAGAAGCCGGTGCATTCAAGAACGATATCTACGCCCATTTCTCCGTGTGGCAGTTTACCGGGTTCGCGCTCTGATGTGACAGCGATTTTCTTGCCGTTAACGGTGATGCTGCTGCCGTCGCTGGTCACTTCACCGGGGAAGCGGCCATGCGTGGAATCATATTGAAACAGCAGCGCGTTGGCCTTTGCATCGGCCAGATCGTTTATCGCGACAAGTTCAAGGTCGTGATCGTCACGCTCCAGAATAGCGCGCGCTACGAGGCGGCCAATGCGTCCGAAACCGTTGATTGCAACTTTAGTCGCCATGTAAGAAGCTCCTGCTTAACTGCTAATTTTGTTCATAATCTGTGGTACAATCGCATCGACAGTAAAGCCGAAGCGTTCGAAAAGTTCCGGGGCCGGTGCGGACGCTCCAAACCGGTCGAGACCGATGTTTACCCCGTTTAGGCCTGTATAACGTTGCCAGCCAAGCGTGGTACCCGCTTCGACCGATACGCGGACAAGATTTTCGCCGCTTGCGAGAACATCCGCTTTATACGCATCATCCTGCTGTTCGAAGAGTTCCATGCAGGGCATCGAAACGACGTCTGCGCCGATCCCGTCCGCTTCAAGCTTTGCCGCGACATCCATTGCGAGATGCACTTCGCTGCCGGTGGCGATTAGCAGCACCTTGCGCGATTCTTTGGCTGACTTGAGACGGTAAGCGCCCTTGGCGGACATGTTGCTAGAACCAGTCCAATCCTTGCTTTCTTCCCCGCGCATAGGTGGCAGCCCCTGACGGGTCAGCGCGTGGACTGAAGGTGTCGCGGTGGTCTTGAGCGAATGCGCCCAACATTCCGCCGTTTCGATGGCGTCGCAAGGACGATAAACATTCAGGTTCGGGATCAAGCGCAAGCTCATGACCTGCTCGACAGGCTGGTGAGTTGGTCCATCTTCGCCAAGGCCAATCGAATCGTGCGTCATCACGTAAATCGCCTGAGTCTGCTGTAACGCCGACAGGCGGATCGCATTGCGGCAATAGTCACTGAAGATCAGGAATGTTCCGCCATAAGGCACCACGCCGCCGTGAAGCGCCATGCCGTTCATCGCAGCGGCCATGCCAAACTCGCGAATGCCGTAATAGACATAACGGCCGTCATAGGCGCCTGCGTGGAATGGCTCGGTCGAGGGCGTCTTCGTGTTGTTCGATCCGGTAAGGTCGGCTGAACCGCCAATCATCTGTGGCAGTTTCTCTGTCAAAGGACCGAGTGCCATTTCTGAAGACTTGCGCGTCGCCACTTTGGGAGGCTCAGCGGCCAAGCCTTGGATGTAATCTTTAATAGCTGCGTCGGTCTTGTCTGCAACCGGCGTTAGCTGGCTTTCAAATGCCGCGCGGTGAGCCGAGGCGTCCAAGCGCTTCGCCCATTCGGCATGGGCCGCCTTGCCGCGGTCGCCGGTGGAGTGCCAGTCGGACTGGATGGCGGCGGGCACTACGAACGGCTCATATTGCCAGCCGAGTATTTCGCGAGCAGCCGCGATTTCGTCTGGACCAAGCGGCGCGCCATGCGTTGCGCTCGTGCCTTGCTTGTTAGGAGCGCCCTTGCCGATAATCGTCTTGCAGGCGACGAGCGACGGGCGGGGATCGGCAATGGCTTCGTCGATGGCGCGACCAATATCAGCAACGTCATGCCCGTCACAGCGAACAGTGTGCCACTTAGACGACCGGAAGCGTGCTTCGACATCTTCGCTGGTTGATAGCTCTGCGCTGCCGTCGATGGTGATATTGTTATCGTCCCACAGGACAATCATCTGGCCCAGCTTCAGGTGGCCAGCAAGGCCAATGGCTTCGTGGTTGATGCCTTCCATCAAGCAGCCATCGCCTGCGACGACCCAGGTGCGGTGGTCCACCAGATCATCGCCGAACTTCGCGTTCAGATGCCGCTCTGCCATTGCCATACCGACGCCCATCGCCAAGCCCTGACCCAACGGGCCGGTGGTGCATTCAACGGCGTCGAGCAGGAAGTTCTCCGGGTGGCCAGCGCAAGGACTGCCCATTTGGCGGAAATTGCGGATGTCATCCATCGTCGGAGCGGCGTAACCCGATAGGTGCAGCAGCGAGTAAATCAGCATCGAGCCATGACCGGCAGACAGCACAAAGCGGTCGCGGTCAGCCCAATCGGGCGCAGAGGGATCAAACTTGATAAAATCGGACCACAGCACCGCAGCGACATCGGCCATGCCCATCGGCATTCCGGGGTGTCCGCTATTGGCTGCTTGAACAGCATCCATCGAAAGAGCGCGGATTGCATTGGCCATCGGCGCAAGACGGGATGAATCGAGGCTCATTGAGATGGTGCTCCTGCCGGTACCGCGCCGCTCAAGACTAGTGCGCCCCCACGGGACGATTCGACGCGCGAGCCAGTCCTTTGCCAATGGGCCGCGCGAGGTCAACCACCGCGCGCAAGCAGTCCCCGCGAAATCCACTGGACAACATCTTGGCGGCTTTCAGGCCGGCTTTGAGCGCAGTTTATCAACAGGTCCGCGCAAACCTTTGCGAATATGCGCGGATTGGCATATTATACACTCATGTCAGGTGATCGCACTAAACAGGCCATCGCGCGCATCGAAGGCGCTCTTGCGCGGATCGAAGCCGCTGCGGCGCGTCCCCGGGCCTCTGCTGCACCCTCCCGGGCAGAGGTCCCCGCTTCGGTTTCGCAGCTTGTCGAAAAGCACGAAAGCCTGCGAGAGACAGTCACTATAACACTGCGCGACCTCGATGATTTGATCACGAAGGCAGAGGTATGAGCGAAGTTACACTCAGCATTGGCGGAAAAGACTATGCGGTCGCATGCGGCGATGGCGAAGAAGCGCATGTCGCCAAGCTGGGCGCATCAATCGATGCCAAGCTGACCGCGATGGGCGATTCCGGCGTCAACGAAACACGCCGTTTGCTGTTTGCGGCGCTGCTATTGGCAGATGAAGTTGACGGCATGAAAGCTGTGCGTGTTCCAACTGCTGCGCCTGCTTCAGTCGATCACGAACTAGCATCCTCGCTGGAGCGAATGGCCGACCGGCTCGAAAGCTGTGCATCGCTGCTTGAGAAGCCGTAACCAAACGCCTACATAGATCGCGACGGGTACTGCCCGGCACGCGCCGTTTGATATCCCTGAGGCTATAAGCAAATCTAAGGGGTTTGTCCCTGGTTGGACCGTGGTCCGGCACATACGATCCCCACCTGACGTGACCGCGTCAGAGGATTTCTAGGCACCGACCCATGGTGGGCCCGTCACCCAATTATCCTCCGCACATGCCGGGGACCTGCAAAGAGCATGATCTTGGAAGCCAAAGCACAACTGAGAACGAAGCTTCGCGGCATTCGCCGCGAGCATGTCGAGGCGCTGCCCGAATTTACGCGAGCGCTGCTGTTCAAAGTGCCGCCAGTACCGCTGAAAGACCTGATCCCGGATGGCGCAACGATCGGCCTTTACCGTGCGACCGCGTTTGAAGCGCCAGCCACGTCGTACGCCAAATACTTTCAGGAAAACGGCCACAGTATCGCCCTGCCCCGTTTCGAACATAAGGGAGCACCGATGGAATTTCGCATCTGGAGCGACCCGTTTGAGGAAAGTGACCTTGCGGTCGGCCCTTTCGGCCTGATGCAACCTGCTGATGATGCTGAGGCAGTGCAGCCCGACGTTCTGATCGTGCCGCTGCTGGGCTTCACCGAAGACGGCGCACGGATTGGGCAAGGCGGCGGGCATTATGACCGCTGGCTGGCAGATCACCCGTCTGCAACCCCAATCGGGATGGCATGGGACGCGCAGATGGTGGAAGAATTGCCTCTGGAGGCTCACGACAAGCGGCTTAGCGCTGTCGTGACGCCGACCCGCATATACGGACCATTTGTATGAGAGATGAAACCACCTGGCGGATCCCCTTCGGCGTTTTAACGCTGATGGTCGGCCTTTCGATTTATGCGCTGGCTGTGGCTTGGGCGTCCGACTGGATTGGCCAGCTTCATGTACTGATGCAGACCGTGATTTATCTGATTCTGGGCGTGGTCTGGCTGTTGCCGCTGCGCCGCTTCCTGATCTGGATGGAGACCGGAAGCTGGAGCGCGCCTGACGGAAGCTAAGCGCGAAAACGCTGCCCTCTCGGGGAACCATATTTCAAATATTATCTGGAGATTAGCGCCAATAATGGCGCGAGTGACGAGACTTGAACTCGCGACCTCCGGCGTGACAGGCCGGCGCTCTAACCAACTGAGCTACACCCGCTTAAACAGGGTAAAACCCTGTGGGAGCAGCGCCACTAGGACAGCAAATTCGGGCTGTCAACAAATCTGATCGGCTAAAATGCGCCTAATACAAAATAGGACGAATTTTGCAGGTAGTTTGGGGCATCTTTGAAGAATTTTCAGTAAATCCTGAAGCTTGGTTAACCATATATTTGCCCCTTAACGCGATAGCAGACCGAGCATTCCGCCAGGACAAGTCGGCGGGTGATTTTGGGGGCTTTTATGGTTCGTTCTCTTGCGGTTGCACTGGCGGCGCTTGCCGTGTCGATTCCCGCGTCAGCAAATGACAGGGTTGAGCTTGTTAGCTCCGTATTTGTTGAAAGCGGGCCTACCAGTAACGGATATCGGTCGATCACACCGGCCAGCACTCTTTCAAGGGGCGACAAGGTTGTTCTGCTGGTCAAATGGACTGCCCCGCGCGACCGCCGATCGTTTAAAGTGTCTGCAAGCGTTCCCGCCTCACTCGCATTTCAGCGAAGCGGAATGGACGCGCTCGAAGTATCCACCGATGGCGGCAGAAGCTGGGGCCAGCTTGGTACGATGAAAGTTGGTGGTTCACGTCTGGCATCGCCTGAAGACGTAACACACCTGCGCTGGACAATTTCTGCCCGCGAAGCCGCGCGTGGAAACGGCCGAATCGCTTACAGTGCGCTTGTTCGGTAATCAGTCCGCTAGGATCAAAGCAGGCGCTTCGATCAGCTTCTTCACAGACTGGATGAAGCTAGCCGCATCATAGCCATCCACCACGCGGTGATCGCAGCTGATCGAAATATTCATCAGCTTGCGCTTCTCGATCCGTTCACCGCCAGCGCCGTCAGAAACATACATCGGGCGTTCGATAATGCGGTTCGGGCCGATAATTGCAACCTCAGGCCGGTTGATTACCGGCGTCGTTGCCACTCCTCCCAGCGGACCGAGCGATGTTAGCGTGAGCGTAGAGCCCGACAGTTCATCGGACTTAGCAGTGCCGTCGCGGGCTGCATTGGCCAGTCGCACAATCTCACTCGCCAGCTGCCATAGGTTTCGCGCCTCCGCATTGCGGATCACTGGCACCATCAGGCCATTTTCGGTTTGCGCTGCCATACCCAAATGCACTGCGCCGTGGCGCGTCACGACATTCGCCTCATCATCATAGCGGGCGTTGATCATCGGATAATCAGGTAGAATTTTGCAAATTGCCGCGATCAGCAGCGGCATCATGGTGAGTTTTGGCCGTTCGCCCCTACCCTCGTTGAGTTGCGCTCGTATGCGTTCAAGCTCGGTGACATCGCATTCCTCTACATAGGAGAAGTGCGGAATGTTGCGCTTGGAAGCGGCCATGTTTTCGGCAATCCGGCGGCGCAGGCCGATGACCTTGATCACCTCGTCTTCGCGGGACTTGCCCGAGGGCGAGAAACCGCCGCCCGAGCTGTAAGCGATGAATGCATCGAGATCGGCATGGCGCAAGCGGCCACCCTCGGCTGGCTTCACTTCGCCCAGATTGATGCCGAGATCTTTAGCGCGTTTGCGTACTGCCGGTGAGGCAAGGACTTTTTCTGAAGTCGCCACCGGAACTGGAGCAGGACTCGGCGATGGGGTTGATGTTGGCGCTTCAACAGCCTTCTCTGCAACTACAGGCGCAGCGACTGATTCGGGCGTCGGCGTTGGACCCGCTTCGGCTTCTGCAGCGATATCCTCAGATACCTCGCCTTCAACTTCGACCACAACCAACATCGAGCCAATTGCAATCACGTCACCAGCTTCGCCAGCGACCTCGAGGACCTTTCCCTTAACCGGGCTTTCCATCTCTACCGTCGCCTTATCCGTCATGACGTCAGCCAGGCGGTCATCCTCGTCGATCATATCGCCGACTTTGACGTGCCACTCGACGATTTCCGCTTCGGCAATGCCTTCGCCGATATCGGGCAGGTTGAAGGTGAATTTCGTCATGGTCGTTACTCGCTCAAAAGCTTGTCGATGGCCTCGCCGATGCGGACGGGACCGGGAAAGTACGCCCATTCGAGGCTGTGCGGATAGGGTGTATCGAAACCGGTCACGCGGGCAACTGGCGCTTCGAGATGGTAGAAGCAGTGCTCCTGCACCAAAGCGGACAATTCCGCACCAAAACCAGCCGTGCGTGTCGCCTCGTGGACGATCAGGCATTTGCCGGTCTTCTTCACTGACTTTTCAATCGCCTTGATGTCGAGCGGTACAATCGTGCGCAGGTCGACAATATCGGCATCAACGCCCTTTTCCTCGCATACGGCGCGCGCGACATGCACCATGGTACCATAGGCCAGCACGGTCAGTTCCTCGCCCTCGGTTACATTGCGCGCAGTGCCTAGCTCGACGCGGTAATGACCCTCGGGCACCACGCTGTCGGCGTGTTTCTTCCACGGTTCAACCGGCTTGTCGTAGTAGCCGCTAAAGGGGCCGTTATAGATGCGCTTGGGCTCGAAGAAGATCACAGGGTCATTGTCTTCGATCGCGGCAATCAGTAGGCCCTTGGCGTCATATGGTGTGGAGGGAATTACGGTCTTCAGGCCAGCGACATGGGCAAAGATTGCCTCGGGGCTTTGGCTGTGCGTCTGGCCGCCGAATATCCCGCCGCCAAAAGGTGAACGCACGGTCATCGGCGCGGTAAATTCGCCCGCTGAACGATAACGCAGCCGCGCTGCTTCCGAAATCAGCTGGTCCATGCCCGGATAGATATAATCAGCGAACTGGATTTCGGGTACTGGGCGCAGGCCGTATGCGCCCATCCCCACTGCGGCCCCGATGATACCGCATTCATTGATCGGGGTATCGAACACGCGGTTCTTGCCGTATTTGTCCTGCAGGCCCGCCGTGGCGCGAAACACGCCGCCGAAATAGCCGACATCCTCGCCCATGATCACCACATTGGGATCGCGGTCCATCATCACGTCGAGCGCTTCGTTGATCGCCTCGATCATGTTGAGGCGGCGGGGCTGGCTGGCGGAGCTCATGGCTTCTGCCCCTCGGGCCATTTGATCGCTCGTTCGCGGATCGCCTGTTCGCTCTGTTCCTTCAGGTGCCAAGGCAGTTCCTCAAACACATCCTCGAACATGGTCGAGAACGGATGATGCAGTCCGTGGCCCAGAATGCCGTTCTTCTCGGCCTCCTTGGTCGCTGCCTTCACTTCATCCGCGCAAGCGAGGTCCATTGCGGCATGCTTATCTTCCGACCATTCGCCAAGCTCGATCAGGTGCTTCTTAAGCCGCGTAACGGGATCGCCCAGCGGCCATTCCTCGCGCTCATGGGCGGAACGGTAAGCGCTTGGATCATCCGAAGTCGAATGACCCTCAGCGCGGTAGGTGAAGTATTCGATCAGTGTTGGCCCGGCGTTGGAACGAGCACGGTCCGCGGCCCATTTCTGCGCTGCATAGACCGCCAAAGCATCATTTCCGTCCACCCGCAGGCCTGCGATGCCGTAACCCGTTGCGCGGGCAGCAAAACTTGTTCGCTCAGCACCGGCAAAGCCGCTGAAACTGCTGATAGCCCACTGATTGTTGACAACATTGAGGATAACCGGTGCATTATACACCGCAGCAAAGGTGCACGCGCTGTGGAAATCACCCTCAGCGCTCGATCCTTCACCAATCCATGTCGCAGCAATCCGGCTATCGCCCTTGATCGCGCTCGCCATTGCCCAACCCACTGCTTGCGGGGTCTGGGTGGCGAGGTTGCCGCTGATGGTGAAGAAGCTGTGTTCGCGGCTCGAATACATGATCGGCAGCTGGCGGCCCTTCAGCTTGTCACCCTTGTTCGAATATATCTGGTTGATCATTTCAACTAGCGGGTAACCGCGAGCGATTAGAATACCTTGCTGGCGATAGCTTGGAAACACCATATCATCGGATGCGAGCGCCATGGCCGCACTTACAGAGGTCGCCTCCTCGCCGGTGCACTTCATATAGAAGCTGGTTTTACCCTGCCGCTGGCCGCGGTACATCCGCTCGTCAAATGCGCGAGTAAGTGCAAAATTATGCAGCATTGTGCGGAGGGTGTCGGGCAAAAGGCGCGGATTCCACGGGCCATGCGCCTTGTTGTCATCACCCAGAACACGGATCAAATCGAGGCAAAGCGGATGCGTATCCTTGGCATCGCACACTTCGTCAGGACGGAACTGCTCGCCAGCTTTCGTGACTTCTACATGCGAGAAATCGACTTCATCGCCGGGGCGGTAATGCGGTTCGGGAACATGCAGCGACAGCTTCGGCTTGTTGCCGCGCGCTTCATCCGATGTTTTGGGGCCTTTGCCCATACAACTCCCCCGGCAAATACTCCGGCCACTTGCGGCACGGATGCAATATTCTAAAGTTGCGACATATTATTACGTCGTAGCCTCGGGGTCAAGCTTACGCTGCTATACCGCCACAGGCGCCTTTAGCGGGCTTTGCGGGCTATAGCCCTGAACCTCAAAATCCTCGATCCGGTAGTCGAAGATCGAATCCGGCTTTCTCACCAATTCAAGCACTGGATTGCCCGCCGGTTCTCGCTGCAATTGCGTTTCGACCAGCTCCGCATGGTTCAGATAGAGATGCGTATCGCCGCCCATCCAGACAAATTCGCCCGGCTCTAGCCCAGCCTGCTGCGCAAGCATGCGTTGCAGCAACGCGGCCGACCACAGATTAAACGGCAGGCCCAGAGCAACATCGCAGCTGCGCTGATACATCAGCCCGTTCAAACGGCCATTTGCGACGTGGAACTGATAGGTCTTGTGACAAGGCGGCAGAGCCATCGCGTCCAGCTCGGCCACGTTCCATCCTTCGATAATATGGCGGCGGCTTCCGGGATTGTTCTTCAGGCTTTCAACGACTTCAGCGATCTGATTGATACCAGGTCCGCGTTCGTATTTGCCGTCCGGGCCATAGCGATACGTCGGCCAATCGACCCACTGCTTGCCATATACTGGTCCAAGATTGCCCCAACGCTCAGCAAAGGCAGCGTCTGAGACAATCCGCTTAGAGAAATCGTCACGTGTGATTTCTTCCGAAGTTTCGCAGCGGTATTTATCGAGCGGCCAATCGGTCCAGATTTCGACGCCCTGCGCGCAGAGTTTGCGGATGTTGGTGTCGCCCGTCAGGAACCACAGCAGCTCGCGCGTCGCTGTTTTCCAGTACACTCGCTTACTAGTGATCAGCGGCATTGCGCCGCCTGCCAGATCGAAACGCAGCATTGTCCCGAAAATCGATCGTGTTCCCACTCCGGTGCGATCCGTCCGTTCGTCTCCGGTTTCCCAAATACGGCGCATTAGCTCCAGATATTGCCATTCATAGTGGCGGTCTTGGGATGAAGAATCGCTTACGGTTGGGACGCTGACCATGGCCCATCACTAGCGCCGCATTTGTGCGCTTGTCACCCTAAGCAGGCCTAATTATACCCTCACCTCAGCCCCCGCTAGGCCCTCTGGGCAAAGGCAAATCGGTCCGGGAAGTAGCTCGGCCTGGTAGAGCACCGTCTTCGGGAGGCGGGGGCCGGAGGTTCGAATTCTCTCTTCCCGACCATTTCTTCTAGGCTGAGGTTTACATCCCGGTAACTATCTTTTGCTACGTGAATTGTGTCGAAATTTGACGATTACGATCAAAGCCCGGCTAGATTTAGGAATTGGTGATGAGCAGTTCAGACCCAGATCGAAGGATGCCTCGCCAAGATGTGAAGGTGCTTGCCAAATACCGCACGGGACGCGGCACCCAAATGGATGTCCGCGTGATGGATATCTCGGAAACCAGCTGCAAACTTTTCGAGAAGCGCACGCCCTTATCAGCAAATGACAAGATCTGCATGCGGATCGATACGCTTGGCCCGTTTGATGCTGAAGTTATCTGGGTCGATATCGACACAATTGGCATCAAATTTGTGAAGCCGCTCTATGGCCCAGTGTTCGATCACATTAATTCGGTTCTGAGCGAAAGCTTGATCTGATCAGCCCTGCTTCAGAGCGAGTAATCCTAGCATCAAGGTTAGCGCGCCCAGCCCGACCGATAGCTTCCAACGAAGCGCTATCCACCGCTTACTGTTTTGGGCGATAGACCGGTCAATTAGTGGCGATAGCGCCAACCCCGCTCCCAGAACTATTAGCGAAGGGCCAGGCCAGTTCCAACCCACAGTCCATGGCATAAAGGCCGCTAGCCCAATCAGACTGGGCAGGACCGCGATGGCAAATATCCATTTGGGCGCTGCATAGCTTGCGACCGCCTGCCCCCACCATATGCCGCCAAGGAAGCTGAAGATCAGCGCCGCATAGGCAAACCCCGCAGCCAGTGCGACCCAGCGCCACTCACCCCCGCCGAAAACCAGCAACACTGCCAGCGCTTGCGGCAGGAGGCCGGCGTATCCCAGTTTCTCGGCGATCGGCGGTAGACTTTCAACTTGTTCTAAGTTTCTTTCGGTCATGCCGGTTGCCCCTGTGAATATGCGCGCCCATATCGGCGCCATGTCAGATAAGGACAACAGACCGCGCCACCGAGCGGTTCCCAGCGGACGGCTTTCGCGCCTATCCGGCTTTGGAAGGCTTGCGGGCGGTATTGCCGGCGGTATGCTGGCAGAAGGCTCGCGGCGGCTAGCTAGCGGCGAGATTCCCAAGCTTAACGATATGATCATGACGCCCGGCAATGCCATGCGTCTCGCCGAGCGCCTGTCTCACCTGCGCGGTGCAGCGATGAAACTTGGTCAGATGATTTCCATGGATGCGGGCGATATGCTGCCGCCTGAGTTATCAAACATTCTCGCCACCTTACGTGACAATGCGAATTTCATGCCCGCGCGTCAGTTGGACAAAGTCTTGATCGCGGAATGGGGGCCGGCGTGGCGAAAGCAATTCCGTCGTTTCGAACCGCGTCCAATCGCTGCTGCCTCCATTGGCCAAGTCCATCGTGCGGTTACTCGCGACGACCGGACGCTGGCGATCAAGGTCCAATATCCGGGCATCCGGGACAGCATCGATGCTGATGTCGACAATGTCGCCACCTTGCTGCGTGTGTCGGGAATGCTGCCGAAGGAGCTGGATTTCGAGCCTCTGCTCAAAGCGGCCAAGGAACAGTTGCACGAAGAGGCAGACTACCACCGTGAAGGTCAGCAGTTGCAGCGTTTCGCCGCCCTGTTGGCAGATCACCCTGAGTTCGTTGTGCCAAAGCTCGACCAGGAACTGACGCGCGAGCGCATCCTTGCGATGAGTTTCGAGCCCGGTGTTCCAATCGAAAGCCTCGAAACCGAAACGCAGGAAATCCGTGACAAGGTTTCAGCTCAAGTCATTGAGCTCGTAGGGCGTGAACTATTCGAGTTTGGCGTAATGCAAACCGATCCGAATTTCGCCAATTACCGGTACCAACCGGAAACCGGACGCATTGTGCTGCTCGACTTTGGTGCGACACGTGATGTTTCGCCGCAAATCGCTGGTTCGTATCGCGCATTGTTGACCGCTGGACTGGCAGGCGACCGGGACGCTGTTAGAGAGGAATCGATCAAGGCCGGCTTCGTCAATCCGCTGGCGGTCGAACGTCACCGCGAACGGATCGATTCCATGATTGATGTTATTCTTGCCGAGGTGACCCAGCCTGATGTGTTCGACTTTGGCGACCGCGCATTCGTGTCCGTCTTGCGTGACGAGGGCATGGCGATTGCTGCGGACAAGTCGAGCTGGCACTTGCCCCCTGCTGAAACACTGTTCATCCAGCGCAAGGTCAGCGGCACTGCGCTTTTAGGCGCACGGCTGAAAGCAAAGGTAGATGTGCGAGGTATTGTTACCGAAATCCTCGAAGCAAATGCGGAGCCTACAGAATGACCCGCCCCGCCCTGCTCTTTGTGTGCCTCGGCAACATTTGCCGTTCGCCGATGGCGGAGGGCGCGATGCGCCTCGCTGCGGAAGAAGCTGGCTTGGATATCGAAATCGATTCAGCCGGAACCGCCGCCTATCACATCGGCAGTGCGCCTGATGAGCGCGCGCAGGCCGCAGCCTGGCGGAATGGCGCAGATATATCGGGCCTAAGCGGACGGCAGGCGGTCGAAGGCGACTTCCGGCGCTTCACCCATATCTTTGCCTTGGACGGCAGCAATCTGGCGAATGTACGGCAGCTTGCGCCGTCGGATTCTTCCGCAGAACTTGGGCTGTTAATGGACTATGTGCCCGGCTTTGAAGGTCAAGCAGTAGCCGATCCTTACTACGGCGATGACGCCGGGTTTGAGATCACGTGGAATGAAGTAAACGCCGCGGCAAAAGCGCTAGTGGCAAAATTCCAAGCCTAACCGCCGCGCAGCAGCTGAACACCCCAGTCGCGTTCGAACAGATATAGCAAAACCCGCGCCGCTTCGCCGCGTTCGCTTGCCAGCCCGCCATCATGGTCGACCAACAGTTTCGCATCATCATGCGCGATAGGCAGCAACTGCGTGATCTGTTCCAAAGTCGCGACGCTGAACGGCGTGTCGCCCGACTGCCGCGTGCCAAGCAATTCACCGCCGCCGCGAAGACGCAAATCCTCTTCTGCCAGCAAGAAGCCGTCCTGCGTTTCACGCATCAACGCCAACCGGTCGCGCGCCGTTTCAGATAGCATCGCACCACGCAGCAGCAGGCAAACAGACTTTTCCGAACCGCGCCCGACCCGCCCACGTAATTGGTGCAACTGGGCAAGACCAAAGCGCTCCGCCTGCTCGATCACCATCAGCGTCGAATTGGGCACATCAACGCCGACCTCGATCACAGTGGTTGCAACCAGAACCTTTGCCCGACCACTTGCAAAACGCTCCATCCCCGCGTCTTTTTCCTCAGGACGCAACTGTCCGTGAACCAGCACAACATCGTCGCCGAAGCGCTCTTTGAGCGTCAGATAGCGCTGTTCGGCCGCCGCGATATCGTCAGTCTCATTCTCGCGGACCATCGGACAAACCCAATAGGCCTGCTGCCCGCTTTCAAGGTGCCTTGCGAGCCCTTCGATCACATCGACCAGCCGCTCCTGCGCGACAACGCGGGTGTCGATGGCTTGCCTGCCGGGCGGTAACTCATCCAAACGGCTAACATCCATCTCGCCATATTGCGCCAGTGTCAGTGTGCGCGGGATCGGTGTGGCTGTCATCGCCAGAGTATGCGGCGAGCGTTTGCCCTTTTGTGCGAGCATGAGCCGCTGGCTGACACCAAAGCGGTGCTGCTCGTCGATCACGACCAGCGCGAGATCCCTGTAAGAGACGCTGTCCTGAAAAATCGCATGAGTGCCGACGACCATATCGATACTGCCATCTAGCAGTCCCATCAGGATTGCTTCACGCGCCTTGCCCTTGTCACGCCCGGTCAGCAGAGCGATTTCGGCTCCGGTCGGCGCAGCCATCTGGCGCAACGTTTCGAAATGCTGGCGGGCGAGGATTTCAGTTGGAGCCAATAGAGCTGCCTGCGATCCCGCCTCGACCGCTATCAACATGGCTTCGAGCGCCACGACCGTTTTACCCGAACCAACATCGCCCTGCAGCAGGCGAAGCATAGGCGCGCCCTGGACCATATCGCCCTCGATTTCGCCAATGGAACGCGCCTGTGCACCGGTCAGGGCGAATGGCAGCTCCAGCTTGTCCCGCAGCAATCCGTCGCCTTGTAGCGCCCTGCCCTTGCGGCCTTTGTTGGCATCGCGCACCAACATCAGCGCGAGGCTGTTTGCAAACAGCTCGTCATAAGCCAGCCGGTCGCGCGCCAACACGTGCTCGCCCTTATGCGCCAGCTTCAGCGCTTCGTCCCAAGCGGGCCAATCCCGTTTCGCAAGCAAGTTCGGCTCGATCCACTCGGGCAGTTTGGTGAGACGTTCGAGCGCTTGCCCGACCAAACCAGTAACTTTGGGCTGCGTCAGCCCTTCAGACAGCGAATAGACAGGTTCGCACAGCCGTGTCAGCGTTTCGGCCCCATCCTCAACCACATGATCGGGATGCACGATCTGGAGCATATCGCCGTAGCGGTCCAAACGCCCGGCCACCCAGCGTCGCTCACCCACAGGCAGCAGTTTCTTTGCCGTATAGGAGGCGCGGCCAAAATAGGTCAGCGAACAGATATTGCCGATCGCATCCTGAGCCAACACCCGGTACGGGCCGCGCCCGCTTGATCCGCGATGCTCGGTCGGCGTCAGAGCGATCACGACCTGCTCGCCCTCAATCGCTTCATCCAAATTCTGCACCGCGCGCCGTGTCACAAATCGCTCGGGCAAGTGATAGGCCACGTCGCGAAGCCGGCTGAGGCCAAGCTTCTCGAGCGGCTTCTTTATCTTCGGACCAACGCCGTCCAGAGCACCAATTTCGACAAAGAGTGGGTTGAGAATGTCGGGTCGCATCACCGATACTCTAACGGGTTTTAGCGGACCTGCGAAGTCGTATCTGAATGTAAACGCTCCCCCTTCGTTTTGAGGCCCATTCGTTTTGAGGCGCTAATATGATCTATAAAAATCCAGTCATTAATTTGTACGCCCCTGTTTTTTATGCTAATTCAGATTTAGGGGTCGTACTTTAAGTACAAACAGGGACATTTTATGAAACGGACACTTAAAACACTAGCGGCTTTAGCCTCCATTTCACTGTTGTCGGCACCGATATTGGCGCAAGATGCCGAACCGGAACAGGCACGCACTACATATGAAATACGCTTTCTTGATCTTGCCGATGGAGGGCAGGAAGAATGGGCCGAAACGTTCGAGCAATATGCCAAAGCTCGAAAAGCTGCCGGCCTACCCGCTATAGATGTCCACTGGGTAGTTACCGGTCCATGGGAAATCATGATGGTTATGGAAATGCCCGGCGGCATGGCCACAATGGATAGCCATGCACCAGCATCCGGGATGGCCATGCAGAAAGCCCTGCTTGCTCAAGAAGGCTCAGCCGAAGCGGTAACTGCTTTGGGCGAGAAGGCTAGCAAGCTTGTCGATCGTTCGATGAGCTATTATTCGCATACCCACCCTTGATCACAACTGATCGATAGACCAAACGGGGCGCCTTTCAAACGAATGGCGCCCCGTTTCATGATTCTAGACACAGAATTTTCTGCGCGAATTGACCGTGCCCGTTTTCGCGGCTGGCATCGCGGCACACGCGAAGCCGACTACATGATCGGTGGATTTTTTGATCGTTACAACACTGAATGGAGCGGAGCAGATCTCGACTGGTACGAATCGCTGCTAGAAGAGAATGATGTAGATATTATGGCGTGGGCGCTCAAGACTCAGGAAGTTCCTGATGATCTAGCAGGCCCTCAAATGGATTTGATGATGCGGCTCGATTACGTGGATATTCCGCGCTAGCGGGAACGCTGCGGCTACCCGCACACTTGACCTGAAACCATGCCAGACCTCTCCAGCATATTAGGCGCCAAGTCGCCGCTGACCCTGTCTTCCGTCGTACGCGGAGCGCAGCCGTTGGTGATGGCCGACTTGGCCCGCGCATCCAGCACCCGCGCCGTGTTCATCGCGGCAGACGACGCGGCGATGAACGCCATGGCGGAAACGGCGCATTACTTCGCGCCCGAGATCGAGGTTCTGGAATTTCCGGCATGGGATTGCCTGCCATATGACCGCGCCAGCCCTGCGCTTTCGGTAAGTGCAAAGCGGCTGTCTGCGTTGCACCGATTGCAGGCCGGCAAAGCTGGCTCGCAACTACTCGTAACGACGGTCAACGCGCTGCTCCAACGCGTGGTCACTCCGTTCCGCGTCCGTGAATCGATCCGTGCGCTCAAGCCCGGTATGGAAATCGGTCGCGAGAGTCTGATTGCGCTCCTCCAGCGGCAAGGTTACAGCCGAACTGATACGGTGGCCGATGCAGGCGAATATGCTGTGCGCGGTTCGCTGTTCGACATCTATCCGTCCGGCCTTGGCCAAGGCTTGCGCCTCGATTTCTTCGGTGACGAACTGGAAAGCCTCCGCCTATTCGATCCAAGCACGCAGCGCACAACCGGTACGCTCGACGAGTTTCTTCTGCTCCCGGCCAGTGAGGCTTTGATAGATGAAGAATCGATCAAGCGTTTCCGCAGCCGTTACCGCGAACAATTCGGCGCGACCGCTACTGGTGATCCGCTTTATCAAGCCGTTAGCGACGGCCGCCGTCTCGCCGGGATGGAACACTGGTTGCCGCTGTTTGAGGAAGAACTTTCGACGCTGTTCGATCATCTCACAGGCAACGATCTAATCGTAATCGACACTACCGCCATTCAGGCCGGTGAAGAGCGCCTGTCCGACATCACCGATTATCACGATGCGCGGGCACAATCGGCAGGTCAGGCTGCGGGCAGCTACCGCCCGCTCGGTGCCGAGGCGCTATATCTAGAGAGCAAGGAATTCCGCGACGCCTTGAAAGGCTGGCCAGTCCACCGCGCGGTGATTTTTGCCGAGCCGGAAAGCGACACCACGGTCGATTTCGGCTTCTCCTCCGCTCGCGATTTCACACCCGAACGTGCACGTGGTGACAATGTTTACGACGCGGCAGCGAGCCATCTCAAGGCCATTGGGAAATCCGGCAAGAGACCTCTAATTGCGGCCTATTCTGAAGGATCGCGCTCACGCATCACTTCGATCCTTGAAGAAGCAGGCACCAAAGTCGCGCTGGCCGATAGCTGGCAAGATGCGCTCGGCAAGGCCGCTAAAGGCGTTGCTGCTGCCGTGGTCCTGCCTCTGGAAGCTGGCTTCTCGAGCGCCGATCTGGAACTGCTGACCGAGCAGGAAGTTCTCGGCGACCGGCTGGTTCGCCGGAAACGGAAACGCAAAGATTCTGACGCATTCCTTGCCGAGCTTAGCGCGCTAGGTCGCGGCGATCTGGTGGTGCACACAGAACATGGCATCGGGCGTTACCTTGGGCTTGAACCGATTGCAGTCGGCAAGAGCCAGCATGACTGTGTAAAGCTGGAATATCGCGGAGGCGACAAGCTGTATATTCCGGTCGAGAATATCGATGTTCTGTCGCGCTATGGTAGTAGCGAAGACGGCGCGATGCTCGACCGGCTTGGCGGTGAAGCATGGCAGAAACGCCGTGCGAACCTGAAGGAGCGCATCCGCGCAATCGCGGGCGAATTGATGCGCACTGCAGCGGCCCGAGCGCTGCGCAAGGCACCGGTGTTTGCCACCGATGGCACAGACTATAACAAATTCGTCGACCGCTTTCCGTGGGAAGAAACCGAGGACCAAGAGGCCGCAATCGCCGATGTACTGCGCGATCTGGAAAGCGGACGCCCGATGGACCGCCTTGTGTGCGGAGATGTGGGTTTCGGCAAAACAGAGGTAGCTCTGCGCGCCGCATTTGTCGCGGCGATGAACGGCCAGCAGGTTGCTGTAGTGGCGCCGACAACCCTGCTCGCCCGTCAGCATTTCACCAATTTCTGTGAACGTTTCAAAGACTTTCCGTTGAAAATAGGCCGCCTTTCGCGCCTCGTTCCTCCCAAGGAAATGAAGGAAACGCGCGAGGCGCTGAAAGCAGGTACGGTGGACATTATCATCGGCACCCACGCGATCCTTTCGAAGAGCACGCAGTTTAGCGACCTTGGGCTTGTGATCGTGGACGAAGAACAGCGCTTCGGCGTGACGCATAAGGAAAAGTTGAAGCAGCTGCGCGCCAATGTGCATATGCTGACGCTGACCGCCACACCGATCCCGCGCACATTGCAAATGGCGATGAGCGGTTTGCGCGAGCTTTCGACCATCCAGACACCGCCCGTCGATCGCCTTGCCGTGCGCACCTATGTGATGGAATGGGATGAGGTGGTGATGCGCGAGGCCTTGCTGCGCGAACATCACCGCGGCGGACAGAGCTTTATCGTGGTGCCGCGCATTGCCGACATGTCCGATGTCGAGGAATGGCTCAAAGAGAACGTCCCAGAGATCAAATCGATCAGCGCACATGGCCAGATGTCCCCAACCGAAGTCGAAGATCGGATGGGCGCATTCTACGAACAGAAATACGAAGTTCTGCTGTCGACAACGATTGTCGAGAGCGGCCTGGATATTCCGAGCGCCAACACGATTATCATTCACCGCGCCGACCGCTTCGGCCTTGCCCAGCTTTACCAACTCCGTGGCCGCGTTGGCCGCTCAAAATTGCGCGCTTACGCCTATCTGACACACCCGCGCGACATGGCCTTGTCCGAAGTTGCGGAGAAGCGCCTCAAGGTGCTCGGCGATCTTGATAGTTTAGGTGCGGGCTTCCAGCTTGCCAGCCATGATCTCGACATTCGCGGTGCTGGGAACTTGCTTGGTGACGAACAATCGGGCCATATCCGCGAGGTTGGCTTCGAGCTTTACCAGTCGATGCTCGAAGACGCGATCCTGGCAGCCAAGGCTGGCGACGATGGTCTTGCACCAGACGCGACCGGCCTAAGCCCGCAAATCACAGTCGATGCGCCGATCATGATTCCGGAAGATTATGTTCCCGACCTCGCTGTGCGGATGGCGCTCTATCGCCGCCTGAACGATGCGCGTGACCAGTCGGAAATCGAGGCTATGGCTGCCGAAATGATTGACCGCTTCGGCACTTTGCCAGCGGCTACCGCAAACCTAGTCCGGCTGATAGAGATCAAGCACCAAGCAATCGACGCCAATATTTCCAAGATTGATGTGGGCGCGCGCGGTACGTTGGTCACGTTCCACAACAACAACTTCCCCGACGGGCCGGGCCTGATTGCCTACGTCGACCGGTTAAATGGAGCGGCCAAGCTGCGTCCTGACATGAAGCTGGTGATCAACCGCGCATGGAGTGATCCGCAAAGCCGCTTGAACGGACTGTTCCAGCTGACCAAGGGCTTGAGCCGGATTGCATTGAAGGCAAAAGCGAAAGCCTAGCTGGCGAGGTTGCTGAATTCTGCAGCTGACATAGGCTCGGCCTTCAGGAACCCCTGATAAGTCTCCGCGCCCTCACGTGCCACAAGGTCACGTTGCTCGGCGGTCTCAATTCCCTCGGCAATGACCTCGAGATCAAGCGCACGGGCCATGGCAGCAATCGCGCGGAATACGGCGAGATCGCGTTCGTCTTCGAGGATGCCGTCGACCATCGCTTTATCAAGCTTCAGGTAATCTAGCGGCAGCAGTTTCAGATAGCGGAAGTTACAGAAGCCAGCGCCGAAATCATCCAGCGCAACGCGGATGCCTGTTTTGCAAAGGCTCTCAAGGGCGCGCGTCGTGCCTTCTACATCGGACAAAAGCGATTGTTCGGTAATCTCCAGCGTCAGGCATTGCGGATTGAACCCGGACTCTTCCAGAACTGCCGTAAACTCCTTCACGAAATTCTTGGCCGAGAGGTCAGATGGCGTGACGTTGAGCGAGAGCCGCAAATGCTTGGGCCAGTTGGCGACGCCGGAGAGCGCCCGGACTGCGATATGCCGCGATAGTTGGGTAGTGTGGTCAGCGCGCTCGGCGATCGCAAACAACGCGCCCGCCCCGATCCGGCCAAGGGTCGGATGCTCCCAGCGTGCCAAAGCCTCCGCACCAACCAAACTGTCATCTGCCGTCGAAAACTGCGGCTGATAAAATATCTCGATCTCGTCACGGTCGAGAGCCCCGAGCAAATCCGCCTCCAGCTGCGCAGCACTGCGCCCCCCCATGGCTAATTCGCCGTCGGCCCACAGAACCCGCGCGCCGCGTTCGCGTGACATGCCGCCAAGTGTCTCAGCCAGCCGATCAAGTATCGTCTGCGGCCCCTCCCCTGCAAACGGGCGCATCAAGGCGACACGAGGCCACAAGCGCAGCTTGTTGTCATCGAGCAAATTGGTGATTGGCTTGGCGATAGTGTCGGCCAGTGTTTCAGCCAGCCATTGCCAGCGTTCGCGGCTGCAACCTTCATTGGCTGCCAGCAGGAAGCTGCCGCCGCCGATCCGCGATAATATCCAGTCGCCCCGTAATTCCTCTGCTGCGGTGCGGTTGAGCCGCGCGGCGACCTCAACCAGCGCGCTATCACCCGCTGCTTCGCCATAGGCCAGGTTCACCGTGTCGAACCGACCAAGGCCGATCAGCATGGCGTGCACTGGCGCCACACCGCCGCCGCCCTGCGCCGCCTGCCATTCTAACAAACGCGCGCGCACAGTCTCGCTGCCAACCAATCCGGTCAGTGCGTCGCGGGGCATTTCTGCCTCCAGTGTTGCGATTGAAGCCATGCAAATCTCATAGCTGTCAACATAGCCTAAGTTACCTTACAAATTCCATGCGTTGCAAAAGGGGACGCTGACCAATAGAGTTTCCGGCACATGTTCGGCAACACGCCGGCAGCTTCGCGGAGGGCCATTTGCCCAAAACCAATGATTTCCAGCGGCTGGCTCTTGTGGCCTCCGACACCGATCCCGCGAGCGAGGCCAAGGCTGCGCTTGCCGATATGGCTGAATGGGTTCCGCTGGAGGAGGCCGACGCCGTTGTCGTGCTGGGCGGCGATGGCTTCATGCTCCAAACTTTACATTCGATGCTGGACGATAGTCATGTCCTGCCCGCCTACGGCCTCAATCTGGGCACCGTCGGCTTTCTGATGAACCGGTTTCGGAATGGAGCAAATTTGCTCGGACGGATTGCCAAGGCACGCATGGTGAAAATTGCGCCGCTACGGATGGAAGCTGTAACCCAGAGCGGCGAAGAACATACATTCTGCGCAATCAATGAGGTCTCGTTGCTGCGTGAAACGCGCCAGACAGCGAAGCTCGAAGTATCGGTCAGTGGCAAGATCCGTATTCCTGAACTCGCCTGTGACGGCGTGCTGCTGGCGACGCCCGCAGGCTCCACCGCCTATAATTTGTCCGCCAATGGCCCGATCCTACCGCTCGATTCGCAGCTTCTGGCTCTCACTCCCATCAGCCCGTTCCGCCCTCGCCGCTGGCGTGGGGCGATCCTGCCTGACCGCAGCCAAGTGACCTTCCGCGTGCTCGATCCCGGTAAACGCCCTGTCGCTGCAGTCGCCGACCAAAAGGAACTGCGCGATATCGCGGAAGTCCGCTTGGAAATCGCCCGAGACAAGGAACTGACGCTGCTGTTTGATCCCGGCCACAGTCTGGATGAGCGCATTGTCAGTGAGCAATTTGTGGTCTGAGCCTTTTCCCCGCTTGCCAAATCGCTAGCCCCTGCATATAGGCGCACCCCTGCCCACGACGCATCGCGCGCCGTGAATGCTGTTCCCCGATAGCTCAGCGGTAGAGTAGGTGACTGTTAATCACTTGGTCGTTGGTTCGAATCCAACTCGGGGAGCCAGCCTTTTCCAATAACTTAACGCGAATATCAGCCCTTTTAGGGCCTGCCCATTGCGACAAAATGGTACAACTAGGACACAACTTCCACAGACAAAAAAGAGCGGGGAACGGCGTGATTAAGACCGCTCCCCGCTCTCCGAACCCCCATCCACAGGGATTCTGTTGCTCTTGAGCAGTCAATGTGATCGCTCGGAACGCCAACAACGGCAGCTTTTATTTTCGACCTGACCGACCCGAATGACCGTAATTGGGTGGAAAGCGGAC
>JBBKVP010000001.1:0-87711 GCA_037968495.1 Pontixanthobacter sp. | reverse complement strand
ACCCGCGCATCGCAGGCGTCGGCTATGGCAGTGGGCACACCCGCGCTTTCCTTTCCGAAGAACAGGACATCGTCGGCCATGAAGCTGAAATCGTAGGCCGATTGACGGCTTTTAGTGGTAAACAGCACCAGCCTTCGCGATCCTAAAGCAGTCTTGAACACGTCGAATCCGGCATGACGAGCAATTTCCACATGATCGATATAATCCAGGGCGGTCCGGCGTACTCTTCGATCATCCCATTCGAAACCCATCGGTTCGATAAGATCCACCGCCGCACCCATACAAGCGCCGAGGCGCAGAATGGCGCCAACGTTTCCAGCAATTTCTGGTTCGTAAAAAGCAATACGCATTTCGGATCATTGGCGCCAGCGAAGGGGGCACGCAAGCCCTCGGTCAGATCTTAAGTCTTTGAGCTCCAGCCCTGAACACGCGATCCGGCTTTGGGTCGTCCATCCTCTTGTATGCGTTGACCGATAGGCTCAGAGCCTATCTAGAGAATACACCGGAATACGTATCGGCACTGACATCCCGAGAATGCCGGATATCGTACAATGGCAGGCCGGACGCCACCAACAGCATTCACGTGATCTCGATGGTGATCAAAACATGCTCATGTCTGCGCGAGCACGAAGTCCAAGGCTGAGCACACGGCAGCGACTTGTGCGTCGTTGCATATTTGCAACGTGGCGCGCGCACTGTCGGGATAAACCTCGGTGGTCGTCGTAAACCGGGCCCCGGTTACAGAGCTGCACATAGCGTATTTAGCTTGGGGGTATTGAATCACTCCATGTGCGACGACGGGTGAGCCTATGATCTTTCCATCTTCGTCCGCCGGAGCAATGTGCGTGACCTGTTCGACCCCCGCAATAATGGCCTGTTGGAAATCAGGCTGCAGATTCTCACTGTCGTCGACCAGGTAAAAGCCATCGGGAATGGAGCCAGGCACGAAGTCTTCGCCGTCGCGCGCAGCTAAGGCCGGGCGAAACTCGCTTTCATCGCTATCGGTTGTTTCGTGTAGGTCGATATGTAGCAGGAAAGAACCAGTTTGCGCGGCCACAAGCTTCATCAGCGCCGCGCACTCGGCTGCCGGGCTATCCGGGTGGAAGCTGCGGTTGGGATCGATGGCGTCGTAGTTCCAGCGGTTGATCCGCTCATATGCCCATGGACTGATGCAGGGGGCAACCAGCAGGTTTACCCTCCTAGCATAATCGGCCGCGCGGGTTTCAAGGAATTGAAGAGCGCCCATGACTCCACTGGTTTCGTATCCATGCACGCCACCAGTAACGAGTGCGCTGGGCATGCTTGAGACGGGGCTCCCATTACGTAGAGCGAACAGGTCATAGTGCTCGGCATCATAATCAAGCTGGCCAAAGGTGAGAGTTTCGAAGCGGCCGGCTAACGCCTCAATGCGCGGAACCACATCGTCCTGATAACAGCGCTGTTGAGACTGACCTGACCGCCATTGTTTAAGCTCGGCCTCGCCCCAAGGTCTGCCGGGCGTGCCGATTGGGTAAAATGGGATACTTTTCATTTTGCTCTCACTGCTGGGTTAAAGGCCAAAAGCGCTGTTGCCACGATCATGGTTTCAGGTGGCTTATTCAAGGTTTCTAAAGCCGCAAGGACGGCAGTGCCTCATCAAAAGAGAACATTCAATTTGGCCAGTAGCTTATTGCGAACTGAATAGCTGTTTTTAAGCCGGTTGCGGACCGTCGGCCTTGGCCTGCGGATCACAAGCAAGTGGTCAGTCCGCGAACAACCCAAGCGCGGGCCTTGTCTAACACCATGTAGCGGAAGCATGAGCTTACTTACCCGGTCCGCCCGATGTTCTCCGGTAACACTGAGAGAGACTGCAAATGTGACATTGGCATTCCGCCCTATCACTCTCTAAAGCTGCGCAATGTTGCACGTCACCGAACTGACACTGCCGCTCCATCATCCGGACGAGGCACTGCCCGCTGCAATCTGCAAGCGGCTGCGGATCACCCCGCGCGATCTGGTTCGCTATGTCGTCTCGCGCCGCGGCCATGATGCACGCGACAAAACAAACATCCTGCTGGTCTATTCGGTCGACGTGAATGTGAAAAACGAAGCGGCAGTACTGTTGCGCTTTCGTAGGGATCGCAACGTCCAACGCACCCAGGACCCCCGTTATCATCTGGTCGCCAAATCACCGGAAAGGGGCCCGTCCAAGAGGCCGGTCGTCATCGGCGCAGGGCCATGCGGGCTATTTGCCGGCCTGATCCTTGCACAAATGGGATTCCGCCCAATCATACTCGACCGGGGCAAAGTGGTTCGTGAGCGGACCAAGGACACGTGGGGGCTGTGGCGGCAGGGGATTCTCAACCCGGAATCAAACGCCCAGTTCGGTGAAGGCGGCGCCGGCACGTTTTCCGATGGAAAGCTCTACAGCCGGATCAAGGATCCGCATAATCGCGACCGCAAGGTTCTCAATGAATTCGTCAAGGCAGGCGCGCCCTCGGAGATCCTTACCGAGGCGCATCCGCACATTGGTACATTCCGGTTGGTGACGATGGTCGAGAGCATCCGCAAGAACATCGAGGAACTCGGCGGTGAGTATCGCTTCTCCAACCGCGTTGACGGCATCGATATTACGACCGATGCCCGAGGTGACCGCCGCGTTCGCGGAGTCCATCTAAGCACCGGTGAGTATCTGGAGGCCGACCATGTCGTGCTCGCAATTGGTCACAGCGCGCGCGATACCTTTGCGATGCTCCATGCTGCGGGGGTCCATGTTGAGGCCAAGCCGTTTTCAATTGGCGTGAGGATAGAACACCCGCAATCCTGGATCGATAAATCGCGGTTCGGCGTTGACGCTGGCAATCCCATCCTTGGTGCGGCGGAATACCATATCTCGCACCACTGCAAGAATGATCGGACGGTCTATAGTTTCTGCATGTGCCCCGGCGGCACTGTGGTCGCTGCGACGTCTGAGGAGGGGCGCGTAGCCACCAACGGCATGAGCCAATATTCGCGTAATGAGCGCAACGCCAATTCCGGGTTGGTCGTCGCGATTGATCCGGCGCGCGACTTTCCCGGCGAACCGCTCGCGGGGATCGCGCTACAACGCCATTGGGAATCATTGGCCTATGTTGCGGGTGGATCGACCTACAAGGCGCCAGCGCAAAGGCTGGGCGACTTCCTTGCCGGACGCCCCTCAGAAGCGCTTGGGTCGGTCACGCCTTCCTACAAGCCCGGCGTGCATATGACAGATTTAGCGCAATGCCTGCCCGACTACGCTGTGACCGCGATGCGCGAGGCGCTGCCCGTATTCGGCCGGCAGATCCCGGGCTATGATCACCCTGATGTGGTGATGACCGGTGTCGAGACGCGCACTTCATCACCGATCCGCTTCACCCGGGGCGATGATCTTCAAAGCCTGAACACGATCGGGCTGTTTCCTGCCGGCGAGGGCGCAGGCTATGCTGGGGGCATCCTTTCGGCAGCAGTGGACGGAATAAAAATTGCTGAAGCGGTGGCGTTGAGCCTAGGCGGCGGCCCAGCCCGTGCAAGTTGCAACGGCGCGCTCACCCGGCAGGAATAGCTGAGCCGACTCCTGACGGTCCGCTCTGATGGAGCGAACTCGAGCGAGCGGACTTAGGGCGGAGACCGGCAAATACCTTGGTGTGGTAATGCCGACCGCATCACCCTAGGTGAGCAGCACAAGTTCAGGCAATTCAGGTACCGACACATGGCCCGCAAACATTCGAAACATGGTTCCTCTGACGACCGTCACCGCGAGGAGGAGGAGACCCCGGCGGAGGTCGCTCCTTGTTGGCTTTGCGGCCGGCCAACTGGCAAGACCATTGTCTGGCACCATCCCGTGCCAAAGAGCCGGGGCGGGCGCGATGTCGTGCCCATGCACCCCATTTGCCAACAGACCCTGATCGCCAATTTCACCAATTCCGAACTTCAACGCCATGCGATGGATGTGGATGCCCTTCTGGCCAACCCCAACGTGCGCAAATTTGTCGATTGGGTGGCAAACAAGGAACCCGATTTCACCGCCACCATGGCAAAAAAGCAGCGCTGATCAGCTTGCACTTTCTGTCTCGAACAATTTCCGAATTCCCGAAACCGAACGTCATTCGCGCAACCACTTTTCGGCTAAATCTGGACCGCTCTCGAAACGGCTGCTTTGAGGGGCCCGCGCGGAATTCGCGGCCTTTCGTTCTGGTTGTCACGCGCGGCGATAAGTGCAATCTGAACGGCATTCTCGTAGATGAATGCTTTGGGGAATGACGAGGGGGAGGTCCAATTGACGGTCACAGATCAAGCGATGGCTAAAAAGGCAACCTCCAAACGTCGCTGGTGGCTGATCGTCGCTGGACTGGTCATTGTTCTCGCGGGTGCATTTCTCGCTCAGCTCGTCCGGACAACGGACGGCACGACCGTTCGGGATATACGGTTTACCGGCACGAACGGCACCGTAATGAGCGCTCTGTTGTATGTGCCGAAGAATGCTACCTCCACGACTCCCGCCCCCGGCATTCTTGCTGTCCACGGCTATATAAATTCACGCGAGACACAGGACGGTTTCGCCATTGAATTCGCCCGCCGCGGCTACGTCGTTTTGTCACTTGATCAGACCGGGCACGGATACAGCGGAGGCGCAGCATTCTCAAACGGCTTCGGCGGCCCTGATGGCCTGAAATATTTGAGATCCCTGCCGATGGTCGATACCAGTCAGATTGGTCTCGAAGGCCACAGTATGGGCGGCTGGACGGTGCTTGCGGCGGCTGCCGCTATGCCCGACGCCTATTCTTCAATGGTGCTGGAAGGGTCGTCGACTGGTGCACCTTTTGCACAAGAAGGTTCGACCACTTGGCCACGCAATCTCGCGCTTGTGTTCAGCCGCTATGACGAATTCTCAAAAATCATGTGGGACGTCGATCGCGCACAGGACTTGGCGACTAGCGAGAAGCTGCAAGCAGTGTTTGGCACCGATGCTCCCGTTGCGGAGAAGCGTTTGTATGGAGCGGTAGCAGAAGGAACCGCGCGAAAGCTTTATCAGCCTACCACGACGCATCCCGGCGATCATTTCTCGGCGGCGGCCATCGGGAACGCTACGGAATGGTTTGCCGCCACGCTCGATGGCGGGACGCCCCGGCCGGTTAGCGATCAGATCTGGTATTGGAAGGAAGTCGGCACGGGGGTCGGCCTGATCGGCTTCATCATGATCATGCTCGGCGTATTTGATACGCTTGTCCGCTTGCCGCTGTTTGCCTCCGTGCGCGCAGAGGCGATCCCGGCGGCCGAGCATCGGGACCGCCGCTGGTGGCGGGCGTTTGCAATGAATACCGCGCTGCCGGCATTGCTGTTCTTTCCGACCTTTATTGCGGCCTTTCTGCTTCTGCCGGCGTCGAGCCTGCTGCCGCAGGCGGTTACCACGCAAATTACACTCTGGGCTGTGGTCGGCGCTGGGGTGAGCCTGTTGATAGGCCGCTTCATGGGGCCCCCCGCCGATACTGATCAATCGGACTGGGCAAGATCCATTCTGTTGGCGGGGGCAACTGTTGCGGCTGGATACGGCGCAGTCTGGCTCGTCGATCAGCTTTTCCTCACGGATTTCCGGCTGTGGGTCGTCGCCGTCAAACTTCCCAATGTCCGCCAATTAGGCATCGCGGCAATCTATGTCTTGCCGATCACTTTCGCCTTTCTGTTAATGACAAGGTCGATTTCAAGTGCCACGGTCCGCAGTGACACAGGCCGTTTTCAATACTTGGCCGCGATCATGATGCTCACGACCGGCTTCATAGTGATGCTGAGCGTGATCTACGGCTTATTCTTCATGACCGGATCGCTGGTCACGGCATTCGATCCCCTCAGCACGGTGATTGCGTTGCAATTTGTGCCAGTGTTGACCGCCGTGGCGATCATCGGAATTTTTACCTGGCAGCGGACGGGCAGCTATCGCCCCGGCGGGCTGATAGCAGGGGTTTTGGTGACCCTGTATGTCGTTGCTGGCACCGCCACACAAGTCTGAGCTGATCTACCCACGGTTGAGTCTATCCGTATGCAAGGGAGCAATTGGTTCTAGAGCAACCCCTATTGTGATCCTGAACTTCAGACCGCTTTGGGGTCATTCGCGGGTCGCGCGACCGGCTGGCTTTAGGGCACAAGGCGGACTAAGATCTTTGTGTCGTAGGCAAAGCCGTCACTGCACTGTTCGCCCCAGAGACCCTGGGTCATTCAGGTCATAATTATCATTTAATTACAGTCTCTTGCGTGACGGGTTCCGGCTCAAAATGCCCCTAAGCCCGTGAACTCACGGATTGGTTTCCCTTAATATAAATTATTGATATAAAGAGGAAAACTGTGTGGAGGCCCGAGCCGGAATCGAACCGGCGTGCACGGATTTGCAATCCGCTACGTCACCACTCCGCCATCGGGCCTCACGCAGTGGGGAGCATCTAGCCGAGGCGGCTCAGGGTTTCAATGCTGGAATCGTATGAAAATCCCGCTACTGCGATGTTCATGAGTATCAAGGCATTTTTAGACGGGCTGAAACGCGAAAGCGATGCTTTCGTGACAGCGGATGGCGGCGACTGGATGCAGGGGCGCACCATGTATGGCGGTGCATCCTCGCTGCTCGCTTATACGGCGGCTCTGCGGACATTTTCGGACCTCCCCCCTCTGCGGGCGGCGCAGGTCGGTTTCATTGGACCAATCGGTGCAGCGTCGTCCACCACGGCGCGCATTTTGCGTCAGGGCCGAAGCGTGACCCAGATCGAAACCGAGATCCATTCTGCCGGCGTGCTTGCACACCGAGGGCTGTGGCTGTTCGGCTCTGCGCGAGAGGCCAATGCAGAATATCCAGCCGGGCCTCCAGAGCCTCGCCCGGTTCCCCTGGCAGAAGGGGAAGAGCTCCCATTCAACAGCGAGGCGCCATCGTTCATCGGCCAATATGAAATTCGGAAAGCGCAAGATAACACTGGCAAAGGCGACCCAGTGGTGCGCCGCTGGTTCCGCCTGAAGGACCGAGAAGGCTTGGACCCGATTGGCGAGTTGGTGCTGGTGGGTGACACTTTGCCGCCCGGTTCGATGCGGCGAATGCAGCGACGCGGACCAATCAGTTCGATCAACTGGTCGTTCAATATCCTCGACACGGTGCCGACAACCCATGACGGCTGGTGGCTGGCGGAAACCGCTGGCGAGCATGCTGCCGACGGTTTCTCGAGCGAACAAATGAAGCTCTGGAATGCTGACGAGAAGCTGGTGATGACCGGCTTTCAATGCACGGCCATCTTCGGCTGATCAAACCCGGGATTCAATGATCCTCGAATTTGCCGGGCCGTTTCTGCATCTGGCTGGCGACAGCTTCCATCTGGTTCTTTGTGCCGACCAGCCGTTGCTGACGGACGCTTTCTTCCATCAGCACGTCGTTTTCGCTCTGGCGAAGATAGGTGCCGAACAGGCCTTTCGCTTCGCGGATCGCGTCCGGGTTCTTGCTGGAAATTTGCTCAGCCAGCTCTGTCGCGCGGGCCAACGGATCATCGTTGACCTCTGTCGCCAGCCCATATTCGACAGCCTGCGTGCCGGTGAATTCGGTATTGGTGTAGGTCAGCATCCGCAGAACATCGTCACGCACGTTCCCGCTCCACAAAGCAAAACCGGCCATATCCGGGATGATACCCCAACGCATCTCCATGATTGAAAGGCGCGTATCTGGGGCAATGATACGGAAGTCGGCACCGCTGGCGATTTGCAAACCGCCGCCAAAACATACACCGTGTACCGCTGCAATCACAGGCACTGGCAATTTGCGCCACGCCATGGCGACTTGCTGAAACATGTTAGCGTTGCCGTATGTCCGCTCTGTTAGCGGAGCTTTGCCTTCCCCGTCTTTCGAACTGGTTCCCATCTTGGCCATGCTCATTAGATCTAGACCGGCACAAAATGATTTGCCTTCACCAGATAGCACAACCGCACGCAATCCTTTGGCATCATATAACGCATGGCCTGCATCGATGATCGCCTGAAACATGGCGGGATCAAGCGCATTCATCTTGTCGGCGCGGATAAGGCGGACCTGCGCTACGCCATTGTCGGCAAGCGTTATGGATACGCGCTCGTTCTCGCGAAAATCGATGCTCATGTCAGTCCTCTCCGGCAATCTCATCATCTTCAGTTCGGCAATGGGCATCCAGAAGCATTTCCTAAGACAGGCACCACGGCGAAGCAAACGGATGCTTCGTCATAAGGGTTCCCGCTAAGCTGCGTCGGCCGAAACACCGGCATCTGCAAGGAAACGCTTCACGTTGCGAGCCGCTTGGCGCAGCCGTTGTTCGTTTTCGACCAAAGCAATCCGGACAAACCCTTCGCCTTCTTCGCCGTAACCGACGCCGGGAGCTACGGCGACTGCGGCCTTTTCAAGCAGCTGCTTCGAAAATTCGAGGCTGCCCATATGCTCAAGCCCTTTCGGCAAGGGAGCCCAGGCAAACATCGATGCGGCCGGCGGCGGGATTTCCCAACCGGCGCGGCCAAAGCTTTCGACCAGAATATCGCGGCGCTTGTGATAAAGCTCGCGGTTCTTTTCGACAATATCTTGAGGGCCGTTGAGCGCAGCGCAGGCAGCAGCCTGTATCGGGGTGAATGCGCCATAATCGAGATAGGATTTCACCCGCGTCATCGCAGAGATCAGATCCTTGTTCCCGACGGCGAAACCCATCCGCCAGCCGGCCATCGAAAATGTCTTGGATAGGGAAGTGAATTCGACCGCCACATCCTTTGCCCCCCTCACCTGCAACAGCGAAGGCGTCGGCTTGCCGTCATAGTACAGCTCGGAATAGGCCAGGTCGGAAATCAGCCAAACCTTGTTTTCCTTAGCCCAGGCAACAACGCGTTCGTAAAACGCCAGATCGACGACTTCGGCGGTCGGATTGGACGGGTAGTTTAGCACCAGAATGCTGGGGCGCGGCACAGTGAAGGCCATCGCCTTGTCCAGTGACTCGAAATAATGTTCGTCAGGTGTGGTCGGAACCGCGCGGATCGTCGCACCTGCAATGATAAAGCCGAACGTGTGGATCGGATAGCTAGGGTTCGGGGCTAATACCACGTCACCAGGCGCAGTGATCGCGGTGGCAAGACTGGCGAGGCCCTCCTTGGATCCCATAGTGACCACGACCTCGTTTTCGGGATCGAGGTCCACTCCGAAGCGGAGACCGTAGTAATTCGCCTGCGCCTTACGCAGGCCGGGGATGCCTCTTGACTGCGAATATCCATGCGCGTCCGGCTTGCGCGCCACTTCGCATAATTTGTCGATCACATGGTCAGGCGGCGGCAAATCGGGATTGCCCATGCCGAGGTCGATCACATCACGTCCCGCCTGCCGCGCCGCGTGACGCAGGCCGTTTACTTCGGCAATCACATAGGGTGGCAAACGCTTGATGCGGTAAAAATCGGTGTCCATCGTCCTCGAACCATTCCAAAGCGCAGGATTGTTGCGCGAAGACCAGTCTTTGACGCACAAAATGGATCGGTGCAATCCTAGTTACGCCACTCGATCTGTGGCAGAAGGCGAATCTGTAGGATTTCAGTTTAGGCGATAATTTCATGAGCAATGAGCCATTTGGCGGAATGAACGATTTGGTCCGCAAACAAAGCGAGGCCATGCAGGCGATATTCGGCGCTCTGCTGCCGGGCGACGAGAATAAGATGCCCCTTGCCGATGGCGAGCAATGGCAAAAGGCTGCTGACCAGCTCAAAATATTGTGGACGAGCATCCAATCGGAGCATTCTGCAAACTCATCACCACTCGCACAGATGGTCGATCCTACGCAGTGGATGGGTTTCGCCAAACAGTGGTATGCTGCGATGCCGCTAGCAAATCCAGCAAAGCAAAAGGTGCTGTGGGACGAAAGCGTTGCCCTTTGGCAGGGAATCATGGGCCAGTATAATTTGGGGCCCGCGCCAAAGGACGGTGAGCCGGAACTGCCGCGCAAAGATCGCCGCTTCGCCGATCCGAAATGGCGTTCGCACCCGGCTTTCGCGCTGATCCACCAGACCTATTTGATGCTCGCCGAGCGGATTGAGGCGATGGTTGATGAGGTCGAAGGGCTCGACAAGAGCAAGCGCGAACAGCTCCGCTTTGCAACGCGTACGATGGTTGAAGCGATGAGCCCCGCGAATATTCCGCTTGCCAATCCCGTGGTGCTCGACCGCACAATCGAGACCAAGGGCCAGAATTTGGTCAAAGGGATGGAGCACCTGCTGGCCGACCTGAAAAAAGGCCAGCTGACCCACACTGACCCCGACGCATTCACTCTGGGCGAAAACCTCGCCACCACGCCTGGCAAAGTTGTTCACGAAACGCCGCTCTACCAGCTGATCCAATATAGCCCATCGACACCCAAGGTGATGGAAACGCCGCTGGTGATTTTCCCGCCATGGCTCAACCGGTTTTACATTCTCGACCTGAACGAGAAGAAGAGCTTCGTTCGCTGGGCCGTTGAACAAGGTGTGACAGTATTCGTCGCCAGCTGGAAATCAGCCGATAGCTCGATGAAAGACATCGTGTGGGATGATTACATCCGCGCACAAATCGACGCGGTTGACCATATCCGCTCGCGGCTGAAAGTCCCGTCGGTTCACACAATCGGCTATTGCGTGGCAGGGACGACCCTGGCCGCAACACTCGCCGTTCTGGCGCGCCGAGGCGAGGCTGATAAAGTCAAAAGCGCGACCTTCTTTACTGCTCAAGTAGACTTCAGCCGCGCGGGTGAGCTCAACAATTTCATCGATGACAAGCAAATCAAGGCCATCGAAAGCCTGACTACGGACGGCTATCTTGATGGCCGTTATCTGGCGCTGACGTTCAACCTGCTGCGCAGCACAGACTTGATCTGGAACTATGTCGTCAACAATTATATGCTGGGCGAAGATTATCCGGCCTTCGATCTGCTGCACTGGAATGGCGACGTAACCAACCTCCCCGCAAAGTGGCACGGGGACTATCTGCGCGACCTCTACCGCGACAATAAGCTCGTTGCCCCAGACGCAATGAGCTCAGACGGCACGCCGATTGATTTGACGCGGGTGAAGACGCCTACTTACATGCAAGCGGGCAAGGAAGATCACATCGCCCCCGCCAAAAGCGTGTTCAAGATGACCGATCACTTCACTGGGCCGATGGAATTCGTGCTCGCCGGGTCGGGTCATATTGCCGGCGTGGTCAATCCGCCCTCCTCTGGCAAATACCAATATTGGACTAATGATGCAGATTGCGCTTCCCTGCGTGAATTCGTCGAAGGGGCCAGCGAGACACCAGGCAGCTGGTGGCCGCATTGGGTGGAATGGCTGAAGGGGCACGGCGACAAGGAAATAGCCGCCACAGGCAAAAGAATGCCTGGGGGAAAAGGTGATAAGGTGATCGAGGACGCGCCCGGAAGTTATGTAAAAACCCGCTAAAATAAGTGCTTGCAGCCTTATGCTGCACTGCACAAAAATACCTTGACTTCGCAACTGCAGCGTATATATTGCAATGCAACATAAACGAGCATTCCGCTCCAAGCGAAGCACTGAGGTATTTACAATGGCTACCACGCCGACAAACAAGATCGACGCCGTGACCGCTCAGGTCCGTGCAGAAAAATCCGCCGAAGCAGCAATTGCCGCTGCCAGCGAAGCAGTTAGCACCAAGGCAGTCGAAAGGGCTGTTGCCAAGGACGAAGCCGCTCCTGTGAAGGTTGCCGCCGTTAAGAAGGCCGTTGCCAAGAAGGTTCCGGCCAAGCGCAAGCCTGCCACAAAGAAGATGGCTGCGAAGAAAACCACTCCGGCAAAGAAGGCTGCTGCGAAGCGCAAGCCTGCTCCCAAGAAGGCCGCCACCAAAACTGCTGCAAAGGCGCGCAAGACTGCAGCCGCTGCGAAAACCAAGATTTCCAACACCAAGGATACCATCATGACCAAAGCAAAGAACAAGACTGCTGATTACACCGCTCAGATGACCGAGACTCTCGCTGACGTTCAGGCACGCGCTAAGAACGTTTATGCTAAGGGCACCGAAGTTGCTGCTGACATGAGTGAATTCACCAAGGGCAACGTTGAAGCAGTTGTCGAATCTGGGAAGGTTTTGGCCGCTGGCGTTCAGGACATGGGCAAGGCCTATGTAGCTGACGTTAAGGCTGCCGCTGCTGTAGTATCTGCCGACGCAAAGGAAGTTGCTTCCGTCAAGTCGCCAAACGAATTCATGCAGCTTCAGTCGAAGATTGCACGTCGTAACTTCGACGCAATGATCGCCCAGACTTCGAAGAACACCGAAGCCATGGTCAAACTTGCAAACGAAGCCTTCGCTCCGATTTCGAGCCGCGCCAGCGTTGCAATGGCAAAGGTTCGTAAGGCTGCCTAAGCCTTACTGACCACTGCGGGCGCCGGCACCTCTCTCCCAGACCGCCGGCCCCCGAAGAAATTGCGGGCCGGGTAGCGATAAGCTGCCCGGCCCTTTTCTTTGATTTATGTCGCTTCACCGCTTCACGGGAACAGAATTTGCGCCCACGGCTTGCGATTGACATGAAGCTTACGATATCCTGGACATAATGAATCACTATAACCCCGCTCTCGAGACCGTTTTGACGTTCAGCCCCCGCGCCGCAGGTGATGACCAGCCTGGCGATGGTGACGAGCAAGTCGGCATCGCCACCAAGACTAAGGCCAAGCCCAAAAAGCCCAGCCAGTTTAAAGTGCTGATCCTGAATGACGATTACACGCCGATGGAATTCGTCGTGATGGTGCTGAAAAACTTCTTCAGCATGGATCTGGAATCCGCGACCCGTGTAATGCTCCATGTCCACCAGAAGGGCGTCGGCGTATGCGGCATCTTCCCCTATGAAATCGCCGAAACCAAGGTGAATCAGGTGATGGATTTCGCCAAGCAGAACCAGCACCCGCTACAATGCACGCTGGAAAAGGCCTGACCTTCGCGCCTTGTAGGGGCATGACCTACCGCTAAAGTGCCGCTATAGGCAGTGCTGAACCGACTTCCCGAACCTCGTACAAACGGTCAGCGCTTGAAATTCATCCCCGCCATCGACCGGTACATTTTTCGCCTAGTGTTGGTGCCAATGATCGCGGTGTTCGTGATCGCAGCATCACTGCTCACGCTCGACAAGATGCTGACGCTCTTCGAATTTGTCGGGACGGAAGGCGGGCCGATCGGCATAGTCTTCAAGATGCTCGCCAATCTGATGCCCGAATATGCCAGCCTCGCGATCCCGCTGGGCGTGATGCTGGGCATCCTGCTGGCATTTCGCAAACTGGCAACCACGAGCGAGCTCGACGTGATGAACGCCGTTGGGCTCAGCTATGCCCGGCTGCTGCGCGTGCCCTATATCATCACGCTGGTGTTGGCGGCGCTCAACCTGCTGATCGTCGGTTATCTGCAGCCCCTGTCGCGCTACTATTATGAAGAGATGGAGTTCGAGCTGCGGTCGGGGGCGCTGGGCGCCTCGATCCAGGTCGGCGAGTTCACCAAGTTGCAGGACCGTATCGCCCTGCGCGTCGGATCAAGCGAAGATGGCGGCCGTCAGCTCAACGAAATTTTCGCCCGCGTCACCGATGACAAGGGCCATGTCCTATCGATCTCGGCCAGCGAAGGCCGCTTCCTCGCCAATAAGGAAAACCGCGACACGATTATCCTGCGGCTGATGGATGGCACGATTGTGCAGGACATGGGCGGGCATGAAAGTGGTCACATGGGCGACAGCGAGACCCCGCGCGTGCTCAGTTTCAGCCGCCATGACTTACCAATCGATCTTCCTGCCATCGAGAATTTCCGCATGCGCGGCGATGATGACCGGGAATATCTGCTGCCGGAATTAATCAATATCGGCTGGAACAAGGATGTTAGCGAGGCTGACCGCAATGCCAGTCAGGCGAGTTTCAACTACCGCATCGTCGAAGTGGTGATGATGCTGCTTCTGCCGCTGCTTGCTGTGGCGCTAGCAATTCCGCCCAAGCGGTCGACATCTGCGCTAGGCGTGTTCGTCTCCATCGTTATGGTCGTCGCCTATCATAAGGTGAATCAATACGGCGAAGACATCGCCACGCTGGGCCGCGTCGATCCGGTAGTGGCCCTTTGGGGGCCGTTCCTGATCTTCGCCGCGCTGATCATCTGGATGTATTGGCGCGTGGCCTATGTGCCGGGCGGGCAGGCGATCGGCGGGCTGGAGACGGTTTATGCCAAGATCACCCGGCGCCTTGCCAAGATATTCGGACGCCAGAAACGCCGCGCGGAGATAATCGAGGAAGAAGAATTGGAGGCTGCAGGTGCAGCTTGATTTCTTCCCCAGCCGCGCGCTGACATTCTATCTAGCCAAGAATTTCATTGTCCGCATTCTTGCGGTTCTCGTCATGCTGGTGCTCATCCTGCAAACGCTCGATCTGCTCAGCGCCAGCGGCGACATTTTGGCTTATGAGGGCAATGGCGAGGCGGAACTGTGGCGTTATGTCTCGATGCGCGTCCCGCAATTGGTCGCGCGCTTCCTGCCCTATTCGGTACTGCTGGCGACGATCATTTCGCTTGCGACGTTGAACCAGAATAGCGAAGTTATTGCCATGAAGGCCGCCGGGATGAGCGCGCATCAGGTGCTGGCCCCGCTGTTATTAGTCGCAGCGCTGGTTTCGGTAGGCAGCTTTGCCTTTAACGAGACGGTTGTGGTGCGCGGCAATGCAACGCTGAAGGCGTGGAAGGCCAATGATTACGGCCCCGTACCGACGGAATCCGGCGTCCGCAGCAATGTCTATGTCACTGACGGTCCGGACATTCTAACCGCTGCCACAGTCACAGGATCGGGCCGCGATACCAAGCTGGGCGGTGTGACATGGTATGGCCGCGATCCGCGCGGCATGATCACGCAGCAAATGCGCGCGTCTGGCGCGACCTACGCCTCACCCGGCTGGCAAATGGACGGTGTCGAAGTGTTCAACGTCGAAACTGCACGGACCGAAACACGCCCGAGCGTGGTGGTGGCAGCCGGCTTGACGCCCGAACAGATTGCCATCGACAGCGTGGATGCGGATGTCATGTCCTTCGGTGAGCTAAGCGCCTCGATCGCCGCACTTGAGGCTGCAGGCCGCCGCACAGGCGAACTTGAGGCCAAATGGTGGCACAAAATGTCGGGTCCGCTTGCTGCCTTCCTGATGCCGCTGCTAGGTGCCGTTGCAGCTTTCGGCTTGGCACGTTCGGGGCAGTTGTTCCTGCGCGCTGTCATCGGTATGGCGCTGGGCTTTGCGTATTTCGTCGTCGACAATGCTGCGCTTGCGATGGGCAGTTTCGGCGGTTATCCGCCTTTCCTGGCGGCATGGTCGCCCTTCCTGTTGTTCGCGCTGATCGGTGAGACCGTGCTGATCCGCACCGAAGAATGAGCGCAACCAATTGGTCAATCAGACTGGCAAAGCCGGAGGATGCCGATCACCTTCCGAATATCGAGCGGGCAGCGGGCAAGCTGTTCGAGAGCAATCACGCGATCCCGCCCGAACGCCACCGCAAGCTGATCGCCAAGGGGCACTGCCTCATCGCTGTGTCAGGCGAGCGGATCGCAGGTTTTCTTGCTAGCGAGCCCTATGGCCGCGAATTGCACATCATTGAACTGTCGGTGCACCCTGACTTTCAACGGCAGGGGGTTGGCGCGCGGCTGATGCGCGGATGCCAGATCGATGCGCTCAATAGCGGCTTTTCCGCGCTAACGCTCACGACTTTCCGAGATGTGCAGTGGAATGGCCCGTTCTATCAGCGCCTTGGATTTGTCGAAGTGGAAGAGTTGGACAGCCACGCGCGCTTACGCGACGAAATCGCCAAAGAGATCAGCCACGGACTGCCCGCAGACCAGCGCATCGCGATGATCCGCTTCTTGGGTTAGCGCTTCACCATCGTACTTTTCGCAAGCCGCCCGATCAGCGGCACCAGCCCAGGATGGTTCGCTCCGTCATAGGTCGAGCCGAAACCCATATGCTTCTTCAGGCGGCGATGCGCCTCTGGCAGCGAGTGATAAGGCATGCTGGGCATTAGGTGGTGCAAGGCGTGATAACGCAAGCCAACGGGCGCCCATATCTCTGCCATCCAGCCCGGCGGCGGGACATTCACACTGTCGAGATATTGCGCGGTCACCGTCATCGCCTCGCCGTCATTCTCCCACAGATGCGCGACCAAAGTGCGGACCTGATTGAAAACAGCAGTGAAAGAGAAGATCGCCAGCGCAATCAGCAGCGGGCGCCAGCCGATGAAATAGACGCTTGAGAGCAACGTGATCGACCATACAGTGCAGCCTACTTCCTGCCAGAAGAACCGGCGGCGAAGTTCGCTAGCCGGGTCACGTCGGCGGAAGTCCGGGTTGATCGCAAGTGCCGAAAAACGCTGCCATACCAGACGTCGCAGCGGCGGGATCACTATGCCCAGTGGCACTAGGATCGCTGAACGGATCAACAGCGCGGGCGGAGCGAGCAGCGAAATCAGGATAAACAGCGGCAGCGACCACGGCTTCATCAGCGCCAGCGGCAGATACTCGGGATCTTCGATAGTGCCATAGCGCGTGCGCTGATGGTGGATCGTATGCACACCTTCATACATTAGCGAAGGGGTCAGCATCGGAATGCCGACGAGAATGTTCCACGTCGTGCGGAAGGCTGGCAAGGCGTTGCGGTGGATATGTGCCAACTCGTGAATGAACAGCAGCGCGCGGTACAAAGCGAGCGAGGCCAAAAGCCCCAGCGCGACCGCCAAAACCATGTTCTCGACCAGAATCGCGCCAGCAAGCGCGCTATAGCCCAGCGCGGCCGAAGCCAGCATATCGGGCCAGAAAATGCGCGGGTTTGCCTCGGCAATATCTTTGGTCAGATCGCGGGCAGCGCGCATCATTCCCATATCGTCCTTGATGGCCGATTTGGGCTGCGCCTGTCTCGCCGCCGTGGCAGCATCGATATTGATGGACTCGTGAGCAGTCATTAATGGTTCCAGTTAAGCCTGCGGTTTGGACCGTGGAGGCAAATCGCCTTCAACGCAAATCCGCACGCCTTTCGGCGTCACTTGCCTTGACAATGATCCGTTAGCGCAAGCAGGGCTACGCTAATCTGAACAGGGACGGTGTTGTGACTGAAGTGCAGATAGTGATTACGCCGGTTTCCGGCAAGGCAGACCTTAATGCATTTATCGATCTGGCTTATCGGTTAAACCGCAATGACCCAGCATGGGTTCCGCCAATCCGATCAGAAGTGGCGGAATTGCTCAACCCCAAAAAGAACCCGTTCTTCAAGCATGCCGATGTGCAACTGTTCCTTGCCCGGCGCGGCGATACAGTCGTGGGCCGCATTTCTGCCCATATCGACCATCTCGCCATCGCCCAGCCCGCCGAACAAGGCATGGGTCCCGGCACCGGCAATTGGGGTCTGTTCGAAGCTGAGGACGAAGAAACCGCCAAAGCTCTGATCGCCCGCGCCGAGGAGTGGCTGCGCGAGCAAGGTATGCATCGCGTTCTTGCCCCGCTATCCATGTCAGTCTGGGAAGAACCCGGATTGCAAGTTATGGGTCATGACGACCCGCCGACTGTCTTGATGGGTCAGGACCCCGCGCATTACCAGGGATGGATCGAAGGGGCGGGTTATTCCAAGGCGAAAAGCCTGATGACCTATGGACTAGACATCAGGGTGAAATTCCCGCCTTTGATACAACGGATCATCCAGTCAGGCGAGCGCAACGAACGAATTACAGTCCGCAAGGTTGTCCTCAAAGACTTCGATTCCGAGGCCAAGACCATTCTCGGTATTCTGAATGATGCTTGGTCGGACAATTGGGGCTTCGTACCCTTCAGCGACGCCGAAATCAGTTATGCGTCGAAGAAACTAAAGCCGCTGGTGCGCGAGGATCTGATCCGTATCGCCGAATATGACGGAGAGCCGGTAGCCTTCATGATCACGCTGCCGGACGTGAACGAGCCGATCAAAGCAATCGGCGGCAAACTGTTCCCATTTGGCTGGATCAAGATGCTGTGGTGGCTGCGCAAGCCCAAAGTGCGAATGGTTCGCGTTCCGCTGATGGGCGTCGTGAAGCGGCTGCAATCATCGCGCATGGCCAGCCAGCTCGCCTTTATGCTGATCGAATACATCCGCCGTTCTGCAGTTTCTGAATACGGGGCCACTCGCGGGGAAATCGGCTGGATCCTTGAGGATAATCAGGGAATGAACGCGATTGCCGAGGCATTGCAGACCAAGCTCAATCGAGAATATCTGCTCTACGACAAGTTGCTCTGAGCCATCGCCCAACCAGAAAATTGGCCTCCACTTGGGGGAAGTGGAGGCCTTTCGGGATTATATCACCGCCGCGTTGGACGGGAGGGGGGTAATGGCGGTGATGAGTCCTAAATGCACTTCAGAAGGACCGGTTCCCGCAAATGCAAAAAATTTGCAAAAACTCGAATTTCTTGCCCAACTGGCGATATCGGAACTAAGCGGGATGCTACTCGTTTCAAGCGCGCCAACCCAAAGCCGAATCAACGGCTAAATGCCCGGAAAGGGAAATTGCATGTCCATCGGGGATCAAGTTGCCTCCAACCTGCCTTATTTGCGCCGCTATGCGCGCGCGCTCACCGGATCACAGTCAACTGGCGATGCTTTTGTCCGCGCGACGTTAGAAGCGGCGCTGGCCGACGAAGCCCTTAAGTCCTCCCTTGAGAGCGGTCGGGTTGCTCTCTACAAAGCGTTCAACAAGGTCTGGTCGAGCGCCTATCTCGAAGTCGCCGACAAGCCCGCAGAGGGTACCAGTGCCCACGAGGCGGCGGCGAGTGATCGCCTCAAATCCATTACACCGCTGAACCGTCAGGCTCTGTTGCTAACCACTCTAGAAGATTTCAGCGCCGCTGACGCCGCCGAGATTATGGATATGGATGAGAGCCAGGTAACCAGCCTTGTGCAAGAGGCTGTTGAAGAGATCGACCGCGAATCTTCGACCAGCGTGCTGATCATCGAGGACGAGCCGCTTATCTCTATGCAGCTGGAAGATCTTGTCAGCTCGCTGGGCCACGACATTTGCGGCATTGCCGCTACCCGCACACAGGCTCAGCAGATTGCCGCTACAAACAGGCCAGGCCTCGTGCTTGCCGATATTCAGCTTGCCGATGGCAGTTCCGGGCTGGATGCGGTCGACGATATTCTGGCGATGGACAACAATATGCCGGTGATCTTCATTACGGCCTATCCTGAGCGCCTACTAACGGGCGACCGGCCAGAACCGACCTATCTGGTCACCAAACCGTTTCAGGAAAAGGCCGTCCGCGCAGCCATCAGCCAAGCTTTGTTCTTTGGAACAAGCAAGCAGATGGGCTGACCGGCAACCAACAGTCCGACACATTAAGGGCCGGAGCGATCAATTGCGCTTCCGGCCCTTTGTTTGCCTGCCCTACTTCCTGCGGTCGGCTTGGTCGAAACGGCCCGTTGCTCGCATCGCAAAATCGCTCGGTACACGGACGGGAATCAACAGGCCGCATTTAACGCCATCAGCCTCGAACCGCAGATCGACCGGGTTCTTAAGCTCATGCGCGACAATCTTCTCGATTAAATCCGTTCCGAATCCGCGGTGGCGTTCTTCGGGAACGGGCGGACCACCGCTTTCGGTCCATTCAACCCTCGCAAGGTCATCGGTCACCAGACGCCAGTGAATTCGCACCTGACCGCTGGGCTCGCTGAGCGCACCGAATTTCGAGGCATTTGTCGCCAGTTCATGCAGTGCCAAACCAAGCGAAAGCGCATCATTGGGGGCGAGCTCAACTTCTGGCCCCTGCAATGTCAGCGATTGTTCCGAATTGCGCGCATACGGGGCCAGTTCGGCTTCTACGACTGCGCGGATAGGGGTGGTTCCCCATTCCGATTGGGTCAGCAGATCATGGGTCGCCGAAAGCGCGCGGATTCTTCCATCAAGTGCCTCGGCGAAATCTTCTAGATTAGTGGACCGGCGGCGTGTCAGCGAGATGATCGATAGAACATTAGCCAAAGTGTTCTTGACCCGGTGGTTCAACTCGCGGGTCAGCGAATTGCGGATCGACGCTTGTTCCTCATACCATTCAAGCGCTGCGGCATCTTCTTTGGCCTGACGCGTCAATATCCGCGCCATTGCCATCAGCAGTCCAGCCACGAGCAATCCGAAAAGCAGCGTGACCATGGAAAGGGCAGACAGGCTGTTCCCCTTTGCCGATTCTACCTCCAGCAACAATTGCCGGTTGGCAATCGATACTTCCTCGACCAGTTTGAGGCGGTCAGTGTCCGAAGGGGGTGTGCCCGCCAATTGCTGGCCTTCAGCGGCTTGTCTGTCGAACAGCCGAATGGCGATATTCCCGCGGTCCTCAAGCTGAACTAAGCCATCCAAGAAATCTTGCGCGTTGAAGGGACTATAGATGAAGCCCTTCAAGATTCGTCCAGAAGAGCCGGCTTTGAAGACAGGCATATAGATCAAAAATCCGGGCGCGCTGACGCCGCCTTCCTGCTTAAGGACAACCCTACCGCTCGCTGTAGGACGTGCGGTTCGTGCTGCCTCGTCCATTGCGGCGCGGCGTACCGGTTCCGAATACATATCATAGCCCAGCGCCCGGTCGTTCCTGATAGAGTCCGGTTGGAGATAGGTCACTGGCACCACAAATGCCGTATCCTGCTCGGCTTCGGGATGAATATCGATTTTTACGCCGACTTGGACCGCAGAAGACTGCTCGAAACCTGCAATCTCCGATGCGGCCAAGCGTGGTGCCCAGCCAATACCGTCTGTACCGCGGTAATTATTGTCGAGCCGAAGTTGGTCGATGAACCGCCGGAACGTGTCGCTGGGCACATCGTCGACCGTGGCAAACAAAGCCGCGCCTGCGCGCAGGTATGATGAACTTTCGCCTGCCCGGCGCTCCAGAGCGTATGCAATTGATTGGCCGGTCTGGCGTAATTGGGCGTGATCTCGCTGATGTTCGCCGCGTTCAATCGCAAAAACGCTGAGTATGGTAACACAAATAACGAGAAGGAAAATTATCAGCGGCAACGCACGCGGATATTGGGCCAGCCAGCGACGAGACCATTTCCGCGATGTTGGCGAATTTTCCAAATTTAACCTCGGTTTAGACTTGCAAGCACGCGCAAAATACCAAAAATTCAATCAAAGAGTACAACCAAGACCCTAAGGCGGGAACCTAACCGCAGCGCTTTCGTTCCGATTTCTATGAACTGAAACTAAAATTACCTGCAAAATCCTGCAGCATACTGCAGAATAATGCAGATCCAATCTGAAAGGGCGGGCGGAAGCATCGCTATGAAAAGAGATGAACCTGCCGCTGCAAAGCGCAGAACAGAAGCCGGACCAGGAAAAAAGGCAGCGAAGCCCGATTGGGCTGATGGCCTTCGCCAACTATACGATCAGGTGGTAGAAGAACCGCTTCCCGATAGTTTCAAGGATCTGTTGTCGAAGCTGGACGACACCAAAATATGAGCAATTCAGAGGCGAAAGAACGCCCGGTCAGAACCCCCGAGGAGAAAGCCGCGTTTAAGCGCGAGCTCACCGAGGTGGCCCCGCATCTGCGTGCATTTGCGCGCGGATTATGCGGACGGCCCGACATGGCGGATGATCTGGTGCAGGAAGCCATGATGAAAGCCTGGGCCGCGCAAGACCGGTTTGAGCCGGGTACCAGTATGCGCGCCTGGACATTCGTGATCCTGCGCAATGCTTATCTTACCGACATGCGCCGCAACCGTTTCCGCGGCGAATATGATGAAGGTGTAGCCGAGCGTATTCTGACTGCTCCTGCTGGGCAGGAAGAGCCGCTCCATTTGTCAGACATGCACCGCGCATTGCTGACCTTGCCACCCGAACGGCGCGAGGCCTTGCTGCTGGTGGGTGCTGGCGGGTTCTCCTATGAGGAAGCTGCTAATATTTGCGGATGTGCTGTCGGAACGATCAAAAGCCGCGTGGGCCGCGCCCGCGCTGCATTGACCGGGATGCTGGAAGATGGCGACATCCCCAAACGTTCGATGGACGACGCATCCGCCCACCGCGCGATTCTGGAAGAATTGGATGAGGTGGCTGCCGGTAACGGTGTCGCAGGCAACTGACGGCTTTGGGTTATTGGGCTAAGCCAAGCTTGCGCTTGCCAGCCGCCGCCAACCCAGCCAATTATTAGTCATGAGCGATCTGCCTGACAGCAATCCTGCGTCAACGCCCACGGCCAGCCGCCGGGCTGCGTTCGCCGAACAGGAGCTCCGGCTGATTTCTGCTCTGGTGCTGCTGCTTGGCGCAGGGCTGTTCCTTGCGCTGCCATTCGTGCTGTCGATCGGTTCGGTTGTATTCCTGCCGCTCGTGGCCGCGCTGATCCTTACGGTAATTCTGTCACCGCTGGCTGATAAGCTCTCGGCATGGGGCCTGCCCAACATCCTTGCATCATTGATAGCGCTCGCCAGTTTCTTTGCCGTGGTGCTGATGGCGCTAGCGCTCATCATGCAGCCAGCCGTTGAACTGTTCGATGAACTGCCAGCCATGGCAAACCGGGTCGGCGAACGTTTCTCGGAACTTCGCGGCCAGTTTATGTGGGTGGCAGAGCTCAACGAACAGCTCGCCCGTAGCCTAGGTCAGGCGGAAGGCCAGGAGGTCATACTGGCCGGTCCATCAGTGATCGAACAGCTCGCACTCGCGACCCCAAGCATTGTCCTGGAAACATTGCTGACCTTCCTCATGACGTTTTTCATGATCCAATCCCGTGTGCGCTTGCGCCGCCGACTACTGCTGCTGAACCATTCCGACTTCGGCACTGGCGTGAAGGCTGCACGAGTCATGCGTGAAATACAGGATAGAGTTGCGGCCTATATTTTTACCGTCGGCCTGATCAATGCCGGTGTCGGCGTAATTGTCGCAACAGGTGCATGGTTGTTGGGCGTCGATGCGCCGCTAATGTGGGGCGGCCTCGCCATGATCCTCAACTTCTTGCCCTATATCGGCCCGCTGGCGATGGTCGCCTTGCTCAGCCTGTTCGGCATCGGCACATCGGAAACAGTGATTCTTGGGCTGATTCCTGCCGCGGCCTATCTTGGCTTGCACACCGTGGAGTCCAATGTAGTTACGCCATCAATTCTGGGCGCACGCTTCACTATGAACCCCGTTCTGATCCTGCTGGCGCTCAGCTACTTCTCGTGGATCTGGGGCGTTGCTGGCGCATTGCTATCCGTACCCATCCTACTGACACTGACGGCTTTCTTCGACCATGTCGGTAGGCCCAACCTGATCGGATTCATCTTTGGCGAGCCTCTTTGGGCCAAGAGCCTAATGGAAATGGGCGAGCCGGCGCAGCCGGTCTCCGACATTTAGGCGAAGAAAAAGCCCGCTCTGCGATACACAGAACGGGCCATTCTTTTACTTCTGACACTGCGAGTTATGCAGGATAGGTCCACGCCGAACCGCGCGCGAGATTTTCCACTGCGAACTTCCAATTCAGATTCCCGTCGATCACAGCCTTGAGGTAGGCGGGACGTGCGTTCTGGTGATCGAGGTAATAGGCGTGCTCCCATACGTCGATAGTCAGTAGCGGGTTGAAGCCGCTGTCGGCGAGCGTGTCGCCGTCATGCGTTTCTTCGATGGACAGCTTGCCACCTTTCTCCGCCAGCCATACCCAGCCAGATGCGAAGTGACCCGCACCCTTGTCGGCCAGCTTGCTTTTCAGCTCGTCAAACGAACCGAATGCTTCATCGATTTTCGTCGCCAGTTCGCCTTTCGGTGCGCAGCCCTCCGGGCAAAGCGAATGCCAATAGAAACCGTGGTTCCAGCTTTGAGCCGAGTTGTTGAACAGGCCCTGGTTGCTGTCACGCGCCGCAGCGATCACTTCCTCAAGCGACTTGTCTGCATGATCGGTGCCCTCGATCGCATCGTTGGTTTTCGTAATGTAAGCATTATGATGCTTGCCGTGGTGATACGAAATCGTCTCGGCGGAAATAGTGGGTGCCAATGCGTCATCGGCATAGGGTAGGTCGATCAATTTGAAGGACATGAAAACTCCGTGGTTGAGGATTTTATTGATAGGTTAGTAATAGGAACGCTCAAAGCGCGCTAGGGTTGCAATTCATCGACATTTTTTGTCGGCGCCTGCGTACCGCTGCTCTGATCGACCGCGCTAGTGACGGCTACATTCATTGTCACATTGGCCACGGTGCGCATAATATCGGGTAGCATCTCTACCGCGACCAGTAGCGCAAGTGCTTCGATGGGGACACCCATAGCGAGTGCGATAGGGCCAATCGACACAACGAAACTGATTGATCCGGGCAGGCTGACGGAGCCGATGCTGATGACCAAGGCCACTGCGATACCGACTGCCAGCGTTTGCGGCGTCAGTTCAACGCCAGTTAGATAAGCGACGTAGATCGCCACCGCGAGGTTCATCGCAGGGCTGGTCGCACGGAAAATCGCCACGGCGAGCGGCAGTACAAATTCAGCAGTAGTCTCGCGCAGACCAAGCCGCCGTGCGCTATCGAGCATTGCAGGAAGGCTGGCGAGCGAGCTTTGCGTCGAGAGCGCGACGGCCTGTGCCGGAATCATTGATCGGAAAAATTTGGCCGGATTTTGCCGGCCCACGACCGCCGCCAGCACATAGGCCGCGATCAGCACAATGCCGCCCATCGCAGAAACCGTCAGGATGTAATGCCCAAGCGCGGCAATAGCCCCGCCCCCGCTTTGGGCGGCCACTCCAATCGCAAGCGCAAATACACCAACCGGCGCGGCCCACAGCACCCAGCCGATAATCACCAGCATCGCATTGCCGAGCGCATGGAAGAACCCGAGCAAAGTCTCACGCTGCTCCGGTGCAATGCGCGAAATCGCCACTGCAAACAGCACGAAGAAAATCACCAGCGGCAGCATTGCCGTCTCAGCCGCCGCCGCAATAATGTTGGGTGCGACGAGCGAAGCGATGAAATCCCCGATAGGCGGCACGACCTGCTCACCCACTTCCTCTGCACCCAAAACGCCAACCGCCGAGGCTGGAATCGGAAAGGCTTCCAGCAATGCAGGCATAGCGATTACCGAAGCAACACCGCTGAAGATCAGTACGCCGCAGATCCAGCCGAGCGTCCGGCGCGCGGCCTGCCCTGCCCTAGCCGTATCGAGCATTTGCGAAATGCCCATGACAAGCAAAGCAGCGACTAGCGGAATGATCGTCATCTGAAGTGCGCGCAGCCACAGCTTGCCCGCCGGCTGTGCGACAGCCAATACAGGCTCCATCGCGGCTGTCCCGGCTAGCATTAATCCAACCGCAAGGCCGGCCACCAATCCGGCCAGCGTCCAGCCTGCGGGCAGCTTCAACGCCACCAGCGTACGGTCAGCCTGCTTCATCTCGTCCATCGTAGCCCCCTAACTGAGCGTGACATTAGCGCTGACACGCGGCATGGCAATCCGCGAAACGAATGGCATTACAGGGCATTTCCATGGCGCGTAAATATTTCGGCACGGACGGCATTCGCGGCCGCACTAATGAAGGTGTGATGACACCCGATATTGCAATGCGGGTCGGTCAGGCTGCTGGCCGCCATTTCCTGCGCGGCGATCACCGCCACCGCGTGGTGATCGGCAAGGATACGCGCCTGTCCGGCTATATGATGGAAAGCGCACTGGTCGCAGGTTTCACCAGTGTGGGCATGGATGTGATTATGACCGGCCCCCTGCCGACGCCTGCTGTGGCCTTGCTCACACGCGAAATGCGCGCCGATTTAGGTGTGATGATCTCGGCCAGCCACAATCCCTATGCAGATAATGGTATCAAGCTGTTCGGCCCCAATGGCTTCAAACTGTCTGACGAGGACGAGCTGGCAATCGAGGCTGCGTTGGACGGTCCGATCGGACTCGCGCCTGCCGAAGAAGTGGGCCGCGCCCGCCGGATCGACGATGCGCGCGGCCGTTATATCCATGCGATCAAGCAAGCCGTGGCTGATGATGTCCGTTTCGACGGCCTGAAAGTCGTGGTCGATTGCGCCAACGGTGCTGCCTATCAGGTCGCACCCTCCGCAATCTGGGAACTTGGCGCAGAAGTGATCACTATCGGCACCGAACCCAATGGCACCAATATCAATAGGGATGTCGGTTCCACATCGCTAGATGCGCTGAAGGCAAAGGTAGTCGAGACCGGTGCGCATATCGGCATTGCGCTCGATGGTGACGCCGACCGGTTGATAGTGGTCGACGAAAAAGGCCAGACGGTCGATGGCGACCAATTGATGGCTCTGATTGCCACCCGACGGGCGATGGGCGGTCAGCTCAAGGGTGGCGGGATTGTTGCGACGGTCATGTCCAACCTCGGCCTTGAGCGTTACCTGATCGCAAATGGCTTGAGCCTGGAGCGCACCAAGGTAGGCGACCGCCACGTGCTGGAACGGATGCGCGCTGGCGGCTTCAACGTCGGCGGCGAGCAATCGGGCCATATGATCCTGCTCGATTACGGCACCACCGGCGATGGAACAGTCGCCGCGCTGCAAGTTCTGTCTGCTCTGGTCCGGATCGGCAAGCCCGCGAGCGAAGTGCTGCATCTGTTTGATCCCGTACCGCAGCTTCTCAAGAACGTACGCTATTCCGGCGGTGCTCCACTGGAAGATCCAGACGTAATCGTTTGCATCGCTGGCGCGGAAGAAGAGCTGAAGGGCAAGGGCCGCTTGGTCATTCGCCCGTCAGGTACAGAGCCGGTCATTCGCGTCATGGCCGAAGGGGATGACGAGGCGCAGGTGCATGAAATTGTCGACCGCATCTGTAAGGCGGTTGAGGAAGCAGCCTGATGTTGATCATGAAGCACGATTGCGAACGCTGCGGCACCGATCTTCACGCAGACGAAGCGGGAGCGCATATTTGCAGCTTTGAATGCAGCTTTTGCTCCCCCTGCACGGAAACTATGGACGCCAATTGCCCCAATTGCGGCGGTAAATTGCTACCCCGCCCGCTCCGCAGCGGCTCGGCACTCGCAAAATTTCCCGGGTCGCAAGAGCGCACCTTTAAGCCGTGACGGACACGCCAAAGATTCCTCCCCGTATTCTCTCCATCGCTGGATCGGATAGCTCTGGCGGAGCGGGCATCCAGGCCGATATCAAGACCATCACGATGCTGGGCGGCTATGCCATGACCGCGATCACCGCAGTTACTGCGCAGAATTCCATCGGCGTTACCGCAGTGGAAGCAATGTCTCCCGACTTGGTCGACAAGCAAATCGAGGCCTGCATCGAAGATATCGGAGTCGACGCGATCAAAGTTGGTATGCTTGGCTCGCCTGAAATCGCCGAAGTCGTGGCGAACCGCCTGCAATGGCTGGACGTGCCGATAATCTTCGACCCCGTCATGATTGCGACCAGCGGAGCAGTTCTGGCCGATGGTGCCACGATCAGCGGGTTTCGCCGGTTGATGGGCATGGCAACGCTGATCACGCCCAATTTGCCTGAACTCGCCGCGCTAACTGGCACTGATGAGGAAAGCCTTGCCGAAGACGACCACAAGGCGATGTTCAAAGCCGCGCAGATGCTTTGTGAACAGCATCACTGTGACGTTTTGGCCAAGGGCGGTCATGCAGCGGGTGAGCGGATCTATGACCTGCTCGTCACGCCAGAACCGTGCGCCGCCGGCTTCGAACATCAGCGCATCGAAACCCGCCATACCCACGGTACCGGCTGCACATTATCGAGCGCAATCGCTACAGTTTTGGGCCACGGCCAATCGGTCGAACATTCGATCCGCCTCGCCCGTAAGTTCATTTACAAAGCTATCGAAAACGCACCCGGCTTCGGTGAGGGTTCAGGCCCGCTCGGTCATCAGGCCGTTCGGTTCTAGGCTTCGAGTTCGTAGAACTTCGAAATACAGGCCCATGCTTCGTCAGCGGTCTCGCACCATTGGAACAGTTTGAGATCATCGTGATTGATCGTGCCTTCGTCGGCTAGCGCTTCGAAGTCGATGACCTTGGTCCAGAAATCTTTGCCGAACAGGACAATCGGGATCGGCTTCATTTTGCCGGTCTGGATCAGCGTGAGCAGTTCGAAAAACTCATCGAACGTGCCGAAACCGCCCGGGAACACTGCCACGGCGCGCGCGCGTAGCAGGAAGTGCATCTTACGAAGCGCGAAATAGTGGAAGTTGAGCGACAAGTAGGGCGTAACATAGGCGTTGGGCGCCTGCTCATGTGGCAGGATGATGTTGAGGCCGATGGATTCCGCCCCGGCATCAGATGCGCCGCGATTGGCCGCTTCCATGATGGATGGGCCACCGCCAGAGCAAACAACGAACTGGCGCTTGCCCTCTTCGACAATCGACTTTTCGCTGACCAATCGGGCGAGCTTGCGTGCCTCGTCGTAATACTTCGCTTTGGCGGCGAGGCGTTCGGCCACAGCCTTGTTCTCAGGCGTAGCGTTCGCGACCTTGGCTTCTGCTTCTTCGGGCGAAGGAATGCGTGCAGAGCCATACATCACCAGCGTCGAGCCAACGCCAGCTTCGTCGAGCAGCATTTCGGGCTTCAGCAGTTCCAGCTGAAAACGGACTGGCCGCAATTCCTCCCGCAGCATGAAATCCGTGTCCTGGAACGCCAACTTATACGCCGGGTGCTGAGTCTGCGGAGTTTGCTGGGGGGAGGTCTTGGCGGTTTTGGCTTCAACTTCCGCCGGGTAAAAGCGGCGGCGGCTTAGCTCGTGATCTTCGTTTTTATCTGTCATGTAACTCGCCCTAAGGACGGCATGGCGAGGCGGCAAGTCAGGACTTACCGCCTAGCGTTATCGCGGTGCTTTAATCAGCAGTTCTAGCGCTGTACGCGGCCAGAGCCGTCCCCGCCCATTAGGCCCTCAACTACGCCAACACTGACGCGGTTGACACTATCGGTCAGTTAGTAATGCTTCGACAGCTCAAAACCTCGATTCCAGTCGCGCAGAGTGATCGCAATGGTCGACATGTCAGGATAGAGGTCCATAATTTTCTCTGACATAGCCTCGTATTTTTTGGTGTGTGACAGTCGTGTGTCACACTTGCGTTTAGATGGGCCAAACAGTCTTTAGTTCTCAGCGATGTGGGCAAAATTGGATGCCCCGTGAGGATTCGAACCTCAATTGACGGAGTCAGAGTCCGTAGTCTTACCATTAGACGACGGGGCAGCCGGAGAGCGCGCATTTAGGTCTGGGTGAACTTGTGGTCAAGGCCAGTCTTCGCTTGCTGTGTGGCCGAGCAGGATCGTTTTTGAGCGCTTTGCGAATCCCGCTGCACTTGCCGCCGCCGCGCGGTGTCGCTAGCATCTGCGGCAGGTGCTCGTGATTTTTGCGAGTGATAGTGAAAGCTTTTGATAATGGCGGATTTTTCTCCGCCAGACGGCATTAAGGGGACGACGCCCAAGCGAGGCAATAGAAGTAGAGCGGTCGCCGATTTCCGGCCCGGCCGCCCCTCGCAGCCCAATTCCCGGCCGACTGGCAAGCCCGCAAATGGCAGCAAAAATGCTGCGCCAAACAAACCCTACCAACGCCGGCAAGCCTATGCCGCGCTTGATCTTGGCACTAATAATTGTCGGCTATTAATCGCGCGGCCGGCTGGCGAAGATTTTACAGTGATCGACGCGTTTAGCCGAGTGGTAAAACTGGGCGAAGGCCTCGCTGAAAGCGGCCGGCTAAGCGACGAAGCGATGGACCGCGCGCTAGCCGCTCTAAAAGTTTGCGCCGACAAGCTGAAACGCCGCAGCGTGCATCTCGCACGCTCGGTCGCGACTGAAGCCTGCCGCCGCGCGGAAAACGGTGCGGAGTTCATCACCCGCGTCCGCGAAGAAACCGGTATCGTGCTCGACATTATCTCTGCCGAGGAAGAGGCGCGGCTGGCCGTATTGGGCTGCCATGTCTTGCTAACCGACAGCCCCGGCCCAGCAGTGATATTCGACATTGGCGGTGGGTCGACGGAACTGGTATTGATCGAACCCGGTGATCCGGTGCCGCACATCCTCGATTGGCAATCAGTGCCGTGGGGTGTCGTCTCGCTGACCGAAACTGCCGGGCGCGGTGAGGAGACGCCTGAGCTGCGCGCCCAACGCTATGCGGAAATGCGACGTCTTGTGAGCGATAGTTTTGCTGAGTTTGCGGCGCGTATTGCGCCCTCGCAAGTCGCTGACATGCGGCTTCTTGGTACGAGCGGCACAGTCACTACGCTCGCGAGCCTGCATCTGGAATTGCCGCATTATGATCGGCGTGCAGTCGACGGTCTGATAATACCGACGCAAGCGATGCGCGACATCAACACCAGGCTTTCGCTTATGTCTTTCGATGAACGCGCTACTCTGCCGACCATTGGCAGAGACCGGTCCGAAATGGTCGTTGCGGGCTGCGCGATCCTCGACGCTATCCTCGACATCTGGCCAGCACCGCGCCTTGGCGTGGCCGACCGCGGTATCCGCGAAGGCATTTTGCGCAGTTTGATGTCTGCCGAAGAGGGTGGCCGCGCCGCAATGCAGAAATTACGCGACACGAAGCCTGACGCAAAATCCGGAGAGAAACATTGAGCCGTTCAGGCAAAGACCCGGACCGCAAAGTCCGCACGGCGAAGAAACGCAGCGCATCTTCCACTCGCTGGCTCGAGCGGCAGCTAAACGATCCCTATGTCAAAAAGGCAAAGGCAGACGGTTACCGTAGTCGCGCGGCCTATAAGCTGATCGAGCTGGACGAGAAGTTTAAGCTGCTCAAGGGTGCCAAGCGAGTAGTGGATTTGGGCATCACTCCCGGCGGCTGGAGCCAAGTCGTGCGCAAAGTGTCGCCAAGAGCGTCCATCGTCGGTATCGACTTGCTCGAAACCGATCCGATCGAAGGCGTCACAATCTTCCAAATGGATTTCATGGATGATGCAGCGCCCGATGCGCTAAGCGAAGCGCTCGACGGGCCGCCCGATCTTGTGATGTCGGATATGGCTGCCAACACGGTTGGCCACAAACAGACCGATCACTTGCGCACGATGGGCTTGGTCGAAGCAGCTGCGTGGTTTGCTACAGAAAACCTTTCACAAGGCGGCACCTTCATTGCCAAGGTGCTGGCTGGCGGGACCGACAAGGACCTGCTTGATCTGCTGAAGAAGCACTTCACTACCGTCAAACATGCCAAACCACCCGCGAGCCGCAAGGGCAGCTCCGAATGGTATGTCGTTGCTCAGGGATTCAAAGGCTGACGCGCGTGCGCGCACCCAGCCGTTTGAAATTAGCTTAGTTTGATGGGACCGGCTGTGCGGCGCCCATAGCGCCAGCAGCTTCCACAGCGCTTGGGTCAGCGCCGTCTACTGCACCCGGGCCTGCACCTGGTGCGTCTTCGCCGGGCGCCAAAGCATCTGCTTCAACCGGAACGGCTTCGACGGTTGGCAATGGAAGGTTCGAGCCCAAAGAATTAAGGTAGGCAATCACATTGGCGCGATCTTCGTCCTTGCCAAGTCCGGCAAAACTCATCTTGGTACCCGACGCAAATGCCTTCGGACTCTTCAGCCAGGCATCCATATTATCGAAATCCCAATTACCACCATGGCCCGACAGTGCCGAACTATACGCGAACCCTGCAGCGTGCTTACCCACTGGCTTGCCCATAATCCCGTACAGATTAGGACCGATCCCATTGGCGCCGCCCTGATTGGGTGTATGGCAGGCAACACATTTCGCAAAGACTTTCTCGCCAGCAGCAATGTCGGCAGTGGATAACAACATCGCCAAGGAAGGCCCAGAGTCGCCGCCTTCGGAAGATACGACACCCTCAATCGGATAGGCCATTTCTTCGGGACGGTGCGTATCGAAAATCCTCATTGAGATGCTTGAAAGACCCAGCGCAATGATCCCTGCAAAAAGGACCCAGCCGGCTGTGGTGTTGAAACGGTCGCCCATCGCGTAAAATTCCGTGCTTGATAATAGGGTACAGCAATAAATCTGCTGCTTGGCCGCCGCTCTAATCAGCACGTCGCCGCTTCGCAAGGGGCTAAGACGCTTGCCGCCAGCAATTCGCCGCACTAATCGCCGGGAATTATGCAAAGCTTTCCAGCCCCCGCCGTCGCTATGGTCGAGAAAATGCGCAGCGAAGCTGCCACCGATCCAATGCGCGCAATTGCATGGCAGGGTTCACCCGGCGCCAATTCGCACCGTGCCGGAATGGAGTTTGCGCCCGATGCGCTACCGCTGCCGAGCTTCAGTTTCGAAGATGCGATTGATGCAGTGAAGCAAAGCCGCGCGGGCTGCGCGATTATTCCGATTGAAAACAGCCAGCATGGCCGAGTGGCCGACATCCATTTTCTGCTGCCCGAAAGCGGCCTTGCGATTGTGGCCGAGCATTTCATGCCGATCACCCATGCTTTGATGGCGCTGGACACCAAAGGCCCGTTTGAGGCGGCCTACAGCCACCCGCAGGCACTTGGCCAATCGCGCCATTATCTTCGCGAGCGTGACATTGTTCCGATCAGCTATAGCGACACGGCCGGCGCAGCCGCGTTTGTTGCGGACAGCGGCAACCCCTTCATCGCTGCCATCGCTCCGAAAATCGCTGCAGATCTGTATGGGCTCAAAGTCATCGACGATCAGGTCGAGGACGCCGCTGACAATATGACCCGCTTCGTGGTTCTGGCGAAAGAAGGCCGCGATCCCGCCGAACTAGCCGGCGAAGCGGCGATGACGACACTGATCTTCGAAGTGAAGAACATCCCTGCCGCGCTCTATAAGGCGATGGGCGGTTTTGCGACCAATGGCGTCAATATTACAAAGCTGGAAAGCTACCAAAAGGGCGCAAGCTTTTCCGCCACCATGTTCTATGCCGATATTATTGGTGCGCCCGGCGATGCAGCGGTCGACCGCGCGCTGGAAGAACTGGCGTTCCACTGTAAAGAGCTCCGCATCCTAGGCGCTTACGCCCAAGCCAGAAAACGCGGATAGTATGAAGCTGGCCAGTTGCGCTGGCCTGCGGCCGATGCCACCACCATCATTGTGACGACGGGGGCAAGCCAAACTTCCGGCCAAAAGGCTATAGCTGGTCTCCCGCCTGCAAAGTTAACTCGCTTCCGCCCGAACGTTTGCAAGAGCCTGATGTGAGTTTCTTTACCGCTTGGGCGGATGGACAATTGGCCGCGTGCGGCGCTTTAAAACACCTGGATAACAAGCGCGGCGAGCTAAAGGCAATGCGCGCAGCCCCGGCATTCCGCGTTAAGGATGCGGGCCAAGCGATGCTGACCGCGCTACTGGATGAAGCAAAGCGGCGCAGCTATTCATGGGTCGGGCTCGAAACCGGTAGGCCTGTGCAATTTGCCGATGCTGCGCGGCTCTATTCGAATTACGGATTTGCGGAATGCGACCCTTTCGACGATTATGTGTCCGACGAATTCAGCGTCTGCATGGAGCTCCACCTATGACTTATGATCGCCGGACTATTCTCGCCGGAAGCAGTGCGGCCCTCGCGGCAAGCGCGCTTGGGGGCTGCGTGAAAACGGGCTCATCTTTCGATGCATCCGCGCGGGTCCGCTCACTTGAGGGCGAAAGCGGCGGCGCATTGGGTGCGGCGGTGCTTGACACCGGCAGCGGTGAAATCTTCGGCAATCGCATGGACGAACGCTTCGCGCATTGCTCGTCTTTCAAACTGTCCTTAGCGGCGCTGGCGATGCAGCGCGCGGCAAATGGCGGCGATGCACTGGATATGGCGCTGCCTGTTACGTCCGGCGACATCGTCTCATACTCGCCGGTGACAAAGGAACGCGTTGGCCAGACGATGACAATTGCCAATCTGGCCAAGACTACGCTGACGAAAAGCGACAATGCAGCAGCAAACATCTTGCTCAGGCGCCTTGGCGGCCCAAAGGCGATGACAGCATTCTGGCGCTCCATCGGCGACGATGTCAGCCGGCTAGACCGCTTTGAAACGGACCTGAACTTTGTCCCGCCAGGTGAAGTTCGCGACACGACCACGCCGCGCGCGATGGCAAATACTGTGCACGCCTTGCTCTATGGCTACGCCCTGCCCGGCAAGATGCGACAGACATTGCGCAGCTGGATGATTGAAACCGACACCGGCATGAACCGCATTCGCGGCGGCATTCCCGAAGGATGGGCCACGGGCGACAAGACCGGAACGGCTTTCGCCGACGGAATGGGCAGCATCTATGTCGATCTGGCCTTCGCCGAACCACCAACGGGCGCGCCGCTAATCATAACGGGATATTTGCGCCTCGAAGAAGTGCATTACCGCGTCGAACGGGACAGTGCCGCAGTGCTGGCCGCCTTGGGAGCGATTGCAGCAACTTCTGCCCGACCAATATAACAAAAGGGGAGAGCCGCAGCCCTCCCCTTCTTCGTCAATTGGCGGCGATCACTCGCGCCAAGTCAGCTCTTGCATCAGGGTTGTGCTCATTATGGTGCGATATTCCGCACGGCCACCTGACTCCTCTTGCAGCTTGGCGATGTTCTTCTTCATCATCTCTCGATAAAGCTTGCCCCGGCGCTCGGCCTCGGCCTCATCCTCAAAATCGCCAAATCGCGTAATCAGATAGAGGTCTGGTTCACCTGCACGGGAATGCACATTGGCCAATATCTCGTAACCGGTAATCCACCCCTGCTCGACGGCAAAATCTTGGCCAACCCGCCACTGGGCTGCCAAATGGTTCGCGTAATCGAGCGAATGCCCGTCGTCGATGCTAATGCCCGTCACTTCAACCCAGTCACCGCCAACCAGCGGATATTGGTCCTGAGCCATCGCCGGCGTTGCGAATACAAATCCAACCGAAGCAGCAATAATTGCCGCCTTCCCAAAATATTTCATAGTGTTCAGCCCCTATCAAAGCTGACATACCAACCATACACCATGGTCAGCACCAGCATTCCCGATAAAAGAGCGACCCCGAATAAATCTTCACTCGGGAATAAAATTATAGGAGTATGATCAATCAAGAGTCAATTAAGTGACCTTCGATGCTTTTACTTATTCATCTCCGAATATAGAAACTTCACTTAATCCATTACTATCAGCGCGGCCCCGGTACATTCCTGGAGTGTTCATCGCGAAGGCAGTTGTGCCATCCGGTGCTGCGACGATCACGCCGCCATCTCCACCAAGTTCGCCCACTTCGGCGATGACGGCTTGCGCTGCAATTTCCGCGCTTTCGCCGAGCATCCGCATCCGCGCGCAGATTTCATGCGCTACACCAGCGCGAATGAAGAACTCGCCAGCACCCGTAGCGGACACCGCACAGGCGCGGTTATCGGCATAAGTGCCTGCGCCGATAATCGGCGAATCGCCCACGCGGCCCCAGCGCTTGCCGGTGAGGCCGCCGGTGGAAGTGCCCGCTGCGATGTTACCATTGCTGTCGACTGCGACTGCACCAACCGTGCCATATTTCAAGTCGACATCGAACCAGCCGAGCTTCTTTGCCTTGAGCTCTTCAAGCTGCCGCCAACGCTCCGCCGTCGCGAACCAGTCAGGATCGACCAATTCAATTCCCTGCTCGCGAGCGAATACTTCTGCGCCTTCTCGGCTGAGGAATACATGCGGGCTGTCCTCCATAACGGAGCGAGCAAGCAAGATCGGGTTTTTGACTTGCGTTGTGCCGGTGCTGGCCCCGGCGGAACGGTCACTGCCATCCATGATCGCCGCATCATGTTCGTTCACGCCCTTATAAGTGAACACCGCGCCGCGTCCGGCGTTGAAATGCGGATCGTCTTCGAGAATGATGATGGCGGCCTGCACCGCGTCCAAGGCCTCGCCGTCATCGGCCAAGATGGTGGCGCCCGCATCCAAAGCCGCTTGCAGCGCCGCCTTATATTCAGCCTGCAATTCATCGGTCATCTTGTCGCGTGACATCGTGCCTGCGCCGCCATGAATTGCGATGCTCCAACGGGATTTTTCGTTCTCAGACATTGTGACCTCTTGAGCAGTTGCGGCAATAGATATGCCAATCATAAACAGCGCAGAGCAGATAATTCCCAGACGTTCCAGCATGATGTTCTCCACTATTTTGGCGCGGCCCCTTCGGTTGAGGGATGAACTGTGTTAGATGTGCGATCAATACAAACAAGGGGAGACTAAACCGTGCAAGTAGGAAATTATCGTTTCGATCAAGGGGTCGCGATGGAACTCGGCATGAAAGCCGTATACGTAATAGTCATTCTAGTCGTGACATGGGCATTGGCAAAGGCAGCCAAATGGGCCTTCGCGAAAATAGTCGACACAGTCCCCGTATTTCAGCGGAGCACGAGCAGCGGCGCTTCTGTCGGGGTATCTCTCGGTAAGATCGTTGCGCTATTTGTTTGGCTGTTCGGTCTCATGGCCGTTTTGAACGTACTCGATCTCGGCGCAGTCGCCGGACCAATCAACAATCTGCTCAACAACGTTATGTCTCTGGTTCCCAACCTCATCGGGGCAGCCATTCTGCTGTTCGTAGGTTTGATGATTGCTGGCATCGTGCGCGATATTGCAGTTACCGCAATGGACGCTATCGATCTGGATAAATGGGCCAGCAAGGGCGGCATCGAAAATGTCACCGGCACCAACGTTATAAGCAAAACAATCGGTACGATCTTCTATGTCTTCATTGCCATTCCTGTCGCCATCGGCGCATTGGGCGTGCTCGATATAGATGCCGTTTCAGTACCGGCCACCGATATGCTCAGCATGATTTTGGCTGCTGTGCCTAATATCATCCTGGCGGGCGTATTGTTGGGCTTTGGTTATTTCATCAGCCGCTTTGCAGTCGATTTGATCAAGGATTTGCTGAGCGGCTTAGGGGTCGACCGTTCGGTCGAAGCCATCGGCCTGCTGCCAGCAAGCACGCCGGCATCGAGCGTGATTGCCCGTCTGGTACAGATCGCTATCGTGCTGTTCTTCGCTATCTCGGCCACCGAGCTACTGAACTTCCCCGCGCTCACTGCAATCCTTAATCAAGTGCTTGAGCTGGGCGGTAGCGTAGTATTCGGCGCAGTTGTGATCGGCGTCGGTTTCCTGGTTGCCAATCTGGTCTCGAACGTTGTTTCGGGCGCCAGCGAAGGCAGCACAGCAGGAACAATCGTGCGTTATGCAACGATGCTTATCTTCACCTTCATGGGGCTGCGCTTCATGGGTGTCGGTGAAGAAATCGTCGACATGGCATTCGGTGCAATGGTGATCGGCGGCGCAGTTGCCGGTGCTCTCGCCTTCGGCCTTGGTGGCCGTGACTGGGCGGGCCGCAAGCTGGAACAGATGGATACCGACACAAACAATGCCGCCAAGAAAAGCAAGAAGCCGCTGCCTCCTGGGGCATAGAAGCTATTGCTTCAAATTAACGGCTAAAGAAGTTAGGGGCGCGGGATCATGATCCTGCGCCCCGCTTCTTTGGATGATCTGCCCGCCCTCGCCGCCATCGGCCGCGACAGCTTTGTCGCCGCTTTCGGGCATGTTTACAAAAGTGCAGATTTGAGCGCTTTTCTGGATGCAGCCTATTCGGAAAAAAGCGTGGCCCAGGACATGGCCGACCCGAACAGACAATACTGGCTGGCAACAGATGGCGAGACTCTGCACGGCTATTGCAAGATCAGCGTTGTCAGCCCGTACCGCGAGCTCTCCAACGCCGCCGATCCGATGGCCCTCAATCAGCTTTACACAGCACCCGGTTATACTGGAAAAGGCATTGGCGCGGCTCTCATGGATTGGGCACTGACCGAAGCAAACGAGCGCGGCAAAGACGCGATGCAGCTATCAGTATGGAGCGAAAATCATGGCGCCCAGCGCTTTTACCAGCGCTACGGCTTCGCCAAGATTGCTGACATCGACTTCATGGTCGGCAGCCACCGCGATGACGAGTTTCTTTATGAGCTTCGCCTAAGCAGGTGAGCGGCTCTACAGCCACTTCCACTTCTTGAACAAGACGACCAGCGCCAGCAGGATGAATGTGCATCCGGCGACCACAATCCAGAACGCGTCGGGATTCTCAACCCCAGGCATCCCGCCAACATTGATACCCATCAGGCCGGTAAGAAACCCCAGCGGCAGGAAAATCGCCGCAACGATGGTCAGCAGGTAATTCGTCCGGTCGGAACGCGCCAACGCGCGCCCGCGGATGTCATCCTGAAGCACCAGTGCGCTTTCCTTGCTGATATCCAGATCGTCGAGATAGCGGCGCAACCGGTCAATGGTCTCGGCAATTTCGCGGCGATCATGGTCTTCGAACCACTTGGGCGCATCTTTCGAAATTTTCTCCAACGCTTCGTGTTGAGGTGACATATGCCGTTTTAGCGCCAGAGTGTTGCGGCGAATTTTGGCAATCTGCTCCAGCATATTGCCGGTTTCTTCATCGGGATCAGCATCCTCCAACCGGTCGATATTCTCGTTCATATCGACAATCGACTGGTTCATTCGGGCCACAAGCTGTTCGACAATCTGGGTAATTGCTGCTGCCGCATCGCCGGGACCATTGCCCTCATCAAGCAGTGCCAGCACATCGCGCGGCGTCTGCATAGGCAGACGCCGCAACGTGATGAGGCGCTTGCCATCACACCATAGTTGGAGCGAAATCATATCTTCCGGCTGCGCATCGGCATTGAAATTGATCCCCCGCAGCGTGGCAACCAGAGCCTCTGCCTCGCGGAAAGCACGCGGCCGGGTGGAATCGGAAACAAGGAGAGCAGCGGTTGTCGGGGTGATCCCGGCGACATCTTCAAGCCAAGGTCGAACCTCTGAATGATCACGGCGCAGATGCACCCACATGACCTCTCCCTGCGCATCAGGTTGCCAGGCACTAGCCTCTTGCCAATCTATCTCCCGGCAGCCGCCCTTGCCGTCCATGACTCGGCCAAAAATCAGCGCGCCTTTGCCCTCGGTTGCGTCTGTGGCGTATTGCTCAATCAAAATTTCGGCCCCTCACTTACGGTAATCTCGCCTTACTCTACACGATGTCTTTCACCTGCAACAGCTTGCCCCTATAGGGGGGTATGACCTCTATCAGACCTTGGCGCGATATTGATCGCCGCAAAAGCCGGCAGATCATGGTTGGCGCAGTCCCGGTTGGCGGCGATGCCCCGATTACCGTGCAAACTATGACCAACACTTTGACGTCGGATGCGGTTGCAACCATCGACCAGATCCGCCGCTGTGAAGATGCTGGCGCAGACATCATCCGGGTATCCTGCCCGGACACGGAAAGCACCGCAGCCTTGGGCAAGATCGTAAAGGCCGCGCGGGTTCCGTTGGTGGCCGACATCCACTTCCATTACAAACGCGCGCTAGAGGCCGCTGATGCCGGTGCTGCCTGCCTCCGGATCAATCCGGGCAACATTGGTTCATCTGAACGCGTTGCCGAAGTCGTCCGCGCCGCGAAGGCCAATGGCTGCGCGATCCGTATCGGTGTGAATGCCGGTAGCCTCGAGAAAGGCTTGCTCGAAAAATACGGTGAGCCATGCCCCGAGGCGCTGGTTGAAAGCGCGCTCGATCATATCAAGCTGCTGCAGGACCACGATTTCCACGAATATAAGGTCGCGGTGAAAGCCAGCGACGTGTTCCTCGCCGTCAGCGCCTATATGCAGCTGGCAGATGCTGTCGACTGCCCGCTCCACCTCGGCATTACCGAGGCAGGCGGTCTGATAGGCGGTACAGTGAAAAGCTCCATCGGCATGGGCAATATGCTGTGGGCCGGGATCGGCGACACGATCCGCGTATCGCTCTCGGCAGAGCCGGAAGAAGAAGTTCGCGTCGGCTTCGAAATCCTCAAATCGCTGGGCCTTAGAACGCGAGGCGTTCGCGTGGTATCCTGCCCCAGCTGCGCACGGCAGGGCTTCGACGTGATCCGCACCGTGCAAGCGCTCGAAGAACGCCTGAGCCATATCAAAACCCCGCTCTCGCTTTCGGTCCTTGGCTGCGTCGTCAACGGCCCCGGCGAGGCCCGCGAAACCGACATTGGCCTAACTGGCGGCGGCAACGGCAAGCACATGGTGTACCTGTCCGGCGTGACCGACCACACAGTCGAAAGCGCCGATATGCTTGATCACATCGTCAGTTTGGTCGAAGCCAAAGCAGCAGAATTGGATGCAGAAGCCGAAGTTCTGGCTGTCGCTGCAGAGTAAGAGCATTTTTAGGAGAACCGCATGTCCACAATGGAAACCGACTATCTGGTTATCGGTGCTGGCGCTGTAGGTCTCGCCTTTGTTGATACGCTGCTGGAAGAAGACCCCGATTGTCACGTGACGATTGTGGACCTGCATGCAAAGCCGGGCGGGCATTGGAATGACGCGTACTCTTTCGTTGCGCTGCACCAGCCCTCGGCGTTCTACGGCGTCAATTCGATGGGTTTCGGCGATGATGTCGTGGACGATCACGGGCCGAACAAGGGCCTGTTTCCGCTTGCTAGCGGTACCGAGGTTTCAGCCTATTTCTCGCATTTGATGAACCGCCACTTCTTGCCGAGCGGACGGGTGAGCTATCATCCGCTTTCGGAATATCTGGGCAAGGATGACGACATGGTCGGCACCTTCAAGTCGATCCTGTCAGGCAAAGAAACCAAGGCCAAAATCCGCCGCAAGGTAGTAGACGGGACATTCTACAAAACTTCGGTACCCGCCACGCATACGCGCCAATATGCCGTCGCTGAAGGCACGCCGTTGGTGATCCCCGGTGAGCTTCCCGACTTATGGATGCGCAGCGATGATTTGCCGAGCCACTATGTTATCGTCGGTGCTGGTAAAACCGCGATGGATGCGGGCGTCTGGCTGCTAGAGGCCGGCGTCGATCCGGACAACATCTCATGGGTTCGCCCGCGCGATTCCTGGTTGATCAACCGCACCTATACCCAGCCCGGCCCCGATTTCTTCGAGGCTGTTGTCGAAAACCAGATCGCCCAGCTCAAGGCAGCATCGAAAGCTGAAACCGGCGATGAAATGTTCGAAATCCTTGGCCGCGACGGTTACATGTTGCGAATCGATCCGGACGTGAAGCCGGAGATGTTTCATTACGCCACGATCTCCGAAGGCGAGGTCGATCTGCTACGCCAGATCAAAAACGTTATCCGCCAAGGCCGCGTTTCCGCAATCGAACCGGGCAAGATGATCTTCGCAGACTGCGAAGAAACCGTGCCAGACGACGCTCTGTTTATAGATTGCACCGCTACCGCGGTTCCATTTAGCGAAGACCGCGTGCACGGCCCGCAGTTTCGCGGCGATATGATCACTTTGCAGCCGCTGCATGTGCCGCTGGTGACTTTGAGCGCGGCGATCAGCGCATTTCTGGAGGTCCATTTCGATGATGACGAAACCAAGAATGCACTCGGCACGCCTTCACCTCTGACCGATACGCCTAACACATATCCTCTCGGCATGTTGATCAACTTCATGAACCGGGGCGCATGGTCTCAGAACCCCAAGATCAGCGCATGGCTCGCAAAGATCAGGCTTGACCCGACCGGTTCGACAGTCGCCAAGCTGATGGCGGAAGGCAGCCCAAAACTGGCCGTCATGGGCGGATTTCAGGAAGCTATCGCGGTTGGAATGCCCGGCCTTCAACGCCTCGCAGCTGCAGCCAAAGCAGAACATCAGCCGCGATGAAGGCCCTTGGTTTTAGCCTACTGTTAGCCGCTCTAGCGCTCGGTGGCTGCACAGCAGGTTCGGCACCGAGCGCCCATCCTGAAGCAAGCATATACAGTGCCGAAAGTGATGCGAGCGCTGACGTCGATGCTGCGCTGGAACGAGCCACTGTAAAGGGCCGCAACGTTCTGGTCGTGCTGGGCGCAAACTGGTGCCACGACAGCCGCGCCTTTGCTGGTTGGATAGAAACACCGCGCTTTCAGGCAATGCTCGCCGAGCGGTTTGAGACGGCCTATGTCGATGTCGGCAACCCCCAAGGCGATAAGGGCAGAAACCTTGAGATCGCACAGCGTTTCGGGATCGAAGAAGTCGTCGGAACGCCAACGGTGCTGATCCTGTCACCAGCCGGAACCCTTCTAAACGCGGATACTGCCGGAACGTGGCGGAATGCTGCCAGCCGCAGGGAAGATGCTATTTTTGAAGAGCTGGCAGCCTATCTGCTACCCTGAGAGTGCTCAGAAGTAGATGTAATGGAGCCGACGCAATCTTTTCTCCGCCAAAATGCCCTCCACGCCAGACTTTACCCCGTGTTAAACTGGGTGGGGTAATATCCGGGCGATGCTCAAACCTGTGCCCACAGCGTTTATCGCTCTGTTAGTGCTTGGACCGATGGTCTGGGCAGTTTCCAGTGCGCCCGCGCCCGGTCAACAGTCGGCTCCGGAGGCTCAACCCACCAAAACATATGGCGGCGGTGCCGATTGGGGGGCTGAGTCAACATCAAACAAGCGCATGCTCACTCGCAACGGTGCGCGGGTTAGAGAAGCTGGCGGCAGTTCGTCGGGCCGGTCGGACCATATCCTATCCCGCGAGCGCGATGGCCATTTCTATGCCACCGCAACGATAGACTCACGCGATTTTCGTGTGATGGTTGATACTGGGGCAAGCATCATAGCCCTGACCGGCGACGATGCCCGCGACATGGGTCTCGACTGGGACGAATATGATATTCGCCCTATCGGACGCGGGGCTAGCGGCACTGTTATGGGGACGAATGTCACGCTCGCGTCTGTCAGGATTGGCGATTTGCAGGCCAGCAATGTCGATGCAGTGATCATTCCCGAGGGGCTTGATGTTTCGCTGCTGGGCCAATCCTTCTTGAAACAGGTCGGCGGTATGCGTGTCGAAGGCGACAAGATGACCCTTGGCACCTAATTTGCCCCTCACCGTTCGACTTGCAGGCATAGGCGTTCAGACTTAGAACAGGTGGCACATGATATGGCATGATGGATGATTGAAAAAGTGACCACTCTCCCCCGCCGCAGCATAATCAAAGGCGCGCTAGTGCTCAGTGCAGGCTTAGCCCTGCCCGTCCGAGCATTCGCTCAGGCGAAGAGCTACGGGGTCCGCGACGCAAAGCTGTTCGAAATCGCCAAACGCGAGATTGAAAAGGCTGGCGATGCTATCTGGCGCAAGGATCTGGTCGGGATCGCCGACTTCGGTGTCCACTCATCCAAAGAGCGGTTTCATTTCGTCAATCTTGAGAAGAACGAAATCCGTTCATTTTTGGTGAGCCACGGTACCGGGTCGGACCCCGAACATGATGGCTGGCTCAACAATTTCTCCAACACATTTGGCTCAAACGCGACCAGCCGCGGCGCCTATGTGACTTGGGAATGGTATAAGGGCCGTTATGGCACCTCGATCCGGCTTGGCGGTTTGAACCCTGACAACAGTGCCGCGCTCGACCGCCTGATTGTGGCACATGCGGCCAATTACGCAACGCGAGGCCATGTCGACAGATGGGGCCGGCTTGGCCGTTCCAACGGCTGTTTCGCCATGGGTCCAGAAAACTTCCGCGAGGCGCTTTGGAACCTGTCAGGCGGACGGCTGATCTATGCTGACAAGCTGGGTTTGGCTGAAGACGGCAGCATAGTCACACCGCCGCCTCCGCCCATCAGAATGCAAGAACAGGACGGCGAGCCGCGCATTGGCGGCATTCTTCCGCCCGGGCTTTAAGCCTTAAATCAAAGCGAATCAGGTGTCGCGCAGATCGTCAATGATCTCGACGGCCTCTTCGCTGGTCACGCGTGGGCGGTTGATCTCACGCGGCTTTTCGAAGCTGGCAAGAACTGGCGTATCACGGTCATAAATGTCCGAGAATGTCGAAAGATTGCCGTCAATGTCCTGAGCCATCGTGAAATAGGTGATGTAGACCGGCATGGTCTTCTTCACAGGCACGCGCGTATATTTGCCCGAGGTCGAAATCTCGACAGCTTCGTCAGCATCTGCAGCACCGCCAAGGATCGAAACCGTAATCGCCAGCTCCAGCGCACGTTCGGTGCGGATACAGCCATGGCTGAGTGCGCGATTTGTATTGTTGAACAATCCGCGTGACGGCGTGTCATGTAAGAAGATCGCATGGCGGTTGGGCATATCGAGCTTCATCCGGCCCAATGAGTTGCCCGGACCAGGCTGTTGCACGACGGAAATCCAGCCATTGGCGCCCTTGGTCGCAGTATATCCGGCGCGGCGAGCCCATGCCGGGTTGCTCAGCACTTTATTGCCAAGACCTTCGCCCTTTACGATTGACTGCGGAACCGTCCAGGTCGGGTTGAAAACCACGCCTTCTACAGTCTCGGCCAATTGCGGTGTCGCGGTGAGGCCCGGCTTGCCGACGATGGTCTTGTAGGTGCGAATGATCTTGTCGTTGACCGTCAGTCGCAGCTGATATTCTGGCACATTCGTGATCAGATATTGCGGGCCGAGATCCTGCGCCAACCAGCGCCAGCGGTCCATATTCGCGCGGATTTTCGCAATACGCTTTGGTCCCGTGGACGTGGCTAGCTCGGTCTTCAAACGGGCATAATCAGGATGGGTCGGGTTGAGCCCTTCCAGCACTCTGGCAACGTCATTCGTCAGCAGCGCGCGAGCCATCAGCGCGTTGGTCGGCATCACATCTGCGTCAGGATCGACCACGAACCACTGCTTGCGCGCGCTCATCGGTGTGCGCCCATCGCGCAAATCCTCAACCAGCCAGCCGAAGCTGGTGCTGGCGGCAGCGTTCACTTCACCGGCGGTGCCGGTTGCCATCGCCGCACGAAGCACTTCTGGCTCATAATCGGCGGGGTTCAGTCCCTCCGCATCGATATTTTCGATATAGGCGAGCAAAGCCTCAAGCTGAGGACCAGACCAATTCTGCACGTCGGCAAAGGTCGATTGAACAGTTTCAGTGGTTTCTTGCACTAAAGGTTCAGCAAGCTGGGCAGGCACATCGCGGGTCGGCAAAAGATCGGCAGGCGCACGGGTATCCTGAGCAGCAAGTCCCGCTGGACTCACCAAAGCAGCAGCACCAAGCGCCAGTTTCTGAAGGTAGTTACGCGACATCTAATGCACCCTTGAATTGAAAAGCCCCGGACCTGCAGCAGATTGCACATCGGGCAGCTGACGATCAATATACCGCCAATTAACTCCATCCATCAAGTTTTTGGGCTGACTGGAGGATGAACCTCACCAGTTTTATGGACGTGACGGGAACATTTTCGGCACCTAGGGGGGCAGAATGCTACCATCTTCCATCCGCGACAACCCGTTGATGCCGGTCACATCTGCTTTTCTCGGGGTTGCCTGCCTTTCGTTGATGGACGCATTTATGAAAAGCGGCGCACTGATTGCGGGCGCCTATAGCGCGACGTTGCTTCGCTCTCTCATTGCTTCGGGGATCATAGTACCGGTTTGGCTCGGCCTAGGCGGCCGCTGGCCGAAAGTTCCGGTGCTGAAGCTTCACCTGCTTAGAGGTACCATCTCGGCCTTCATGGCTCTCAGCTTCTTCTATGCGCTGACCAAGCTCCCGATAGCAGAAGCAATCGCCATATCCTTCATCGCGCCGCTGATCGCGCTCTATCTCGCTGCCATTTTTCTAGGGGAAATCATTTCGCGCAAAGCAATTGTAGCATCCGTGCTGGGGCTTGCTGGGACGGGCGTAATCGTTGGTGGACGGATTGGCGGAGAGAGTTATGGCGACAATACATTGCTAGGCCTCGCGGCCATTCTCTTCTCGGCTGTTCTCTACGCGTGTAACTTCATTGTCATTCGCAAACAGGCGCTGGTTTCCAGCCCCATCGAAGCGACGGTCTTTCACAGCGGGGTTGCTGCGGTGATTCTAGCCATCTTCGCGCCGTGGTTTTTCACGCTGCCCGGAACCGACGCACTGGCAAATATCGGTGCGGCAGCTGTCCTGACAATTTTTGGCGCGCTGGCGATTACCTGGGCCTATGCCCGTGCAGAGGCGCAGCTGCTGGTGCCGCTGGAATATAGCGGATTCCTATGGGCTGCATTGTTCGGATGGCTGTTTTTTGAAGAAGCGGTAACGGTACCGACAATTGCGGGTACTGTCCTGATAGTCATTGGCTGCTGGATAGCCGCGCGCAAACGCACCGAACAAACCGCACTTTAGAGCGGTTTTTGGCCCAATTTCTGGCCTCTTACGGACTTCCCACTCTTGACCTGACGCGCTCTTCCGCGCAGGTGCGGTGGCAGATTGCTCCCTGCATATTCAGGCAGGTACGAGCGCCACAAAAACTGAAAGGAACTACCTCCATGACACAGGTCGGCAAGGACACGCTCTCTACCCGCAGCACAATGACGGTAGAGGGCAAGGATTACGCCTATTATTCGCTCGCCAAGGCTGCAGCGACAATCGGCGATATCAGCCGTCTGCCTTTTAGCATGAAGGTGCTGCTGGAAAACCTGCTGCGCTTCGAAGACGAAGGCTTCACGGTTTCGCAAAACGATATCCAGAAGATCGCCGACTGGCAGAAGAACCCCACGACCGGCGACGAGATCCAGTACCGTCCGGGCCGCGTCCTGCTGCAGGATTTCACCGGTGTCCCCTGCGTGGTTGACCTTGCCGCGATGCGCGATGCGATTGCAAAACTTGGCGGTGATACGTCAAAGATCAATCCGCAGGTTCCTGTGCATCTCGTGATCGATCACTCGGTCATGGTCGACGAGTTCGGCCACCCCAAGGCTTTCGAACACAATATGGCAATGGAATATCAGCGCAACGCCGAACGCTATGACTTCCTGAAGTGGGGCTCCAAGAGCCTCAATAACTTTAGTGCAGTTCCTCCCGGCACCGGGATTTGCCATCAGGTGAACCTAGAAAACATTGGCCGCTGCGTGTGGGCGAGCGAAGACCAGAACGGCACGATGGTTGCCTATCCCGACACCTGCGTTGGCACAGACAGCCACACCACCATGATCAACGGCCTTGGCATTTTGGGCTGGGGTGTTGGCGGGATCGAAGCCGAAGCAGCCATGCTCGGCCAGCCGATTTCCATGCTGCTGCCGAAAGTTGTCGGCTTCAAGCTGACCGGCGCGATGGCCGAAGGCGTTACCGCCACTGACCTTGTTCTCACATGCGTCCAGATGCTCCGCGAAGTCGGCGTTGTCGGCAGCTTCGTCGAATTTTACGGCCCCGGCGTTTCTTCGCTCAGCCTCGCGGACCGTGCGACAATTGCCAATATGGCGCCCGAATATGGCGCAACTTGCGGCTTTTTCGGCATTGATGACAAGACGCTCGAATATCTGCGCCTCACGGGCCGCGAAGAAAGCCAGCTCGCACTGGTCGAAGCCTATGCCAAGGAACAAGGCATGTGGTTCACGCCGGAAAATGAGCCTGTGTTCTCAGACACGCTCGACCTAGATATTTCCAGCGTGGTCCCTTCACTCGCCGGTCCGAAGCGCCCGCAAGATAAGGTGGCGCTGCCTGACGTAGACGAATTGTTCAATTCCGATCTCAGCAAAGTGTTCAAAAAGGATGCGCCGGAGCGCGTTGCCGTTGAAGGCAAGGACCACGACATTGGCGACGGCGACGTTGTGATCGCGGCCATCACCAGCTGCACCAACACTTCCAACCCGGACGTTCTGATTGCTGCCGGCCTCGTCGCCAAAAAGGCGCACGAACGCGGCATGCTACCGAAGCCTTGGGTCAAGACCAGCCTTGCACCGGGGTCACAGGTCGTCACCGACTACCTGGTAAAGGCCGGCCTGCAGGAACATCTCGACGCCATCGGCTTCGATCTGGTCGGCTATGGTTGCACCACCTGCATCGGTAACTCGGGGCCGCTCGCTCCGCCGATCAGCAAGGCAATCAATGCCCATAACATAGTCGCCGCGTCGGTCCTGTCAGGTAACCGGAATTTCGAAGGCCGCGTGTCGCCGGATGTGCAGGCAAACTTTCTCGCATCGCCGCCGCTGGTTGTGGCCTATGCCCTTCGCGGCACGGTCACGACCGATATGGTCGACACACCAATCGGTCAGGATCAAGACGGCGTGGACGTCTATCTGAAGGACATTTGGCCCACCAACGCGGAAATCAACGAACTGCGGATGAGCTCGATCGACCGCGGCATGTTCGAAGCCCGCTATGCCAATGTTTATGAAGGCGACGAGCATTGGCAGGCAATCGATGTAACCGGCAGCGACACATATCAGTGGCGACCGGGCAGCACCTATGTCGCCAACCCGCCATACTTCGAAGGCATGGGCATGGAACCAGAACCGGTTCAGGATATCGTCGGCGCGAAGCCGCTCGCAGTTCTGGGCGATTCGGTCACCACAGACCACATTTCGCCCGCCGGTTCGATCAAGGAAGACTCGCCTGCAGGCGCGTATCTCAAGTCGAACCAGGTCGCGAAGGCCGACTTCAATTCCTACGGCTCGCGCCGTGGCAACCACGAAGTGATGATGCGCGGCACCTTTGCTAACATCCGCATCAAGAACGAAATGGTTCCCGGCGTCGAAGGCGGTGTGACCAAGTATAATGGCGAGCAAATGGCCATTTACGATGCGGCCATGAAGCATAAAGCCGATGGCACCCCGCTGGTCGTGATCGGCGGCAAGGAATATGGCACCGGCTCCAGCCGTGACTGGGCTGCCAAGGGTACAATCCTGCTGGGCGTGCGCGCAGTGATCGTCGAAAGCTACGAGCGGATCCACCGTTCGAACCTGATCGGCATGGGCGTGCTTCCGCTTCAGTTCAATGACGGGGACACCCGTGAAACGCTGGGCCTCGACGGCGACTGCAGCTTCACGATCAAAGGCCTGAACGATCTGACGCCGAGCCAAGATATCGAAGTCGAAGTAACCCGCGCCGATGGCACGACCTTTACCTTCAATGCGAAGTGCCGGATCGATACTGCGAATGAGATGGATTACTATCGCAACGGCGGTATCCTGCAGTACGTACTGCGCAAGCTCGCTGCATAAAGGTAGGCTGCTCACAGATAAACGGAAGGGCTCCCGCTTCGGGGGCCCTTTTCGTATTCAGGAGCATGAAAGGCGGAAGCAGCACGCAATGAAAAGGGCGGCTCCTCGAATCGAGGGCCGCCCTTTCTAATTCAGTGCTGGCTTGCCTTAGGCAGCCTTGGTCTTCTTGGCCTTGAACTTGCGGCGACCGAGGATCGCTGCTGCGCCCATGCCGAACAGGATCATCATCGGCGGTGCAGGAACCTGCGTGCCGCCATTGGTGGTGCCGTGACCGCCGTTTGAGGTCATCCCGCCGTTGCTGCTCGAGGTCGAGCTACTACTGCTGGAGCTGGTCGATGACGATGTCGAGCTCGTCACATTGCCCGACGTCGAGCTGCTGGTCGAAACATTGCCCGATGTGGACGAGCTCGACGAAACGTTACCTGACGAACTGCTCGACACGTTACCGGAGGAACTGCTCGAGACATTGCCCGATGTCGATGAGCTGGCGTTGTTGCCGGAACTGCTTGATACATTGCCCGAACTGCTCGAAACGTTACCGGACGATGTCGAGGTGGAACTGGAGCTGGTCACGCCACCGGTTGACGTAGAAACGCCGCCGGTTGAGCTGGTCACTCCGCCCGTTGTTGTTGAACTACCACCTGTAGAAGTCGAGCTGCCACCAGTTGAAGTGGTCGAGGTCAGACCGCCGGTCGACGTCGAACTACCGCCGGTAGATGTCGTGCTACTAAACTCGCCGGTCGAACTGCCGCCTGTGGAAGTTGAAGTCGAGCCGCCGGTCGACGTGAAGCCACCGGTCGAGGTTGATCCGCCTGTCGAAGTCAGGCCACCGGTTGAACTGGAAGTTGACCCGCCGTTGTTGCTGTTGTCGATGTCTATGATGATACCTTCGCCGCCGCTGCTACTGCCGGACGTTGTCGTGGTCGAGCTGACTACGACTTCACCGCCGCCGCTGCCCCCGCCACCAAAGAAACCGCCGAAGAAGCCGCCGCCGAAGCCTCCACCAAATCCGCCGCTACCACCGATGACAGTGGTACCGCCGCCACCACCGCCGGAAAAGCCGGGCTGCTGAGGAAGGGGAACCGGCGTCAGAACCGGCTGCATTGCATAACGATAGGTTGGCGCACAGCCATCTGCACCCGCTGCAGTGGCTACTTTTCCATGAACTGGGCCGCCTGGATAGGCCGCGCCACCATGATGCATGCCTGGACCGGCAGGAACGCATTCAACGACGTGCTTCACGATCCGGCGCTTGCGTTTAACCTGTTTAGGCACATGGCGCGTCACACGCCGCGGCTGTTCCTTGACGTACTTCACCGTCTTCACGCTCTTATTATAGGACGGACTGTCGGTTGCCGGTTTCTCGGCAACATGGACAGCGCCACCTGCGAGTAGTGCGCCACCGGCCGCAGTCGCGGACAATTTTGCTAGGGCCATACGTACAGACATGTGGAAACTCTCTTGTTCATCCATCGGGAGGTTTCGGAACGGCGGGTCCGGTCCGGGGGCTTCCCTGTCCTGCCAAAGGACGGGAAAAGAGCGTTTACCACAATGGTGTTAACCGTGATTTACGATGCCAAGAGCCGTTTTCTTGGGGTGCGAGCCGCTGATTTGCGGGAGTCGTCCCATTGTGGAACCGAAGTTCAGGCGAATCCGAACGCTGCGTTAACTTCTGCCGTCAAACAAACCGGTCTGCGGCGGCAGGTCGGGTTGCTTCGGCGGGGTCATTTCCAGGTGAATCCAGGCCGATTCGTTTAAGCAACGCCCGCGCGCGGTGCGGGCGACAAGGCCAAGCTGGATCAGGAATGGTTCGATCACTTCCTCCACCGTGTCACGCGGTTCCGACAGACCAGCCGCCAACGTTTCCACACCAACAGGCCCGCCCCTATATATATCTGCGATCATAGTGAGATAGCGCCGGTCCATCGCGTCGAGACCGAGCCGGTCGACCTCCAGCCGGGTCAGCGCCTCATCGGCAACCTTCTTGTTCACCACGCCGTCGCCCGCCACATGGGCGAAGTCGCGCACGCGGCGCATCAGGCGGCCTGCAACACGCGGAGTACCTCGTGCGCGGCGCGCGATCTCAAGAGCGCCGGCGGGTTCGATCACCACGTCCAGCTTGCCTGCGGCGCGGGTAACGACGCGGGTCAGCTCTTCCTCGGTGTAGAAATTCAGCCGCACCGGAATACCGAAACGGTCACGCAATGGAGTCGTCAACAACCCCTGCCGCGTTGTTGCTCCGACTAAGGTGAAAGACGGCAGGTCGATCCGCACCGAGCGGGCGGATGGTCCCTCTCCGATGATCAGATCAAGCGCGCGGTCTTCCATCGCCGGATAGAGCACTTCCTCAACCACCGGATTGAGGCGGTGAATTTCGTCAATGAAGAGGACATCGCCCTCCTCCAGATTGGTCAGCAGCGCTGCGAGATCGCCTGCCTTGCCGATAACGGGACCGGAAGTGGCGCGGAAACCGACACCCAATTCCTTCGCCACAATTTGCGCCAGCGTAGTCTTCCCCAGACCCGGCGGCCCGAAGAACAACACATGATCCATCGCCTCAGCGCGCGACTTGGCCGCCTCGATAAACACGCGCAAATTATCGCGTGCCGCTTCTTGGCCAATGAACTCTTCTAGCGTCTTAGGGCGTAGCGCTGCATCCGGATCTTCCGGCGCTCGTTCGGGCGTCAGGATAGGGTTATCGGTCATATGAGACCGCTCAATCCAACAAACGCAACTGTCACAAAACTGATGATGCTCAACAGAGTACATCCAATCCCAAAGTAGAGTGCGCGATTTCCTAATGCCATCTGCTTGTCAAAACTGAACTTGGCGTCGCTACCCTGCGCTTGCCATGCCTGCTGGAAAGGGACCTCCATAAAATAAGACTGTGAAAAATAAGCGCCCAAATATGACAGAAGCGCGAGAAATAGGCCAATGCTGAGCCAAACGAAAGCCCACCATATAGCTGTCGCATCAACCTTTTGCGCGGCATTACCAATGAAAGTCAGTAGGGCGACTATCACACCACCATTCACGAGAGTGAGATTGCGAAGAGCTGCCTGAGAATATTCGACCTGATGCTTCAGTCTGTCGAGCGCCTCAGTCGAATTAAGTTTAAAGTCCTCAAAAGCGATTCGGTGCTCTGCGGATTGGCGCCATTTGACAATTTCATCTACGTTCACTTCGACGTCCTCTTCAAAGCCGCCCGAACTAACGCATTTAGGTCCGCACCTCCGCCCAACTCACCATGCGCCTCGGCCACAGCTTGCGCTGCAATCGCCGGCTTGAAGCCCAAGTTCTGCAAAGCCGAAACCGCATCCGCGCTCGCGCCGCCCTTGGGTATCGCCACACCGCCAGCAGCCGCTCGGCCGCCTGGCAGTGCCCCTGCCTTATCTTTCAGCTCATTGACGATCCGGCCTGCCAGTTTCGGACCAACACCGTTCGCGCGCGCCACCATTGCGACATCGCCGCCAGCGCAGGCATCCCGGATTTCACCGGGCGATAATGCCGACAGGATGGCTAGCCCGACTTTCGAACCAACGCCCTGCACGCTCGTTAGAAGGCGGAACCAATCGCGCTCGCCCGCTTCGGCAAAGCCCAGCAGGCGCATATCGTTTTCGCTGACCTGCAAATCGGTGAAGACGGTGCAGGCCTCACCCTGCTCGCCCAGCGCAGCCAGCGTCCGCGCGCTGCAATGTACAAGATAGCCCACGCCCTGCACGTCGATCACCGCCCAGTCGGTTCCGGTTTCGTCGAGCAGACCTTTGAGCTTAGCAATCATGGTTTGTTCCTGCCCGCTCCCGGATCATTTTACCAGAGCTTTAACCCATAGCTTATGGACAGATTTGCCCGAATCCGACAGGAACGCTGGCATGAGCGTCAACACATTCGGCCGAACCTTCCGTTTTTCCACCTGGGGCGAGAGCCACGGGCCGGCCATTGGTGCCATGGTCGACGGGTGCCCTCCGGGGCTGGACTTAAGCGAAGCAGACCTTCAGCCGTTCCTTGACGCGCGCAAACCCGGCACGTCGAAATATACGACCCAGCGCAAAGAACCCGATCAGGTCAAAATCCTGTCCGGCGTATTCGAAGGCAAGACGACCGGCACATCGATCGGCTTGATGATCGAAAATGTGGATCAGCGATCCAAGGATTACTCCGAAGTCGCCAAATCCTACCGGCCCGGCCATGCCGACTATGCCTATGACGCCAAATACGGCTTCCGTGATTATCGCGGCGGGGGGCGTAGCTCTGCCCGTGAAACGGCGATGCGGGTTGCTGCGGCGGGCGTGGCGCGTCTGGTGATCCCAGAGGTCAAAATCACCGCCTATGTCAGCGAGATTGGCGGTGATCAGATAGACCGCGAAACCATGAATTTTGACGAGATTGGCAATAACCCGTTCTTCTGCCCCGACGCATGGGCTGCGAAGCGCTGGGAGAAGCTGGTCGATGACGCGCGCAAAGCTGGCTCCTCGCTCGGCGCAGTAGTTGAATGCGTGGCCGAGGGCGTGCCAGCCGGATGGGGGGCGCCCGTTTACGGCAAGCTCGATGCTGACCTTGCAGCAGGAATGATGGGCATCAATGCCGTGAAAGCATTCGAAGTGGGCGACGGTTTTGGCGCGGCGCGGCTTTCAGGCGAACAAAACGCCGATGCGATGCGCCCCGGTTCGAACGGGCCCGAATTCAAAGCCAACCACGCTGGCGGCATCGCGGGCGGTATCTCTACAGGACAGCCGGTCGTATGCCGTGTGGCCTTCAAGCCGACCAGTTCGATCCTGACACCGGTCGAGACAATCGACAAAGACGGAAACGCAACTGAAATCCGCACCAAGGGCCGTCATGACCCCTGTGTCGGTATTCGCGGAACGCCTGTAGTCGAAGCAATGATGGCGCTGGTTCTGGCCGATCACAAGCTACTCCACCGCGCGCAATGCGGATAGGGTAGCGACGACTTTAGCCAGCCGCGCGCTATTGAATGAAGCTTAGCGTTCGCGTTTGAGCACGATGTACAGCGCACCCTCGCCCCCGTGGCGGCGGTGCGCTTTTCTTATGGCGGCGATGGCTGAACCATGTGAACCTGCTGCCAGCCAGTCGAGGATCTTGGCCCGAATGGCCCCGCGACTTGAACCCCGGTCAGCGGCATCGACGGGCCGCGACTTGCCGGTAATAACCAACACCAGCCGGGCGTTCATGGCGCGAGCTTGTGCAATTCCGCGACCAAGCCGGACATAAGCTTGATCGAGAGTATGGCCATGCAAATCAAGCGTGTAATCTGGGTCGATGGATGCCTTTGAAAGCTTGCGCTCCCATGACGAATCCAGACCCATCCGGTCGTTGCTTGGTGGTCGTCCTGGAACCGGTCTTGGCGGCGCCGGTGGCGGGATGCGGCCTCGCTGGGACTTTGGCACAGGCATCCTCATGGAAGCCTGCTTGGCCGCTGCCACAGGACGCCCTTGTATCTTCGGAGCAACCTTTGCGCGCTCCAACGGCTCTACAGTCGACGCGACCTTCTCCCACAACGCGGCCTCCTCGGCGCTTAACCCTCGCGGGTATGTCATTTGCTTAGAATTCGTTTGACGCTCGGCTTAGGTAGCAACAACAGAGCCTTGCCGCGCCCGCTCATCCCGCCAGCGATTTCGCGTGCGTCGTCGCCCGCGCCCCAGAATGTATCAAAGCGGTTTGCCCCCTTGATCGCCCCGCCCGTGTCCTGCGCGATCCACAGGCCGTTGGCTTCGCTGCGGTCAAGCTGCAGCCACACGGGGGCGCCCAAAGGAACAAATTTGGGGTCTGCGGCAACAGAGGACTCACGCCGTACCGGTACGCTGAGTGCACCCAACGGACCATCGCCAGTCAGCTCGGTAAAGAAAATCCAGCTCTGATTTAGCCGCATCAGTTCTTTGCCGTCTTTGGGGTTTTCGCGAATATATTGGACGATGCCCTGCATTGATCCCGGATATTGCCCAGGTCCATCGCCAAGCAATCCACGTTCGCGCATCACGCCGCCGATACCGGTATATCCGCGGCCGTTTTGGCCGGCGTAACCGATCCTCATCACGCTGCCATCAGGGGCGCGGAGCCGGCCAGAGCCCTGAATCTGCAAGAAGAACATTTCGACCGGATCAGCCGCCCAGCCAATTTCGAGGCCGCGACCGGAAAGCGCGCCTTCCTCTATTTCTGCTCGGTCGTAATAGGGGGCGAACTTACCGTTCGCGTCATAACGGCCTAGCGGGGCACGGCCTGTCCGTTCGCTTTCGGGAGTATCTGCGGGCCAATCGCGGACGAGATCGTCGGGCACTTTGTAAACAGGCACGTCGAAGCCAGACTGCTTGTTTCGGACCCCGGCGATTTCAGGCTCGAAATATCCGGTTGCAAAGGCCGTGCCTTCGCCAACCTGCACACTTTCGAAATAGCGGTCGAAAAATGCGGGAGCTTGCGTAACAGACCAACCCGGAGCGGCGGAACACGCGGCTTTCCAGTCTTCATTCTGGGTGAGCCCGCTCTGGTCGTCTCGCGCCAGAACACGCGGGCAGCTTTCGATAAAGGAAGCCAGCGCCGTGCGGCCATCGTCCAGACTGAGGCCTAACGCCCCAATATTCGGCCCGGCGCTAACGCCCGTTAAAAATGCCGTTGCAGCAGCGGGAATTGGTTCCGGACTTACCGGGATCGTAGGCGGGTTGCCCGCAGGAATAATGCTAGAACAGCCAGCCAGCAACAGGGTCGCTGCGGTTAGCCCAAGACCTCGCAGCGCATGCGTCATAGCTTATCCCCCAAGACTAGCCTTCGTCGGTTTCGTCGAGAATCCAGTCGGGACCAGCAGCGCCAAGATCGCGCGAGAAAGTCCAAATATCGCGGCTCTCGACCGCATCATCCAGCGATCCGCCGATCATATTGCCTTCCTTGTCGCGCGTAACGGTGGCGATATCGGCAACGAAACGAACAGCAACGCGGGCCATTTTGCCATCAAGGTCGGCGGAGTGGATCAGCGCATCTTCGATACGGATCAATTTGTTGTCGACGACTTCGCCGGCCGCTTCGCGTGCAGTGATCGCTGCGTCGAAGCCATCATAAACATCATCATCGCACAGCTGGCGTAATGTCTCGCGGTCGCCGTCCCAAAATGCTTCCAAGATCATGGCATATGCGCCCTTGGAGCCTTCAAGAAAGCCAAGAATTTCGAAACTTCGGTCGGCAGCAGCGATTTCGCGCATGCCCATTTCCACTGCCGGAGCGATACCGGGAATTGCAGGCTTCGGAACAGCATCCTGAGGGGCAGCCGCAGCAGCTACCCGCTGTTCGTCAGGTTTGCGCTCAGACGTATCTTTAGGCGCTTCAAAGCGCGCGCGCGGCGGCTCTTCCTCTTGCTCGGCGCGCTGGCCCAAAACGGAATAGAGGCGCAGGCCCAAAAAGGCCGCGACCATTGCAAGGATGACAATTTCAATAATACCCACTTGAGACACTCTTCCGCCCTTGCTGTTATGCGGCCAATACGCTCGCCGCGATCTTCAAATCCAACGTGCCTTAAATGGGTAGTGATTACAAATGAACAAGCGATGTCGCAGATCAATTAACCTAATTTCGCTTCCGCTTGCAGTCCAAGTTGCCCTGACCATCGGCGGGTGCTAATCGCGCCGCCGAATTGAAATCACCTTTGGGGGCACCATTTGCGGCCCTTTAGACACTGACAGAAAGCATACACCATGGCCGACGAAGAGGGCATCCTTACCGACATCAATCTTGATCCAGCAGCGAACGGCGCCGACACACAGCCAGTCGCCGGAATTATTTCACAATATATTAAAGATTTGTCGGTCGAAAACCCGAATGCGCCCGATTGCTTCAACTATCAGTCGCAGCCTGACGTGAATCTGCAGTTCAACATCGCCGCGAACGAAGTGAACCCCGAAATTCACGAAGTTGAACTCAAGATCAATTGCAGCGCCAAGACTGAAGAAGGCGACCTCTATGTAATCGAGCTCAGCTATTGCGGTCTCGTCGGCATGCGCAATCTGCCCGAAGATCAGATGCATGCATTTCTTTATGCAGAAGCGCCGCGCATCCTGTTCCCGTTTGCTCGCCGGATTATTTCCGACGCGACTCGCGATGCCGGTTTCCAGCCGCTGATGCTCGATCCGATCGACTTCAACGGACTGTATCTCCAGCAACTCGCTCAGAAGCAGGCGCAAGAGGCTGGTGAAGCTCCTGCTCCCAGCGAAGCTTGAATTGAACGTCGTTGGACGATCAGCCCGTCCAATTAGAAACGAGGCTGTGATCCGATGAGCCTTGTGAAGAATGTCGGCACCATCGGGGGCCTCACCGCAGTTAGCCGGGTGTTCGGCTTCGCCCGGGATATGCTGCTTGCTCGCGCTCTGGGCGCGGGTGCGGCGGCAGACGCGTGGCAAGTGGCATTCATCTTGCCCAACACTTTCCGGCGGCTGTTCGCCGAAGGTGCTTTCTCGGTCGCTTTCGTGCCGATGTATTCGCGGGCGCTGCACGGCGAAAACGGTGGTGAGGCGGCTGCACAGAAATTTGCTAACGATGTGCTAGCGGTATTCATATGGGTGCTGCTCGGTTTTTCCGCATTTGCGATGCTGGCAATGCCGGGCTTGGTCTGGTTGCTCGCCCGCGATTACCAAAGCGTGCCGGGCAAATTCGAGCTAGCAGTCAGCCTGTCGCGGATTACATTCCCATATCTGGCACTAGTGAGCTTAGTCGCAATGCTCTCGGGCGTGTTGAATGCACGTTCGAGATTTGCACCGGGCGCTTTTGTACCCGTTCTGCTAAACCTCGTTCTAATTTCGGCCATCGGGATTGGCTACTGGCTGCGAGGGGACACACTTAACGACGACGTTTTAGCCTATTCCCTAGCCTTCGGGCTAGCAATCGCTGGTGCCGCTCAGGTCGCCTATATGGTTTGGGCGACACGAAGTGCCGGCGTTCAATTAAAGTTGCGGCGACCCACGATCACACCTGAAGTAAAGAAGCTATCGATCCTGATCCTGCCGGCAACTTTTGGCGCGGGCATTTATCAGATCAGCCAATTTGTCGACACATTCTTTGCTACAACATTGCCGCAAGGCTCGCTAACCTTGCTCAAGTTTGCCGACCGACTGAACCAGATGCCTCTGGGTATTATCGGTATCGCGCTTGGAACGGCAATTTTACCAATGCTAGCTCGGCATATTCAGTCCGGCGATGACCGAGAAGCGCAGAGGCTTCAAGCAAATGCGGTGGAGATTGCGCTATTGCTGACTCTGCCTGCTGCCGCTGCGCTGGCCGTATGTGCAAGCGCGTTTACGACAGCATTTTTCGAAGCCGGCAAGATGACAGCGACCGATACAAGTATCATGGCGACCATCACAGTCGCGTTGGTTATCGGCCTGCCATCCTATGTGCTGGTAAAGGTGTTCCAGCCAGCATTCTTCAGCCGCGAAGACACCAAAACACCCGTTTGGATTGCTGCCGGGGCGCTGGTGGTGAATATTGCGATCAATTTCTATGTTGTACCGCGTTATGGAATTGTCGGCCTGGCAGGTGCGACCGCATTTTCTGCAAGCCTGAATGTGTTGCTGCTCTATACAATTTTACAGCGGCGCGGTTGGTTCAGCTGGAGCTGGAAATTAAGCGGCAAGATTGCGCGCCAGATTGTTGCGACTGCTGCGATGACTGCGGCGCTTTATTTCCTGATGCCTGTGTTGACCCCCTATTTCGGCGGTACGGTACTTGACCGGATTTGGTCGCTTTCTGCGTTGGTTGCCGCCGGAATGATTGTGTTCTTCGGCATCGCCTTACTCATTGGGGCTATCGACAAAGACCTGCTGACCCAGTTACGCCGCCGCAAGAAAGCGGTCCCAGCTGCAGAGCAAAACTCGACACCTGAATAGGAAAATCATGCGTGTAGTCTCCGGCATCCAGCCGACCGGCAATCTCCATCTTGGTAATTATCTCGGTGCAATCCGCAATTGGGTGCACATGCAGGACGAGATTTCGGCTGACAGTGAATGCCTGTTCTTCCTCGCCGATCTACATGCCATTTCTATGCCGCATGATCCGGCGGAATTGCGCTCGGGCACCCGCGATATGGCTGCGGCGTTGGTCGCTTGCGGGATTGATCCCGAACGCTCGATCCTATTCAATCAGGCGCAGGTACCCGCCCACGCTGAACTGCAATGGCTCCTCAGCGGCACGGCGCGGATGGGCTGGCTGAACCGGATGGCGCAGTTCAAGGACAAGTCCGGCAAGAACCGCGAAAGCGCTAGCATTGCGCTCTATGCTTACCCCGTCCTGCAAGCTGCCGACGTGTTGCTGTATCAAGCGACTCACGTGCCGGTTGGCGATGATCAGAAACAGCATCTCGAACTCGCGCGCGACATCGCGCAGAAGTTTAACAATGACTTCGGCAGCGAAGATGCGCCGGTGTTTACTCTGCCCGATCCGATCATGCCGCCGCAGGCCGCACGGATCATGTCGCTACGCGATGGGTCGGCAAAGATGAGCAAGTCTGATCCGTCGGACATGAGCCGTATCAACCTGACCGACGATGCCGATTCGATCATGAAAAAGGTAAAGAAGGCAAAGACGGACGCCGAGCCTCTGCCAGAGACGGCGAAGGAGCTAGAGGGTCGCGCCGAGGCGTTGAACCTAGTCACGATCTACGCTGCACTAGCCGGTAAATCAGCGGATGACGTGCTGGCGGACTTTGCCGGCAAGGGATTCGGCAAGTTCAAGCCTGCACTCTGCGAATTGATGGTCGAAACACTTAGCCCGATCTCCGCGCACTATGTGGATTTGCGCGAGGATGACGAGGTGCTCGACGCGATTCTCGCCAAGGGAGCGCTCAAAGCACGGGCGCTGGCTGCCCCAACTTTGGCGGCAACATACGATGCTCTTGGCCTGTTTAGGGGCTGATACCGCTGTTTTGATTGAATTTTGTGAATCGTTATATTCAAGCGCGGTTAAGTCACTATATCTGATAAACAACTATCACGAAGAATGCTTGCGGGCCAATGGATGGGGTAGCCGCGCTGCGCATATCGTTTCGCAAGGGGTTTGATAATGACTAGATTTTCGCAATCATGGGGCCGCAGGCTCAAGCTGGCAGCAGTGCCGCTGATGCTTGCTGCAGTTGCGGCATGCGCCACACCGTTCAAAGCGGATGTGTCGCGATTCCAAAGCCAACTTCCCGCACCGCAGGGCCAGACCTTTGCGGTTGTAGCAGATGATCCGGCGCTTGCTGGTGGCCTTGAATTCTCCCGCTATGCCGATTTCGTCGAAGCTGAAATGGCGGCGCTTGGTTACACTGAAGCTTCGCCAGAAAATGCGACGCTACTGGTCCGCTTCGACTACGGCGTAGATAATGGCCGCGAACGTATTCGTAGCACCGGACTTGGTGGTTATGGCGATCCGTTTTACAGCCCGTGGTATCGGTACAGCCCGTATCGCCGGCTTGGATATCGCGGCTATCGTGCATCGCGTTGGGGATACGGTTGGCACGATCCGTTCTTCGACAATGATGTGCGCAGCTACACTGTCTATACCAGCGGAATCGACATGAAGATCGACCGCACCGCTGACGGCGAACGTCTGTTCGAAGGCAAGGCTCAGGCAGCTTCGACCAGCAACCGCCTACAATATCTAGTGCCGAATTTGGTAGAAGCCATGTTCACCGACTTCCCCGGTAATTCGGGTGAAACGGTCCGCATTTCGATTGCACCGGAGAAGTAACCTCTTCTCAATCCAGATTAAGAGGGCGGCTCCGATGGCGCCGCCCTTTTTACATTAGACTAGCTTGGCTGATCCGCCTGTCGAGCCGAACCCGTTAGCGCCTCGGCTGGTGTCATCCAATTCGTCTACCTCGTCCCAGTTCGCCTGAATTACGGGGGCCAACACCAGCTGCGCGATCCGATCGCCGCGCTGAATGGGAAAACTGTCATCACCGTGGTTGATCAGGATTACCTTCAATTCGCCGCGATAATCGCTGTCGATTGTGCCGGGCGTGTTGGGTACTGTGATCCCGTGCTTTAGCGCGAGGCCAGACCGCGGACGCACTTGGATTTCAAAGCCCTCCGGAATTGCCATCGACAGGCCCGTCGCCACTGCATGGCGCGCACCGGGACGGATGCTGACGGTCTCTGCCGAGACGACATCCATTCCGGCGGAACCTGCTGTTGCATAGGCTGGCAGCTCGAGGCTCGACCCGTGGGGCAGACGCTTCAGTTTCACGGCGACCGGATCACTCATCGTTTGGTCCATCCTGCTCATAAAGCTTCTCGGCAATCCGCTCGATCAGAGCATGCGCGACCGCCGGCTTGGGCATTTCTTCCAGACTTTCGACATTGTCGCTGGAAATAATGTGGACCGTATTATCGGTGCCGCCCATCACGCTGTTGCCAACACCGCCGGAAACATCATTGGCAATGATCCAGTCGACGCCTTTGCGCTTGCGCTTGGCCTGTGCGTTCTTGATGACATCGTCGGTTTCTGCGGCAAAGCCGATCAGCAAGGGTGGGCGATCATTCGAACCTGACAGGTTGGCGAGAATATCGGGATTCTCGGTCAGAATCAGAGCAGGCGGAGCAGAACCACGCTTCTTCATTTTTGAATCGGCATAGTCCTTGGTCCGCCAGTCAGCGACCGCAGCGACCATAATCGCCACATCGCAAGGCATCGCATCCTTCACCGCATCAGACATATCGCGGGCGGATTGGACGTTCACGCGGTCCACGCCCTGCGGCGTAGACAGATTTACCGGTCCGGAAATCAGCGTAACCCGCGCGCCCGCCGCAGCAGCGGACGCCGCAATCGCATAACCTTGCTGGCCGGAGGAACGGTTGGCGATATAGCGCACCGGGTCAATCGGCTCATGCGTAGGCCCGGCGGTCACAACTACATGCTTGCCGTAAAGCGGGCGGTGCTCTGGATCCATGTCGAAGGCTGGCTGGCCCTCGAGCGGATCAAACTCCGGGAATGCACCCTCGGCCTCGCCATCAAGCGGTTCGGGAGCGCCCGCGCTGCTATTGGCCACTTCGTGATTGATCGCTTCGGGATCGGTTGGCGGCGCAGCGCTCGCTCCGCCTTTGGATGCCATCAGCGGTCCGCCAAGATCTGGTTCCGGCAGCGGTGCGTCGGGATCGAACCCTTCCGGCATCTCGCCTTCATCGAAGCCATCCTCATAGACAACCTCATCCTCTTCAATGCGCCTTGGCATGCTGCGCGAAATGATCGAGGATAGCATTCCGCCCAAACCACCGGATTTGGCGGCGGGCTCTTCGTAGTCGGGCTCGGGTTCCAGAGCCTCGACAAACTCTTCAATATCCGCCTCGCCCGCATCGCCCGGATCGAGCGTGAGCATATCGGCGATTTCAAGCCAGATTGCTTCTGGTTCAGGCAGACGTCCGGGGCCAAACTCGCCGCAAGCCATCGCGCCTTCATCAGGATCGAGCACAGTTACGCCCGCCAATCGCAAGCGCTCGACATTGCGCTGCGTTGCATCGTGTTGCCACATGCGGACATTCATCGCGGGGACCGTCATCACTGGCTTGTCCGTGGCGAGGATTAAAGTCGTAGCCAAATCATCGGCAATACCGGCGGCCATTTTGGCGAGCAGGTCAGCCGTTGCCGGGCAGACCACTACCAGATCGGCCTCACGGCTAAGCTGGATATGGCCCATCTCAGCTTCGTTCTTCAGGTCCCACAACGTGGTGTGGACCGGGTTCTCGCTAAGCGCGGCCAGCGTCATCGGGGTAACAAATTGCGAGCCGCCATTGGTAAGCACGCAAGTAACCTCGGAGCCGCTGCGCTTAATCAGCCGCACCAGCTCGCATGATTTATAGGCTGCAATGCCGCCGCCGATTACCAGCAATATGTGCGCAGGCCTGCTCACAGGGATGGTCCCGTTGCGGCAGCTATGTGACAATCAATACTGAGCACGGTGGTCCCTCCCCTGCGCAAACGCAAAAAACCGCTTATTCACAGGACAGCCCTAGCGTTTGCTGCCCCGCCTTGCCAACAGGATGGTTAAGTTTTGCCTGACACCAAAGATTAAGGCAATTGCCGGGACCATTAAGAGGACGATGAAATGAGACTAGTTCTAACAGCAGTGATTTTCCTCGGTGGGATGCTCTTCACCTATTTGGGAGTGAACTTCCTTCTCAGGCCCGAGGCTATGGCAACCGATTTCGGTATGGCTGCAACGACCAACACAGGCATCGGCGCGATCCGCGGCGATATGACCGCGTTCTTTATGATCACTGGCCTATCGATGCTGTACGGATCTTGGAAGCGGAACGGTGATGTGCTGCTGATCCCCGCCTTTATGCTCGGCTGCGCTCTGTTGGGGCGGACAATCACCTTCTTCGTCAATGGCGGCGAGGACGGCTTCTTCGCGCCAATGTTGGTCGAAGCGCTGTTTACGATTGCCACGTTAATCGGCAGCCGCGTGCTGCCGCATCACGAACTCGCTGATCTGGACTAACCGATCCAGCCCATAGTGACGGCGCCAGCGACTGCGCCGCCGCCGACTAGCGCAGCGAGCAGATAGCCCGGCCATTTGCGGTCCCTGCCTGTGCGCTTTTCCCACATCAGTTCGACGTCGGGCAGCGGCGGTTGCTCGGGCGCGCCGCCCTTGGGCGGGAACTGGTCTTCCAACCGGCGGACGAGCGCGGGAATACGCAGCAGCGTGTCGGTGTCTCCCTTGATCCGGTCGGCAATCGCAGCTTCAGGCCCTAATTCGTCACGGATCCAATTGCGGACATAAGGCGCGGAAACGTCCCACATATTGATTTCGGGATCGAGCGCTGTGGCGATGCCTTCGACCATCACCATTGTCTTTTGCAGCAACAACAGATGCGGCTGAGTCGCCATGTCGAAATCGCGGGTAATGGCGAACAACCCGTCAAGCATTTGCCCGACGCTGAGTTCCTTCACCGGCTTGCCGCGCATCGGCTCGCCCACGGCCCTAAGCGCCGTCGCAAACTCCTCGACTGAGTGGTAGCTCGGCACATATTGCGCTTCGAAATGAATCTCAGCGACGCGTTTGTAGTTGCCGGTTGTCAGCCCGTAGAGGATTTCCGCAAGCCATTGCCGTGCTCGCCGATCAATCCGGCCCATGATGCCGAAATCAATCGCCACGATAGTGCCATCGCCGCGCACAAACAGATTTCCCTGATGCATATCGGCATGGAAATATCCCGCGCTAATCGCCTGTGTCAGAAACGCCAGAACCAGCCGCTTGGCCATTTCGGGTAGGTCGTGCCCGGCGGCCTTTAGCGCTTCGATCTCGCTGATCTTTACGCCGTCGATCCAGTCGATGGTCATCACCGCGCCATTGGTCCGGTCCCAATCGATATCGGGTACCATGTAGCCCTCATAGCCCTTCATCGCTTCAGCGAGTTCGCTGGCCGAAGCAGCTTCGCGGCGCAGATCAAGCTCCCGCGCAGTCCAGCGTTTGAAGTTGGCAATCGTCAGACGCGGGCGCAGGCGGCGTGCTTCATCACCGCCCATCGCTTCAAGGTGGGCTGCAGCCCATTCATAGGTTCCAATGTCGCGCTCGAACCGCTCGCGAATGCCAGGACGGCGGACCTTGATAGCCACGTCGCGGCCCTCCGTCGTCACCGCACGGTGAACCTGCGCGATAGAAGCCGAGCCTACCGGTTCAGGGGCGATGGAAGAAAATAGCGCTTCGACTGGCTGACCGAAGCTCGCCTCAATCGCGCGCTTGATATCGGCAAAAGGCAGAGGCGGCAGATTGTCCTGAAGTGAAAGCAGATTGCGTGCCGCAACATCGCCAACCAGATCAGGCCGCGTGGCCAGCGTCTGCCCCAGCTTGATCGCAGCCGGACCAATATCCTTAAAAGCGGCCGCATAGTCCGGCTCCTTTGGCGGAAAGGTGCCAAAACGCGCGACCCGCGCCAACCTACTCACCTGCAACGGTGTATTCGGATCACGCTCGATCCCGCGAAGCGCGCCGTGGCGCGCTAGAGTCCGGCCCCATTTCAGCAGCCGCCAGATATGCGTCGAAGGGCGCGTCATATTATTCGTTTTATCCTCAAGCGCCGATCGCTCACATCCGTTCGCTGGGCTTCCGCCCTACCGAGCGTCGCGCAGTCGCGCTCTGGGCCGCTGCCGCGTCCGTACATCTAAATCTTCCAGCCAGAGTGTATTGCAACCGCACCGCCTAGGATCGGTTCCACTTTGGTTCGTGCAAAGCCGGCCTTTCGGATCATCCGTTCAAATTCAGGCATCGGCGGGAATCGGCGGATGGATTCGGCCAGATAACGGTAGGATTCCTCATCATTCGCAATCGCCTTGCCAATTTTGGGCATCAGTTTATGCGAATAGAGATCATAGGCCTGTTTGAAGCCCGGCCAGTTGGTGGTCGAAAATTCCATGCAATAAAACCGCCCGCCATGCTTGAGCACACGGTGCGCCTCGGCCAGCGCTTTATCGATATGGGTCACATTCCTGATGCCGAACACGATGGTATAGGCATCAAAAATCTTGTCCGTATAGGTCAGCTCTTCAGCATTCTGGCGCGACCAGACGAGCGAATCGATACCGCGCTCCATCGCGCGTTCGACGCCCACGTCGAGCATTTCCTGGTTAATGTCGGCCACGGTCACATTGGCGCCATGCGGTTCCATCCGAAAGGCGATATCGCCCGTTCCGCCGGCCATGTCGAGTATCGCCTCACCGTGGCGCGGTTTGACCCGGCGCACGAAGCGGTCCTTCCACAAACGGTGCATCCCGCCTGACATGGCATCATTCATGATGTCATATTTTTCAGCGACCTTGGAGAACACCTCGCCCACGCGTGCGGTCTTCTCTTCAGTGGCGATGTCTTCGTAACCGAAAGATACTTTATCACTCATGGAGGCGCTGTAGTGGGAATTGCTCCGGCGGCAAAGGGTGTTAGGAGGGATCAATGCCAGAGCTTCCAGAAGTTGAAACCACAGTGCGCGGCCTTGCGCGCTTTCTCGAAGGCGAACGGTTGGAGCGTGTGACGCTGAACCGCGCTGATTTGCGCCGCCCTTTCCCCGAAGATTTGGTGCAAGTGATGACGGGCGCAAGGGTTACGACATTGGCCCGGCGCGCGAAATATGGTCTGATCAATACGGACCGCCAGCAAACGATGATCTTCCATCTCGGCATGAGCGGGCGCTGGCGAATCGATCCTGAGACGATTGAGAAGCACGACCATCTGGTGATCGAGACGGCTGGCCACCGCTTCTCCCTATGCGACCCGCGCCGCTTCGGCTCGGTTGATTTGGTGGCAGAAGATTCGCTCGACCTGTGGCCGCAATTCGCGGCAATGGGGCCGGAACCGCTCGGCGATGATCTCACTGCCGAATACCTCCACTCAGTCCTCGCCGGCCGGAATCAGGCCATCAAACTGATGCTGCTCGACCAACGGATCGTGGTTGGCCTCGGCAATATCTACGTCTGCGAGGCGCTGTATCGTGCGCGCATTAGCCCCAAACGCGCAGCCGGGCGGTTATCGCTCGCCGCGCTGAAACGGCTGGTGCCGCTGATCAAGGAAGTGCTTGAGGCTTCGATCTTGGACGGCGGCTCGTCGCTCAGGGATTATGCCCAGCCCGACGGCGAACTGGGCTATTTCGCCACCCGATTCGACGTCTATGGCCGCGAGGGTGAACCCTGCAAACGCGGCGACGGTGTGATAAAGCGGTTCGCGCAAGGCGGACGCAGCACTTGGTATTGTTCCAGCTGTCAGAGATAGGAGACACGCGGGGTCTAGCAATCCCAGCCGCACTGACCTATCTGATCAACACAATTCTTGACGATTCGCTTGGTGCTGTCTATTGCGCGCGCTTTCCGGTGGTTCGTCTGCCGTTTTTCATAAGTTTCAAAGAGAATTCTCGCTGCGATGTTCGCGGCCCGAAGTAAGGACAAACATGGCCAATACGCCGCAAGCCAAAAAACGTATCCGTCGCAACGATCGCCGCGCCGAAATCAACGGTGCCCGCGTCAGCCGCATTCGCGGTTTTGTGAAGAAGGTCGAAACTGCCATCGAAGGCGGTGACAAGACTGTTGCACAGGCAGCCCTGCAAGAAGCCCAGCCTGAATTGGCTCGCGGTGTTGCACGCGGCGTAATGCACAAGAACACATTTGCGCGCAAAATGTCGCGCCTGTCGAAGCGGGTTTCAGCTCTCTGATTCGGTTTTGACGATATCCCTGCCGGTTTAAGGTGGAACGAAAATTGAACGGGCCGGCGCTAAATGCGTCGGCCTTTTTTACACCTGCCAATGGTGCGTTGCAGCAGTTCCTTTAGACTCAAGGGTATACCGCGATTCGCGGGGCCCTTATGTTAAAAAATCAACGTAAACAGCCTGTTAAACGTAAGTCTGCGGGACACAGGTGAGTCAAGCCGATATATTTCATTTTTTTTGCAAAGCTTCTCTTGCCCACAGATAAAACCCGTCCATAAAAGACCATGCCGTTCAGGGGGGATTCGCTGTCGGCAAATTTGGATTGCTAGACCTATATGCTCTCAAAACATCGATTTTGAGAGATGGCTCAGCTTTGTCAGAAACCAGCGTTTGGGCCTGATGGGCGGATTGAGCGGATGAGGGCAGCGGTGCTGTAGGAGTGAACCGGATCGATTGATGGCGAGACCGGGCCGGGATTTACCGGCAGGCCATACGGCGACGAGTTGAGAGGTTGGGACACGGGAATGAAGAGCGAGAAACACGAAGACACAGAAGCTGTGACGCTGGCAGCTGACTGGGGCGACATCAGCCAGGGTCTTCGCAAGGATTTGGGCCATCAGCTTCACAGCCAGTGGATCAAACCTATCCAAATCGGGGGTTTCTGTAAGGAGTCCGGCACGCTCGACCTATTCCTGCCAACCGATTTTTCGGCCACTTGGGTTCAGGACCGCTTTGCCGACCGTCTTTCACTCGCTTGGAAGATCGCGCGCAGTGAAGTTAAGAACGTCCGCATTCAAGTTCATCCCGGCCGCCGCCAAATGCCCGAACTGCGTCTGGGCAATGACGGCCGGCGTCCTGCCAATGATGGCATGGGCGCTATGTCGCTTTCCGCTGGTACTATTGGCGAGCGCGGATTTACTTCGTCAGTTGGCCTCGATCCGTCGCTGACTTTCGCAGCCTTTGTTACCGGCACCACCAACATTCTCGGCTGCAATGCAGCGCAGCGTATGGCGGCGACCGACACGCCGCAATTTAGCCCGCTCTATCTGAAGGCCGCGACCGGTCAGGGCAAAACGCATCTGATGCATGCTATCGGTCACGCCTATCTGACCGCCCATCCGCGTGCGCGCATTTTCTACTGCAGTGCTGAGCGTTTCATGGTCGAATTCGTCCAGGCGCTGAAGCAAAACCAGATGATGGAATTCAAGGCCCGGCTGCGCAGCTTCGATCTGCTGCTGGTTGACGATATCCAGTTTATCATCGGCAAGGCCTCCGCTCAGGAAGAGCTGCTTTATACAATCGACGCGCTGCTGGCCGAGGGCAAACGCCTCGTCTTCGCCGCCGACCGCGCACCGCAGGCACTCGACGGTGTTGAACCGCGCTTGCTCAGCCGTCTTTCAATGGGTCTGGTTGCTGACATCCAACCAGCCGATATCGATCTGCGCCGTCAGGTGCTGGATTCCAAGCTTACCCGCTTTGCACCACTCGAAGTGCCAGCGGATGTGATCGAATTCCTCGCCCGCACCATCACACGCAATGTTCGCGAGTTGGTCGGCGGCCTGAACAAGCTGATCGCCTATGCCCAGCTGACCGGCCAAGAGGTTTGCCTGAAACTGGCCGAAGAACAGCTGACCGATATTCTGTCAGCCAACCGCCGCCGGATTACGATTGACGAAATCCAGCGCACGGTCTGCCAATTCTACCGGATCGACCGCAGCGAAATGTCGTCCAAGCGCCGCGCCCGCGCCGTAGTGCGTCCACGTCAGGTGGCCATGTATCTCGCCAAAGTTCTGACACCGCGCAGCTATCCTGAAATCGGGCGCAAGTTTGGCGGCCGCGATCACTCGACGGTAATCCACGCCGTTCGCCTGATCGAAGATTTGCGCAAACGCGACGCGGATATGGACGGCGACGTCCGCAGCCTGCTCCGGCAGCTGGAGAGCTGATTATTTAGGGTGACGGGGTTACACAAGTTACACCCTGTCACCCCAAGTCATTTCCAAACTATCTCGTTATAGCAATCACTTGGGCGAGAAATCGCCTGACTGACAGATTTAGTATAGCAGGAGAAACACCGGTTTCCTGCTGCAAGCTGACGATGTGAAAGAGCAATCACCCCATCCCCGCGGCGGCGAGTGTAGGAAAGTTTTACCGCACCCGTTTTGCGGCTAAGGGACGGACATGACACTTCTGCCCGATCGCCTCGAAAGATTTGCCCGCCATATCGTGCTGCCCGAAGTGGGCGGCGCGGGGCAGATGGCCTTGTCGCAGTCGCATGTGGTGCTGGTCGGGATTGGCGGGATTGGTTCGCCCGCGCTGCAATATCTCGCAGGCGCTGGTATCGGCAGGCTGACGCTGGTTGACGACGACACGGTCGATGCCAGCAATCTGCAGCGGCAAACGATCTATGCCGAAAGCGATATCGGTGCGCCCAAAGCCGGGGCCGCCGCACGCTGGGTTGGCCAGTTCGACAAAGCTCTCGAAGCCGACGCGTGCGTGAGAAAATTGGTGGGAGAGAACGCCGTCCGGATCTTCGAGAACTCCGATCTTGTGCTCGACGGATGTGACAACTTCGCGACTCGGCTCACTGTTTCCGACGCTTGCGTGAAATCTGGGATTCCTTTGCTGAGCGCCGCTGTCGGACGTTTTCAGGGCCAAGTCGCTGCCTTTGCAGGCCATCGGCCGGACCAATCTTGTTACCGCTGCTATGTCGGAGATGCTTTCGATGCAGAAGATTGCGATACCTGTGCAGAAGACGGCATGCTTGGCGCTATGGCAGGATGGGCCGGAACCTTCGCCGCGATGCAGGCCATCCGCGTGCTGCTGGATGGCAAGGCATCACTCGGTGATCCGCAGTGGGGTAAGCTGCATATCCTCGACGGGATGAAACCGGGCATGCGGACACTGTCGATTGCAAAGGACCCGGATTGCAAAGGATGCGGCGGCTAGAAACTGGCCCCGTCGATCTTCCGGCGAGGCAGGTCTTTCCATAATGCCGGATCAAACAGCCTCAGATTGACCGCCATCCGGTCGTAGGTCGGATCATCTAGCGCAGTCCAATGGGTGACGATGCCGCAGGTCGCGCAGTGCCATGTCGTCAAGGACCGGTCGCCTTGGACATAGCCCGCCGCCTTGCCCGTCACCGTCACTAAGGTCGGCGAACAATGATGCCATAGTGCGCCAATCCGGCGGCAAAGGCTGCAATTGCACTCGGCCGCGTCTGCTGGATCATCCCACAACTCCAGCTTGATCGCGCCGCAATGACAGCTGCCTTGGTGCGTAGTCATGCGAGCAATTGCTCCACCCATTCGGGCACAATTTGTGTGGCTGGCCCGTGGCGCGATTCGGCGAACCAGCGCGACCCTTGGCTAGGTTCCAAATTCAGTTCAAGCGTTTGTAGGCCCAATTCGCGCGCATCACGGACAAGGCCCGCCGCCGGATAAACCGCGCCGGACGTCCCGATGGACACGAACAAATCAGCCTGCCGCAGCGCGCCATAAATCGTGTCCATCTGATAAGGCATCTCGCCAAACCACACGACATCGGGGCGCAAGGTCCGCGAATCGCAGGAAGGGCATGGTGGCCGCTCGATCAGCGTTCCCGTCCACGGCGTGCGCGTATCGCAGGATGTGCACCAAGCGTTCAAGTGCGTGCCATGCATATGTAGTATACGCTCCGCTCCGGCGCGCTCATGCAGATCATCGACATTTTGCGTCACGATAAGCAGTTCCCCGCTCCACGCCTCGTCGAGCCGCGCCAAGGCATCATGCGCAGCGTTAGGCTGCTTGGCCTGGATCGCCTCCCGCCGCATGTCATAGAACCGCAGCACGAGGTCAGGATCGCGTGCGAACCCCGCCGGTGTGGCGACATCTTCGACCTTATGCTGCTCCCACAACCCGCCTTCACTGCGGAAAGTGTCGATGCCGCTTTCGGCGCTAACGCCTGCGCCGGTGAGGATTACGATATTGCGGATGTCGGCCATGCCCTCCATGAAGCATGGGGAAAGCAGGAGTGGCAATGCGTAGAATCGGAATTATCGGCAGCGAAGGACGAATGGGCCTCGCGCTCAAGACCGCAATTGAGCAAGCTGGATGCGAATTTGCCGGTGGAATCGACAAGGGCGATGATCCTGCAGCGCTCGCGAACGTTAGTAATGTGTTGGTCGACTTCTCCGCGCCTGCAGCGCTTGCTGCCAATCTTGCGGCGGCGCGTGATTCCGGCATTCCGATTTTGGTCGGCACTACCGGGCTTGATGACAGCCATCATGCGGCGCTGGATGATGCCGCCGAGCACATCCCAGTCCTGCAAACCGGAAACACCTCGCTTGGCGTCACGCTACTAGCCCATCTCGTGCGCGAGGCTGCCGGAAAGCTCGGCGATGATTGGGATGTCGAGATTATCGAAATGCACCACCGCATGAAAGTTGATGCTCCGTCCGGCACAGCCCTGTTGCTGGGTGAAGCAGCCGCCGAGGGTCGGGGTATCGAACTATCCACCAATACAGAAAGCGGGCGTGACGGCCACACCGGCGCTCGCGGCAAAGGCGCCATCGGCTTCGCAGCCCTGCGGGGCGGTACAGTCGCAGGCGATCACTCGGTCATTCTGGCAGGCGAGCAGGAACGCATCACCCTTTCCCATCAGGCCGAGGACCGTGCGATCTTCGCAAGGGGAGCCGTGCGCGGTGCGGCATGGCTGATCGGTAAGGGAGCCGGGCGCTATTCTATGAATGACGTGCTCGATCTGTGACAAACGACCAGATTTTCGAATTCTTCAGCCGTCTGGCGGAGGATAATCCTGCGCCTGTAACCGAGCTGGAATATGGCAATGTCTACCAACTCGTCGTGGCTGTCGCCCTATCTGCGCAGGCAACCGATGTCGGGGTGAACAAGGCCACACGGCGGCTATTTGCCGAGGTGACAACGCCCGAACAGATGGTGGAACTGGGCGAGGATGGGCTGAAGGAGCACATCAAAACCATTGGCCTGTTCAACTCCAAGGCCAAGAACATCATCCTGCTCTCGCAGCGGCTGATCGATCATTATGGCAGCGAAGTTCCCGAAGACCGTGAGGAGCTGGTGACCCTGCCCGGCGTGGGCCGCAAAACCGCCAATGTCGTGCTTAATTGCCATTTCGGACATGAGACTTTTGCGGTCGACACGCATGTCTTCCGCGTCGGCAACCGTACGGGCCTCGCCAAAGGTAAGACGCCCGAGGCGGTCGAAACGAAACTGGAAAAGCGCGTGCCGCAGCCCTTCCGCCGCGATGCACATCACTGGCTGATCCTGCACGGTCGCTACACCTGCAAAGCGCGCACGCCCGAATGCTGGCGCTGTAATGTGGTGGAACTGTGCAGCTTCAGGAAGAAGGTCTTGGAGAAGAATTAGGGGTGACGCGCCGCGCTTATAGCCCGCCATTACTCATTTTACGATTCCAACGGCTTACATCGACGACGCGCGACAAGTAGCATACCAAGCGGAGCGATCCACATGAAGGCAACAACTAAAACTTCGGAAAGATAGAGAGTATAAGTCGTTTCAAATGCATCATCCAATCCAGTAACGCGGGCAATCAGGTGATAGGTGCCGTAAGCTGTCATAGCGAGCAAACCACCGGATCATCCTGTAAGTACAATATATCTCAGTTCACGTCGGCTAAGTAACGCTAAAACCGAAAGTACGCACAGTGAGATTGCTACTACGCCCGACAACTCGAACCAGCTGGTATCATTCGGCATATCAAACCAGCTAATCTGCGAAACAAACAGCAGTCAGCAGTATGCGAAATAAAGAACATAAACCGACTTGGTGAACATGCCGGACATTCTACGAAGTGATTTCATTGCTACGTTTCAACCAGCTAGCTAATCAAAACCCTCAAACATCATCCGCGCTAATCATTTCTTCGCGGTCGATTTCGTCGGTCATGCTCGCCACTGTGGTAGTGATCGCGGCATCGCCTGACACGTTCGTCACCGTGCGCATCATGTCCATGATCCGGTCCACGCCCGCGACCAATGCGATAGTTTCCAGCGGCACCCCAACCGCGCCGAAGACCAGCGCCATCATGATCAGACCCGCGCCCGGAATACCCGCCGCGCCGATTGCGCCCGCAGTGGCGAGGATCGAGATCATGAAGTAGTCCGCCCAGCTGAGATCGACGCCGAACACCTGCGCGCCGAACAAGGTCGCAAGGCCCAGATACATCGCGGTGCCGTTCATATTCACCGTCGCGCCGAGCGACACGATGAAGCTCGACACGCTGGGCGAGACGCCAAGGTTGCGCTGGGTGCAGCGCAGCGTCACTGGCAGCGTCGCATTGGATGACGCTGTTGAGTAAGCAACCGCCATCGCGTCCACGATGCCGCGGAAGAAGTCGATGACCGGCAGCTTGGCGATGAATTTGATCATCGCCGAATACATCACGAAGATGATCAGCAAGCAGCCGGCATAATTCAGCAAAACCAGTTTCGCGAGCGCGAGCAAGGCATCGGTGCCCTGCGTTCCGGCCACCCACGCCATCAGCGCGAAGACGCCAAACGGGGTCAGTTCCATCACTATAGCCGTGACTTTCTGCATCACAATCGAACCGGAATCGAATATCTTGGCGACGGGTTCGCCGTCTTTGTCGGCCATCAAAATGCCGATACCGATCAGCATTGCGAAGACAATCAGAGGCAGCACATTGACGTCCGCCATCACCTGCACAGGGCTTTGCGGCACCACGCCCAGCAGCATCTCGCGCCACGTGGTTTCATTCGGAACGGGGATCGGACCCGCCTCAATCGAGCCCGTATCAAGCCCGCTTCCCGGAGCCAGCACCGTCCCGAGAAACAGCCCGAGCCAGACTGCTATCTGTCCGGTCACGACAAACAGCAAGATCGCTCTGCCGCCAACCGCGCCCAGTTTCTTGAGATCACCAATCGCCGCAACGCCGGACACCAAGCTGAAGAAGATCAGCGGCACGACCAGCATTTTGATGAAGGCAATAAAGACATCGCCGATGATCTTGATGCTTTCGGCACCGGGGCCCCAGAACAGGCCCGCGACAATGCCTAGGATAAGCGCGGCAATAACGCGCTGCCACAGCGGAATAGCGAACCAGAAACGCGTCATAATCGGACCCCTCAAGTTGCCTTTGCGGCAGCGATTTTTTGTAATTATTCGGCCTTGTGCCCGCCCAGTGCCGCCACGGCAATACGCCGGTAGATGTTCGCCAATGTCCGCAGGTCTTCCATAGCGACGGCTTCGTCGGTTTTGTGCATGGTGGCGTTGACCAGACCGAATTCGATCACGGGGCATAGATTCTTGAGGAACCGCGCATCCGATGTTCCGCCGCTTGTGCTGGCCTCCGGTTCGATACCCGTTTCCGCCTTCACAGCCTGTGCAATCATGTCCGAAAATTCACCCGGCGGCGTCAGGAAGGGTTCGCCCGAAACAATCGGAACGGCCTTGCCGCCATGCCTTTCGGCAATCGCGATGATTTTCTCCGACAAAGATGCGCCGCTGTGGAGGTCGTTAAACCGGATCGAAATGCGAGCCGTGGCCTTCGCCGGAATGACATTATGCGCCGGATTGCCGACTTCCAATTCGGTGATTTCAAGGTTGGACGCCTGAAACCAGTCGGTGCCTTCATCGAGCACCAGCGAATTCAGCTCGGCCAGCTTCGCAACCAATTTCGGTATCGGATTTTCGGCCAGATGCGGATAGGCGACATGCCCTTGCGATCCCTCGACCTCCAGCCAGATATTGACCGAGCCGCGCCGCCCAATCTTCATCATATCGCCCAGCCGGTTCACCGATGTCGGCTCCCCCACAAGGCACATGTCGGGGACTTCATCCACCTCGCGGATATGGTCGATCAGAGCGCGCGTACCATATAGCGCTGGCCCTTCCTCATCGCCGGTAATGATGAAACTGATCGTTCCTGCATCGGCCGGAACATCTGCCACCGCTGCCACCATCGAGGCAATCGAGCCCTTCATATCGACCGCGCCCCTGCCAAACAGCAGATCGCCGCGCCGCTCCGGCGCAAAGGGGCCGCTGTTCCAATTCTTGCCCGGCGGTACCACATCAAGATGCCCAGCAAAGGCGAAATGCTTCGATCCTGCCGGGCCGCGGCGGATCGCGAACATATTCTCGACTGGCCCATCGGGCGCTTCCCCTGTGGTAAAGCGGTGCACATCGAAGCCCAACGGCGCGAGCATTTCTTCCATCGCGTCAAACACCAGCCCCGTGGCGGGCGTGACACTAGGGCAGGCAATTAACTTCTCGGCAAGTTCGACGGCATCACTGGGCTTCAAATCGCTAACATTTTCCATGCGAATGAGATTATACCACGTTTTACGCATGCGCTAGCCAGACCAGTCACGTCATACCCAAACCTGCTAGACTATGCTGCAAGACCTTAGCACCGAACCGGCCATCGGGACCGGTTACCTGCAGAAAAGAAGGGTATATCTTGGACTGGATCGGCTTCTCCATTGCAGTGCTGGTGATCGAGCTCACGCCCGGGCCAAATATGGCGTGGCTGGTCGCGCTCACGCTCAGCGACGGGAAGCGGCACGGGCTGGCGGCAACCGCCGGTATCGCGCTGGGGTTAGCGGGCAATTCGGCGCTAGCGGCAGCGGGGCTGGCGGCCCTGCTTACGGCAGAACCGATAGTGGCACGCTGGATCGGATTTGCGGGCGCCGCGATGATGCTGTGGCTGGCCTGGGGCGCATGGCACAATTCGGCCGACACCTCTGCGGCGATTGCCAAATGGAAGAGCCCGAGACGTGACTTCTTTGCAGGCTTCCTGATCAATCTATTCAATCCGAAAGCGGCGGTCTTCTACCTCGCGGTGGTGCCGCAGTTTCTCGCCGGAGGACAACCCGCGCTGCCCCAAGCCGTGGTGCTAGGCATGATTAGTGTGAGCATCGCTACTGCTGTCCATCTGGTGCTGGTGCTGGGCGCAGCAAGGGCCGGACCTTTTGTCAGCGATCCGTCGCGAACATTGGTAGTCAGGCGAAGCTTGGCCATCGTCATGCTGCTGGTGGCCGGATGGTTCCTGCGCGGCGCTCTGACCTAGCTTAACGCCTCATCGAGCAGCCGCGCCATACGCAAACCGGCCTGTGTTATCCGCATTTGAGAAGTGTCGATCTGCGCCTCGATGTCTTCCTGCGTAAATGCAGTCCGTTCGGGCAATTTGCGCCCGCAGACATCCCCGTTCTGCGGTGCATCGTAGGCGGTCGGATAGATCAAATCGCGCGCCAATTGCCAGCTTTCACGGCCCCAATCGTCTGGCGTCCCGCTGGCCAGCCCCTCGCGCTCGGCAGCGGAGTAACGGCGGATCAGAGATGGCTCGGCCGAAGTAATAGCCCGCTCCGCCAACGGCCCGTCCCAAATCCAGTGCAGGTTGAGTTCCGGCACGATGCCATAGTCCGCAGTCCGCTCATTACCGCCCCGGTCATCATTGTCGCCAGAATGGAGCGGCATATGCACATCGCCGACAAAATGGACGAGGAAGGCAAGCGCTTCCAACCGGCGGGCGTCGGGAATGCTCCTGTCACCAAGGATCGCTGCGGCGCGGTCAATCTGGCCGGTTACGCAGGCCCTGCCTGAACAGTTGCTGCGCGGGTTGAACTCTTCGCAGATGGGCGCGGTGCGGTAATGCCATGATGCGGTAAAGCCCCAACGTAGGCGATCATTCCGCACACAATCGGCCCAGGTGGAGGCTTCCTCCAGATTGCGCAGGCGGCAATTCGGTGTGCCGAGTGTCGGCTCCAATGCGATCAGCCGGTCGATCTCCCGCTTGGTCGCCGGAGTGATATTAGCCAGCGCGATCTTAGCGGTCGTCTGGTGTCCGAAGCTGCCCCACGCAATCGCAGGCACGGGAGCAAGCGCCATCGCCGCGACAGCGACAAATGCCAGTAATCTAGCGATCATTTTGCTGCACTATCCTCATATTGTTCGATGACCCATTTCTCGCTTTCGGCCGCTTCGATCCATTCCTGCATCCACGGGTGTTCCCACACCGCCTGCATATAAGCCTCCGCAAATCCGGGGACACCGATACCGTATGTGAGGAAGCGGCTGACCACCGGCGCGTAAAAAATATCCGCCGCGCCAAATGTGCCAAACAGATAGGGGCCGCCTTGCCCGAAGCGCGCACGGGCCTCTGCCCACAACGTCAGAATGCGGACGACGTCGCCCTTTGTCTCATCGGAGATTTCATCGGTAGCGATCTTCTTGCGGATGTTCATCGGGCATTGTTCGCGGAGAGAACCATAGGACGAGTGCATTTCGCACACCATTGCCCGCGCCATGCCGCGTGCCGTGTCGTCCTTGGGCCAGAAACGGTCGCGCCCGACCTTGTCCGACAGATATTCTAGGATCGCAAGACTGTCCCAGATGACTGTCTCTTCGTCCCACAGCACAGGGACTTTGCCTGAGGGCTGCAAATCTTCTGATTCCCGCTTGGCCTGTTCCCATTCTTCGCCGAACAGATTGACGGTCAGTTCTTCAAAATGAAGCCCCGACTGTTTAGCCGCGAGCCAGCCGCGTAGGCTCCAGCTCGAATAATTCTTATTTCCTATAATCAACTTCATGGGGAGAGCACCTTTTCCCTTCGCGGATCCGCGTAACCGTTCAGCATCGCCAAGTCGAGTATGAACAGCTATGGGATCGGTGATTGAGTCAATTTCCCGGATGATTTGCATGACAGCCCCTCCCTTCCACCTCGCCTTCCCCGTGCATGACCTTGCCGCTGCACGCGAATTCTTTGGGCAAGTGATGGGTTGCCCCGAGGGCCGCAGCAGCGATCAATGGATCGACTTCGATTTCTACGGCCACCAGATCGTCGCGCATCTTGCGGAGGCGCTAGCTGACGGCGAATTGAGTAATCCGGTTGACGGCCATGACGTGCCGGTCCCGCATTTCGGCGTGGTGCTGGATATGGATAGCTGGCGCGCATTAGCGCAGCGGCTTGAAAATGCGGGGGTGACCTTTGCGATTGCTCCGCATATTCGCTTTGCCGGAAAGCCGGGCGAGCAGGGGACGATGTTCTTCCGCGACCCGTCGGGTAATGCGCTGGAGATCAAAGCATTTGCCGATATGGGCCAGCTGTTCACGCGCTGAGTATTTGACAGGGAAATTCTATGACATTCGACGAAGTGATTTTGGGCCGCCGCAGTATTCGTGGGTACAAACCCGACCCTGTCTCAAAGGAATTGATCGAAGAGATCGTCGGCCTCGCCATGCGCGCTCCATCCTCGATGAACACCCAGCCCTATAATTTTTACGTCATCTCTGGCGAACCGCTCGACCGCATCCGTGCCGGCAATAGCGAAAACATGCTGGCAGGCGTTGCCGAAAGCCGCGAGTTTCGCACCGGCAGCGGCGTCTTCGAAGGCGACCACCGCACCCGCCAGGTCGATGTCGCCAAACAGCTCTTCGGCGCAATGGGTATCGAGCGCGCGGACAAGGCCGCCCGGCAAGACTGGGTCATGCGCGGCTTCCGCCAGTTCGATGCGCCCGTCTGCGTGATCGTGACTTATGACAAGGTGCTCGATGGCGCGGATGACACGGTGTTCGATTGCGGCGCAGTCGCCACTGCACTGGTCAACGCCGCATGGTCACGAGGCCTCGGCACAGTGATCAACAGCCAAGGCATCATGCAGAGCCCCGTCGTACGCGAGCATGCGGGAATCCCCGACGATCAGGTGATCATGAAAAGCATCGCGCTAGGCTGGCCCGACATGAGCTTCCCCGCAAATGAAGTGATGACGCACCGCAAGCCGGTGAAGGACTCGGTGAATTTCGTGGGGTTTGAGGGTTAGGGGGTTACGGCTACTATTGGGTCGCAAGCATCCGGTTTTCGCGGGCAAAAGCGTGTTCTTCAGCTTCACTCTTCAACAGTCACCTTTTCCACGAAAGCAGCGATGTCCTCTAACGCGGATGACTTGCCGCGTAGGGGTTTGGCGATGGAAGTAACAATGCCGACGTGGCCGATACCGTCGTAGAACTTCAAGTCCGCATCGACGCCGCCTTGGCGCAATTTCGCGGCAAGCTTTTCGCTATTGATCGGCAGAACTGTTGTATCGCCTGCCCCGCTTAACAGTAGCGCCGCCGGGTCGCCCTTGCCCGCATAGGTGACCGGCTGAGTTGCGGCCGCCTGTGGCCAATCGCCAAACGCGGCCTGCGTTACCGGGCCGTCGAAAGGCGCAAAATCATAGGGGCCCGCCAGACCCACAAAGCCGCGCAGAGCAGCCCGGTCGTCAGCCAGAAAGCGTTCGTCCACCGCCAGCATCGCAGCGATATAAGCTCCGGCGGAATGGCCGACCACAACGACCTTGTCAGGGTCAGCACCATATTTGGCGGCGTTCACGCGCGCCCAGCGGACTGCTGAAGCGCCATCTTCGACAAAGGCAGGATAGGTCACTTCGGGGACCAAACGGTAATCGGGGATGACGGTTACGAAACCGCGCGCCGCAAGTGCACGGCCCACGAAGTCATAGCCTTTGCGTGTGCCGCTGTTCCAGCTGCCGCCGTAGAAAAACACGACAAGCGGGCGGCCTTTTGCAGTCGCTGCTTCCGTACCATCATTGTCCGGAAGATAGACATCAAGTTTCTGGCGCTCATGCGTACCATAAGCGATGCCTTCAGCGGCCTGTTTGCCTGAATCATCCTTCGGCACAAATGCGTTAAAGGTTTTCAGCGGTGAACATGACGCTAGCGCCATCGCACTTATTAACAGCGGTGCGGCAATACGGGCATAACGTAGCATGTTTATTCCTTGAAAGCGGAGATCTTTATCGGATTCATGAATGCGGGCGCCGTGATCAGTACCCGCGTTTTTCGTTATCCTACAAACTCTTAATGCATATAAAGTGAAGCTCGAAACTTTGCCGGCCGTGCCGAAATATCTAAAGCTTAGCGTCCGCCATCACAGCTGCGCGCAATTCCGCCAGCCCCATGCCCTTTTCCGCGCTAGTTACGTGGAGTTCGGGGAAGGCCGCTTGATGCTTGCGCGCCTCGGCCAGAGTCAGCTCGACTTCCCGCTCCAGCTCGCTGGCTTTCAGCTTATCTGCCTTGGTCAGCACGATGCGATAGCCGACGGCGCTTTCATCCAGCATCGCCATCATTTCGCGGTCGACGTCTTTCACGCCGCGCCTTGCGTCGATCAGCAGAAGCGTCCGGTTGAGAACCTGTCGGCCGCGCAAGTATGAGCGGACCAGCTTCTTCCAATTATCGACCACCTTGGGCGGAGCCTTGGCGAAGCCATAGCCGGGCATATCCACCAGCCGGAACTGGGTCGGCTCGCCCACTTCGAAGAAGTTCAGCTCCTGCGTGCGGCCCGGCGTGACCGATGCACGCGCGATAGAGCGGCGACCGGTTAGCGCGTTGAGAAGCGTCGATTTGCCCACATTGGACCGGCCCGCAAACGCGATTTCCGGCGACGTCGGTTCCGGAAGGAACTTCAACTGCGGCGCGCTGAGCAAAAACTCCACGCGGCCCGAGAATAGACGGTCAGCCTCGCGGGCCTGAATATCCGCTACCGGGTCACTGGATACGGGATCCTTCATGCTTACTTCTTATCCGCCGCGGCGGCAGCGGCCTTGTCGGCCTTATCCTGCTCAGCTTGCGCTTTCAGCTGCGGATGGCGCGAATAGAGATACGTTTGCTGCGCCAGCGTGAGCACGTTGGACGTTACCCAGTAAAGCAGCAGGCCAGCGGCAAATGGTGCCATCACGAACATCAAAATCCACGGCATGAAGCTGAAGATCTGCTGCTGCACAGGGTCCATCGCGCTGGGGTTCAACTTGAAGGTCAGCCACATCGAGATACCGAACAGCACCGCCAGCACGCCGATGGCGAGGAAGCTTGGCGGAGTGAACGGCAGCAGGCCGAACAGATTGAGGATCGTCGCCGGATCGGGCGCAGACAAATCCTTGATCCAAAGAATGAACGGCTGGTGGCGCATTTCAATCGCCAGGATCAGCACCTTATACAGCGCGAAGAAGATAGGGATTTGCAGCAGAAGCGGCAGACAGCCGGCCAGCGGATTGACACCCTCTTTTTTATAGAGCGCCATCACTTCTTTTTGCTGCTGTTGCTTATCGTCCTTGTAGCGTTCCTGCAGCGCCTTCATTTTGGGCTGGATCGCGCGCATCGCTGCCATGCTCGCAAACTGCTTCTGCGCGATGGGGAACAGAATGCCGCGCATCAGCAGCGTCAGCAGCATGATCGCAACACCGAAGTTGCCGACCAGCGTGAACAGATGCGTCAGCAGCCACCACACAGGCCATGCGATCATGGAGAACCAGCCCCAGTCAATCGCCTTGCCGAACAACGGAATGCCTGCGTTTTCGTAAACGTCGAGGACTGCGGTTTCCTTGGCACCTGCAAACAGCTTGGTGCTGCGCGTTACCTGCTTGCCCGCGGCCACCGTCACCGGCTGATAGATCACATCGGCGCGGTATGTCTGGTTACCTAGCGGGCGGAATTCAGCCGTCGGATCGCTACCTTGTTCCGGAATAAGCGCTGACATCCAATAGATGTCGGTGAAGCCCATCCAGCGGGCGCGGCCTTCTGGGCTGACCCGGCCATCATCGTCCAGATCGTCATAATCATTATCGAACGCGACAGAATCGCCAAATGCGCCAATTGGCCCGGAATGGACATTCCAAGTGTCGGAACTTGCAGTGCGGCTGGTGCGGTTCACTAGCGCAAATGGCCGTATCACGGCCGGGCCTGTGCCTGTGTTTGCCACGGTCTGCTCGGCGGAAATCATATAATCGTCATCAATCGACAGAGCGATTGTGAACAGCAACCCGGCGCCATTATCATGCGTCAGCTTCACGGGGCTGCCGGGCGTCAGCGAAGTACCATCAGCTTGCCACACGGTCGTTGCATCTGGAACGGCGACACCTTGGCCAACCCAGCCGAACTGGGCGAATTGCTGTGCGGGCGTGCCTTGCGGTGAGAACAAGCGAACCGGGCCGCTATCCTTCTCGACCGTCTGGCGGTGAGTCTTGAGCACCAGATCATCGATCCGTGCACCGACGAGGTTGACCGAACCGGCAACGCTTGGCGCATTTATTTTGACCCGCTCAGGCGCGGCGAGCGACGTTTCGAGATCAGCTTCTTCCAGCGCTATTTCGGTAGGATCGGTTAGGCCGCCTTCGCGCGTGCGCTTGACAGGCGTGTCGCCCGAAAGGCTCTCGGCCGTAGCTTCGCTTTGCTCCGTCTGACCGACATTGGCCGGCTCCGGATAGAAGCTGGACATACCGTAGTCCCAGCCGAACAGCAGCAATGCAGAAAGCACCACCGCGATGAGGATATTGCGCTGATTGTCCAAGGCTCTGTCTAAATCCCGTAAAAATTTGTCATTGTGGGTGCTGGCGTAAAGCCCGCTTAAGGAACCGGATCGAATCCGTGCCCGCCCCATGGATGGCAGCGCAATATACGCTTAGACGCCAACCAGCCACCCTTGATCGCACCATGTTTGGCGAGCGCCTGTATGGCATACTCCGAACAGGACGGGGCAAAGCGGCAAGTTGGCGGTAAAATCCGCGACGGACCCCATTGCCAGGCCCGCGCAATAAAGATGAAAATATGTTTCATTTCCTTCGCTTACCAGACCCGCCACGAAAGCGGCGAGGAGGATCGCCCTTACCCGCAGCGGCCCGTTCAAGCGCCGCGACAAGTTCAATATCGAGCTTGGAATAATCGCGTTCTATCCCGCCATCGCGGCCGATCAGTATGTGATCGTGATCCGGCAGGCCCATTTCGGGCAAATGCGCTCGCAATAATTCGCGGAATCGCCGCTTCATGCGGTTGCGCACCACGGCATTTCCGACCTTCTTGGTGATCGTAATGCCGTAACGCATGCCTGCGCCATTATTCGGGTGTGCAAGCAGCACAAAACCGGGGCGTGCGACTCGCAGTCCCCGGTTTGCAGCTATAAAATCGGAGCGGCGCGTCAACACCGCAATTTTCTGTGAAGTCGCTTCCGACTCAGGCGGAAAGTTTTTTACGGCCACGTGCGCGGCGCGAAGCCAGAATCTTGCGGCCGCCGACAGTTGCCTTGCGGGAGCGGAAACCGTGACGGCGCTTGCGCACGAGATTGCTCGGCTGGAAAGTACGCTTCATGTTAAACCTCGAAAGATCGAAGATGCCCCAAAACAAGCTGGGTGCACCAATAAAAAGGGCCCCCTTTCAGCAGAGGGCCATCTGTATGAAGACGCGATTAAGGCAGCGCAGGTTCCAAGTCAAGATATGCGAGCGTCGGCGGGGAAGATTTGTGAGTCTCTTCAAGCGCTCCGGCCACCCAGCTTCCCATCTCGCTGCCGGTCATCCACTTGGCCTCTTCATTCACCACTGAATTGGTCATCGCGTAGAAGGCGCGCGCCTCCGCATCTGCCATGCCCATATCGCGGTAATAGTCGAGGTAAATGCGGTTTTGTTCGGCATTCATGGAGAAATCCGAAGGCCCCCGGCCCAGATCGTCCATCCATGCGTGAACCGCGAACTCTGCTTCCGCCGCCATCTCGCGCCTTGCCCCGGCAAGGAACAGCTCGACCGCCCCTGATCGGACCGAGCCGCCTTGCGGGACGATAGTTGTAAGCTCTGCACCGCGAATCAATCGCCCCAGTTGGAGATTCGCGCGGTCATCATCGGTGCCGGGGCATTCGATCATTTCCAGTGCCGCAATATTTGGAAAATCGCGCAGCATCAGCGCAAAGTCTCGCGGGCTAAGGCTGTCGGTCACGTCGACCAAAGCGGCGCGGCGATCATCAAGCACGCGGAACGGGCCATAGGCAGCGATGCCGGTTGGCGCGGGTGGCGCTTTGGTAACAAGCGCGTTGGCCTTTAGATCGACATAGCGCTGCGAACCGACTTCGACCCACTGGCCGTTTACCCACTCCTGCACGATCATGATCTCGGACACGGCCTGCGCGTTGGCAGGGATACTCATCAACGTGGCCCCCATAGCGAAGAGGGGAGCAATAAGGATGGCGATAATCGAGCGCATGGCTAGCTTTTCGCAGGCCCGCCTTGCCCAATTGCCAACTGAGATGCTTTCAAATTGGTTACCGGGCCGCGCCCACTCGACAAGCATCTGAATTACCTGCACTACGCTTGAGTAAAACAGGGGGTCGTAAAACGTGGTCGCACTCGTATCGACAGTAGCCTATCTGGGCTTGGAGGCGCGCGCCGTAGAGGTGCAGTGCCAAATCGCGCTGGGAATGCCGCGCTTCGCCGTGGTCGGATTGCCGGATAAGGCCGTGGGCGAAAGCCATGAGCGGATGCAATCAGCCCTTGCCGCCATGGGTCTGCGCTGCCGCCAAAGCGGATCACCATCAACCTGTCGCCTGCCGATCTGCCGAAAAAGAAGGCTCGCATTACGATCTGCCGATAGCGCTGGCCTTGTTGGCGGCGATGGGTGTGGCCGATGCGGAACAACTGGCCGATTGGGTCGCCGTAGGCGAGCTAGCTCTAGACGGGCGCGTGGTTGCGTCACCCAGAGTGTTGTTTGCCGCAGTTCACGCCAGCGGAAAAGAAAGGGGCCTGACTTGAAGCAAGTCAAAGGTCAGGAAACCGCCAAACGGGCGCTCGAGATCGCGGCGGCCGGCGGACACAATCTGCTTATCTCTGGATCGTAAAGACCCCTACGGATGTCTGCTTTTAGGATACCTCGGAAGGGTTCTCAATGTCACATCTTGGGTGGGAAGCGGTCCTGCCGCTATTTAGATCGCGGGTCGCAAGAACAGACAATTGTCAGATTGGCGTAGCAAGTTAGCTTCCCGCCCAGTCTGTGATGGTCAGATCGTTATTTGTGGATTTTAATACCTGCCGCTCCTTAGGCGGTAGCGGGAGGAATAGCTATCGCCGAATATTGAAATCACGATCAATGATCGGTCAACCGGAAATAAATCTTAATTCAGTTCAGACTATCCTGATTAATCATCAAAATACCTTGCGCGAAATTCCATTCCCAAAGGTTATCATATATTCGACCGGCGTATCATAGGCCAATTCCTGTTCGAACACCGCACCAGAATACAGACGTTTGGCAAGCAAAGAGTTGCAGTTTTGTCCGGTGTCATCACATTGCTTTCCGTCAGTCAACTCTTGCGCAGTGTTTGAATCGTTTCGGATTATCAACTTACGCCCCATCCTCTCCCCGGTGATTTGCCCGGCGACGGGCGATGGACGGTAAATGGCCAGCACATCATAACCCAGCAAAACTTTTAGTGCGGTTTGTTCCGCCTCAATCTCGCCTGACACTTCTTTGATTGTTATCCGATAAACGCGATCCACGCTTCGGCGAGGCGTGACGGCAGCGATACGTATGATCCGGCGTTGATCAGCTTCAAGCACCATCTTTTGAGGGGTAACAAGAATGCCGGTAATAGCCGGATCAGGATTTTGAACTCGCCTCTCGTCTGAATGACCGGGCGATTCAATTTCGAACGGTTGTGCTACTACGAAAATTCGCTCTGAGCCGTTGTTCCAGACCTCGATATCTCGGTAGGCCGGTTCCTCGGGCTTCAAATCCACAATAACTTCGCTCAATACCATTTCAGCGCGTGCAGCCGGTGCGTAGGCCAATGCTGTGGACATAGCGCATACCAAACTCGCAGAATAAAGCAGTGTGTTCATCGGCTTCATTATTGGCCTCCAATTTGGCTGGATGTTGTTATCAGATCAGTCATGTTCTCATCACAGATTAGCGTGCCGAGAGCCTTGTAGGCATTGACTGGCTCAACTTGGGGTATCGCAATTTTGCACGTTTGGCCTTCGGTGGTCCGCACTGCGAGACCCGCCTTTTCGGACCCTTCGATTGTAAAGTATCCGTTGGCATCGGTTTCACTTATCCCGCCTTTGATCTCGATCATGGCTGCGGTCACGGGTTCCCCGTCAATCCCAATGATCCTTCCGAACATCGCCGCGATTGGTGCCGCTTTCCATGACAACCGGACAACATTTCCTGGATAAAGACTGATTTCACGGTCCATTGAATCATAGGACATCCTGGTGTCGCCTACAGAGCGTATTCTAACACGGTATGCTTTGTATGCTGGCAGCGACACAGCAAGGTTTTCCCCACCAACGATCATGCCTGCATCAGCGTCGTCAACAATAAGTTCAAACGCGGCGCCGGGTGTCTCGCTTTCAATCGAGGCCAAAATCATACTGTCGTTTTCGTTTCGCCCGTCCAGCGCCACGACACCGCGCTTAAATGCAACCGACGTGTTGAAGCCGGCTCCATATTGAAGATTTCCTCCATTTGCGCCGGTCACTTTAACGACATTGCCTGCCAGAGTGGCACTTCTGCTTCGGAAACTGCCTGACCCGCTGAACAGGTCGCGATAGAGATCATGGTCATACGCCGCAGATATGCCGATTTCCCGGTTCCAGGGATCTCCATCCTGCCAGGATGCTGCTACGCCGCCCACCATTCCGGATTTGTTCGGCATCCCGTCGATGTTTGCACTTCGGTAGCCGGTAACGGTGCTGGCAGATGTGCGCGCACCTAAAACTCGCAGACCAACGCCAAGATAGAATGAATTTCCCTTTTCGGTTAGGGCTGCATCGCTTTGCAAAGTGAGATTAAGCAGTCCCTTGCGAAAGAAGTCCCAGCGTAGCGACGGCCCCAAACTGTATGATTTCCGCGCGCCTGGCTCGTCTCGGTAAACGCCCGACAAATTGAGCTGCATATTCGACAGGCTAAAGGATGCATTCCCGCTCAGTTGATCAAACGAGATGTTGCGTAATTTCAGAGACGAGGTTTCCGGGTCGAAATAGGGATCGGCGCTGGTCAGATTTTCTCCTGTCTGCGCGATACGTCCTGCAGAAAAATGGCGGAAAACAAGATTATAGTTAAGCCGAGAATATCCCGAGGATGAAATTTGGGCAAGGCCGCCAAATGACCCGTCAGAAACGGCAAAGCCGGACAGTCTGACCAACGCATCAGCACCAATCAAATAGGCCCCGATTTCACCCATGGTCGTCTTACCATCAAGGATTGCAGTGCCATCCACCGCGAGATGTGAGCCGAATCTCCGCGCAATACCCGCTTGTAGAAACGGCATTTGGGAAACTGACAGAAAGTTCGGCTCATTTTCATCAGAGCGGACGCCAGCAAATGCGAACATGTTGGTCTGGCCAACAGCAGCGATTTGCGGATTTTTTGAGAAGAAGCGGCGCTGCTCGTCCTTCCGGCCCGAAATATCCTCGATGCGTAGGACGACTTCGTAAGAGCCATCTGGCAGATTCGATGTGTCGAGCGCCTGATTTCCGGCGTCGTAAATGCGGGAAACGATTAGTCTTTCTTCACGAAGAATATCCACGCGTGATCGCTGGCTAAGAAAAACGACAAGCGGGCTTCCTCGGCTCATCTCCTTGTCCAGCCTGGTATCAGTCTGCGTCTGAACACCCAACCCGACCATTTTTGTGCGGCCAAGAAATTCCAGACCGGGCGCCCAAAAGGCACCACCAGAGTATCGTAATGCACCGGTGTCCTGCTCCGCCACAACCCGGTCGGCCTGCATTCCGAAACTGGAAGAATAGGCAATGTCGGCCCGCAATCTACGCGTGGCATTGCCGATGATCAATCGGTTCTGGAAATCGTAGTGCCGTGGCCCGCCGTCTGAACCAGAAAGCACTGCACCGATGCCGTTAATGATCGAAAGGCCTCCGTCAGGGGCAGGAAGATATGCGCGGACCACTGCGTTTTTGACTTCGATTAGCGATGGATTAACAAAGACATCGACACGAAACCTGTCCTGATCGAAGATCACGCCTGCTATTTCCGGTGAC